>NZ_FXAG01000004.1 GCF_900177275.1 Pseudogulbenkiania subflava DSM 22618
CACCTATCGGTTATTCTGTCTGTTAAAGAGCGGTGCTGACTGGCTTGTTTCGTTTGCGTCGTCAGCTGAGGAGGCGAACTATACGCCCCGACCCCCACCCCCGTCAACGCCTTTTTGCAGAAAAACCGCAAAAAATGCGCCGCCCGGCAAAAATCAGCATGCAAGCGTCTGAATAAAAACAACTTACCCGATGGACATTTTTGGCAACCCACCCCGCTCCCCCGCCCGCTACGTCGCTTCCGGCCCAGCGGCTCCGCGCCGAAAATGCAAAAAGCCGGCAATTTCGCCGGCTTTTTCAGGGTGAATGCCATTTCTGGCGGGTTGGCCAGGCTTCGGCCAACCTTGGTTCGCGTTCAGCTACGGTAGTCGGCGTTGATGCGCACGTAGTCGTAGGAGAAGTCGCAGGTCCAGACGGTGGCGCTGGCCTGGCCTTGCGTTGAGGGGATTCCGCAAGAAATCAGCCGCGATCCGGCAGGTGGAGAAAACCAGTTATTTAGGACGCGAAGTTCAAATGGTCTGCTTGGCTACCGCCGGTGCCTCCGGGCGATGCCGGTAGCGCTGCGCCAGCACCGCGCACACCATCAGCTGGACCTGAT
The DNA here is from genome assembly GCF_900177275.1 of Pseudogulbenkiania subflava DSM 22618. Lineage (GTDB taxonomy): Bacteria > Pseudomonadota > Gammaproteobacteria > Burkholderiales > Chromobacteriaceae > Pseudogulbenkiania > Pseudogulbenkiania subflava. Next base: position 597 of record NZ_FXAG01000004.1, read on the forward strand.
GGAACAGCATCAGGGGCAGCACGATTGCACCCACGGCGTGGCCGGCGAACAGCACGTTGGCCATCGGCACCCCGCTTGCCAGACTCTTCTTCGAGCCGCAGAACACGATGGTGATCTCGTCTTCCTTGTTGAAACCAAGCTTGCGCGCCGCGGTGCGTGTCGCGAACAGCGCCAGCGCCAGCAATACCCCGTTGACCACCAGCAGCCCGGCCAGCGCCTTCACCGGCGTGTTGTGCCACAACCCCTGGATGACGGCCTCGCTGAACGCCGTATACACCACCAGCAGGATCGACCCCTGATCGACGAAACGCAGCAGCGCCTTGTGGCGTTCCACCCAGCCACCGATCCAGCGCCGTGCCACCTGACCGGCCAGGAAGGGCAACAACAGTTGCACCATGATGTCGATGATCGAGTGCCAGGAGGTGGAGCCACCGCTGTGCGAAACCACCAGCACGCTGACGAGGAGCGGAGTCAGGACGATGCCGATCAGGCTCGACGCCGATGCGCTGCACACTGCTGCCGGCACATTACCGCGCGCCATCGAGGTGAAGGCGATGGAGGACTGCACCGTGGCAGGCAGCGCGCACAGGAACAGCACGCCCAGGTAGAGGTCCGGCGTCACCAGGGGGGACAGAATGGGTTTGAGCGCAAAGCCCATCACCGGGAACAGGATGAAGGTGCACGCGAACACCAGCAGGTGCAGCCGCCAGTGCGTTGCCCCGGCGATCACCGCTTCGCGCGACAGCTTCGCGCCATGCAGGAAGAACAGCAGCGCAATCGCGGCATAGGTCACCTTGCCGAACACCACGGCCGTTTGGCCTTCGCAGGGCAGGAAAGTGGCCAGCAGCACGGTGATGACCAGCGCCAGCGTGAAGTTGTCGGGGAGGAAACGGGGTCGTGCCACGGGGTGCTCCTGATGATCGCTTGCGAGAGCAGATGCTGCCCTCTATTCATTGGCGTTATTTTTGCTGCCAGCCGATATAGAATTCAAATGGATTTATCTGATCAATTCATTCAATTTCTGCATGAACATCTCGCTACGCCAGCTGCGCACCTTCCTTGCCGTTGCCCGGCACCGTAGTTTCAGTCGTGCCGGTGACGCGATCGGCCTGTCGCAGCCGGCGGTCAGCCACGCGCTGCGCGAACTGGAGGGCGAGCTGGGCCTGAAGCTGCTCGACCGCACCACCCGCGACGTGGCACTGACCGAGGCGGGGCAAAGCCTGGCCGGCACGCTGGAGCGGCTGCTCGACGAACTGGAAGGCTGCCTCGCCGAGACCCGCCAGCTGGGCGAAACCCGCCAGGGGCGGGTGCGGGTGGCGGCCAGCCCGACCATTTCGGCCAACCTCATGCCCTCGTGCATCGCCCGCAGCTCCGAGCGCCATCCCAAGCTCTCGCTGACGCTACGCGACCAGGTGCAGCAACTGGTGCTCGCCAGCGTGCGCAGCGGGGAAGTCGATTTTGGTGTGATCATCGACCCGCTCGGTGCCGACGACCTGTATTGCGAAACCATCCTGCAGGAGCCGTTCTGCCTGGTCTGCCGGGGCGATCACCGCTTCGCCGGAAACGAGTCGGTTGCCTGGAGCGAACTCGCCGGCGAGCCACTGGTGCTGCTCGACTACGCCTCGGGCAGCCGGCCGCTCATCGACAAGGCCTTCGCCCAGCAGCAGGTGAGCATGGAGGTGGCGCAGGAACTCGGGCATTCCACCACCGTGTACCGCATGATCGAGGCCGGCATCGGCATCAGCGTGCTGCCGATCCTGGCGCTGCCCTTGCCGGAAGCCAGCGATCTGGTGGTGCGGCCGCTCACCCCCGCCGTCGAGCGCTCGCTGATGCTGGTGCGTCGCAAGAATCGCTCGCTGTCGCCGTTGGCCGAAACGGTGTGGACGCTGATCAGCGAGGTGGCCGCCGAGTTTGCCGCCAGCCGCGCCTGGCCGTGAGATGGCTGACTCCGCCCTCCTTGCGGATGCAGCCCGCCTGGAGGGATGGAGCCCTATCTGGACTGATCCAAAAGACACTCGGCAGCCTGTTCACTCTGCGGTACAGCGGCGTGGTGGTCACCGCCAGCCCTGCTCGATACGGTGGCGAGGAAGAGGCATGAGCCGCCGAGGAAAACACTACACTACAAAACACTTGCCGAACGATTTCACCCTGCGCTTGCATCTACCGCTTGAATCCGGAGTCCTCTACATCAATGGCCGCCCCGCCGGTGAGGTGCCGCCACGGTCCGTCTTCCGACCATCGCGATGACGAAGGCGTGATCGGGTACCCGACAGGTTTGCCCTGCCCCCGGAGCGGCGGGGAGTAGTGTGATGATCCACCGGCTCCAGCTTGTGCTGGTCGTACTGATGGTCGCCCTACTCGGTGGCTGCCGCTCGCTGCCACCGGGGTCGGATGTTGCCAAAACCCCTTCCTCGGCGTTGGCTCACCCCGAGGAGACCCGGCTTGGCCGGCTGTTTGGCCAAGCGGCGCGGGAACATGAGGGCCGCTCCGGTTTTCGCATCATCCCGGTCGGCGCCGACGGCTTTCTGACCCGCATGCAGATGATCAACGCCGCCGAACGCTCTCTCGACCTTCAGTACTTCATTTTCCGTGGGGATGAAACGGGCCGGCTGCTTACCGGAGCGGTGCTGCGCGCGGCCGATCGCGGGGTACGCGTACGCGTGCTGATCGACGATGCCGAAACGGAGGCCGGGGACGAGCAGATTACCCGTCTGGAAGCCCATCTTTCGGTCGAGATTCGTCTCTTCAACCCGTTCTCGTATCGCGGCCATTCGAAGCTGTTCCGATCCATCGAGTTCATGTTCAACGCCTCCCGCCTCGACTACCGGATGCACAATAAACTGCTGGTCGTGGACAACGCCGTGGCGCTGATTGGCGGGCGCAACATCGGCGATCAATACTTTCAGATCAACCCCCAGTCCCAGTTCGCCGACGAGGATGTCTTTGCCGCCGGGCCCATCGTCCCGCAGCTCTCGGGATCTTTCGATGAGTACTGGAACAGCCCCCTGGCGATCCCGGTTGAGGCGCTGGCCGGCAAGAAACCCTCGCCTGCCGAATTGAATGAGCATCGCGATGCCTTGAACGAACAGCATCAGGAGTTGAGGGCAGATGGCGTCGACTACGTCAGGCGGGTAGCCACCGGCGAGCCCTTTGCGGGGATGGTCTCCGGCCGCTTGCCGCTGACCTGGGCGCCGGCGCAACTGGTCTACGACAGCCCCGACAAACGCAAGGTGGTGAAGGGCGCGATGGTGGGGCAACTGATGCAGCGCCCGGTGGCCAATACCACGCTCGCGGTGCAATCCGAATTACTGATGGTGACGCCCTACCTGATCCCTGGGAACGAAGGCATGCGCCTGTTCCAACAGCTACGCCAGCGCAACGTCCGAGTGCGGATTCTCACCAACTCACTCGAATCGACCAGCGTATTGCTGGCTCATTCCGGCTATATGCATTACCGGGTGGCCCTGCTCGAGCAGGGCGTGGAGCTTTATGAGGTGCGATCGTTGCTGGGCAACGCCAAAGGCAGCGGCCAGAGCGCGGCGATGTCCCGTTTCGGCAATTATTCGCTGCACGCCAAACTGTTTGTGTTTGACCGCCGGAAGGTGTTCATCGGCTCGATGAATTTCGATCAGCGCTCGATGCATCTCAATACCGAGATAGGCCTGATCATCGACAGCCCCGCCCTCGCCCGGCAGATTGCCCTGCGTTTCGACGCCATGGTGCAGCCCGTCAACTCCTACCGGCTGGCACTGCGGCCCAACAAAACGGGGAAGGCTCCCGCTCTGGTGTGGCGTACCGAGGAAGACGGCAAGGCCGTTGAGTACGACGAAGAGCCGGCCCGCAGCGCCAGGGAAAGAATCAAGGCCCATACGCTTTCTCTGCTGCCACTGGACAAGGAACTATGAAGCCGAGATACGCCGGGGCGGTATTGATGCTGGGGCTGCTATGGCAGCCCGCGGCGCGTGCGGAGCCCCCCGCCGCAGTGCAAATGGAAGTGAGTTTTCTGCTCGGCTATATCGAAGGCTCCGGCTGCCAGTTTTATCGCAATGGCTCTTGGCACGACGCCAAAACGGCGCAGGCGCATATACGCGACAAATACCGCTATTTGGTGGCGCGAAACCGGATCACGACCACCGAGGACTTTATCGAACGGGCCGCCACGGCAAGCAGCCTGAGCGGCCAGCCGTACCAGGTGCGGTGCAACGGTGGGGCGACCGTGACAAGCCGACAATGGCTGCACGAAGAGCTGGCGCGGCTTCGGACTTATCACTGAAACGAAACACTTGCGCTGCGTCAAACAAAGCTGTCCCGCAGCAGGTATTGCCGCCACGCCCCCCTCTATAGTGATCTGGACTGCATCGGATTTGGAACCGTTGCAGCCATCCAGAGAAGGAGGAGCGTGCCTCCATTGGAGCAGTCCATCCAACAGAAAGGAAAAACATGAAGACCAAGAAACTCATGACGACTGCTTTGATCTCCGCCGGCCTGGCTTGCACTCTGCCGGCTGTCGCGGCGTCCACGCTGGAAAAGGTTGCCGCGAGCAACAAGATCACCGTGTCTTACCGTGAAGCCGCCGTGCCTTTCAGTTATTTTCCCGGTACGGACAAAGCCGTGGGGTTTTCCGTGGATCTGACCAACGCCATCGTCGATGATGTGCGCAAGAAGCTGAAAAAGCCGAACCTCGAAGTGGCCACCATTCCGGTCACCTCGCAGAACCGCATTCTCCTGCTGGTGGACGGCACCTACGACCTGGAGTGTGGCTCGACCACCAACAACGCGGCGCGCGGCAAGGACGTGGCGTTTGCCATCAGCCACTTCTATGCCGGCACGCGCCTGCTGGCGAAGAAGACCGCCCATATCACGAGCTACGCCGACCTGGCCAAGAAGACAGTGGCCTCGACGGCGGGCAGCACCAACGAGAAGGTCATCCGCCAGTACAACGCCGACAACCACCTCGACATGCAGTTCGTCCTGGGCAAGGACTACGGCGACGCCTTGCAGCTGGTGGAAAGCGATCAGGCGGTGGCGCTGGCGCTCGACGATATCTTGCTGTTTGGTCTGAAAGCGAATGCCAAGAACCCGGATTCGTTCGAGGTGGTGGGGGACGCGCTGCAGGTGGAACCGTACGGCTGCATGCTGCGCAAGGACGATCCCGAGTTCAAGAAGCTGGTGGACGGCACCCTCGCCCGCCTGATGAAATCGGGCGAATTCACGCGGCTCTACAACAAGTGGTTCGAGTCTCCGATTCCCCCCAAAGGCATGAACCTGAACATGCCGATGGGCGCACAGCTGAAGGCCAACCTTAGCGCGCTCAGCGACAAGCCGGCTCAGTAGAAACCACCTCGGCGACGGGCACAGCGGCAATGAAAAGGCCGGCTCCCAAGAACCGGCCCGCGGGCATCGTCCCGCTCAGGACTTCAACGACAGCCCTTCCGCCACCGTGAACCCCTCCAGTTCCGGCTCGGCCTCCTCCGCCACCGCTTCCACCAACGGGGTTGGCTCGCGCAGCTCCGCCTGCAGTTGTTCCCGGTTGCAGGCCTTCTCCCACAGCGCGACCACCAGCGAGCACACGATGTTGCTGATGATGCTGGTCAGCGCGCGGGCTTCGGACATGAAGCGATCGATGCCCAGGAGCAGCGCGATACCGGCCAGGGGGATGTCATGCACCACAACCAGGGTGGCGGCCAGTGCCACGAAGCCGCTGCCGGTGACGCCGGCCGCGCCCTTGGAGGACAGCAGCATGATGCCGAGCATGATCGCCGTCTGCTGCCAGGAAAGATCGATATTGCAGGCCTGGGCGATGAACAGGCTGGCGAGCGACAGGTAGATCGCGGTGCCGGCCAGGTTGAAGGAGTAGCCGGTGGGCAGGACGAAACCCGCCACGCCCTTGCTGCAGCCCAGTTTCTCCAGCTTCTGCAGCACGCGCGGCAGCACCGGCTCGGTGGAGGAGGTTCCCAGCACCACCAGCAGCTCTTCGCGGAAGTACTGGAGCGTGCGCCACAGGCTGAACCCGCTCAAGCGGCACAGGCCACCCAGCACCACGACGACGAAACCGATGCAGGCCACGTAGAAGGTCAGGATCAGCTGGCCCAGCGAGGCCAGCGAGTGCACGCCGTATTTGCCGACGGTGAAGGCCATGGCGCCGAAGGCGCCGATCGGGGCCACTTTCATCACGAAGTTGAACACGCGGAACAGGATTTGCGACATGTCCTCCAGCCAGGCCAGCAGTTTGTCGCCGCCCTTGCCGCTGGAGGCCGACAGGGCAAACCCGGTCAGCACCGCCAGCAGCAGCACCGGCAGCACCTCGCCCTGGGTGAAGGCGCCGACGAACGAGTCCGGGATCATGTGCATGAAGAAGTCGACGACGTTCAGCTCCTTGGCGCTATGGGTGTACTTGGCAATGCCGCTGGTATCGAGCTGACTGGGGTCGATGTTCATCCCCGCCCCCGGGCGGATCACGTTCACCGCCGCCAGGCCGAAGCCCAGCGCCAGCAGCGTCAGCATCAGGAACAGGCCGAGCGTCTTGCCCAGGATACGCCCGAGCTGACTCTTGTCGCCCAGCGAGGCGATGCCGATGGCGATGGTGCAGAACACCACCGGCGAGATCATCATCTTCACCAGCTTGACGAAGGCGTCGCCCAGCGGTTTGAGCGCGGCGCCCTGGCTCGGGAAGAAGTGACCGAAGGCGATGCCGATCACGACGGCAATGATCACCTGCAGGTATAGGGATTTGAAAATCTTGGCTTGCATGATGTGTCTCCTCACTCTCTTTCTTGTCGGTTCAGCCGGCTTTTTTCCAGACCGTTCCGGGAATCAGCACCTGGCCGCTGAACAGCGGCCGGGCGGTTCTGACGATGCCGACACGACGGATGACGGGGGGCTCTCCGTCCGCGGCGGCGGGCAGTTCGACCTGCGTTTCCAGCTGGCCGGAGGGGTGTTCGATGGCGATGCGGCCGGGTTGATCGGCCCGGCGCCGTACCAGGCGCGACGCCACCGAGCCGGGAATCAGGCAGGCGGCAGCCACGCACAGGGCGCCGGTCACGGCGTGGGCGGCATGACAGGCCCAGGGGGTGAAATAGCGCGAGCTGATGCTGCCGTCCTTGGCCGGGGCGGCCAGCACGGCGATCTTCGGCAACACGCTGGCGCTGACATCGCCCAGCCCCATGCGGCGCGCGGCGGCCTGGCGCACGGCTTCGAGCCGGGCCAGCAGAGCAGCGTTGGCATCGAGCTCGGCCTTGCTTTCGTGGCCGCTGATGCCCAGGTCGGCGGCCGCCACCAGCACGATGGGGGTGGAGAAGTCGACGCAGGACACCGCGATGCCGTCCACGATGTCGAGCGCCTGCCCGGTGGGCAGCAGCTTGCCGGTCTTGGCGCCGGCGGCGTCGAGGAAGTTGAGCACGATGCCGGCGGCGGCACCGGGCACGCCGTCGATGTGCACTTCGCCTTCGTAGGTCACTTCACCGCTCGGCGTCGGCACCAGCGCCTCGATCACCTTGCCGGTGTTGACGTTGAAGATGCGTACCGGCGTCACCGGATCGATCGCCGGCACCAGCCCCTGCTCGATGGCGAACGGGCCGACGCCGGACAGCATGTTGCCGCAGTTGGGGTTGGTATCGACCGCGCGCTGGCTGACCGAAACCTGGGCAAACAGGTAATCGACGTCGATGCCGGGGCGCTGCGAGCGGCTGACGATGGCCACCTTGCTGGTCAGCGAGTCGCCGCCGCCGATGCCGTCGATCTGGCGCAGGTCGGGCGAGCCCATCACCGACAGCAGCACGGCGTTGCGCGTCTCCGGGTCGGCCGGCAGGTCGTCGGCCAGGAAGAACGGGCCTTTGGAAGTGCCTCCGCGCATCAGGAGGCAGGGAATGGGGGTCAACATGGATCGGCTCCACCACAGGCGTTGAATCAGTGACTGGATTGTGGTGAAAAGCCGATAGAAAGTTAAATGCATTTATTTATTGAATTATTGCATTTTGGTCATTTATTCGCCATCGACGAGCAATCGGACCGGATTTTTCGCCGAGAAATTCTGCATTTGACGAAATATGAAAGAAATTGGCGGCTTGGCGCAGCGGCCCGCAGGCGGCACCGCGAGCAAGGGCAACGCCCCGCTCAGGCCCGCCGGGCTGGGGCGCTGCGGCCGGGGAGCGGGGACGCCCCCTCCCCGCCGCTCAGCCCGGCTTCGGCCAACCTTGGGCCTTATTTGACCGCCGCGACAAACGCCGCGAACGCCGCCACCAGCCGGTCGACATCGGCTGGCGTGGTGTCCGGGCACACCAGGATCATGTTGTGGAACGGCGTGATCAGCAGGCCGCGGTTGAGCAGGAACAGGTGCACGATGTGCTCCAGTTCGCTGTCGAGAATCCGCTCCGCCTCGCTGCCGTTCTGCGGCGGCGTGGCGGTGAACTGGAACTCGGTGCGCGCGCCGATGCGGGTCACGCACCACGGCAGCCGCTGCTCGTCGATGACGCGGCGCAGCCCTTCGGCCAACCTTTCGGCCAGGCCGAACATGTAGCGGTAGGCGTCGTCGGTCATCACCTCGGCGAGGTTGGCGCGCATCGCCGCCATCGCCAGCAGGTTGGCGGTGAGCGTGGTGCCAATGCCGCTGTGGCCGGGCGGCGCCTTGCGCTTGGCGGCCTCGGCCTGCCGGGCCAGCTCGGCGCTGAAGCCGTACACCGCGCACGGCACGCCGCCCGCCACCGGCTTGCCGACCACCAACAGGTCCGGCTGCAGGCCGTGGGCGCGGCTATAGCCGCCGGGGCCGCTGCTGATGGTATGGGTTTCGTCGATCAGCAGCAGCGTGCCGTAGCGCCGGCACAGGGCCTGCGCCGCCGGCCAGAAGCCCGGCTGCGGCAGCACCATGCCGATGTTGGTCATGGCCGGCTCGGCCAGCAGGCAGGCCACCTGACCGTCCTGCAGCGCGGCTTCCAGCGCCGCCAGATCGTTGAACTCCACGCTGCGCGTGTGCCGGGTGATGTCGTACACCTGCCCCAGCAGGCTGTCGCGCGTTTGCGGCCGGCCGTCCACCAGGTCGACGAACACGTCGTCCACCGTGCCGTGATAGCAGCCGTTGAAGATCAGTACCTTGCTGCGGCCGGTGACGGCGCGCGCCCAGCGGATGGCGAAGCGGTTGGCGTCGGACGCCGACAGCGCGAACTGCCAGTACGGCAGGCCGAAGCGGCGCTCCAGCTCCTCGGCCACCCACACGCCGTCCTCGCTCGGCAGCATGGCGGTGTAGCCGCGCTCGGCCTGGCGGGCGATGGCCGCGGCCACCGGCCTGGGGCTGTGGCCGAACATGGCGCCGGTGTCGCCGAGGCAGAAGTCGACGTAGTCGTGACCGTCCACGTCCTGAAAGCGCGCACCCTGCGCCGCCGCCACATAGAGCGAAAACGGCGTGGACCAGTCGTCCATCCAGTGCAGCGGCACGCCGAACAGCAGATGGCCGGCGGCGGCGGCCGACAGCTCGCGCGAACGCGGCATGCGGGCGATGAAGGCGTCGCGCTCGGCGGCGTACAGCGCCTGCGCCTTGTCCCAGTCGATGCCGTGGCGGGTGGTCATGGGTGTCTCCTTAGTCTTGCTTGTTTTGTGCCGGCAGCGGCCAGGATTGGCCGCAAGCCGTGAATTCATTCCATGCGGCGTGGAGAAGCTGTTTACGATCTAGCGAGCTAGAGCGAGACAAGGCGAAAACGGAGGGGCGCGGAATTGACATGGAATCAACGCGCATCCCTGCATCGAACGCTCGCCGTATCGCCGCCACGCAGCCGATCCTGACCAGGTTCTTACACGTGCAGCTGCAGGTGCTCTCTTTCCCAGGCGGTGATGGCGCGGTTGAAGGTTTCGAATTCCTTTTCCTTCACCGCGCAGAACGCCTGCACGAATTCCTCGCCCAGGATTTCGGCCAGCTCCGGACAGTCCTGCATCCGTGCCACCGCGTCTTCCAGGCTGCGCGGCAGCTCGTAGTCCATGTCGTAGGCGCTGTCGCTCATCGGCGCCGACGGCTCCAGCCGCTTCACCATGCCGAGGTAGCCGCAGGCCAGCGTCGCCGCCATCGCCAGATAGGGATTGACGTCCACCCCCGGCAGGCGGTTTTCCAGCCGGCGCGCGGCCGGGCCGGACGGCGGGATGCGGATGCCGCAGGTGCGGTTGTCGTAGCCCCAGCGCACGTTGATCGGCGCCGCGGTGTGGCGGCTCAGGCGGCGGTAGCTGTTGACGTAGGGGGCGAACATCGGCATCGCCTGCGGCAGGTAGTGCTGCATGCCGCCGATGTGCTGGAAGAACAGCGCGCTGGCGCTGCCGTCCGGGTTGGAGAAGAGGTTGTCGCCGCTTTCCCGGTCCACGATGCTCTGGTGGATGTGCATGGCGCTGCCCGGCTCGCCCTCCATCGGCTTGGCCATGAAGGTGGCGAAGATGTTGTGGCGATAGGCGGTTTCGCGCACCGCGCGCTTGAACAGGAACACCTGGTCGGCCAGTTCCAGGGCGTCGCCGTGGCTGAAGTTGATCTCCATCTGGCAGGCGCCCACTTCGTGGATCAGCGTCTCGACGTTGAGCCTGGCCGCCTGGCAGAACGACGACAATTCCTGGAAGAACGGGTCGAAATCGTTGACCGCGTCGATGGAAAACGACTGGCGCCCCACTTCGGAACGGCCGGCGCGGCCCGACGGCGGCCGCAGCGGCTCGTGCGGGTTGGTGTTCTGGCGGATCAGGTAGAACTCCATCTCCGGCGCCACCACCGGGCACCAGCCGCGCTGTTCGTACAGCGCCAGCACACGGCGCAGCACCGCGCGCGGCGAGATGCCGACCGGGCGGCCGTCGAAATCCTCGCAGTCGTGGATCACCACCGCCACCGGTTCGATCGCCCACGGCACCAGGCGGATGGTGGCCGGATCGGGCCGGCACACCATGTCCGGGTCGTTGGCGCCGACAAAGCGCTCGAATTCGGCGAATTCGCCGTTGACGGTGATGGTGAGCACCGCCTTCGACATTTTCATGCTGTCCTCGGCCAGAAACAGGGCCTTGGGCACGATCTTGCCGCGTGCCACGCCGGTCATGTCCGGGATCACGCACTCCACCTCGTGGATGGTGTGCTCGCGGATGAAGCTGGCCAGTTGTTCGTTCATGGTCGTTCTCCTCTGGTACGCGTCCTTTGGTTCCCGTCCTGGTAAACAGAAAACCCCGGCAGAATGCCGTTGCTGCCGTTCATCGTAGATTTGATCAAATATCAAAGTCAACATTTGATCAAATTCACGATCGCACCATCGGCCGCTCTGGTATGCTGGCGCGATTCCGCCTTTTGCCCACCGACATGAAGACCCGCCACGCCTCCACCCTGCAGGACGAAACCTACGACACGCTGCGCCATTGGCTGATGCTGGGGCGCTGGCTGCCGGGCGAGCGGCTGAAGATCAAGCCGCTCGCCGACGAACTGGGGGTCAGCCCGATGCCGGTGCGCGCCGCGCTGCAGCGCCTGGCGGCGGAAAAGGCGCTGCAGAACGTCCCCAACTGCGGCGCCATGGTGCCGCGCCTGACGGTGGCGCAATTCGACGACATCCTGCACAACCGCATCCTGCTGGAAGGCGAGGCGGCGTCGCTGGGGGCGCAAAGGTTGGCCGAAGACCAGCGCCAGGAACTGGTCGCGCTGTGCCGGGCCATGGACGCGGCGATCGCCGCCGACGACGTCAAGGCCTACCTCGACGCCAACGAATGCTTCCATCGGCTGCTGTACCGCGCCGCCGGCTCGCCGCTGCTGCTGTCGCTGATCGAGACGGTGTGGCTTTACGTCGGTCCGATCTCCAACCAGCTGCACCAGGACCTGGCGGTGTGGAAGACCATGAACGATGCGCACCGCGCCCTGGTCGCGGCGCTGCTGGCGGGCGACGCCGAAGGCGTGCGCGCGGCCATCGCGGAGGATCTGCGCAGCGCCGGCCGCTACCTGCGCCAGCTGTGCACGGCGGATGCGCCCGCCGGGTGACGCCCGCCCGCGCCGCCGGTTTGCCCCGCGCCCTCCCCTGGCAGCAACTCGAGCCGGCACGACCGCCCTGTCCGCCCCACATCGCGCTCACCTATACCTACACCATCATGGTGCCATCTGTTTTCGCCCGGTATTGCGCTGCATCAACCCCATGCCGGCCGCGTAGCGCCACAATGGAAAACACCGCCAAGCGCATCATCGCGGCCGCCGCCGAGACGCCACGACCGCGCCTGGCGGCAACCGGATAACAGGCCCAACAGGAGTGCTCACGAGTGGCAAAGTACGGCAACAGGAACGGGCTCTTCATCGCACTCGCCTTGCTGGCTGCCGCGCTCGCCGCCGGCTATGGCTGGCTGAGGCTGCACAACAACACGCTGCCGGCCGACCTGGCCTCGGGCAACGGCCGCATCGAGGCCACCGAAGTGGACATCGCCACCAAGATTCCCGGGCACCTGACCGAGGTGATGGTCAAGGAAGGGGATCTGGTCAGCGCCAACCAGGTGCTGGCGCGCATGGACACCCAGGAACTGCAGGCCCAGCTGCGGCAGGCACAGGCCCTGGTGCAGCAGGCACGGGAGGACGCGCGCCAGACCGAGGCGCAGGTGCGCCAGGCCGAGCAGGGAGCACGACGGATTCAGGCCCAGGTGCGGCAGTCGCAGGAAGCAGCGCGGCGCGCACAGGCCACCGTCAGTCAGCGCGACAGCGAGCTGGCGCTGTCGCGCCAGACCCTGGCGCGCTCGGTCGAGCTGGCGGCCAAGGGCTTCGTCTCCAGTCAGAAACTCGACCAAGACCACGCCTCGCTGCAGACCGCCGAAGCCGCGGTGCAGTCGGCCCGCGCCGGCGCCACCGAGGCCGAAGCCGCCATCGCCGCCACCCAGGCTCAGCAAACCGAGGCCGAGGCAGGCATCGCCGCGGCGCGGGCGCGGGTCACCTCCGCGCAGCAGGCGGTGGCCGTTGCCCAGGCGCGGGTCGAGCAGATGCAAGTCAACCTTGACGAGAACACCCTGCGCACCCCCATCGCCGGGCGCGTGCTCTACCGTCTGGTGGAACCCGGCGCGGTGCTGGCGGCGGGCGGCAAGGTGCTGACCGTGCTCGACCTGACCGACGTCTACATGACCATCTTCCTGCCGACCGAACAGGCCGGCCGCGTCACGGTGGGCAGCGACGCCCGCATCGTGCTGGACGCCGCGCCGCAGTACGTCATCCCCGCCAAGGTGTCGTTCGTCGCGCCGCGCTCGCAGTTCACCCCGCGCGAGGTGGAAACCCGCACCGAGCGCGAGAAGTTGATGTTCCGCGTCAAGGTGCGCATCGCCCCGGCCTTGCTGCAGCGCTTCATGGAGCGGGTCAAGACCGGCCTGCCGGGCGTAGCCTACGTGCCGCTCTCGCCCGAGGCGCAATGGCCGGAACGCCTGCAGGTCAAGCTGCCCAAATGAGCGCACCGTCCAGCGTCGCCCGGGTGGCCGGGCTGACCCACCGCTACGGCAGGACGCTGGCCCTGGAGGACGTCTCACTGGCGATTCCCGCCGACTGCATGGCGGGGCTGATCGGCCCGGACGGCGTCGGCAAATCGACCCTGCTGGCGATCCTGGCCGGCGCGCGCCGCGTCCAGGGCGGCACGGTCGCGGTGCTGGACGCCGCCGACATGACGCGCGCGCGCCAGCGCAGCCGGGTGCAGCCGCGCATCGCCTACATGCCGCAGGGGCTGGGCAAGAACCTCTACCCCACCCTGTCGGTATTCGAAAACGTCGACTACTTCGGCCGCCTGTTCGGCCAGGCGCGCGCGGAGCGGGAGGCACGCATCGCCGAGCTGCTGCACAGCACCGGGCTGGCCGAATTCCGCGACCGCCCGGCGGCCAAGCTCTCCGGCGGCATGAAGCAGAAGCTCGGACTGTGCTGCGCGCTGATCCACGACCCCAGCCTGCTGATCCTGGACGAGCCGACCACCGGGGTCGATCCGCTGTCGCGGCGCCAGTTCTGGCACCTCATCGACCACATCCGCCGCCGCCGTCCCGGTATGAGCGTGCTGATCGCCACCGCCTACATGGACGAAGCGGAACAGTTCGACTGGCTGGCGGCGATGGACGCCGGGCGGGTGCTGGGCAGCGGACGACCGGACGAGCTGAAAGCCCGGACCGGTTGCGACACGCTGGAGGAAGCCTTCATCGCGCTGCTGCCGGAGGAGCAACGCCGCGCCCACCGCAGCCTGGTCATCCCGCCGCGGCCGCCGCAGGACACCGGCTACGCCATCGAGGCGGAAAGGCTCACGCAGCGCTTCGGCGATTTCACCGCCGTCGACGACGTCAGCTTCCGCATCCGGCGCGGCGAGATATTCGGCTTCCTCGGCTCCAACGGCTGCGGCAAGACCACCACCATGAAGATGCTGACCGGCCTGTTGCCACCCAGCGCCGGGGAGGCGCGGCTGTTCGGCAAGCCGCTGGATGCCCGCGACCTGGATACGCGCACCCAGGTCGGCTACATGTCGCAGTCGTTCTCGCTGTACAGCGAGCTCACCGTGCAGCAGAACCTGGAACTGCACGCCCGCCTGTTCCAGCTCGCCGCCCGCGAGATTCCGTCGCGCCTCGACGCCCTCTGCCGGCGCTTCGGCCTCACCCCCTACCTCGCCGAGCGCGCCGGCGCGCTGCCGCTGGGCATCCGCCAGCGCCTGTCGCTGGCCGTGGCGGTGGTGCACGAGCCCGCGCTGCTGATCCTGGACGAGCCGACCTCCGGGGTGGACCCGGTCGCGCGCGACGAATTCTGGCAATTGCTGATCGAACTCGCGCGCGAGCGCGGCGTGACGATTTTCATCTCGACCCACTTCATGAACGAGGCCGAACGTTGCGACCGGGTCTCGCTGATGCACGCCGGGCGGGTGCTGGCGAGCGACACCCCGGCCGCCCTGTGCGCCGCCAGGGGCAGCGCCACGCTGGAAGAGGCCTTCATCGCCTACCTCGAAGAGGCCACCCGCCAGAGCGTGGAGGCCAGCCTGCCGGCGCCGGCGGACGAGGCGGTGCAAGCAAACCCGGTGGCGTCCTCCCCGTCCCATGGCGCCTTCTCGCTCAGGCGCATGCTGGGCGTCGCCCTGCGCGAGACGCTGGAGCTGCGCCGCGACCCGATCCGGCTGACGTTCTCCCTGCTCGGTTCGCTGTTGCTGATGTTCGTCCTGGGCTACGGCATCTCGATGGACGTGGAGGGACTGCGCTTCGGCGTGCTGGACCAGGACCAGACGCCGGAGAGCCGCGACTACGTGCAGAACATCGCCGGCTCGCGCTACTTCGTCGAGCGCCCCGCCGTGCTCGACGCCGCCGGCCTCGAGCGGCGCATGCGCTCCGGCGAGCTGTCGCTGGCGCTCGAAATCCCGCCCGGCTTCGGCAAGGACCTGCGCAGCGGCCGCGCCCCGGAGATCGCCGCCTGGGTCGACGGCGCCATGCCCTTCCGCGGCGAAACCATCCGCGGCTACGTGGAAGGCATGCACACGCAGTACCTGCGCGACCTGGCGCAGCAGGGCAGCGGCGCCGCCGAGACCGCGGCTGCCGGCATCCAGGTGCGTTACCGCTACAACCAGGGCTACCAGAGCCTGTACGCCATGGTGCCGGCGGTGATGCCGCTGCTGCTGGTGCTGATTCCCTCCATCCTGATGGCGCTGGGCGTGGTGCGCGAGAAGGAGCTGGGCTCCATCACCAACCTCTACGTCACGCCCCTGTCGCGCCTGGAATTCCTGCTGGGCAAGCAGCTGCCCTACATCGCCCTGGCGATGGGCAGTTTCTTCGGACTGGTGCTGGAGGCGGTGTTCGCCTTCGACGTGCCGCTCAAGGGCAGCTTTCTCGCCTTGAGCTGCGGCGCCCTGCTGTTCGTCAGCGCCACCACCGGGCTCGGCCTGCTCACCTCGACCTTCACCCGCACCCAGATCGCCGCGCTGTTCGGCACCGCCATCCTCACCATGCTGCCGACGGTGCAGTTCTCCGGCTTCACCACCCCGGTGGGCGCGCTGGAGGGGGCCAGCTACTGGATCGGCCAGTGCTTCCCGGCCAGCTATTTCCTCACCATCAGCCGCGGCGTCTTCACCAAGTCGCTGGGCTTTGCCGACCTGGCGAGCCAGTTCCTCGCGCTGGCGCTGTTCCCGCCGGCGCTCACCACCCTCAGCCTGCTGCTGTTGCGCAAGCAGGAGAAATAGGGCCCGCCATGTCGCTGCGCACGCTCGCCAACATCTACCGCCTGGGGGTCAAGGAACTGCGCAGCCTGCTCTCCGACAAGGTGCTGCTGCTGCTCATCGTCTGGTCGTTCTCGGGGGCGATCTACGAGGCCGCCACCGGGGTCTCGCAGGAGCTGCACAACGCCCCGGTGGCGGTGGTGGATGGCGACCGCTCGCCGCTGTCGCAACGCATCGTCGACGCCCTCTACCCGCCCTATTTCAAGAAACCGGCCCTGATCAGCGAGGCCGAGATCGACCCCGTCATGGACCAGGGGCGCTATTCCTTCGTGCTGATCATCCCGCCCGATTTCCAGCGCGACCTGAACGCCGGCCGCCACCCGGAACTGCAGCTCAACGTCGACGCCACCATCGTCAGCCAGGCCTTCATCGGTTCCAGCTACATCACCAACATCGCCGCCGGCGAAATCGCGGCGTACCTGGCGCCCAATCGGCAGAGCGTGCCCGCCATCCGCCTCACCACGCGCGCCCGCTTCAACCCCAACCTCACCGGGGTCTGGTTCGGCGGCGTGATGGAAGCGATCAACAACGTCACCATGCTCACCATCATCCTGGTCGGCGCCGCCTTCCTCCGCGAGCGCGAACACGGCACGCTCGAGCATCTGCTGGTGATGCCGCTGACCCCGTTCGAGATCATGGCGGCCAAGGTCTGGGCCAACGGGCTGGCGGTACTGATCGGCGTCACGTTCGCGCTGACGGTGGTGGTGCAGCAGGTGTTGCGGGTACCCATCGCCGGCTCGGTGCCGCTGTTTCTGGCCGGTGCCGCGCTGTACCTGTTCTCGGCAGCCTCGATCGGCATCTTCCTCGGCACGCTGGCACGCTCGATGCCGCAGCTGGGCCTGCTCATCATCCTCACCATCATCCCGCTGCAGCTGCTCTCGGGCGGCGCCACCCCGCGCGAGAGCATGCCGCTGCCGGTGCAGGACATCATGCTGGGCGCGCCGACCACCTATTTCGTCAAGCTGGCGCAGGCCATCCTGTACCGGGGCGCCGGGCTGGACGTGGTGTGGCCCGACCTGCTGGCGATCGCCGCGATCGGGGTGGTGTTCTTCGTCGGCGCGCTGTCGCGCTTTCGCCGGGCCGTCACCCAGACGCAGCGCTGAGATCCTGTTCACGATCTGTCGCGAGCGGCCCTCAGCGGGGTGAAGAGCAGCGCAGAAACCGGAGTGGACAAGTAGTACATGAGGATTTCCGATCGCTGAGCGAATCGCTGCGTGCCAATCTATCGCTGGGCAAATCTAAAGATTTGCACGCGGAGATTGGCTCAACGATAGATTCGCACGCGGTGCCCATGAGCCCCGATCAGGGACACGCAGCAAGATCGTGAACAGGTTCTGAGCGCACCCTGCCGCCGCGTCATGGCGCCGCCGTGTCGTACAGCAGATAGCGCTCGCGCAACGCGCGAAAGCGCTGCAGCGCGGGCTGCCAGTCAGCCTCGATGTGGCGCGGGTCCTCACCCCGTTGCAGCGCTGCCAGCACCTGGCGCGAACCGACCATGCCCAGCGTCTGGGCCAGCGCAAAGCGCTGCGGGTAGCGCCGCTGCAGCGCCGCGATCAGCTCGATCCCCAGCAGCGGCGCGCGCAGCGCCTGGCGGTCGGTAACGATCAGGCGCACGCCCTGGCAGCGCTCGCCGCGGTAGAGGCTGTCGTCCGGGACGAATTCGGCCGGTTCGAAACGCACCCCGGGGATGGCGCGGGCGTTCAGTTCTTCGGCCAACCCCGGGCCGTCGATCCACGGTGCGCCCAGCCATTCGAAGGGCCGCTCGGTGCCGCGCCCGACGCTGACGTTGGCCCCCTCCAGCAGCGCCACCCCGGGGTAGAGCCGCACCTGGCTCAGGGTGCGCAGGTTGGGCGACGGCGGCAACCACGACAGCCGGGTCTCCTCGAAGCGCATGGCGCGGCGGTAGCCCTGCATGGCGACCACCGTGAGCTCGGTCCCCAGCCGTTTTTCGCCGTTGAACAGGCGCGCCAGCTCGCCCAGGGTCATGCCGTGCTGGAGCGGCAGCGGAAAATAGCCGGTGAACGAGGTCAGATCGTCGTCGAGCAGCGGGCCGTCGACCTGTTCGGCCCCCAGCGGGTTGGGCCGGTCCAGCACAAAAACGCGCAGCCCCTGCGCCGCGGCCGCCTCCATGGCGTAGCCCAGGGTGCTGGCGAAGGTGTAGAAGCGCACCCCGGCATCCTGGATATCGAACACCAGCGCGTCGAGCCCCGCCAGCATGGCGGGTGTGGGGCGCCGTGTCGCACCGTACAGGCTGTACAAGGGCAGGCCGGAGAACGGCTCGGTCTGCGACACCACCTGCCCTTCCTGGTCGCCGTAAACGCCGTGCTCCGGGCTGAAGACCGCCGCCAGCGTCACCCCCGGCGCCCAACGCAGGCGGTCGATGGTGCGCCAACCCCGCCCGTCCACCCCGCTCAGGTTGGTGATCAGACCGACGCGCAAGCCCGCCAGCGGCGCGAACGACTGCCCCTCCAGCACGTCGATGCCGGTTTCCACCCTGGGGCGCTCGTCGGCGGGAAGGACCGGCGGCGGCAGCGCGGCGGCGGCGGCCAGCACCGGGTCGGCGGCGATGGCGGTGGGCGGCCTGGGTGGCTCGAGGCTGGCCAGCAGCGCCAGCAACTGGTGCCGCAGCGGTTGGGCGTCGCCGCTGCCCTCCTGGTAAACCCGGTTGCTCAGAACGATCAGGAAGCGTTGCGTGACGCGGTCGATCCACAGCCCGGTGCCGGTGAAACCGGTGTGGCCGATCATGCCGACCGGAGCCAGGGCATCGCGGTTGGCCACCAGCGGCGCCTCCAGCGCCCAGCCGATGCCGCGCCAGTGCGGCGCCTCGGTGGGCGACTGCGGCTGGAACAGCAGCGCCACGCTCTGCGGCCGCAGGATGCGCTGCCAGCCCAGGCGGCCATCGTTGAGCAGCGCGCGGGCGAAGCGCGCCAGGTCGTCGGCGCTGGCAAACAGGCCGGCGTGCCCGGACACCCCGCCCATGTGCTGCGCCGCCGGATCGTGCACCCGTCCGCGCGCAAGGTTGGCCAAAGCCGGCCGGGTCGGCGCAATGCGGGGCCAGCGCTCCGCCGCCGGCAGAAACCCGGTGTCGCGCATGCCGAGCGGCTGGAAGATATGGCGCTGGCAGTAAACGTCCAGCGGCTGGCCGCTGACGCGCTCCACCAACACGCCCAGCACCTCGAAATTGATGTCGCTGTAGAGCACCTTGCTGCCCGGCTCGGCCACCCGCCGGGTCGCCACGATACGGCGCAGCATCTCCTCCCGATCCACATCCCGGCCGCTCAGGTCCAGCCCCACCGGCAGACCCGAGGTGTGCGCCAGCAACTGCCGCAGCGTGATGGTGTCCTTGCCGTGCGAGCCAAACGCCGGCCAGTAGTGTGCGGCCGGGGCATCCAGCGCCAGCCAGTTCCGCTCTACCAGCTGCAGCACCGCGGTGGTGGTGGCGACGGCCTTGGTCAGCGAGGCCAGGTCGAAAATACTGTCTTCCGTCATGCGCTCGCCTGCCGGCCCGCGCGAGCCGAAGGCCTGGCGGTAGCGCACTCCGTCGGCATCGCCCACCACGACCACCGCCCCCGGCATGCGCCCGGCCAGAATCTGGGCACGCACCGCCGCCTCCAATGGCGCCCACGACGGCGGCGCATGGGTGACGGCATCCACCACGACCCCCGCCAGCCCGAGTACCGGCTCGGCGCCCAGGCAGAGCATCAGCCCCAACAGCAGGAACAGGCGCGGCATCATGGCGACACCCCGGCGGGAGCCGCTGACGGCGCGGGCTGGCTGTTCTTTTTCAACAGCGCCGCGAAGGTCCTGGCGTCGTAGGCATCGACCATCAGCAGGCGGGGCAAGGCCCACAAGGAATCGCCTCGGGTGACCGGGCGCGCCTCGAGCGAGAACGCCGCCTGGTAGCCGGCGGCCTGCGCCTCTTTCATCAATTCGGCGTCGTAGAGGCCGAACGGCCAGGCCAGCAGGTCCACCGTGTTCCCCAGCTGCTTTGCTATCACTTGCCTCGGCCGCAGCAGCTGCTGCCGCACCAGTTGGCGATACGCCTCGGGGCTGAGGCGGCGCCGCTCCTGCACGAAATTCGGATGCCAATAGCTGTGCGACTGGACATCGACCCCGCCGCTTTGTTGCATGCGGCGCAACTCGTCCCAGGTCAGCGCGTAGCGGGCGTTGGAAATGGCGCTTGGATAGATGATCAGCGTCACCGGCACCCGGTAGCGCTGCACCAGCGGATACATCACCTGATACACCGAACGATGGCCGTCATCGGCGGTCATCACCACCGCCTTGGCCGGCAAGCCGGCGCGGCGGCCGTTCAGGTAGTTCAGCAGGTCACGCAGCGGAATCACCGTATAACCCTGGCTGCGCAGCACGCGCAGATGATCCTCGAAGGTGGCGGTGCGCACGGTCATGCTGTCGGTCACGGTGGCCGCGAAACGGTGGTAGACCAGAATCGGCACACGCCATTGCGCCGGGCTCGCCATGGCCGGGCCGGCCAGCGCGGCCAGCACGCCGCACCGCCAGGCAAGGCGCCGTAGTCGCTGTGTCATGAAAACCATCCACATTGTTGGCTCGCCTCGGCGTGCGACGGGGCGGGTGTCGACCGCCGCACCACCCACACCCCGCCATGCCCCTGCCCCCTTGGCCGGGACGGCATTTCAGCTATAACGCTTCGCCGTCCGGAAGTACAGACACCACCGCCCCGCCCCGGCGTGGCGGGCCAGCGCCTAACGGGCAGCGGCCCGGCCCCTCGCTTCCCCGACGTTCTGACCGTCACGGCACGCCGGTCTCGCCTAAGATTCAGAATGCCCCCGCCCCGATTCACGAGAAAGCCGTTGCCGATGGTGCTAGAAACCGAACTCAAGCTTCGGCTCCCTCCCAACCGGAATGCCGCGTTCCGGCGCTGGATGGCACAGCATGCCGCCGCTGCCGCCCCGGTCACCGAACAGTTGCTCAGCATCTACTACGACACCCCCACCCTGGCGCTGGCACAGCGGGATATCGGGCTTCGGCTGCGCCGGGTCGGCGACCACTGGCTGCAGACGGTGAAGCTGGGTGAACAGGCAGGCGCCGGGCTGCATCAGCGTCAGGAACTGGAAGCGGAGGTGAGCGGGGAAGCGCTCGAGCTGGAACGGATTACAGACCGCAAGACTCGGCAGTTATTGACCCAGGAGGACGTCGCCAGCGTGCTGGCACCGCTGTTCAGCACCGACATCAAACGGACACGCTGGATCGTGCGCGACCCCAGGGGAAACATCCTGGAGGTGTGCCTGGACCAAGGCACGATCCGTGCTCAGGGACAAAGCGTCAAACTCAACGAGGTCGAGATCGAGCTGAAACAGGGCCACGTCCAGGCCGTGTTCGATCTGGCGCGGCAGATGGCCAGCACCCTGCCCTTGATCCCCGACCCGCAAAGCAAGGCCGAGCGTGGCTATGCCTTGTGCCGCAACGCCGCGTTGCCGGCCGCGTCGAAGGCGCGGCTGCCGCCCTTGCGTGGCAAACAGACGCCGCATCGCGCCCTCAAGATGATCGTGCAGGAAACCCTGCGCCACCTACAGGCCAACGTGCCGGGCCTGCTCGATCACGACGACATGGAATGCGTCCATCAGGCGCGCGTGGCGTTGCGCCGGCTGCGTTCCGCCCGGAAGGCCTTTGCCCCGCTCACCACCGGCGACGAGTGGCAGGGCATCATGACGGACGTCCAGTGGCTGGCCACCCTGTTGGGCCGGGTACGGGATCTGGACGTGTTCCTAGGCGAAACGCTGCCCGGCATCGAAGCCGCCTTGGCGCCGGATGCCGATTTCACCCCCCTCAAGACCGCGCTCCATGGTCAACGCGAACGGTGCCGCCGCGAAGCGCATGCCGCCGTGATCTCGCCCCGCCACGACAGCGTGCAGCTGCGCCTCCTGGCCTGGCTGAATCAGCCGGCGCCCCGCCCCAAGGGCAAGACGGTGCCGCTGCGCGACTTCGCCCGCCGCGCCTTGCAGCAACGCTGGCGGCCGTTTGCCCGCCTGGCCCGCGACTGGGCCTCGCTGAGCCTGGAACAGCGCCACGAGCTGCGCAAACGCGCCAAGAAACTGCGTTACGCCGCCGAGTTTTTCTCCCCGCTCTACCCGCCCAAGCGCGTGGCGCGCTACCTGGCGCGGCTGCAGGCCCTGCAGCAAATCCTCGGCGAAATGAACGACAGCGTGGCGGCACAGGCCCTGCTGGGGCAGACCTTGGCCAAGGATGCCGCACTTCAACATGCCGGCGGACTGGTGGCAGGCTGGCTCGCTCACGGCGCCCACCAATCCGAACGGCAGCTGCCCGGCGTGCTGAAACGGCTGCAAAACACCCCCGCCTTCTGGCGCCGCCCCGACGCCGCCAAGCGGCGGCGCTGACACGGCCTTGCCCCAGCGGACGGTCTGAACTCGCTACCGGCAGGCGCTACGCAGGAGGCTGACGCAGCGCGTGGCGGGCGTCGTCGCGCAATTGCAGCGAGATGCACACGGCCAGGTCCAGCCGGCGCAGCAGCCACAGGCTGAGGTCATGCACAAACGGGTCGGGCAAGGCCGACGGCTCCTGAAGCAGCGCTTCCGGAATGGCGGTGATGGCCTGGCTGCCCGCCAGGGCATCGCCGATGCTGGCGGCAGCTTGTTGCAAGGACGGGCAGACCTGCTCCAGGTTGAGGCGCTCGCGCCGCATCAGCAACATGCTCTTGACCGCGGAAAGCTGGGCCAGCAACTGGTAGCTGTGCGCCAGCAAGCGGCCCAGCGGTTCCAGCGCCGGGCGCACCGCACGCGGTTCGGCGAGCGAGCGCTGGGTGGCCTGAACCAGGGCGGAGAGGCTGTCGTAGGCCTCGCGCCGGGCCAGCCGCCATTCCAGTTCCGGCTCGTTGTCCACCGACTGGAATTGCCCCAGCCCCAGCGCCACGCGGGCGTGGCGCGCCTGGGCCGCCATGGTCCGCGCCACCAGCTTGGGAATCTGGGTGCGCTCCCACGAGGGCAGCACGTAGCTGAACGACCACGCGATAGCGACCCCCAGCAGCGTGTCGGCAATGCGCTCGACCATGGCAAACGCCGGACTGCCACCGGCATTGAGCAGGTGCGCCTGCACCAGGCCCATCACGGTGGCGGCCACGGCGGCGATGAGATAGCGCTTGATGGAGAAGGCGTGCGCCACCGCCTGCGCCAGCGTCACCACCACCAGCAGCAGCAACGGGGGCGCATGCGTCGCCAGCAAGACCCCGGCCAGCAGGCACCCCAGCAGGGTTCCCGCCACACGGCTGTCGCGCCGCTCCAGGGTCTGGGCGAAGCTGCCGCGCAGCACCACCACGATGGTGAGCAAAATCCAGTAGTCGTGCGTCCCCCACGGCAGTGCCAGCGACAAGGCATAGGCGCTGCCGATGGCGAGCGCGGCGCGGATGGCGTGGCGCAGCGGCGGCGCATCCCAACGCCACAAGGCGGTGAACGGCCGCCATGACCAGGCGGTCGGGCTCACGAACATCCGCCAGGCGGCACGCACCACGTCGAGGTCGGGCTCGGCCTCGCCGCGCGCCAGTGCGATCAGGCGCAAGGTTTCGTCGTTCATATTGCCGATGCGGTTGGCCAGGCCGCGCGCCAGCACCGCCGGCGACGGCGTGGCAACGGTACCCGGCAACGCCTCCTCCTCCGCCCAATGCAGGGCCGCCAGCCGGGGGCGATGGCTGGCAAACAACGCCGGCCGCCGCCGGTAGAGCATGGCATCGGCCAGCGCCTCGATTTCGTCGGCCAGGGCGTTGAGCACCTCGCGCAGCTCGTCCAGCACCAGGGCGTGGCCGGGATGCGTCTTCAGCGTATCAAGATCGAGTTCGCAGGCGAGCAGGTGGTCGCGCATTTCCAGCAGCTGCATCAGCATGCCCGCCAACTGCTGCCGGCGCGCGGTGCGCGGCGATTCGAGCAGGATGTCGCGCGCCGCTTGCAGCTGGTCGGCCAGCGCCGCCTCCTCCCGCAGCAGGCGGCCGATCAAGGGCATGCGTCCGCCCTCCTCGCCGCGGCCCGCCGGGGCGAACTGCTGCGCCTGGGTGCGCATCAGCGTGCCCAGCGCCAGCAAGGTCTCGGCCAGCATCTGCACGCGGTAGAGCGGATTGAGCAAGGCGTGGGCGAGCGTGGCGTACACCAGGTACGCTCCGGCGCCCAGGGCGAAATACAGGGTGCTGCCGAGCGCCGTCACGCTGTGGCTATGGGCCGGCACCGCCATCGAAAACACCATCGCGAACATGGCTGAAATCGAAATCGGCAGACCGCGCTTGCCCCATGCCGCGGCGAGAAAGGCGATGAAGCTGGCCGGCGCCAGCAGCAGCCCCAGGTAAATCGGCGAGGTATGCAGCACTTGCACGCCGAAGAACAGCGGCACGCCGATCAGCGCGGCCGGCAGCAGATGGAAGAATTTCCCGCGCTTGGGCCCAGCCTGGTCGGGCGGAATGCAGACGATGACGCCGACGGACGCGGCGGAGGCGGCAAACGCGCCCAGCGTCAGATGCACCACGCCCGATATCAGCAACAGGCCCAGCGCCGCCGACAAGCCGTTGGCCACGTAATAGCTGAATGCAACGCGCAGGATGACCTGGTGGCGACGCCAAAATGATGGAGGAATCTGCATGGTCAATGTCAATCGGCCACCCTGGCGCCGGGTACGGCGGCGGAGGACAGCCGTCCGGGCAGCGGCAGCGACACCCTCGTCCGGGTTGTTCTTGGTTCGTTGGGTTATACCCTGATTGGATCACGCACAGCAACGGGTCAGGAGCAGGCCGCAAGATCGCCGCCGCGCCCTCAGAACCTGTTCACGATCTGTCGCGAGCGGCCCTCAGCGGGGTGAAGAGCAGCGCAGGAACCGGAATGTACAAGTAATACATGAGGATTTCCGATCGCTGAGCCAATCTCTGCGTGCAAATCTTTGATTTGCCCAGCGATAGATTGGCACGCAGTGCACATGAGCCCCGATCAGGGGCGCGCAGCAAGATCGTGAACAGGTTCACACCCGAGGTGACCCACGGGCGGCGGCGGGCATGGGCGACGCCACCTGACGATACGGTCCGGATGCGGTGCCGGGATGGCGGCCGCAGAGACGTCGTATCGCGAGGTGGTCGTGGGCAAAGCGGGTGGGGTGTTAAAGAACACCCGCTGCGAGCGAGCGGGTGTTTTCGGCGGGGTCAGCGCTCCTCTTGCCATTTCCCCTTGCCATGGCCGTTGCCGTGCTCGTTACCGTGGTAACGGCGCTCGTCGCGGCGGCCATCGCGACGGTCATACTCGTGCCGGCGGTAGCGTGGCGCGTAGACGTCGTTGTACCACTCGTCCCGAACGAAATACACCGGCCGGCCGCAAGCGCGGTATTCGGCGCAGTGCTGGCGCCAATGCCTGGCGTGGCCGGGCGGAACGCGCAGATAGATCGGGTCATACACCACGGCCGAGCGCCGGATGATGACGGGTTCCGCATAGATGACGGCAGGCCGCGGGAAGTTGCCGATATCGATCTGCCCGTAAAAGTTAGGATCGCCGATACTGATCGATACCCCGACATCGGCAGCCAGCGCCGAGGTGGTTGCCACGGCGAATAGCGAGGCTAGCAAGAGCTTTTTCATCGAAGTCCTTTCCTTGAGCAGGGGTGCAAAATGCCGGGTGACGGATATCTCCAATCCATCCCAGTCTAAGACTTGCCTGACGGCATCGCTACTTGCATAGATTGTGATCGGCGCATAACGTTCCCGCGCACTGGCGTCGCCGCCTGGCAAGACACGCACAAATCGGCGCCATCAAGGACGGTTTCGGCAACGAAGTCGCGCTCACGAGCGCGACGCCCTGCGAGGTCCAGCGCCGTGCCACCGCGCTGGCACGGCGCAACACATCTAAAAAATAGATCAAATAACCGTATTTTTTGCGTTATTCAATCGAAAAAATAACGTTCATACTGACCACCATGATGAATCGGGGCCGATACCGCCCCACCAACAGGAGCCGATCATGCTGAACGTCAGGAAAGCGAACGAACGGGGACATGCCGATCACGGCTGGCTGAATAGCTACCACACCTTCTCCTTTGCCAGCTATTTCGACCCCAACCACATGGGCTGGGGACCGCTGCGGGTCATCAACGACGACACCGTGGCCGGCGGGGGCGGCTTTCCCACCCACGGCCACCGCGACATGGAGATCATCTCCTACGTGCTGGAAGGCGCGCTGGAGCACAAGGACACCCTGGGCACCGGCTCGGTGATCGTGCCGGGCGACGTGCAGCTGATGAGCGCCGGCACCGGTATCGCCCATAGCGAATTCAACCATTCGCATCAGGATCCGGTGCACTTCCTGCAGATCTGGGTGATGCCGGAGCAGAACGGTCTGCGTCCGAGCTACCAGCAGCGCCGTTTCGAGGTGGAGGAAAAGCGTGGCAAGCTGCGTCTGCTGGTGTCGCCGGATGGCCGCGACGGCTCGCTGAGCATTCGCCAGGACGTGGCGATCTACAGCGCCCTGATCGACGGCGACGAGCAGGTCGAGTGGGTTCAGACGGCGCCGCGCCTGGGCTATATCCATGTGGCGCGCGGCAGCGTGAAGCTGGACGGCTATCCCTTGCACGCCGGCGATGGCGTCAAGGTGCAGGGCGATTCGCGCTTGCTGCTGAGCGAGGGCGAAGCGGCCGAGGTGCTGTTCTTCGACATGGTGCCGTAAGAACCGGGCATGTGGAGCGCGCACCCGCCAAGCCGGGGGTGCCGCGCCGCGCTGCGCAGCGGGATGAGGATCATCGCATCGTCCGGCAGACGCTTGCTGCCGGCGGCAAGTGGCGCCGCGGCCGGCGGCAAGTGGCGCCGCGGCCGGCGGATGGGGGCCGGCGGACGCCCCCGGGGCCTCGTCGGTACGCATGTGCTGCTGCTTGGGCCAGTGCTTCATCGTGGAGCCTCCCTTACTTTTCTGAAGGTCAATACCAGGCAACCATCCGTCAGTTCCGGCGGGGCCGGCTCGAGGATGTGCAGGGGCAGCGGGATGTGGCGCTCGAAGCGTCCATAGGGAATTTCGATGCGGTGGATATGGGCAGCGCGGGAGGCGGGGAAGCGCCGCTCCGCCGCCACCGTGACCCCGCCCGGCTCGAACGCCACGACGATGGCCGCCGCCGGCACGCCCGGCAGGGCGACGTAGACGATCATGGCGTCCTCGCTCTCCACCACGTCGACCGGCGGCTCGAGGCAGGGCGCGCGCGCCGGGGTGCTGCGAAAGAACTGGCAATGCAGCCGCTCGGCCTGCTCCAGCAGGGACAGGGCGTCGCCCCACATCCAGGACATCAGGTCGCGTGATCTCATGGTGCTCATGCCTCCCATGGGGGTTAAATGGCGTTCCAAGCGCCGCTTTCAAGCCGGCTCCCGTGTCAGAACCTGTTCACGATCTGTCGCGAGCGGCCCTCAGCGGGATGAAAAGCAGCACAGAAACCGGAATGTACAAGTAGTACATGAGGATTTCCGATCGCTGAGCGAATCGCTGCGTGCCAATCTATCGCTGGGCAAATCTAAAGATTTGCACGCGGAGATTGGCTCAGCGATAGATTCGCACGCAGTGCACATGAGCTCTGATCAGGGACGCGCAGCAAGATCGTGAACAGGTCCTCAGGAAAAATCCGCCAGCATCGGAGGGACGTGGCGCCGCAGCAGCGCGTTGTGGGCGCTCCATTGTTCCTGGGCGTCCAGGGTTTCGAGGTAACGCACCTCGCCGGCGGCGAACACGGCGACCGGCAGGCCGTCGCGGTACAGCACGCGGTTGCCGGTGAGCGCGGGTAGCTTCGCCCCCGGGGTCAGGATGCCGACCAGGTTGAGCGGGTCGGCACCGGACAGCGACAGCCACTCGCCCGTGGGCGGCTTGCGCCGCACCTCGCGCAGCAGCCCCACCGCCTCGGGCAGCGCGAACTGCTCGCCGGAGAAACCGGCGACGAAGCGCCCGCCGCGGATGTCGCCGCGCGCCTCGAGCCGGCGGTAGACGCGCAAGAGGTCGCGCCACGGCGGCAGCCAGTCGGCCTCGCGCTCCAGCACGCGCCAGAACACCACGCCGTAGCGGCGCAGCAGGGTGCGCGCGACATGCTCGAGCGCCTCGTCAAGGTTGGCCGAAGCTGCGCCGCGCCGTGCCAGCGCCCAGCGTCCGGCGTCCTCCATGCCGAACATCACGGTGCGATGGTGGCGCCGGCGCGTGCTGCCGCCGCTGGGGCGCCGCCGCTCGGACGGCACCAGCAAGGCGCGCAGGCCGCCGAAGCTGTCGGAATTCACCAGCCCGACCGCCACCAGCTCGGCCAGCGCCTCTTCCACCTGCACACCCAATAAATGCGTGCTGTCGAGCAACTCGTCGAAGAACGAGGCGCCGTGCTGACGGATGCAGTCGGCCACCGCCTGGGCGCGCACACTGAGCGGCGGAGCATCCGGGGTGGCGGCGAGCTGCGTCCACAGCTGGGCGTTGCGACGGGCGAACAGCGTGATCGGCGTGGTGCGCACCGGCGTCACCCCCTTGCCCTTGCCGGCCTTGCCGGCCTTGTCTGGCTGCACGCTGCGCGGCGTCAGGCGCGCCCACGACAGGCGCCCGGCCAGGCACAGGTCGTCCAGCCAGGCCGGCTCGTAGGCCGGGATGCGCGCCGGCAGCAGCTCGGTCTCCCAGGCGCCGGCCGGCGCCTCGTAGCCTTCCAGCTGGGCGGCCACCGCCGCCACCGCGTCCGGCCCTTCCATGCGCGAGTCCGCGGCCACGTGCTGCCAGTCGAACAGGAAGCGCAGGAAGTCGCGCGCGGCCACCGGCTCGATCTCGGCACGCAGTTGCTTGACGGTGTAGCGGTGGATGCGCGCCAGCAGCCGGCGCTCGCACCATTCGTCTTCGGCCGCGTCGTCGCTGAAACGGCCACGCAGCGCGAAGCCTTCACCCTCTAGCGCGGCAAGGGCGATCGCGATGTCACCCGGCGCCATGCCCAGCGCAGCGGAGCAGGCCGATAAGGTGACAGGCCCCAGCCCTTCGAGCCGGCCGCGCACGATCTCGACCAGGGCGGTATCCGGCGTCCAGTCCTGCGGCGCCTCGCCCGGCGGAGCGCTGATGGCCGGTTGCGGCTTGAGTCCGGGCCACAGCGCCCGGAAGGGGCTCAAGCGCTCGGCGGCGATCCACAGCGCCGCGCCGTTGCGCTGCACGCGCGCCACGCGCCGCTGTTGCGCCAGTGCCATCAGCCATTCGCCCCAGCCCGGCTGCGCCGCCACTTCCGCTTCGGTGACGAAGCTCAGCCACACCAGCGCGTCGTGCAGCTCATCGGCGTTGGCGGGGTCCGGCCAGGCTTCCTCGCGCACCCGGGCGATGGCGGCGGGGTCGAGCCGGCCGAGGTCGGCAGCGGTCTCGGGGTCGAGCCAGCGCCGGCTCATCACCGCCTGGGTGCGGCGCTCTTCCAGCGGCGCGTCGTCGAGGAAGGCATAGGGCTTGGCGGTGAGCACTTCGAGCGCCAACGGCGAGGGCTCGGTCAGGTCGCGCGCCGCGACGCGGATGGCGCCCGACTCCAGGCCGGCCAACAGGCGCTCGAAGCCGGCCACGTCCATGGCGTCGGTGAGGCAGTCGGCCAGGGTCTGGCGCACCAGCGGGTGGTCGGGGATTTCGCGCTCGCCCACCAGGTTCTCGGCGCAGGCGAGCTGGTCCGGGAAGATCGCCGTGATCAGGTCTTCGGCGTTCATGCGCATCAGCTGCGGCGGCACCTTCTTGCCGCCACGAAAACGCGGCAGCGCCAGCGCGATGCAGGCGACCCAGCGCCAGCGCGTGATGAACATCGGCGCGTCGAGCAGCGCCTGGATCAGTACCAGGCGCGCGCTGGCCGAGTGCAGATAGCGCGCCACCTCGGCCAGATCGAAGCTGTGCGCAGTGGTGAGCGACAGCACGATGTTGTCCTCGGTGGCGGCGGCCTGCAGCTCGAAGTTGAACTTGCGGCAGAAACGCTTGCGCAGGGCGAGTCCCCAGGCGCGGTTGACGCGGCTGCCGTACGGCGAGTGGATCACCAGCTGCATGCCGCCCACCGCGTCGAAAAAGCGTTCGAACACCAGGGTGTCCAGTGTCGGCAGGCAGCCCAGCGCGGCGTGCGCCGCCGCCAGGTAATCGACCAGCTGGCGCGCGGCCGGCGCGCCGACGCCCATGTCGTCGGCCAGCCAGCGCAGCGCAGTGTCGCCTTGCGGGTCGAGCCGCAAGCGGTCGGCGGCCTCGGCGCGCAGCCGCGCCACCGCTTGCGACAGCTCGTCGCTGCGCCCCGGCGCCTCGCCGAACCAGAACGGAATCGACGGCGGCTGGCCGTGCGCGTCTTCCACCCGCACCGTGCCGCGCTCGATGCGCAGGATGCGGTAGGAGTTGTTGCCGAGCTGGAACACGTCGCCGGCCGCGCTCTCCACCGCGAAGTCCTCGTTCACGGTGCCGACGATGTGGTTCTCCGGCTCCAGCAGCACCTGGTAGTCGGCCGTGTCCGGGATGGTGCCGCCGCTGGTCAGCGCGGTGAGCCGCGCATTACGCCGGCCGCGCAGCACGCGGTTGATCGCGTCGTGGTGGATCAGCGCGCCGTGGCGGCCGCGCCGGGTGCTGTAGCCTTCGGCCAACATGGCGAGTACCGCGCCGTAATCCTCCGGTGTCAGGGCGCGGTACGGCCAGGCGCGGCGCAGGCGCTGGTACAGCGCGTCCTCGTCCCAGTCCTGCGCGGCAACTTCGGCGACGATCTGCTGCGCCAGCACGTCGAGCGGCTGCGGCGGGATGATGAGATGGTCGAGCTCGCCGCACCGCACGCTGTCGAGCAGCGCCGCGCACTCCACCAGATCGTCGCGCGACAGCGGGAACAGCCGGCCCTTCGGGGTGCCGGTCACGGCGTGGCCGGAGCGGCCGACGCGCTGCAGAAACGCCGAGATCGAGCGCGGCGAGCCGAGCTGGCACGCCAGGTCGACGTCGCCGATGTCGATGCCGAGTTCCAGCGAAGCGGTGGCGACCAGCGCGCGCAGTTCCCCGCGCTTGAGGCGCTGCTCGGCGTCCAGCCGCGCCTCGCGCGCCAGGCTGCCGTGATGCGCCGCCACCAGCGTCTCGCCCAGGCGCTCCGACAGATGGCGCGTGACGCGTTCGGCCAACCTGCGCGTGTTGACGAACACCAGCGTGGTGCGATGCTCATCGATCAGCGTGGCGAGCCGGTCGTACACCTGCTGCCACACCTCGCCCGACATCACCGCCTCGAGCGGCGAGAGCGGCACCTCCAGCGCCAGGTCGCGCCGCCGCACATGACCGGTATCGATGAGAGTGCAGTCCGGCGCGGAGCCGCCCTCCGCTGCGGCCCCGACCAGGAAGCGCGCCACCTCGTCGATCGGCTTCTGCGTGGCCGACAGGCCGACCCGCACCAGCGTATCCCCGGTCAGCGCCGCCAGCCGCTCCAGCGACAGCGCCAGGTGCGAGCCGCGCTTGTTCGGCGCCAGCGCGTGAATCTCGTCGACGATCACGGTGCGCGTGGTCGTGAGCATCCTGCGGCCCGACTCGGAACCGAGCAGCACGTACAGCGACTCCGGGGTGGTGACCACGATGTGCGGCGGGCGGCGGCGCATCTTCTCGCGCTCCGCCTGCGGCGTGTCGCCGGTGCGTACCAGGGTGCGGATTTCCACCTCGGGCAGGCCCTGCTGTCGCAACACGTCGCCGATGCCGGCCAGCGGCGTTTCCAGGTTCTTCTGGATATCGTTCGACAGCGCCTTGAGCGGCGAGACGTAGACCACCTGCGTCTCGTCCGGCAGCCCTCCATCCAGCCCCTCGCACACCAGCGTGTCGATGGCGGCGAGAAACGCGGCCAGCGTCTTGCCGGAGCCGGTCGGCGCGGCGATCAGCACGTGGCGGCCGGACTGGATCACCGGCCAGGCCTGCGCCTGGGCGGCGGTAGGCGTGGCGAAAGTGTCGACGAACCACTGCGCCACCGCCGGATGAAAGAAGGGAAGCGGATTCACGCGTCACATCACGGCAAAGGGGGACGCTTTCATGGTAGTGCAGCCGGCAAGGAGGATGGGGTGCGCCCCTTTTCCTGAGAAGGCACTGGCGGCAGGATATGGCCTCGGTGCGCAGGCCTCACGGCCGGGATGCGCTTTGCACCGCCTCCCTTGGGAGGGCCCGCGATAGCCGAGCCCGCCCGCGCCGATCCGCTATGCCTCGCCGCGCAACTGACGCCGGTAGCGCTCCGGCGAGAAGCCGATCTGCTTGCGGAACATCGCGATGAACGCCGAGGCGGTGCCGTAGCTCAGGCGCGCGGCGATCTCCTGCACCGGCCAGCCCTCCTTCAGCCACGCCAGCGCCTGCAGCAGACGCACGCGGTTGCGCCACTGCACGAAGCTCATGCCCAGCTCGCGCTGAAAGCGCCGCGCCAAGGTGCGTTCGGTGCTGTGCACCTGCTCGGCCCACTGCGCCAGCGTGGTGGCGTCGGCCGGATCGAGACGGATGGCGTGCAGGATCGGCGCCAGTTGGCGGTCGGCACTCTCCGGCAGATAGCTGTCCTCGGCCCCCGCCCGCACCAGGTGCTCCACCAAAAGCTCCGCCTGGCGCACGTCCCAGTCGCCCGCCATGGCCGTCACGCGGCGCTGGCAGAAATCCTCCAGCAAGGCCCGCACCACCGGGGTCTGTTGTATCAGGCACGGTCCGGCCGGCAGGCGCGCCGCCAGCGCGTCGTCGACGTAGACCGAGGTGTACGCCATCGCCAGGCGCACGTAGGCCGCGTGCGGCAGGTCGGCCGGCACCCACACCAGGTAGTCGGCCGGCGCAGTCAGCTTGCTACCATCCACCTCCAACTCGATCAGCCCCAGGCTGATGCGATTGAGCTGTCCCCAAGGGTGCCGGTGCAGCCCAAAGTCGGTATGAGGTTCGAACTGGTCATAGCGGAAGTGGAGCGGCGCCGGTGGCGGCAGCTGCAGGTCGGCGTCCCTATAAGGCAGGTCCATATTGTCGGCTTTGCCTCATCGTTTTGTCCGGTTTGCATTATAAGCAGAGAAAACGACAGCGCTACACTGGCGGCATTCCATCCGAGGAGCCGGTCATGCCAGTGCTGTTCCCCTTGCTGGCGGTGCTGATCTGGGCCGCCAATACCGTGGTGTCCAAGGCCGCCGCCACGCTGTTCGACCCCGCCGCCATCTCCTTCTACCGCTGGCTGGTGGCCGCGCTGGTGCTGAGCCCGTTCTGCCTCTCTCCGCTGTGGCGCCAGCGTCGCGCCCTGCTCCCCCATCTGCCGCGCTTTGCCGTGCTGGCCGTGCTCGGCATGGTGCTGTACCAGTGCCTGGCCTATTACGCCGCGCACAGCACCAGCGCCACCAATATGGGTGTGATCTGCGCGCTGATCCCGCTCCTGGGCCTGCTGCTGAACGGCCTGGTGTTCGGCCAACGTGTCGGCCCGGCGGCGGTGCTGGGCGTGGCCCTGTCGCTGGCGGGCGTGCTCTACCTGCTGGGCCGGGGCGACCCGGCCAGCCTGCTCGCCGCCGGCGTCAATCGCGGCGACGCGCTGATCCTGGTCGGATCGACGGCCTATGCACTGTACGGCATCCTGCTCAAGCGCTGGGCGCCGCCGTTCGGACCATGGTTCAACCTGTACGTGCAGGTGCTGCTGGCGGTGGCGATGCTGGCTCCGCTGGCGCTCACCGCCGACAGCCTGGCCATCCCGCGGCAAGGCGTGGGGCTGGTGCTGTTCGCCGGCATCGCCTCATCGGTGCTGGCGGCCTACTTCTGGATGCGCGGCATCGAACGGCTGGGCAGCGAACGCACCGCCATCTTCATGAACCTGCTGCCGCTGTTCACCGCCCTGATCGCCAGCACCCTGCTGGGCGAAACCATCCACGCCCACCACTGGCTGGGCGGCGGGCTGATCCTGCTCGGGGTGAGCCTGACCCAGGGCGGCTTCGGCAGCGTGTTGAAGCGCTGGCGGCTGCAGGCGGGGTAAGACCGGGCGCGGCGGGGCGCCCCGACCGGCAAGCCCGGCACCATGGCCTACACTGTGAAGATGTCCGTCGCCACGGCGTTTTGTCATGCCCCACATCACCTTCGCCGCCGCCATCCAGCGTCACATCGTCTGCCCGGAACGGGAGGTCGTCGCGCCGACCGTCGGAGCGGCGCTGGAGGCTGTGTTTGCACTCCAGCCGGAACTGCGCGGCTACCTCCTCGACGACCAGGGACAGTTGCGCCGCCACATGGCCATCTTCGTCGACGGCCACGCCATCCGCGACCGCCAGCGCCTGGGCGACCACGTTGCCCCCGGCAGCCGCATCTACGTGGTGCAGGCGCTCTCCGGCGGCTGATACAGGACTCCCCCCATGAACGACCAACTCCTCGTTGCCACGCGCAAAGGGCTGTTCATCCTGCACCACCACCGTGATGGTCGGTGGCAGACGGCCGAAACCCATTTCCTCGGCGAACCGGTCAGCATGGCGCTGGTCGACCCGCGCGACGATACGCTGTACGCCGCCCTCAACCTCGGCCATTTCGGCGTCAAGCTGTGGCGGCGCCGCGCCGGCGCCGCGGAATGGGAGCCATGCGCGGTGCCGGTGTACCCGCCGCAGCCCGACCCGCTGCCCGAGCCCTTGCCGGACCATCCGCCCGCCGCGCCCTGGTCGCTGCAGCAGATCTGGGCGCTGGAACCCGGCGGCTCCGACCAGCCGGGCGTACTGTGGGCC
This sequence comes from Pseudogulbenkiania subflava DSM 22618, assembly GCF_900177275.1. Classification (GTDB taxonomy): domain Bacteria; phylum Pseudomonadota; class Gammaproteobacteria; order Burkholderiales; family Chromobacteriaceae; genus Pseudogulbenkiania; species Pseudogulbenkiania subflava. Next base: position 35,424 of record NZ_FXAG01000004.1, read on the forward strand.
GGCACCATCCCGGGCGGCCTGTTCCGCTCCGACGACGGCGGCGACAGCTGGACGCTGAACCGCCCGCTGTGGGACCGCCCGGAGCGCACGGAATGGTTCGGCGGCGGCTACGACGCCCCCGGCATCCATTCCATCTGTGTCGATCCGCGCGACAGCCGCCACCTCACCCTCGCTGTGTCCTGCGGCGGCGTGTGGCAGAGCCATGACGACGGCGCCAGCTGGGACTGCACCAGCGCCGGCATGGAGGCCGACTACATGCCGCCCGAACGGCGCGAAGACCCCAACATCCAGGACCCGCACCGCATGGTGCAATGCGCAGGCACCCCCGAGACGCTGTGGGTACAGCATCACAATGGCATCTTCCGCTCCAGCGACGGCGGCGCGCAGTGGCAACGGCTCTTCGCCCAGCCCTCCAGCTTCGGCTTCGCCGTCGCCGTCCATCCGCTGGAGCCCGATACCGCTTGGTTCGTCCCAGCCGTCAAGGACGTGTGCCGTGTTCCGGTGGACGCCCGCTTCGTCGTCACCCGCACCCAGGACGGCGGCGCCAGCTTCGAGCCCCTGGACGACGGCCTGCCGTCGCCCCCGGCCTATGACCTGGTCTACCGCCACGGACTGGCGGTGGACGCCACGGGCCTGCGCCTGGCCATGGGCTCCACCACCGGCGGGCTGTGGCTGACCGAAGACGGCGGGGAACACTGGCAGTGTCTGTCGGCGCACTTGCCGCCGATCTATTGCGTGCGTTTCGGCTGAGCGTGTGGCCGCGCCCATGGCCTTGCCGCCCACAGAAGCGCTTGTGTGCCCCCCCTGCCCGCCCGGTCCCGGCGGATGACCCCGTCTCGCGGCTGCCGATGCGGGTCGGCACGAACCGTGCGCCCGCCACAAGCGCCCACCGGCTTGCTGCACGCCGATTGTATCGGCCCGGCCAGCATGATTTTTGTTGCGTCTCCCCCGACAGCTATACTCAATCATCGCCGCAACAAGTAACAAGAATGGTCGTGGCATGAGACATGCCGTGCGAAACTCCCTCATGCGTTTACCCGCCTCCCACCGTGGCAATCGGCCGGTGGGAGGCTTTCACGTTGCCGCCGCCTCCAGGGCGGCTTACCCTGCCCGCCAGCGCCCCCCGGCCCACTCTTCCGGCGCCATCCCGCCTCGCCCTGCCCCTACCCTCTCCGAGCCGGCACGGTGGTCTTTCCGGCTGGCCGGTGAGCAGCCCGGTGCCCTGGGCGACGAGCCGCCGAGCGGTGCCGCCCCCCTCCGCAACGGCACAATTTTCAGGCGCCCCCCCATCCACACCATCCGCGTGCTGCTGGCCAACGACCGCCAGCTCATCCTGTGGGGCCTCGAAAAACTGATCAACGCCGAGATGCCGCGCATGAAGGTCATCGCCAAGGCCATCAGCAATGCAGAGCTGTTGAGCCTGACCGAAAAGTACCACCCCGACGTGACCCTGCTGCACCTGGAACTGGGCGGCGAGAGCAACGTCGACCTCATTCCCGACCTGCTGCACAACGCGCACGGGCAGGTGCTCATCCTCAGCGGGGTCAGCGACAAGCAGGTGCTGGAGCGTGCCGTGCTCAACGGCGCCCACGGCATCCTGCGCAAGGAAGAGCCGGTGGAAGCCATCGTCAAGGCCATCGAAAGGGTGCATCAAGGCGAGTTCTGGCTCGACCGCATCACCACCGGCAACCTGATCGAGGGATTGGCTGGCAACAGCCCGCCCGACCCGGAAACCCAGCGGCAGGCGACGCTGACGCCACGGGAGCGCGACATCATCGCCGCCGTGGTCAACCATCCCGGGGCCCGCTGCCGCGAGCTGGCGGGCCTGCTCTACATCAGCGAGCACACGCTGCGCAACCGCCTGTCTCGGATCTACAGCAAGCTGGACGTGGCGAACCGCCTCGACCTGTTCGCCTATGCCAGCCAATGCGGACTCGGGCAGCCTCCGGGCTGATCCGCCCCCTTAACCACCACAATAGGGACGTTTGCCCCAGCCCCCCACCCCCATATTCGGTACAACTGTCCCCGGCAAAACGGGCCCCCCCCCCTCCTGCGCCCGGCAACTCCGCCGCCTAAGCTTCAAGTACGAGAAGAAGGCCCGATACATAGACCCTTGCTGAGGTAGCAACAGCGGATGTGCAGTTGAAGCCAAAGGAGGGGTGTGTATCGGTTTTGTGTTTTCAGGAACCTCGTCGCGATCTGCCTTCGGCGGATCGCAATCGACGGGCTTGGGGACCCAGCACCCCACTCCTCCCCGCGCACCAGCGCATCCCAGCCCCGACTCGGGCCACGCAGCAAGATCGTGAACAGGTTCCAGGATTTCCTGCCGGCAAAGCCAACCAGGGAGGCAACGCATACCGAGAGGAATGCGAGGTTAGGCCGATAGGTACGCACGCAAACCCACCGACGGGGGCTGCAGCGAGAGCGTCCCAGCATCTGAAAGGTGCGAAAGGACGCGGCTGCAACCCATTTCTGAACGGAAAGAAGCTTTAGTGATGACCATAGCGGATCTGACAGTCGACAAACTCGACCTGGAAATCGAAGAACTGGAAGAGCGCATCGCATCCAGCATGCCTCCGGGCCTGCTGGGGTACGAAGGCCATCCGGGAAACCAGGCAGGCGGCAACACCGGCCTGCTGGGCTACGAGGGCCACCCTGGCAACCAGGGCGGTCATTGATGACGCACCGAAGGAGTGTTCACTATGAGCCAATCGGACCAAATGGTTGACAAGCTCGACCTGAAAATCGAAGAGCTTGAAGAGCGGATCGCGCCAACGGCAGTCGGCCAACTCGGCTATGAAGGCCAGCCAGGGAACCAAGGGAACGGCCTGTTGGGTTACGAAGGCCAACCGGGTAACCAGGGCGGCGGCGCTCACAATCCGTAATTGACGACGCATCCGCAGGGTAAGTAGCTGTTTCAACTGCATGTAAGGAACGGTACGGCCTCATGAGCCTGCCGGCCTCCCTCCACGACGACCAGGTGCACCTGGGTGGAGCAGGCGGCCCGAGCAGGTGTCGTGAGGCCGTCTGTCGACTTCCGGAAACCGCTGCGTTCACCGGCAACAGAGGCGGCGAAAGCGGTTTTTTTCGCCAGGTTGAGTGACCATGGATACGGCGACCCCACTACGCAAATCGTTCAGCGAGCATCCGCACGATCCTTGCGACACCTACCCGCGCCTGCGTCGCGACTTGCGCATCAGCGAGCAGAACACGCGCGAGGGAACCATCTATGTGATCGGCACGCCGGAGGGCGGACGCTTCTTCCGCTTTGGCGAGTCGGAATACTTCATCGCCAGCCAGCTCGACGGCGCCACCTCCCCCGAGGAAATCTGCCGCCGCGCCGAAAGCCGGTTCGGCAGCCCCCTACCGGCCGAGGTGCTGGAAAAATTCCTGAACCAAGCGCACCACATCGGCCTGCTTGAACGGGAAGAAACGTCATCCGATAGCCCCCTCGCTGCGCCACGCGGGCGGGTCCGCGGCAACCCGCTCTACCTGCGGCTCAAGGCCATCGACCCGGACCGGTCGCTGACGTGGCTGCTGCCCAGGCTCGGCTTCTGCTTCACGCGCGGCTTCGTCGTCTGCAGCGCACTGCTGGGGCTGCTGGCGTCGGCCATCACCGTCGGCAACGTCGCGGACATCCACGAGGAATTTTCCCAGCTCTACCACTTCCACGCCCTCGCCTACGCCTGGCTCACCCTGCTGGCGACGATGGCCGGCCACGAATACGCCCACGGCCTGACCTGCAAGCACTTCGGCGGCCAAGTGCGCGAGATGGGGTTCATGCTGATCTATTTGCAGCCCGCGGTGTATTGCAACGTCAACGATGCCTGGCTGTTCGCCAAGAAATCGCAGCGGCTCTGGGTGGCCGCCGCCGGGCCGTACCTGGACATGCTGCTGTGGGCGATCGCCACTCTTGTCTGGCGCGTGACCGACCCCGACAGCGGCATTCATTTCACCGCGCTGGTGGTAATGATCACCACCGTGGCCCGCACCCTGCTCAACCTGAACCCGCTGATCAAGCTCGACGCGTATTACTTCCTGGCCGACCTGGTCGAAATCCACAACCTGCGTTTGCGCGCCTTCCGCTACCTGGGCGGGGTGTGGCGCCGGCTGTGGGGCGCCCCGGCCTTTGCCGACACCCCGACGGCGCGCGAGAAACGCATCTTCATCGCCTACGGCGTGTTCGCCGGCATCTATTCCGTGCTGCTCCTGGGCTACGTCTTCGCCTGGCTCGGCCAGTCCCTCGTCGAGCGTTTCCGGGGACTGGGCTTTCTGATCTTCATGGGACTGCTCATCATGATCTTCCGACATCCACTCAAAGAGTCGCTGCACCTACTGCCCGAGCGCCTGCGCTCGGGGCTCGCCGGTTCCGACTCGTCAAAGCGGCGACTCCGCATCGCGGTGCCCGCCATCCTGGCGCTGATCACCGTGCTGCCGGTGCCGATGAAGGTTTCGGGCAGCTTCACCGTGCTGCCGGCCCAGAACGCCGACATCCGCCCCGACGTGGACGGCGTCATCGAGGCGATCTACGTCAAGGAGGGCGACCGGGTCGAGAAAGGCGCGCTGATCGCCCGCCTGTCCAACCGCGACCGCCAGTCCGCACTCGACCAGCTCGACGCGACCATCCAGGAGCGGCAGGCCCGACTGAAAATGCTGCGCCTCGGCGCCCGTAGCGAAGACATCGCACTGCTGCGACAACGGCTTGCCACCGCCGGCACGCGTGAACTCGAGACGAAGCGGCTCTATGCCGAAGAGGTGCAACTGCATGCGGCACGCCTGGCCTCGGCTCAGGCCGGCACCAGTAAAGCGGCCGAACAACTGAAATTCGCCGAAGAGAAATTCGTGCAGATGAAGCCGCTGGAGGGCAGTGGCGCCATCTCGCCGCTGGAGCTCAAGGAAGCCGAATCCGATGTCGTGATCCGGCGCAAGGCACTGGAAGAAGCCCAGGCCACGCTGCAATACGTACGCTCCCAAAACCAGGAGGAGCGCCGTAAGGACATGGCGCTGGCCACCGCCAACCGCCTGGAAGCGGAGCGCGAGCTGCAACGCCTGCAGGCCGGCAGCCGCCCCGAAGAGATCGAAGCCGGCGCGGCAGAGGTCGCCAGCCTTGAGGCGCGCCGCGCCAACCTGCGCGACCAGATCCTGCGAGCCGACATCCGTGCCCCCCATGCCGGGGTGATCACCACGCCGCGACTGGAGGAAATGGTGGGACAGCACGTCGCCAAGGGTGGCTTCATCGCCAAGGTCCACGACCTGCACAAGGTGACCGCCGAGATCGCCGTACCCGAGCTGGACATCGCCGACGTCCGGGTCGGCCAACCGGTGCAGCTCAAGGCCCGCGCCTTTGCCGGCGAGACCTTCGAAGGCACGGTGACCGGTATCTCGCCGGCCACTGCGGTATCCGACCGCCCCTCCGGCTCGAAAGTCGTGCGCGTCCGGACGGTGATCGACAACGCAGAGGGCCAGCTCAAGTCCGACATGACGGGCGTCGCCAAGATCGAGGCCGACGACCGGCCGCTGATCGCGGTGCTGGGGCACGATCTGATCAGCACGCTGCGGGTCGAATTCTGGTCATGGTGGTAAGAACCTGTTCCCGATCTTGCTGCGCATCCCTGATCGGGGCTCATGTGCCCTGCGTGCCAATTTATCGCTGAGCCAATCCCTGCGCGCCAATCTTCGATTGGCTCAGCGATGGATTGGCACACAGTAATTCGCTCAGCGATGCGGAATCCTCATGTACTCCATGTACATTCCGGTTCCTGTGCGCTGGCGGCACTCAACCTGCCTTGGCTCGCTCACCTACTGGGATGGACTCTAGGCGACCAAGCCGTAATAAACATCAGGAGCCCCACATGAACACCGCCACCGTCTCCCCTCCCGCCGACACGGAAGAACGCCCGGCCGATGCCCCTGCCCGGCAGATCAAGGTCGGCGTGATGCCGCTGTTCTCGACCTGGGTCTACTGCTGCGAAGACGGACCGCGCAACCTCAACGGGCCGCTGGAAGAACTCGCCCACCACCTGATGCAGGACGAGCGCAACGCCGGCCACCGCACCAACACCAGGGGCTGGCACTACGCGGACGACCTGTTCCGGCTGGACGAACCCGTGGTCGAGGCATTCCGCGGCTACATGGAACAGCACGTGCAGGCCTTCCTCAACCACTTCCGCCCGGCTGGGCGCAAGAAGCAGGACCGCTTCCGCCTGGAAGGCTGGGTCAACGTCAACCGGGCGGGCGACTTCAACGTGCTGCACTGCCATCCGGGCAGTTTTCTCTCGGCCGTCTACTACGTGCGCGTTCCCCAGCCGATCCAGGGCGGCGAAATCGTGTTCCGCGACCCGCGCGGCCCGGCCGTGGCGATGTACGAAACCCCCGGCATCGACCTGCCATGGGTCGGCAACGGCCTCGGCCTGCCGTTCACGCCGGCCACCGGCCAGCTGCTGCTGTTCCCGGCCTGGCTCGAGCACCGCGTCGAGCCGTTCGAGGGGGCGGGCGAGCGTATCTCGATCGCCTTCAACGTGACCAACCCCTGAGCGCGGCGACAAGTCGGCGGCTCGCAGGTGGCGGCCACGTCAACAATTCACCTCCCCCGCGCTGACAGGCGAGGGGCAAACCCCGTAAAATAGCGGTCTTACTCCAAGAACATGGAAGGACCGCCATGGCCAAATCCACCAAAGCCCCGGCCAGTTTCGAAGCCTCGCTGGCCCAGCTGGAGGACATCATCCAGGCGATGGAAAGCGGCGACATGCCGCTGGAGACAGCCCTGACCTCGTACAAGCAGGGCGTCGAGCTGATCAAGTTCTGCCAGGGCAAGCTGGCCGACGCCGAGCAGCAGCTGAAAATCCTCGAAAACAACGAACTCAAAACGCTGGATCTGCCGAATGGCCAATGACGACTTCATCGGCTGGATGACCGGCATCCAGCAAACCATGGAAGACGCGCTCGCGCGCCTCCTGCCCAACCCCGAATCCGCCCCGCAACGCCTGCACGAAGCGATGCGCTACAGCACGCTGGACGGCGGCAAGCGCGTGCGCCCGCTACTGGTGCACGCCGCCGGCGAACTGGTTTCGGCCAACCCCGAGCACCTGGCGCGCATCGGCGCCGCGGTGGAAATGATCCACGCCTACTCGCTGGTGCACGACGACATGCCATGCATGGACGACGACGTGCTGCGCCGCGGCAAGCCCACCTGTCACGTCGCCTTCGACGACGCCACCGCGCTGCTGGTCGGCGACGCGCTGCAGACCCTGGCCTTCGACGTGCTGGCCACGCCGCTGGACGGCGTCGCCCCCGCCGCCCAGCTGGAGATGGTGCGCACCCTGGCGCGCGCCTCGGGCCACGGCGGCATGGCCGGCGGCCAGGCCATCGATCTGGCCAGTGTCGGCCAGACCCTGTCGCTGCCCGAGCTGGAATACATGCACTGCCTCAAGACCGGCGCGCTGATCCGCGCCGCGGTGCTGCTGGGCGCGCTGGCCGGCACCCCGCTGTCGGCCGAGGAAACCGAACGGCTCGACCACTTCGCCAAGCGCATCGGGCTCGCCTTCCAGGTGGTCGACGACGTGCTCGACGTCGATGCCGACACCGCCACCCTCGGCAAGACCGCCGGCAAGGACGCCGCCAACGACAAGCCGACCTACGTCAGCCTGATGGGCCTGGCCGAAGCGCGCGCCTTCGCCCGCGAACTGCGCGACGAAGCCTTCGCCGCCCTGGATGGATTCGGCCCCGCGGCCCAACGACTCAAGGACCTGGCCGACTACATCGTCGCCCGCTCCTTCTAAAACAGCACACACACGCACACATGTACCCGCTGCTCGACACGATCAACTATCCGGCCGACTTGAAGCGCCTGGCGCGCCACGAACTGCCGCAGCTGGCAGGCGAACTGCGCCAGTTCCTGGTGGAGTCGGTGAGCAAGACCGGCGGTCACTTCGCTTCCAACCTCGGCAGCATCGAACTGACCATCGCGCTCCACTACGTCTTCGACACCCCGCACGACCGCCTGGTGTGGGACGTGGGTCATCAGACCTACCCGCACAAGATTCTCACCGGGCGCCGCCACCAGATGCACACCATGCGCCAGAAAGGCGGCCTGGCGGGCTTCCCCAAGCGCGAGGAATCCGAATACGACACCTTCGGCGTCGGCCACTCCTCCACCTCGATCAGCGCCGCGCTGGGCATGGCGGCGGCGGCCAAGGCACAGGGCATCGAGCGCAAGAGCGTGGCCATCATCGGCGACGGCGCCATGACCGCCGGCCAGGCCTTCGAGGCGCTCAACAACGCCGGGGCGATGGACCTCGACCTGCTGGTGATCCTCAACGACAACGACATGTCGATCTCGCCCAACGTCGGCGCGCTCAACAACTACCTCGCCAAGCTGATGTCCGGCCGCTTCTACGCCGCGATGAAGCAGGGCTCGAGCAAGGTGCTGGGCATCGCCCCGCCGCTGCGCGAGATCGCCAGCAAGGTCGAAGAACACGTCAAGGGCATGTTCACCCCGGGCACCCTGTTCGAGGAATTCGGCTTCAACTACATCGGCCCGATCGACGGCCACGACCTCCACGTGCTGGTCGACACGCTGAAGAACATCAAGAGCCTGAAAGGCCCGCAGTTCCTGCACATCGTCACCAAGAAGGGGCAGGGCTACAAGTTGGCCGAAAACGACCCGGTGGCGTATCACGGCGTCTCCAAGTTCGACCCCGCCAACGGCCTGTCCGGCGGCAAATCGGGCAGCGGCAAGCCGAGCTACACCCAGATCTTCGGCGACTGGATCTGCGACATGGCCAAGCACGACACGCGCCTGGTCGGCATCACCCCGGCGATGCGCGAAGGCTCCGGCCTGGTGCGCTTCGAGAAAGAGCATCCGGACCGCTACTTCGACGTCGCCATCGCCGAACAGCACGCCGTCACCTTCGCGGCGGGGCTGGCCTGCGACGGCATGAAGCCGGTGGTGGCGATCTACTCCACCTTCCTGCAGCGTGGCTACGACCAGCTGATCCACGACGTGGCACTGCAGAACCTGCCGGTGGTGTTCGCCATCGACCGCGCCGGCCTGGTCGGCGCCGACGGCCCGACCCACGCCGGCGCCTTCGACATCTCCTACCTGCGCTGCATTCCCAACATGACGGTGATGGCGCCGTCCGACGAGAACGAATGCCGCCAGATGCTGTACACCGCGTTCACGCTCGACACCCCGACCGCCGTGCGTTACCCGCGCGGCACCGGCCCCGGCGCCCACATCCAGCACGAGATGAGCGCGCTGCCGATCGGCCGCGGCCACGTCCGCCGCCAGGGCCAGGGCCGTGTCGCCATCCTCGCCTTCGGCAGCATGGTGACGCCGGCCTTGCAGGCTGCGGAAGCCTTCGACGCCACCGTGGCCGACATGCGCTTCGTCAAGCCGCTCGACACCGAACTGATCAAGAGCCTGGCCGAAAGCCACGAGCTGATCGTCACCGTGGAAGAAAACGTAGTCATGGGCGGCGCCGGCTCGGCCTGCGTCGAAGCCATCGAGGCCTTGGGCATCACCGCCCCGGTCTTGCAGTTGGGCCTGCCCGACGACTATGTTGAACATGGAGACCCTGCCCTGCTGCTGGCCGACTGCGGCCTCGACGCCAAAGGCATCGAAGCGAGCATCGCAGCCCGTCTGGCATCGCGATAAACCGACTAAGGAGCCGGCATGAGCGGCATCGGCGTGGAGGCATGGCTGAACCTGGAAGGCACGCCGTTCGCAGTGCTGCCGCGCTTCGTCACCAGCCTCGCCATCGGCCTGCTGCTGGGGGTGGAGCGCGAACGCAAGCAGCGCCCGCTGGCCGGCATCCGCACCTTCCCGCTCGCCGCCATGCTGGGCACGATGCTCACCATGCTGGGGCAGATGACCGCCACCCCGGTGCTGATCGCCGTCGGGCTCGCCGGGGTGATCGCGCTGGGCTTTCTGCCCGAGGGACACCAGGAAGCCGAGGTACAGGAACCGCGCACCACCACCCTGGTCAGCCTGATGCTGGCCTACGGCCTGGGCGCCCTGGTGTGGTACAACCAGAGCGAGCTGGCCATCGCCACCGCCATTCTCGCCACGGCACTGCTCTACCTCAAACCCGAGCTCACCGGCATCGCCCGCAAGCTGGAGCGGCGCGACCTGCTGTCGCTGCTGCAGTTCGCCACCCTCACCTTCATCATCCTGCCCATCCTGCCCAACCGCGCCATGGGCCCCTATCTTGCGCTCAACCCGCACAAGATCTGGCTCATGGTGGTGCTGATCGTCGGCGTCAGCCTGACCGGCTACCTGGCGGTGCGGCTGCTGGGCGAGCGCGCCAGCGGCCCCTGGCTCGGCCTGCTTGGCGGCATGGTGTCGTCCACCGCCACCAGCCTGGTCTACGCCCGCGAGGCACGCAGCAACCCGGGATCGCTGAGTTTCGCCACCTCTGTGATCCTGCTCGCCAACATCGTGCTGTTCCTGCGGCTCATCGTGCTCGCCGCCATCCTGGTGCCGGCGGCGCTGGGCGCCATGGCAATGGTGATGCTGCCGGCGCTGGGGCTGGGGCTGATCACTGCCCTCCTGCGCTTTCGCCACGACCAGAGCCAGGCCGGCCATCCGGAACTGACGCTATCCAACCCCACCGAGCTCAAGCTGGCGCTGGGCTTTGCCCTGATGTTCGCCGTGGTGGTGCTGTGCTCGGCCTGGCTGCACGACCTCTACGGCAGCCGCGGCATTTACGCCGTGGCGCTGATTTCCGGCGTCAACGACGTCGATCCCATCACCCTCACCGTGCTCAACCTGTTCGGCGAGCACCGCCTGGACATTCGCCAGGTGATCATCAGCGTGGTGCTTGCCGTGTTTGCCAACAACCTGTTCAAATTCGGGCTGATCGCGAGCCTGGGCGGACGCACCCTGGCCTGGCGCTGCCTGCCCACCTTCATCCTCTCCGGGGCAGGCATGCTGGGCGGGCTCCTCCTGCTCGGCACCGGAGTCGCTTGACGATCGGCCAATTCCGACTTCTTTACTCAACTATTGCTCTGGCGTTATACTCGCCAAGTACCCATCTCGTGTGTTACACAATAACGCAATGAACCAAACCGCCATTCCTGACGTGCAAAGCTCGCACGACAGCCGCAACATTCCCATCAACAAGGTGGGTATCAAATCCATCCGCCACCCCATCAAGGTGGCCGAGCGCGACAACGGCGTGCAGCACACCGTCGGCCTGTTCAACATGTACGTGCACCTGCCGGCCCATTTCAAGGGCACGCACATGTCGCGCTTCGTCGAGATTCTCAACCAGCACGAGCGCGAAATCTCGGTCTCCTCGTTCGAGAGCATCGTGCGCGAGATGGTGCAACGCCTCGAGGCCGTGTCCGGCTACGTCGAGATGACCTTCCCCTACTTCGTCAACAAGACCGCTCCGGTCTCCGGCGTGCAGAGCCTGCTCGACTACGAAGTCACCTACGTTGGCGAATTGCGCGACGGCGAGTACCACTTCACCATGAAAGTGGTGGTCCCGGTGACCAGCCTGTGCCCGTGCTCGAAGAAAATCTCGCAGTACGGCGCGCACAACCAGCGCTCGCACGTCACGCTGACCGCCAGCACCCACGAGCACGTCTGGATCGAAGAGCTGATCGACATCGCCGAAGACCAGGCCTCGTGCGAACTGTACGGGCTGCTCAAGCGCCCCGACGAAAAATTCGTCACCGAGCGCGCCTATGAAAACCCGAAATTCGTCGAGGACATGGTGCGCGACGTTGCCGCCGCGATGGACCGCGACGAGCGCATCCACGCCTACGTGGTGGAATCGGAAAACTTCGAATCCATCCACAACCACTCGGCCTACGCACTGATCGAGCGCGACAAGCGCCAGGGCTGAGCGCTACCGTAGCAAGCCAGGCGGCATCCCGGGGGGTGCCGCTTTTGTTTGTGCGCCACGCACGGACGGTATGGCTAGGGGCCGGCCGCTGCGCGCGGCGACAGCAGCGCCGGCAGCCGCTCCATGATGCGCTGGGCGGTTTCCACCGGATGTTCCAGCGGGAACAGGTGCGAGCCGGCCTGTTGCGTGATCTGCATGCCAAAATGACGCCGGGCAAAAGCCAGGTCGGCCGGTTTCAGCAAACCCGACTGCTGCCCCACCACCAATAGCGCCGGCACCGTGAGACGACCGCGGTAGCGTGGCAAATCATGCGGCAAGCCTTCGAATACCTGGTATTCGACCAAGGGGCGGAACTTGAGGCGGCGTCCGCCCTGCGCGTTGGGCACGGTGCCGTATTCGGCGTAATCGGCCAAACAATCCGGATCGAAACGGGCGAACACCGGTTTGTGGGCAAAATACTCGCGCACCCGCTGCACGCTGGGCCAGCTGTCACGCCGGCGCAGCGGGTTGCCGCCCGGCGTGATCTTCTGGATGAACCCCAGGCGCTTGGCGAGCCAGACGGTACGCGAACGCAAGGGGCCGAACAGCGGCGAATCCAGGATCACCAGCGCGCGGAACAGCTCCGGCCGGCGCAGGGCGGCATACAGCAGCAGCACCCCGCCCAGGGAATGGCCGACCCCGATCACCGGCCGGCCATACTGTTCGATGTGGCGAATGCACTCGTCCACCAGATACGGCCAGCCGTCGGTCACCGGATAAGCGGGATCGTGCCCCACTGCGTCGAGATAGCCGATCTGGTAATGTTCGGCCAAGGTAGCGAGAAATTTGCGATACACGCTCGCCGGAAAGCTGTTGGCGTGGGCGAAATGAATAATCTCACTCATGTTTTTGCCTTGCCCCTGATTCGTGTCAGATAATTTCAGTGATGGCTGCGCTATCATACGGCTCCGCTTTCCCGGCGACGTGGGTTCCCCAAACGTCCGTCGCGGAACCTGGGCCGCGTGCCGTGGTCCTTCAGCTAGCCCCTAGAACGATGCCGTTATGTTGACCGTGACCCGATCTGCTTCGCTTTCCCTCTGGCAGCGCCTGACCCTGCTGCTGGCCTTGTTGTGCACCGCGACGCTCGCCCTGGCCGTGGCGCAGGAAGACCTGCTGCCGCCGGAAAAAGCCTTTCCCGCCCGACTTGAACAAAACGGCAACGAACTGCGGGTGATTTTCGATATCGCCGACGGCTACTACCTCTACCGCGACCGTACTCACATCGTCTCGGACCCCGCCGGGCAGATCGGCGAGCCCGTCTTCCCTACCGCCGACGTGAAAAACGATCCATTCTTCGGCAAACAGAACGTCTACCACAAGCAAATCGCCATCACCGTGCCGCTCACGACGGCAGCCACCGACGGGCTCAAGCTCAAAGTCACCGCCCAGGGCTGCGCCGACGTCGGCGTCTGCTACCCGCCCTTGACCCAGACCCTCGCCGTGGGAGGCCAGACCGCCTCGACCCTGCCCTCCTGGCTAACCAGTACGGCGGTAACGGGCACCACCACCGGCCAGAGCGATACCATCCGGCTCGCTGGTCAGGGCTGGCTGACGACCCTGGGCACCTTTTTCCTGGCCGGCCTCGGCATGGCGTTCACCGCCTGCATGTACCCGCTGCTGCCCATCGTGTCCTCGCTGATCGCCGGCCAGGGCAACACCCTCACCCGCCGCCGCGGCTTCCAGTTGTCGCTGACCTACGTGCAGGGCCTCGCCTTGACCTATACCGCCGTCGGCGTGGTAGCCGGCCTGACCGGGTCGCTGCTCACGGTGTGGCTGCAGCAGCCGGCCGTGGTACTCACCGCCAGCGCCCTGCTGGTGATCTTCGCGCTATCGATGTTCGACGTATTCTCGATCCAGCTGCCCAGCAGCTGGCAGACGCGTTTGAGCGAAACCTCCAACCGTCTCAGCGGCGGCAAGGTCGCTACCGTCTTCGGCATGGGCACGCTCTCCGCGCTGATCATCGGCCCCTGCGTAGCGCCCCCGCTGGCCTTGGCGCTGGGCTATATCGGCACCACCGGCGACGCCGTGCTGGGCGGCGCGGCACTGTACGCCATGGCGCTCGGCCTCGGCCTGCCGCTGATCCTGATCGGCACCTACGGCGGCCATATCCTGCCCCGGGCCGGGGCCTGGATGCGCGGCGTCAAGGGCGTCTTCGGCGTGGTCATGCTGGGCCTGGCGATCTGGCTTGCCACCCCGTTCCTGTCCGGCCCCCTAGTCATGCTGCTGTGGGCGGCGCTGGGCATCGGTTCGGCCGTCTTCCTCAAAACCTTCGAGAACCTGCCCGGCAACGCCCACCCGGTGGCCAAGATCGGCAAGGCCATCGGCCTCGCGCTGTTCCTGATCGGCGCCGCCCAGCTGATCGGCGTACTGGGGGGCGAGACCAACCCGCGTTACCCGCTGAAATGGCTGAGCGGCAGCAACGCCCAGGCTCGCAGCATCACCCCGGCGTTCCAGCGCATCGGCAACGTGGCCGAACTCGATGCCAAGCTGGCCAGCGCCGGCGGCAAACCATTGCTGCTCGACTTCTACGCCGACTGGTGCGTCTCCTGCAAGGAAATGGACGAATCCACCTTCGGCAACGCCCGCGTCGCCGACAAGCTGAGTCAGTTCGTACTGGTCCGTGCCGATGTCACCGCCAACAGCCCTGAGCACCAGGCCCTGCTCAAGCGCTTCGGGCTGTTCGGCCCGCCCGGCATCATCCTGTTCAACGCTCAGAGCCGCGAGGCCGATCGCATCATTGGCTTCATGGAAGCCGAACCCTTCCTGCAGCGGCTGCAAAAACTGGTGCCTTAGAGCCTGTTCAAAGTCTTTTTGCGGCTGCGGCCGAGTACTGCCGGATGCAGCGCTAGAAGAGAGTCCCGCCGCAGTGTCATTCACTGCCAGGGACGAACGACAACGCGATGCGCCGGCAGTACCCGGCCCCGAAGGGCTGGCCCGGCAAACGGCCAGCTGCGGTGTTGGACGGCTTGACCTTAGAATGACTAAGGCCTGCACCGTCCGCCTAGCATCTAGCGCAGTCGGAAAAAGACTTTGAACAGGCTCTTAAGCCGCACCGGCTGCCGTGCCCGCCGGACAAGCCTGATCCTCCCGGCTAGAATGACGGCTTGTTTCTTACCCGACGGGGTTCATTCATGCTGGACAAGGGTTTTGCCGGAATCGGCGTCATGGCCGTGCTACGAGTCGCCATCGTTGCGCTCCTGGTCTGGGCCTGCCTGCAGGTCATCCTGCCCTTTCTCGGGGCACTGACCTGGGCGGTGATCATCGCCATTTCCGCCTGGCCGCTGTACCAGCGCCTGACCCAATGCCTGCGCGGGCGCGGCAAGCTCGCAGCCTTGCTGGTGGTCCTCCTGCTTGGCCTGGCGCTGGCCGTTCCCCTGGGGCTGATGGTGCTGACGCTGACGGATACCCTGCCCCACCTGAACGGCATCGCCCACGGCCTGGCCAACTTCACCTTGCCGCCCCCTCCCGCCTGGCTGAGCAAGATTCCGCTGATGGGCGAGGCGCTCACCCAGTACTGGGTCACGGCGCAAACCGACCTGCCCGGCCTGCTCGCCCGGCTCAAGCCGTGGATCAACCAGGGCGCCCTGTGGCTGTTGGGTCGTGGCGCAATGCTGGGGGTGAGCCTGCTGGAAATCGTCATGGCCATCATCGTCGCCGGCCTGCTGCTTGCCAACGGCGAGGCCCTGTGGCGCATCGCCGAGCGCGTCATCAACAAGCTGGGCGGCGCCTCGGCCAGCGAGCTGCCCCAAGTGGTGGCCCGCACGATCCGCGGCGTCACCACCGGCGTGGTCGGCACCGCGCTGGTCCAGACCATCCTGTGCGTGATCGGGCTGCTGATTGCCGGCGTGCCCGGCGCGCTGGCGCTCGGCTTCCTGTGCTTCGTGATCGCCGTGGCCCAACTGCCGACCCTGCTGGTCTGGCTGCCGGCAGCCGGCTGGGTGTTCTATACCGGTGCCACCGGCATGGGCGTGTTCCTGCTGCTGTGGGGCTTCCTGCTGGTCAACACCATCGACAACGTACTCAAGCCCCTGCTGATCAGCCAAGGCGCCAAGCTGCCGCTGTCACTGATCTTCCTCGGTGTCATCGGCGGCCTCCTGGCCTGGGGCATCATCGGCCTGTTCATCGGCCCCACCCTGCTGGCGATCGGTTTCTCGCTGTTCCAGTTCTGGCTCAACAACGACGAAGAGGCCGAAACCAAGCCGGAACGCCCCTGAAAACGACAGGCCGGAACACTGTCCGGCCTGCCATCGCTCACCTCATACCAGCTCAAGCGCCAGCGCGGTAGCCTCGCCGCCGCCGATACACAGGCTGGCCACACCCTTCTTGCCGCCGCGCCGCTGCAACGCAGCGATCAGCGTAACCAGGATGCGCGCTCCGGAAGCGCCGATCGGGTGTCCCAGCGCGCAGGCGCCGCCGTTGACGTTGACCTTGTCGTGCGGCAAGCCCAGTTCCTGCATCGCGGCCATGGTGACCACGGCGAAGGCTTCGTTGATTTCAAACAGGTCAACGTCACCAGGCTGCCAACCGATCTTGGCAAACAGCTGGCGCATGGCACCGACCGGTGCCGTGGTGAACCAGGACGGCTCCTGGGCAAAGGTGCTGTGGCCGACGATGCGGGCGAGCGGCGTGAGCCCGCGCGCCCGGGCCTCGTCCTCACTCATCAGCACCAGTGCCGCGGCGCCATCGGAAATCGAACTGGCGTTGGCTGCCGTAACGGTGCCATCCGGCTTGAAGGCGGGTTTCAGGGAAGGAATCTTGTCCGGGCGCGCCTTGAGCGGCTGCTCATCGGTATCGACCACCGTCTCACCCGACCTGCCAGGCAACTTGACGGCGGCGATCTCGCCGGCGAAGGCCCCGCTTTCGATCGCCGCCACCGCGCGCGCCAGCGAGCTCAGCGCAAACTCGTCTTGGGCTGCCCGGCTGAAACCGAAGCGCTCGGCACAAAGCTCGGCGAATACCCCCATCAGCTTGCCCTTGTCGTAGGCGTCTTCCAGGCCGTCGAGGAACATGTGATCCTTGAGTTCGCCATGCCCGAGACGCAGACCGCCACGCGCCTTCGGGATCAGGTAAGGCGCGTTGGACATGCTTTCCATGCCACCGGCCACCATCACCTTGGCCGAGCCGGCCAGCAACAGGTCGTGTGCCAGCATCACCGCCTTCATGCCCGAACCGCACATCTTGTTGAGGGTGGTGCAGCCGGTCGCCAGCGGCAGCCCGGCCTTGAGACTGGCCTGTCTGGCCGGCGCCTGGCCCTGTCCGGCGGGCAGCACGCAGCCCATGATCACTTCGTCGACGCTGGCCGCATCGATGCCGGCGCGCTCGACCGCCGCCGCCATCGCCACCGCACCGAGTTCGCTCGCCGTCAGCGGCGACAGGCTGCCCTGCAGCCCTCCCATCGGGGTCCTGGCCATTCCGACGATCACGATAGACTGGTTTTGCATGCTGCACCTCGATAAAGGGAACGTTGATTCGATTACATTACGTTAACGTCAACGTAAAATCAATCACCCTGCACCGGCCTCACCCCAAAGGCAGCGGCGGCAGGCCATGCTGGGCGCGCGCCCGGTTGCAGGCCTCTTCGAACACGCCAATACCGGCACGCATGGCGAATTCGCGACAGGGTGACGGCCGGTGTTCGTAGATACCGCAGCGCACTTCCTCGCCGATCTTGCCGACCAGCGCGATGCAGCGCGGCCGGGCGTAATCGGTGCCGCGCAACCGCACCAGGGAGGCGGTTTCCTCGTCGGCCAACCGCTCCGGCACGCGCCCGCCCGGCTCGCAGTCGAGCTCGGAACGGTGGAAAGTGACGCGGAAGGCAGCGCAGCAGGCGCCACAGGAAAGACAGGCATTGTGTAGACGGTCCGTCACGAGAGAAACTCCAGATGCAGGCTAGTTCCAAAAAGCAGTGGCAATGAGAACGCGAAGGCCAGTACGCTGGGCCGCAGACAGCACGGCAATGGCCCGCCGAGCGAACCAACGATTCGCACGCAGTCCATGTAACGCAGCCGGCAACGTTATCGCTTCCAAGGCAAAGTGGAATATGGTTCGGTTTTCTGGCGGATAATGCCTTCATGCCCTTCCCGCGGCAACTCTCGGCATGGGCGAATGGCGTTCCTGCGGTGAATCCAGGCCGGCGGTAGAAGCATGGCGACGCACCGACAACGGCGCGAGACCAGTATGGGAACGCGCAACAGGCTTATCCACCCGCACTCACGGCGAGACTACACCATGCAACAGCATTGCCTTGGCGCCAGCTGGCCCGACTACCACGGCCGCAGCCTGCTCAATCTCACCGCCACGTTGGCCGAAGCCCTCGGCGGCCCCACCGGCCACCTTCCGCTGCGACACCCGGCGCTGACCGGGCTGGCGGCACGCCGCCACGTGGTGCTGCTGGTGATCGACGGGCTGGGAGAACAGCAGCTGCAGGCACTCGGGCCGGAGAGCACCCTGCGCCGGTACCAGCACGGCACGCTGACCTCGGTCTTCCCATCCACCACGGCCGCCGCCATCACCACGCTGATGACCGGCGAACCACCGGTACGGCATGGGCTGACGGGCTGGCACGTTTACCAGAAAAACCCGGAGCGCATTGTTGCAGCCCTGCCGCTGACGGTGCGCTGGCCGGAAGACGACACCAGCGATGCCGCCACCGTAGCCGAGACCCTGTTCGAAACACCCGCTCTGTTCGACCGCTTCGACCGCCCGGCCACGGTGCTGCACCCGGCCTACATCAGCGACTCGCCCTACAGCCGCCAGCACTCGGGGCAGGCCCGGCGCCTAGCCTATCGTGGCATCGAGGACTTGTTTGGCCAGTTGCAACAGATCATGCAGGCCGACAACGGCCCGAGCTTTGTCTACGGCTACCTGCCGCAGCTCGACAGCGCGATGCACGCCCACGGCACGCGAGCCGAGCCGGTGCGGCAGCTGTTCGCCCAAATCGATCAGGCATTCCGGCAATTCACCGAATCACTGCGCGGCCAGGATGTCACCGTGCTAGTCACTGCCGATCACGGCTTCATCGATGCGCCGCTGGAGCGGCAGATCGATCTGGAAGACTATCCCGAACTGCTGGAAGACCTGCGCGCCCCCTTGTCCGGCGAGCGGCGCGTGACGTTCTGCCACGTGCGGCCCGGCCGCTGCGAGGCCTTTCTCGCCAACGCCCGGCGCCTGCTCGGCCACGCCGCCTGGTGCCTGGAAAGCGGGGTGCTGCTGGAGCAAGGCGTCTTCGGCCCCGGCCCGCAGCATGCGGAACTGGCGCAACGCATCGGCGAAGCGGTGCTTATCATGAAGGACGACTGGACCCTGCGCGACCTCGCCCCCGGCGAAAAGCCCTACTACCTGCCCGGCGTGCATGCCGGCGTCAGCGCGGCGGAAATGACGGTGCCGCTGATCGTGTTCGACGGGCGCTGAGCCAGCCTGTTAGGCCACCCAACACATGATGCCCCGCAACACCAGCGCCACCACCGCCAGGGCAGCGACGCCGGCCAGCCACAGACCGACGAACCACAGCAGCCGCTTCATGGCCGGGGCGCTCATCAGTGATAGCCCCCGTCACCCGCCCGCACCTTGCCGCGGAACACCCAGTAACCCAGCGCCGTGTATACCAAAATGATCGGGATGATGATGAGCGCACCGACCAGCGCGAAGGCTTGACTGCTACGCGGCGCGGCGGCCTGCCAGATCGTGACCGAGGGCGGTACCAGATGCGGCCAGATACTGATCAGAAAACCCACATAGCCCAGCGCGGCGATGGCCAGCGCCAGGAAATACGGCGCCTTCTCCTGACGCCGGCTAACGGCTCGGAAGATCCCCCGCACGCACAGCGCCACCGCCACGGGCACCGGCAGCAGGTAGAACAGGTTGGGCAGGCTGAACCAGCGCCGCGCGATGGCCGGGTCGACCAGCGGCGTCCACAAGCTGACGAGCGCGATCATCAACAGCAGCAAGGCGGTGAGCGGGCGCATCAGCGCGAACATCTTGCGCTGCAGCTCGCCCTCGGTCTTGATGATCAGCCAGCCGCAACCCAGCACGGCGTAGGTCACCAAGAGCCCGAGGCCGGTGAACAGGCTGAACGGGGAGAGCCAGTCGAAGCCGCCGCCGGCGAACTCGCGGTTCAGCACCGGGATGCCCTGGATGTAGGCACCCAGCGCCACGCCCTGGAAGAAGGTGGCGCTACCCGAGCCGGCGATGAAGGCCAGATCCCACCAATGGCGCGTGCGTGTGGCCTTGGCACGAATCTCGAAGGCCACACCGCGAAAGATCAAGCCAACCAGCATCAGGATCAGCGGCAGGTACAAGGCCGACAGCACTGCCGAATAGACGACAGGAAAGGCGGCGAACAGCCCCGCCCCACCCAACACCAGCCAGGTTTCGTTGCCGTCCCAGACCGGCGCCACGGTGTTCATCATCACGTCCCGCTCGGCTTCGTCCGGGAAGAACGGAAACAGGATGCCGATGCCCAGATCGAAGCCGTCCAGCATCACGTAGATGAACACCCCCAGAGCGATGATGCCCGCCCAGATCAACGACAGATCAAGCATGATCGGCCCCTCCTTGTTGCTCGGATTCGATGCGGTCGTCGGCGCCGGATAGCGGACGCCGCCCGGAATAGGTGACGGTGGCGCCGATCGGCTCGCGCTCGCCCGCCGGGGTATGCTCGTCGGCCCCCGGGCCTTTGTGCAGCAGCTTGAGCAAGTAGTAGATGCCGGTGCCGAACACCAGGAAATACACCACCACGAAGATCATCAACGAGACGCCGACCTGCTGCCGGCTGACCGGAGACGCCGCGTCAGCCGTACGCAACAGGCCGTACACCACCCACGGCTGGCGCCCGGCCTCGGTGGTCACCCAGCCGGCCAGGAGAGCGATGAAGCCGGTCGGGCTCATCAGCACAGTACAGCGCTGGAACCAGCTCGTCTCATACAGCCGCCCGCCCTTTCTCAGAGCCAGCGAGACAGCCGCCAGCAGGATCATCAACACCCCGAGCCCCACCATGACGCGGAAGCTCCAGAACACCACCAGCGAGTTGGGCCGGTCCTCCGGCGCGAAGCTCTTGAGCCCCTGGATCTCACCGTCCCAGCTGTGGGTCAGGATCAGGCTGCCCAGGTGAGGAATCGACACGGCGTAGCGTGTCTGTTCGGCCTCCATGTCGGGAATGCCGAACAGGTTGAGCGAGGTGCCGCCCTTCTCCGTCTCCCACAGGCCTTCCATCGCGGCGATCTTGGCCGGTTGGTGCTTCAGCGTGTTCAATCCGTGCGCGTCGCCGATCACGGCCTGTAGCGGTGCCAACACCAGCAGCATGCCGAGCGCCATCGAGAACGAGGTCTTGATCGCCTGGTCGCGCCGCCCCTTCAGCAAATGCCAGCCCGCCGTGCCAGCCACCAGCAGCGAGGTGGCGATGAAGGCCGACAGCGACATATGCAGCAGCCGGTACGGGAACGAGGGATTGAAGATCACCGCGAACCAGTCGGTCGGCACTATGCGGTTGTCGACGATGGCATAGCCGGCCGGGGTCTGCATCCAGCTGTTGGAAGCCAGAATCCAGAACGTGGAGATCAGCGTGCCCACCGCCACCATCACCGTGGCGGCAAAGTGCCCGCGGCGCCCTACCTTGTCCCAGCCGAACAGCATGATGCCGAGAAAGCCTGCTTCCAGGAAAAACGCGGTCAGCACCTCGTAGGTCAGCAGCGGCCCGGTCACGCTGCCGGCGAAGTTGGAGAAGGCGCTCCAGTTGGTTCCGAACTGGTAGCTCATCACCACGCCCGACACCACCCCCATGCCGAAGCCGACAGCGAACACGCGTGACCAGAAGCGGCACAGGTCGAGGTAGACCTGCCGGCCGGTCTTCAGCCACAGCCCCTCCAGCACCGCGATGAAGCTGGCGAGCCCGATGCTCAGGGCCGGGAATACGATATGGAACGAGACGGTAAAGGCAAACTGGATGCGAGCCAGCTCGAGTGCAGATAACACAGGCATTTAGGGCTCCCAGTGCTCGTCTGGCAGGGACGGTGCGGCCTCGGCACGTTTGCGGAACAGCGGCACCGGATCGTCGACAGAGCCTTGATAACGAATAGTGTAGGCAGCCAGCCCCTTGAGCGCATCCCGGATATCCTTGTCGGCACGCACTTCGAAGCTGTCGAAGCCGCAGCGGCGCATGTAGAACAGCTGGTCGCGCAGCACGTCGCCGATCGCCCGCAGCTCGCCGCGAAAGCCGTAGCGGGTGCGCAGCAAATAGGCCACGCTGTAGCCACGGCCGTCGCGGAACGACGGGAAATCGACCGCGATCAGCGGCAGGTCTAGCAGTTCGCAGGCCACGTCCTCGTACTCGTCATCGCTGGCGATCCAGACGCCAGTGGACGATGGGTCGAACGACTCGGTGCCATCACGTAGCGTGCGCCAGAGCGGCAGCGGCAGAATGACTCGTTGCATGGCGTGCTCGGCGAGTCGCGACAGTGCCGTCTCGCTATCGTGCAGCAGCAGCCACTCGTCCACGACGATATCGGCGCCGGCGGGCAGGACACGAATAATGTGTTTCATCTCACACTCCTTCCTGCGCGTAGACCCGTTCCTTGAACGGCGCGAGCCCGATGCGGGTGTAGGTTTCGCTGAACGATTCGTCGCCGGCACGGTGCGTGCAGAAGGTGGCGACGATCTTGTCGATCACGTCGGGCATCTCCTCGGCGCGGAAGGCACGGCCGATCACCTTGCCGATGGCCGCCTCCAGCCCCTGGTTGCCGCCGAGCGTGACCTGGTACCACTCCTCCCCATTCTTATCGACACCGAGCACACCAATATTGCCGAGATGGTGGTGCCCGCAGGCATTGACGCAGCCGGAGATGTTGAGCGACAGCTCGCCCAGATCATGCAGAAAGTCCAGATTCTGAAAGCGCGCCTGGATCGCCTGCGCCACCGGGATGGAACGGGCGTTGGCGAGCGAGCAGTAATCGCCGCCGGGACAGGCGATGACGTCGGTCAAGAGGCCGATATTGGCGGTGGCGAGCCCGGCGGCCTCGGCCTCCTGCCACAGAGCGTAGAGATCGCGCTGACGCACGTCCGGCAGGATCAGGTTCTGCTCGTGGCTGACCCGGATCTCGCCGAAACCGTACTGCTCCGCCCAATCGGCCACGGCGCGCATCTGGGCGCTGGTGACGTCGCCCGGCGGCGCTGCCATGCCCGGCTTGGTCGACAGCGTCACGCAGGCATAACCCGCCACCTGGTGAGCGTGCACGTTGCGGCGGCACCAGCGCGCGAAGGCCGGGCTCGCTTGGCGCTGCGCCGCGACGATGGCGGCGTCGCCCTCGGCATCGGCGTACGGCGGCTGGGCAAAATGCGCAGCGACTCGCAGGTACTCGGCCTTGGTAATCGTCGCCGGGCTGTCCTTGATCTGCTCCCATTCACGCTCGACTTCGGTGGAGAAGGCGTCGGCACCCAAGGCCTGCACCAGTATCTTGATGCGCGCCTTGTACTTGTTGTCGCGCCGGCCATGGCGGTTGTAGACACGCAGCACCGCCTCGACGTAGGTCGTCAGATGGCGCCACGGTAGTGCCTCGCGAATCACCGTGCCCAGCATCGGCGTACGCCCCAGGCCACCGCCGACCAGCACTTTCAGCAAAGCCTCACCCTGCTCTCCTCGGTACAGATAAAGCCCTACGTCGTGCGCCTTGACCGCGGCACGGTCGGTGGCCGACGAGGAAATCGCGATCTTGAACTTGCGCGGCAGGAAGGCGAACTCGGGGTTCATCGTCGACCACTGCCGCAGGATTTCCGCTAGCGGGCGCGGGTCCATCACCTCGTCGGCAGCGACGCCGGCGAACTGCTCGGTGGTGATGTTGCGCACCACGTTGCCCGAGGTCTGGATGGCGTGCATTTCCGCTTCGGCCAGCCGGTCCATGATGTCCGGCGCGTCTTCCAGATGGATCCAGTTGAACTGGACGTTCTGGCGCGTGGTGAAATGGCCGTAGCCCCGGTCCCAGCGCTCGGCGATCTCCGCCAGCACCCGCAACTGGTTGGCGGACAGCGTGCCGTAGGGGATGGCGACGCGCAGCATGTAGGCGTGGCGCTGGAGATAGAGCCCGTTCTGCAGCCGCAAAGGCAGGAACTCCTCCTCCGACAAGGCGCCGGACAGACGCCGCGCCACCTGGTCGCGGAACTGCGCGGTGCGCTGCTCCAGCAGTTCCAGATCATATTGGTCGTATCGGTACATAGGGTTTCCCATGGCAAGACAGTGGATGCCTTACAGTCTGCGCCGACAGACAAAGCGGTAACAGAATCAGAAAAATGATATTTTTGCGTATCAGATGAAGCGCCTATTCCATTAGTCGGCTACGCTTTTGCATCTTGAGCGCTAGCAGTACGGCATGCGAATTTTCAATTCTCTCAGCGATACGGAGTCCTCATGTACTCCGTGTCCATTCCGGTTCCTGTGCGCTGGCGGCACTCAACCTGCCTTGGCTCGCTCGCCTACTGAAACAGGCTCACACGACCGCAGAGGTGCAAGCATGAAACGCTATGAGGAAGTGGCCGAACTGCTGGCGGCGGACATTCGCAGCGGCCGGCTCGCGCCCGGCACCCGCCTGCCGTCGATCCGCAAGGTGATCGCCCAATACGGCGTCAGCCCGGCCACCGCCTTCCAGGCTTACTACCGGCTGGAGGAGCGCGGACTGGTGCGGGCACGCGAGCGCTCCGGCTATTACGTCGCCGGCAGCGGCCTCGCCCACCCGGCCGAACCGGCGAGCGCTCCGGCACCGCGCATCTCGGCGGCGGTCGACATCAGCGAACTGGTGTTCTCCGTGCTGGGTGCGGTGCAAGACCGCGACATGCTGCCGCTGGGCTCGGCCTTTCCCTCGCCGCTGCTGTTCCCGCTACCGCGGCTGGCCAAATCGCTGGCCTCGACCGCCCGCTTCATCGACCCGTGGGACACCGTGGCCAGCCTGCCGCCCGGCAACACCGCCCTGCGCCAACAGATCGCCCTGCGCTATCTCGGTATGGGCATGCCGCAGCCGCCCGAGCACATCATCGTCACCAATGGCGCGCTGGAGGCGCTCAACCTGTGCCTTGCTGCCGTCGCGCGGCCGGGGGACCTGATCGCCATCGAATCGCCGGGCTTCTACGCTGCCTCGCAGGCGCTAGAGCGACTGAACATGAAGGCGATCGAGATCCCGGTACATCCCAAGGAGGGCGTCGACTTGGCAGCGCTGGCCACCGCACTCCAACGCCACCCGGTCAAGGCCTGCTGGTTCATGACCACGTTCCAGAACCCGATGGGCGCCACCATGGACGAGGGGAAGAAGAAAGAACTGGTCGAACTGCTGGAGAAACACGACATCCCACTGATCGAGGACGATGTCTACGGCGAGCTCTACTTCGGCCAACGCCACCCGCTGCCCGCCAAGGCCTTCGACCGCAAGGGGCTGGTGATGCACTGTAGCTCGTTTTCCAAGACGCTGGCACCGGGCTACCGCATCGGCTGGGTTGCGCCGGGGCGCTTCGGCAAGGAGATTGAGCGGCTGAAGCTGATGACTACGCTGTCGGCCAGCGTGCCGGCCCAGGTAGCCATCGCCGATTACCTGCACGGCGGTGGCTACGACAAGCATCTGCGCAAGCTGCGCCATGCCCTGGAGGGGCAACTGCTGAGTCTGAACGACGCGCTGGCACGCCACTTTCCAGCCGAGGTACGCGTCTCCCGCCCCAGTGGCGGCTATTTCCTGTGGGTGGAGTTTCCCGAAGGCTTCGATACTCTGGCGCTGCACCGACAGGCGGCCGAACTCGGCATCAGCATCGCGCCGGGGCCGATCTTCTCGCCAAGCCGGCAATACCGGCACTGCATCCGCCTCAACTACGGCGCGCCGTGGGGTGAGGCATATGAGCACGGCATGGCGATGCTGGGAAGGCTGGTACGCACGTTGATGCAGTCCAAGGCATGAAGTAGGCAAGATGGACTAGCACGGCTAAAACCACCGGAGGATGGTGGCTTACAAAGAGCGGGAGTATGGTGGACCAATGAAAGCGAAGACTCCCCTGCCCTTGGTCTACGCCTGCTCCGGCTGTTCCAGCGCCGCCCAGATGGCCAACGATTTTGCCCTGAAGCTGACCCGCGAAGGCTTGGCCGAGATGTCCTGCATCTCGGGAGTCGGAGGCGGCGTGCCGGCGCTGGTACGGCTGGCCCGCTCCGGCCGGCCGGTGCTGGCACTGGACGGCTGTCCGCTAGCCTGCGTCAAGGCCTGTCTCGCCAACGCCGGGGTCAGTGCCGACCGGCACGTGGTGCTATCGGAATTCGGCGTGGTCAAGCGCAAGCATCACGATTACGACGCTGCCGAGGCCGAACGACTGTGGCCGCGGATACAGACCGAGTCGGAAGCCCTTGCCGACCAGCCCCGGGGCGACGAAAACAAAGGCTGAACCGCCCGGGTTCAGCCTGTGCCGAAATTTTCTTCCAGCTCGCGGATCGCTTGCCGGGTGACCCTGGCGGGCACCACTACACGGCGCACCGGTGGCGTCTCTCCCAGGAGCACCTCTTCGAAGCAGATCGGGTGGCCATTGCCCGACTCGTCATCCGGCTGCAACACTCCCATGCGGTCGAGGTTGAGCGTGACGCTGCGGCTGCTGAAATAATCGGACGGATGCTCCAGTATCTGCCGCACTTCGCGCAGCTTGCCGTCCAGGGTAAGCTCGGCCTTGCGTGCCGCCAAGTCGGTACGCGCCGCCTCGAAACGGCTTTGCAGCGCCAGCGGCGAATCGGGCAAGGCCGGCCCCTGGTCCGCCATGGCATCCACCACGAGCTGGCCGGGAGCGCGCAGGGTCTTCAGCTTCAGCTCGACGCGCAACAGCTCGCTTTCCAGCTCGACCCGCTGTGCCTCCTTGTCGCGCAAGCGACGGGCGATCACCCCGGTGAGGCGCTCTACCCCCCGTTCGGCCAAGCGCGGGACAAATTCGTCGAGCGTGGCGCTGGGCAGGGTCAGGCGGTGGTTGTCGAAGCTGACCACCAGTTGCGGCACCTCGGCGACCACTTCACCGTTCTGGCTGACCATGCCCAAGCGCTGGTTGTCGCTGCGCTGCATGATGAGCAGGCAGAAAGCCACATCGCCGTTGCCGGGCCGGGCGAAGAAGGCGTCCAGTTCGGAACTGGTATGCAGCAGATCGAGCAGACTGGCGGGCGAGGAAAAGAACATCCCCAGGCGGCGGTCGCTGGTGAAGCCGCGCCAGGACAGTTCCAGCACCTCCGGCAGGTCCTGCGTCAGCTGCTCGGCAAAATCCAGCGTGCGTGCCATGCCCCGCAGCAACACGCGCGGATAGCCGGTGACCAGGCGCAGGCGCGGCTCGACCATCTCGACCACCCGCTCCAGCTCGGCCTGCAGCTGCCGCCGCGGCTTGGCTGAACCGTGACGGGGGCTCAATAACAGGTCGAGCAGTCGCTTCAGCATGCGGAATTACCAAGTAAAAGTGGGCGGGTTTGGATGGCGCATCAGAACCGCTCGTCTTCACGCAGGTAACGCCATTGTCCGGTCGGCAGATCACCCAGCATGACGTTGCCGATACGCACCCGCTTCAGCCCCACCACGTACAGGCCGACGAGCTCGCACATGCGACGGATCTGGCGCTTCTTGCCTTCGCGCAGGATGAAACGCAGCTGGTCTTCGTTCTGCCAGCTGACCTTGGCCGGGCGCAGCGGCTGGCCGTCGAGCGACAGGCCATGGTTGAGCAGTTTCAGGCCTTCGGGACTCAGCTCGCCGGTGACGCGTACCAGGTACTCCTTTTCCACGGTGGAATTCTCGCCGATCAGCCGTTTGGCCACCACGCCGTCCTGGGTCAGCACCAGGAGGCCGACCGAATCGATATCGAGCCGGCCGGCGGGCGCCAACCCCTTGAGGTGATTGGGGCTGAAGCGGATGCCACTCTTGTCGCCCTCCCAGTGATTGGCCGGCACCGCCAGCATGGCGGCGGGCTTGTAGCCCTTTTCCGCCTGGCCTGAAACATAACCCACCGGTTTGTTGAGCAGGATGGTGACGCGCTCCGACTGCGCCTTCTTCGCGCGCGGGTCGAGTTCGATGTGTTGATGCGGCAGCACCTTGAAGCCGAGCACCGCCACCTGGCCGTCCACTTTCACCCAGCCCTGCTCGATGTAGCTGTCGGCTTCGCGGCGCGAACAGATACCAAGCTCGGCGAGACGTTTAGAAAGGCGTACGGGTTCCATGGCACATCCTGAAAGAAAAAAGCGGCTGCATGGCCGCCCGGTTGATCTGGCCCGTATTGTAGGAGATAAGGCGGGCGGAGGCCATGACGGCATGCGCGCGGCAGGGCGTCGTCGGTCCGCTCAGGGTGGCAAAAAAAAACCGGGCCCGCCGCTGGCGGACCCGGACAAGGGACCAATTACCAATATCGAAGCAAACCTGAAATCGGAGAAGGCGCGACGTCAAGACAGCCGAAACTCCCCAAAAAGCGTCCAGCGCCCGAACCGGATCCGCGGAGGGGCGGAAGCGCCGGTTCACATTCAGTGCTTGATAGGTCGTCACTATAGCGGCGGATTCGTCATCGCGATATTCGTAAAAATTCTTACCATTCCAATTGAAACTCAAATAACAAATAAAAGACAAAATGCATCAACGGCTGTCCCGCTGCTGTTCGGCGGCAAACAGGAAATCCAGCAACGCCGGCGCGCTATCGAGCAAATTGCGATTGCTGCCGTGAAACTCGGGGTGCCACTGAAAGCCGGCGACAAACCCCTCTCCCTTCCAGCGGATGGCTTCGACGATGCGGTCCTGCGCCGACACCGCCTCGATCGCCAGGTCGTTCCCGAGGTCCTTCACCGCCTGGTGGTGAATGCTGTTGACATGGGCAGCGGCGTACTCGGGATACAGTTGCGCCAGGTGAGACTCCGGCAGGATTTCGATGCGGTGGAAATACTTGTCGTAGAGGTCGGCATCGACATGCGGATGGGCGTCCGGACGCTGGGTCAGGATGTCCTGATACAGCGTCCCGCCCATAGCGACGTTGATCAGCTGGGCTCCGCGACAGATGCCCAGCACCGGCTTGCGCTGGAACACGAACTCCCAGAACAGCTCGATTTCGTAGAGGTCGCGGATGCGGTCACCCGACCACTCCGGCCGCAAGGCCTCCTCACCGTAGCTCAGCGGGCAGACATCGGCTCCGCCCTGCAGCATCAGGGCGTCGAGTTCGTGCACCACGCTCTTGATCGACAGACTGGAGCGCTGCACTTCCCCGCCCGTCTCGAGGGTCGGCACCATGAAGGCCAGCGCGCCGTGTGCCATCACCCAGTGCGCGATGGACTGCTCGATGTACTGGAGCGTTTTGTTGCGGAACCCCAGCTCCTTGGGCGGGGTATGCATCAGCCGCGCCGATAACCCTATCTTGAGGGGTCTCTTTTCCATAGGTGTCTGCTTTACTGGCTCCAACGCAGGCACTGCTGTCGCACCACCTCAGGCAGCAGGTTTTCCTGGCGCTGCAGCGCGCGTATCCAGCCGGCATCGTTGCCGCGATTCAGGGCATCGAGGCGTAACTCATGGCAGGCACCGTCTCCCCCCAGCTCGATGGCGTGCGGTTCCAGCAGATCGAGCGTCAGCAGGATGTCGTCGCGGATGGTGCGGTGCTCCAGCGTACGCGGATCGACAAACACGCCGTCTAAGCCGAAACGGCAGGCCTGGAAACGGTTGAAGCTGTACACCAGGTAATCGTCCTCGAGCGGCCGGTCGGGTTTTTCCACCAGCTGGCGGCGCACGATGGCCTGAATGTAGGCGGCGATGCGGGCAGCCTTCTCCAGGCTCAACGGCGTATCCATTACGCGCACCTCGATGGTGCCGTATTCCGGTTTGGGCCGGATATCCCAATAGAAGTCTTTCATGCTTTCGACCACACCGGTCCGCGTCATGTGCTCGAAGTAGTGCGTAAAATCGTCCCAGCAGAGCAGGAACGGTGCCCGGCCCGAGAGCGGAAAGGCCGTCACCGAATTGATGCGGGCCGAATCGAAACCGGTATCCACTCCCTGCACGTACGGCGAGGAGGCCGACAGCGCGATGAAATGCGGAATGTAGCGCGACAAGGCGTGCAGCATGCACAGCGCCTCATCGGGGCCGGGGCAGCCGATGTGCACATGTTGGCCGAACACGGTGAACTGCTTGGACAAATAGCCGTACAAATCGCTCAAATGCCGAAACCGCGGCGTTTCGAAAATCTGGCGCTGGGTCCACTGCTGGAACGGATGGGTGCCGCCACCGCACAGGCCGAGGTTGAGCTTGTCGGCCGCGCGCAGCAACTCGCTGCGGATCAGCTCGAGCTGATCGATCAGCTCCTGGTAGCTGTTGCAGATGCCGGTGGACAGCTCGATCATGCAGTCGGTGATTTCCGGTTTGACCTCGCCCGGGATATCGATCCCTTTCATCAGGCGCAGCAGGTCTTCCACGCTGGGGGCGAGGTCGTAGTCGTGACGGTTGACCACCTGAAGTTCCAGTTCCACTCCCATGGTCAGAGGGCGAGACGGGGCAAAACGTTCCAGGCTCATGATTTGATCTCCGCACTGCGCTCCAGCGCCCACTTCACCAGCAGCGGCCCGGCCAGCTCCATCAGCACCACGGCACCGAGCAAGACCGAGTTCAGCTCCTGGCGCAGTGTGGGGAAGGAGAACCCAAGATCCGTCGCCAGCACGAAGGCGACGATCGACAGCGGCGTCAGCGCCAGCGACAGCGTTACGCCCTGGCGCAGGCTGAGCCCGCTCAGCCGGGCAAACGCCAGCACCCCGACCAGCTTGGCCACGAAGCGACCCGACAACAGGAGCACCGCCATGACGGCACCGCTCAGCAACTGTCCTGGCGATAGCATCATGCCACTCACCACGAACAGCACCACCACCAGCAGGCTGCCGGCGGCGCTGAAATGATCGGGGCAGACCCACGGCCGCAGGCGCCGGCTGCGGAATACCACTCCGGCCAGCAGCGGTGCCAGCAAGGTGGAGAGGTTCAGCATCTGCAACAAGGCGGTGGCAAGCAGGATCAGGCCGAACAGCAGCACGGTGGCCGCCTCGCTCTGCACGTCCAGCCGCCGCGACAGCTGCTCGACGCCGCCGGCCAGCAACAGCGCCACCAGCAGCGAGCCAGTCAGCACGTACAGCGGTACGCTGACCGCCAGCAGCGGGTTGCCGGCCGCACTGTGCATCCAGCCGGTGAGCAGCTTGACCAGCAGGATGGCGTAGATGCTGTTGAGCGTGGTCATGAGCAGCAGGCGTTCGGTGACCTGCCCCACCGACTGGAACTCGCTGACCACCCGGCTGACGATGGCCGGCGACGCGGCCATCGCGATGGCGGCCACACTCAGCGCCACCGGCGGCGAGACCCCGAAGCGAGCCAGCAGGAAGTACACCACGACGAAGCTCAAGCCCGCCTCGGCCACGCTGCTGGCCAAGAGCCAGGGATTGCGCCGCAACCAGCGCACGTCGACGCGGGCCCCCAGCTCGAACAGCAGCAGCGCCAAGGCCAGGTCCAGCACCACGCGCAAGCCGGAGTCGGCCACGCCGACCAGAGGCTCCACTCCGGCCAGGCGGATCGCCATGCCGGTAGCGGAATACGCCACGATGCGCGGAAAACCGAGGTGCCGGTAACACCACTCGCCGGCCAGGCCGGTCACCACCAGCGTCACCGCGATCCAGAACACACCACCGACCGGCAGAGGCCAGGAAGGCAGGAAA
Organism: Pseudogulbenkiania subflava DSM 22618; assembly: GCF_900177275.1. Classification (GTDB taxonomy): domain Bacteria; phylum Pseudomonadota; class Gammaproteobacteria; order Burkholderiales; family Chromobacteriaceae; genus Pseudogulbenkiania; species Pseudogulbenkiania subflava. Next base: position 67,005 of record NZ_FXAG01000004.1, read on the forward strand.
CTCTGCACTGCGCCCAGGGCCATGGCGTTCTCCAACGTCATTTCACGTATTACCACCATAGAACACTTTGTCGCCGCATAACGCCGGGGCAGCCGGCAACGGCCTTCCACGGCACGACGTCGGCGCGCATAATGCCGGCTCTTTCGCCTCTGGCCCGCCCCATGCTGCCGATTCTCTACCGCGACGAACGCCTGATCGCCATCCATAAACCGTCCGGCCTGCTGGTGCACCGCACAGTGCTCGACAAACACGAAACCCGCTTCGCCATCCAGCTGTTGCGCGACCAGATCGGTCAGCGCGTCTACCCGGTGCACCGTCTCGACAAGGGCACCTCGGGCGTGCTGCTGTTTGCGCTCGACCGCGACATGGGGCGCGAGATGAGCTGGCAGTTCGAGCGCCAGCAGGTCGACAAGCGCTACCTGGCGGTGGTGCGAGGCTGGCCGGACGAACAGGGCGAGATCGAGCACGCGCTGACGCGCCGCCCGGACGATCTGGAATGGGTGGGCGAGAAGGTCGACACCGCGCCGCAGGCGGCGCTGACGCGGTTTCGCCGGTTGGCCACGGTGGAGCTGCCCTACGCCGTCGACAAGTACCCGCACAGCCGCTATGCGCTGGTCGAGCTGACGCCGGAAACCGGGCGGCGCCACCAGCTGCGCCGTCACCTCAAGCACATCGCCCATCCCATCATCGGCGACGCTACCTACGGCAAGGGCCGGCACAACCGGCTGTTCGGCGAGCTGTTCGGCTGCCAGCGCCTGCTGCTGGCCTGCGTGGAAATGCGCTTTGCCCACCCGGTCAGCGGCGAAAGCGTGATCCTGACCGCACCGCTGGCCGACGATTTTGCCGGCGTGGTGCGTGCCCTGGGCTGGGGCGAGGCGCTACCGGCACGCTGGCTGGCCAGCGACGCCGCGTGCACGCCTTGCGCACCGGCTCCCGGCACCGCCGGGCTTCCCTGAGCGGGGCGCCGTTGCCGCGGCAACGCATCTGAGGACGGGTTCCCGCTTCGCTTCCCCCATCCCACGGCTGCTCGTGACAGGTTATGCGCAGGTTCCAAGGCGGCTCGCCGGGCCATCGGCTACAATCTGCGCCTGACCGAAGAAAGACCGATTCATGCTGAGTTACCGTCACGCCTTTCACGCCGGCAACCACGCCGACGTGCTCAAGCACTTTGTCGAAGTCGAACTGCTGCGCTACCTCGGGCAGAAGGACAAGCCCTACTGGTACGTCGACACCCACGCCGGCGCCGGCTGCTACTCGCTGGAAGAAGGCTACGCCACCAAGAACGCCGAATTCGAAAGCGGCATCGCGCGGCTGTGGCAGCGCGACGACCTGCCCGAGCCGCTCGCCGGCTATGTCGACGTGGTGCGCCGCCTCAATCCGGACGGCCGCCTGAGGCTCTACCCCGGCTCGCCCCTGGTGGCCAGCGAAGTGATGCCGGCCGGCGACAAGCTGCGGCTGTTCGAACTGCACCCCACCGACAGCCAGATCCTGCAGAACAACTTCGCCGACGCCGGGCGCCGGGTGCAGGTGCAGGCCGCCAACGGCTTCGACGGCATCAAGGCGATCCTGCCGCCGCCGCCACGCCGCGCCCTGGTGCTGATCGATCCGCCGTACGAGGACAAGCGTGACTACCAGCACGTGGTGACCGCGCTTAAGGAAGGCCTGAAGCGTTTCGCCACCGGCACCTACGCGGTGTGGTATCCCTGCCTGCAACGCCAGGAAGCGAAGGAGCTGCCGCAACAGCTGAAGAAGCTGCCGGTGAAGAGCTGGCTCAACGTCACGTTGTCGGTGCAAAGCCCCTCCAAGGATGGCTTCGGCATGCATGGCAGCGGCATGTTCATCCTCAACCCGCCCTGGACGCTGCACGCCACGCTGCAGCAGGTGATGCCGTACCTGGTCGAGGTGCTGGGGCTCGACAAGGGGGCCGGCTTCACGCTGGAGCAGCACGAGAACTGAGCGCGGGCGGAAATTCAGCCCGGCACGCCGATCGCAACGCGGCGTCACTCGCGGCAGCACGGATAGCACTGCGCTGCTCGCGCTGACCCTGGCCAGCTCGTGACGAGTTTTCCCCACACCCCGGGGCTTCGGCCAACCTTCCCGCTGCTGCACGACAAAAAGCCCACTTTCGTGGGCTTTTTGTCTGTCGGCGCCGTGCACGAGCACCGCACGATTCAGCGCGGCACGGTGTCGCGGGGCTTGGCACCGATCATGTTGCCCTTGATGGCGAACACCTGCGCCAGCGCCGCCGTGGCCTGCTGGTCGCCCGCCAGCGGCTCGGGATGGAAGGCGATGTGCTGCACGCCCCGGCTATAGAGCTGGCTCACGGTCTTGGCCATCGGTTCGCCCGGCAGCGTCGCAAAGCGGTCGCACCCCGGCGCCGCCAGATCGAACACGGTCTTGGTCAGGCCGCCCGGATGGTTGGCCGCCAGACGCAGCACCTCGTGCAGGGCACGCTCCGGCACACAGCCATCCTCGGCGGGCGCCACGGCGGCGACGGTGAAATCGTAATTGGACAGCATCTGCCTGAACGACTGGGCGTACTGGTTCGCCCCCTGGACGCTCAGTACCGGGGCGCGGTAAAGGGTTCGCGCCGTCTTGAGGTCGGGGTGCTCGCGCCGCACGATGGCGGCCAGTTCCAGGGCAAAGCGGTCCCACTGCCCGGTCATGCCCGGTTCTTGACGACCGCTGGCCGTGTCGCCAGACGCCGGTTCCTCGCTGAACAGCAAACCGTCGATCGGCCCGGCCAACGCCATCTCTTCATAGAGCTGGCGCAGCAGTTGGCGCCCACGCGCGCTGAACGGCGACAGACGCGCCGTGACGGCGGCCGGCCGTTCGACCGAGCCCGAGGCGGCCGCGCTGACCAACAGCGGCCCCCAGGCGTACACCGCCTGCACCGAGGTACGGGTCTTGATCTGCCAGGCCACGCGGTTGAGCAGGTCGGCCCGCATCGGCAGGCGACGCGAGGGGAAGTACACGGCATCGGCGGTGCCGTTACCGTCATGATCGGCGAATGCCTTCAGGTAAACGGTATTGGCCCCGCTGGCGACGATGCGCTCGAGCAGATTGCCGAGGTTCTGATTCTGGCGATCCGGGTCCGGATCGTAGATATCGTCAATCGCGACATGCATGATTTTGCCGGGCAGCGTGATGATCTCATGAGGCCCGGCACGCAAGGCCAGATCGGTGGCCAGATCGCTAAGACTGGTATCGCTTTCCAGCAGGATGCGGCGCAGCCCGGTCAGCGCGGTGCGGCCGGTATTGGGACCATCGTCCAGCGTCAGGTCGACCACCAGCCCCAGCTTGGCGGCAATCTCGACCAGCGACTGGTTATAGCTGCCGTACGGCCACACCATGATGCGCGGGGACTGGCCGGTGTAGCGGCGCAGGAAGGCATTGTTGTGGCGCAGGTCGGCCATCACCCGGGCGCGGTATTCCTTCTCGGTTTCATAGCGGCCATCCTGGAAAATGCGCGTGGTGGCGGCCGGCTGGGTGTTGCCCTGGGGATTGGCCACCACGCCTTCGTGCAGACCGTAGGTGTGACTGGCGACTTCCACCAGCCCGCTTTTCACCATCTCCCTGATCTGGCTTTGCGACAGGAAGCGGCTGCGCGGCACCGCCTGGCCGGCGAAATCCACCATGCCGTCCTGTGGCTCCAGCCAGCTGCCGACCAGGGCGATCTGGGCCGGCGCGTTAAACTGCTTCAAGATCGGGAAGACCTGGCTGTAGACATCTTCGTAGCCATCGTCGAACGACAGCAACACGGCCTTGGGCGGCAAGGGCTTCTTGCCGGCTCGATCCGCCAGCACGTCGTCGACGCTGACGAAGTGATAACCGTTGCTCTTGAACCACTGCATCTGGGCCAGAAAGGTGGCCGGACTGATGGCGTACTGGGGAATCAGCGCCTGTTCTTTATCGGTGATTTCGTGATAGCCCAGTATCTGCAGCTGGGACGCCGCCAGGGTCAGGGTGGATGTCAGGGCGATAAGCAAGCCCATGGCAAGGGACAGGATGCGATTCATTGTCATCGGGTAGGTAGTTGCAACTAGCGGGTGAGGCAGGAATTGGACGTTGGCCAGTGGAGTCGACCCACTGACATTACGATTTGTTACATCATAACAAAGAAGACGTCACAACTCGTAGCGAAACCGGTATCTGTTTGTTACTAATTGTAATTTGATGAGGAAGAAGCCTCGCCAGGGCCTTCGGTCAGCGCCGTTCCTGCTGCCATCGCCGCGAAATTCAGCACAATAGCATATTTCGTACAACCCACCCAAACTGCTGCACCGCCACCGTGGCAAACCGGGGCACGCCAGACGCAAGCCCAACCGACGCCCTATTTCCTTGCGGCGCCCCGGCAAAACAAAATGCCAGTCAGGTCGACTGACTGGCATTGAACGAACGGGCTTTGGCCGAGCTTACTTTAGCAGCTGGCTGATATCCTTGGCTTCCCAGTGCGGGAAGTGCTTGCGCACCAGCGCATTGAACTCCAGCTCGAAGGCTCGCAGGCGGGCCAGTTCGTTGGCATCCTGCGCGCTGCTGTCGCTCTGCGCTGCGCCGGTGATCATGCCGGCGCCGGCAGTGGCGTTGGACAGGCGATCGATCACGATCAGGCTGCCGCTGCCACGGCACTGGCGGTAGGCGTCGAACACCACCGGTGCATTGACGACGACGCGGCACAGGCCGAACTCGTTGAGCTTGAGCTCGTCGGCGGCAAACTGCTCCATGGTGTTGACGTCGACGCGGTGCAGGATGTGCTCGACACGGCCGAACACGTTCTTGCCGGCCAGCTTGAAGGCGTACTCCTTGCCCACCTGCAACGGCACCTCGTTCATCCACACGATGTGGGCGTCGAACGCCGCCGAGACCGGAGGTTCCACCTCACCACTACGCACGATCATGTCGCCGCGCGAGCAGTCGATCTCGTCCTCCAGCGTCAGGGTGATGGCCTGACCGACGTGGGCACTGGCCAGATCACCGTCGGCGGTGACGATGGCCTTGACCTTGCTGGTCTTGCCCGACGGCAACACGACGATCTGGTCGCCCGGATGCACACGGCCGGAGGCGACGGTGCCGCAGAAGCCGCGGAAGTCCAGGTGCGGGCGGTTGACGTACTGCACCGGCAGGCGGAAGGCGTCGAGCGCGGCGTCGTGCGACAGCTCGACCGACTCCAACAGCTGCATGAAGGTGGCGCCGTCGTACCACGGTGCGCGTTCGCTCGGCTTCACCACGTTGTCGCCGCGCAGCGCCGAGATCGGCACGAAGCGGATGTCCGGAATCGCCAGGTGTTCGGCGAAGGCGAGGTACTCGTCGCGGATCTTGTCGAACACCTCCTGGCTGAAGTCGACCAGGTCCATCTTGTTGATCGCCACGATGACGTGGCGGATGCCGAGCTGGCTCACGATGTAGCTGTGACGGCGGGTCTGCGTCTGCACGCCGCGGCGGGCGTCGATCAGGATCACCGCCAGGTCCGAGGTGGAGGCGCCGGTGGCCATGTTGCGGGTGTACTGCTCGTGCCCCGGGCAGTCGGCGATGATGAACTTGCGCTTCTCGGTGGAGAAATAGCGGTAGGCCACGTCGATGGTGATGCCCTGCTCGCGCTCGGCCTGCAGGCCGTCCACCAGCAAGGCCAGATCGATGTCCTCGTCGGTGGTGTTGTACTTCTTGCTGTCCTTCTGGATCGCGGCCAGTTGGTCTTCGAAGATCAGCTTGGAATCGTGCAGCAGCCGGCCGATCAGCGTGGACTTGCCGTCGTCGACGTTGCCGCAGGTGATGAAACGCAGCAGATCCTTGTTTTCGTGCTGTTTCAGATAGGCCAGGATATCGCTGGCGATCAGTTCGGATTGGTGAGACATGGTGGTATTCCGTCATCTTCGGCCAACGTGAGGCCAAGGGCGTTCACGTCGGCACGCGGTATTCTCAACGAGATCGTTTAGATCCGGACCAGAGCTTGTGAAAAAATTCGTCCCACAGGGATTCCCTGCGGTCATCGCCACAGGTCGAGGTCAAGGTGAGAAGCGTAGCTGTACAAGTGGTACAGCGAGCATCGCAGCGTGAGATCGCCCTGCGCAGCAGGATTTTCCACAAGCTCTTAGAAGTAGCCTTCCATCTTCTTCTTCTCCATCGAGCCGGCCTGGTCGTGGTCGATCAGGCGTCCCTGCCGCTCGGAGGTGGTGGTGAGCAGCATTTCCTGGATGATCTCCGGCAGCGTGGCGGCTTCCGACTCGACCGCACCGGTGAGCGGGTAACAGCCCAGGGTGCGGAAGCGCACACTGCGCATTTCCGGCACCTCGCCCTCCTTGAGCGGCAGGCGCTCGTCGTCGACCATCACCAGCATGCCGTCACGGTTGACCACCGGGCGCGGCTTGGCGAAATACAGCGGCACGATCTCGATGTTTTCGAGGTAGATGTACTGCCAGATGTCGAGCTCGGTCCAGTTGGACAGCGGGAACACACGGATGCTCTCGCCCTTGTTGATCTTGCTGTTGTAGATGTTCCAGAGTTCCGGACGCTGGTTTTTCGGGTCCCAGCGATGGTTCTTGTCGCGGAAGGAATAGACACGCTCCTTGGCGCGCGACTTTTCCTCGTCGCGGCGCGCCCCGCCGAAGGCGGCGTCGAACTGGTACTTGTTCAGCGCCTGCTTGAGGGCGTCGGTCTTCATCACGTCGGTGTACTTGGCGCTGCCGTGGTCGAACGGGTTGATGTTGGCCGCCCGGCCTTCTTCGTTGGTGTGCACCAGGAGTTCCATGCCGACCTTGGCCGCCATGCGGTCGCGGAACGCGATCATGTCGCGGAACTTCCAGGTGGTGTCGACGTGCAGCAGGGGGAACGGCGGCTTGCCCGGGTAGAAGGCCTTGAGCGCGAGGTGCAGCATCACCGCCGAGTCCTTGCCGATGGAATACAGCATCACCGGGTTCTCGAATTCCGCCGCCACTTCGCGAATGATATGGATCGACTCCGCTTCCAGTTGTTTGAGGTGAGTCAGTCTTGCTTCACTGATAGTCATCTTGCTCCGCCCGCTATTGGCACGTGGCCAGTTCTGTTCCTGCCTGCAGGCGGCACACCCGCCTGCCATTTGACGCCAATCTACCGGAAGCCCCCTAGCCAGGCAAAACCGAATGGATATATCAATATGCGCTATTGGAAACAAAAAACTGGCTAACCGGACATATAGCGACACCCTCCGGTGGCGGCTCCACCACCCCAGCGCGGAAAAGTTGTCCCGAGTCGGGAGATTGCTTATATAGTCAGCGGGGGAGAAAAAGAATGACAACACACGCCGCACCGATCCTGAGCCACGACGCCACCCAGCCGCCGGCCGACATGCCGGTTGCCGCCCCCGGCGGCACCCTGCGACAGACCCTGTCGTTGCCGCAGAAACTGACCGTCGCCGCCTTTCCCGCCGCCCAGCTGAAACACCCCGGCATCGTTCCACCCAGCCAGCCGGAGCTGCGCGACGGGCTCTGCCTTTGGCATTACGACCTGCCGGCCTGGCATCCGCTGGCCAGCCTGCTGGCGCTCTCGGGAGTGCTCCCGGCCAAAGAGGCGGTGGGACTGTGCTGCGACCTGCTGGGCGCGCTGATGTACGCCCACGCCCAGGGCGTGGCGCACGGCTGGCTGAGCCTGGACCACATTCTGCTCGACGACGAGCGCACGCCGCATCTGCTCGGGCTCGGGCTGTTGCCGGCGCCGCCGGCGAATGCCCTGCCCCGCATGCGCCAGCGCGACCTCGCCGCGCTGGCCGGCATCCTGCACCAGTTGCTGACCGGGCAGCCCCCCGGCACCACGCCGCTGCGGCAATTGAACCCGCTGATCGACGACGAACTGGACGCCATCATGGTGAGCGCGCTCGACACGGCGCCGGGCCAGGGTTTTGCCGATGCCGCGTCGCTGCTGGCCGCGCTGCAGGCCTGGCTTACCACTCAGCACCGCTTCATCAAGGGCAGCGCCAGCCCGACCGCCTGGGACAGCCTGCTGGAGCGCATGCGCTATTCGGCCGACTTTCCCGCCCTGTCGCAGGCGATCCAGGCCATCAACCAGGTGAGCGAGGACCACACCGGCCGGGTGCAAGAACTGGCGGAAATCATCCTGCAGGACTTCTCGCTGACCAACAAGCTGCTGCGGGTGGTGAACTCGGTGCATTACAGCCACTTCGGCGGCGCAGTCAGCACGGTGTCGCGCGCCATCGTCATCCTCGGTTTCGATACCATCCGCAACCTGGCGATCACACTGCTGCTGTTCGAACACATGCACAACAAGGCGCACGCGGCCACCTTGAAGGACACCGCGCTGCGCACCTTCTTCTGCGGCCTGCTGACGCGCGAACTGGCACAACAGGGTGTTGCCGGGGACAGCGAGGAAGCGCTGATCTGCGGCATGTTCCACCACTTGGGCGAACTCCTGTGCCGCTTCTATTTCCGCGAGGAAAGCCGGCTGATCGACCTCAAGGTCGAGAACGGCCTGAGCCTGACCCAGGCCACCATCCATACGCTGGGGCTGGACTTCGCCGCGCTGGGCATGAGTGTGGCCGAGCACTGGAGCTTCCCGGCGCGTATCGTGCAGAGCATGGAGCTGCTGCCGGCCGGGCCGATCCGCCCGCCGGCCAACGCTGCGGCGCGGCTGTGCATCCTGGCCAACCTGGCCGCCGAGCTGACGCAACTGACACAAGACCCCGGCAGCGCCCCGCGCCAGCCGCTGGAGACGCTGCTGGAACGCTATCAGCGCGTGTTGCCGCTGAGCGCCGAGCAGGCAATCGCGCACGTGCGTGCCGCGCTGCGGGCGTTCGACGAGCACGTCGAGCCGATCGGGGTCAGCGCCCGTCCCGACAGCTTCCTGGCGCGGCTGCGCGGCTCAGCGCTGCTCGCCGGCTCGGCGCGTCCGGGCGCCCGCCCTCCGCCGCTCGCCCAAGCCATCCAGGCGGCCCGGCCACAGGAGCTGGAGCTCGACCTGATGCTGGATCTGGCAGCCGTGCCAGAGCCCTGCGACGACAGCAGCGCGCGCCGCTTGAGTGCCGGCATGCAGGAGCTTACCCACGCCCTGCTCGGTCCCTTCAACCTGAACGAGTTGCTGCAGACCGTGCTGGAAACGCTGTTTCGCGCCACCCCGTTCGAGCACGTGCTGCTGTGCACGCGCGACCCGCGGCTGGGACAGATGGTGGCGCGCTTCGGTTTTGGCGAGCGGATCGGTGCGATGATTCCCGCATTCCGCTTCAGCCTGCAGGAGGCTGCCAACGTGTTCTGCGTGGCGCTGGAGCACAACGCCGACATCCTGATCGAGGACGTCAACGCTCCGAATATCGCCAGCCGCATCCCGAACTGGCTGCGCCGCGCCACGCCGGCAGAGACGTTCCTGATCCTGCCGCTGGTGCTAGAAAACAAGCCGATCGGTTTTCTGTACGGCGAGCGCCGGCATGCCCATAGCCTGAAACCCGACGCGGAAACGCTGAACCTGCTGAAGGCGCTGCGCAATCAGGCCCTGCTGGCGATCCGCCAGAAGCAGTCCGCCGGCTGAGCCTGGCGGCATGAACGCCCCGCCGCCCCCCCTTCTCCGGCCTGCCTTGCCGATGGGGGTGCGCCGGGTTTCTTGGTATACCGGACTATAATTGACCCAGCGAAGTGGGAAGTACTCGGACGTTTTGCGGCGGCGCATATTGACGTTTACGTAAACGTTACTTTATGTTCACGAAAACAGTACTCAAGGAGACATCATGGCAATCACCCGCATCGGCGTTATCGGCGCCGGCACCATGGGCAACGGCATCGCCCAGACCTTCGCCCGCCACGGTTTTCAGGTCACTCTGGTCGACACCTCGGCCGCGGCGCTGGAAAAAGGCCTCGCCACCATCCGGGCGAGCCTCGCCAAGTTGGAGAAGAAGGCGCTGCTGAGCCCCGCCGACGTCGAGCTCACCCTCTCCAACATCACCACCGCCGAGACGCTGACCGCCCTGACCGAGTGCCAGCTGGTGGTGGAGGCCGCCACCGAGAACCCCGCGATCAAGGAAAAGATCTTCCGCGAGCTGGCGCGCACCCTGCCCGCCGACGCCATCCTGGCTTCCAACACCTCGTCGATCTCGCTGACCCGCATCGCCGCCTGGGTGGAGTGTCCGGAGCGGGTGATCGGCATGCACTTCATGAACCCGGTGCCGCTGATGCCGCTGGTGGAGATCATCCGCGCGCTGCAGACCGACGATGCCACTCACCAGACGGTGCACACGCTGGCCGTGGAAATCGGCAAGACCCCGGTGACGGTGAAGGACGGCCCCGGTTTCGTGTCCAACCGCGTGCTGATGCCGATGATCAACGAGGCGGCGTTCGCGCTGTACGAGAACCTGGCCAGCGCCGAGGACATCGACACCGTGATGAAACTCGGCATGAACCACCCGATCGGCCCGCTGGCGCTGGCCGACCTGATCGGCCTGGACACCTGCCTCGCGATCATGGACATCCTTCACGACGAATTCCGTGACAGCAAGTACCGCGCCTGCCCGCTCCTGGCGCAGCTGGTGGCGGCCGGCCGGCTCGGGCGCAAGAGCGGACACGGCTTCTACACCTATTAATATCAACGCATTACTCCTGAGCTCCGTCACGCCCGCCAACCGGATGTGACGGAAGCACAACAACCGTTTTTTCCTCTCCTAGGCGGACTCGCAAACCCTTGAAAAAAACCAAGCGCTTGCTTAGTTTAATAGAGGAACTTACTTTTACGTAACGGTGATGAAAACCGCAGGATACCCTGCCTATCACTCTACCTCGGCAGAGCCGACGCCGACTCCCGAGGGAGACAGGCATCCATGCCCCAGCCGGTCGCACCAACGGGCAGATCATGGGAAAGCTCTGCCACCCGGCGACTACGATTAAAGAAAAACCTGCGGCCAGCTCATCATCCACCGTGGCGGTGACAACATCAGGAGACGACACCATGTCTACCCTTCCCACCATCAAGTTGCTGATCAACGGCAAGTTCGTCGAGTCGACGACGAGCGAGTGGCGCGACGTCGTCAACCCCGCCACGCAAGAGGTACTGGCACGGGTGCCGCTGGCGACGCCGGAGGAAGTCGACGCCGCCGTGGCGGCGGCCAAGGAAGCCTTCAAAAGCTGGAAGAAGACGCCAATCGGCGCGCGCGCCCGCCTCTTCCTCAAATACCAGCAACTGATCCGGGAACACATGAAGGAACTGGCGGCCATCCTCACCGCCGAGCAGGGCAAGACTCTGGCCGATGCCGAGGGCGACGTGTTCCGCGGCCTGGAGGTGGTCGAACATGCCGCCAACATCGGCAACCTGCAGCTGGGCGAGCACGCCGAGAACGTGGCCAGCGGCGTCGACACCTACACCGTGCAGCAGCCGCTCGGGGTGTGCGCCGGCATCACGCCGTTCAACTTCCCGGCCATGATCCCGCTGTGGATGTTCCCGATGGCCATCGCCTGCGGCAACACCTTCGTGCTCAAGCCGTCCGAGCAAGACCCGATGGTGACGATGAGGCTGGTGGAACTGGCGATCGAAGCCGGCATCCCGCCCGGCGTGCTGAACGTGGTGCACGGCAGCGCGGACGTGGTCAATGCCATCTGCGACCACCCCGACATCAAGGCCTTGTCCTTCGTCGGTTCCACTCCGGTCGGCACCCACGTCTACCAGCGCGCGAGCCAGGCCGGCAAGCGCGTGCAGTGCATGATGGGCGCCAAGAACCACGCCATCGTGCTGCCGGACGCCAACAAGGAACAGGCGCTCAACCAGCTGGTCGGTGCCGGTTTCGGCGCCGCCGGCCAGCGTTGCATGGCGATCTCGGTGGCGGTGCTGGTGGGCGAGGCGCAGCAGTGGATTCCAGATCTGGTAGTCAAAGCCAAGGCCTTGCGCGTCGGCCCCGGCCAGGCCAACCCGGACCTGGGGCCGTTGATCTCCAGTGCGGCACGCACGCGCGTCGAAGGGCTGATCGCCAAGGGCATCGCGCAAGGCGCCAAACTGGAGCTGGACGGCCGCAGCGTGCAGGTGCCCGGCCATGAGCAGGGCAACTTCATCGGCCCGACCATCTTCTCCGGCGTCGAGCCCGGCATGGCGATCTACGACCAGGAAATCTTCGGCCCGGTACTGTGCCTGGTGGCGGCCGATTCGCTCGACGACGCCATCGCCCTGATCAACGCCAACCCGCACGGCAACGGCACCGCCATCTTCACCCAGAGCGGCGCGGCGGCACGCAAGTTCCAGGAGGAGATCGACGTCGGCCAGGTCGGCATCAACGTGCCGATCCCGGTACCGGTGCCCTTGTTCTCGTTCACCGGTTCGCGCGGCTCCAAACTCGGCGACCTGGGGCCATACGGCAAGCAGGTGATCCTGTTCTACACCCAGACCAAGACCGTCACCAGCCGCTGGTTCGACGACGCCGCCTCGAGCGGCAAGGTCAACACCACCATTGCACTGCACTGACGCATCATCAGGCGCGGCACGCCCATCCACCCCGGACGCGCCGCATATCGACATCCTCCCGTCCACCCGACGGGGCTGACAAGATTGGCTGACAACATGGACTTTGCCCTGACTGAACAACAGATCGCCTTCCAGGACGCCGCGCGGGCCTTCGCCACGCACGAACTGGCGCCACATGCCGCGGAATGGGACGAGCGCGAGGAATTTCCGCTCGAGGTGATCCGCCGCGCCGGCGAGATGGGCTTTCTCAGCCTGTACACGCCGGAAGCCTACGGCGGGCTCGGCCTCAGCCGCCTCGATGCCGCCATCGTGTTCGAAGAACTCGCCGCCGGCTGCACCTCCACTGCCGCCTACCTCACCATCCACAACATGGTGAGCTGGATGATCGCCAGCTTCGCCAAACCCGACGTGGCCGAATACTGGGTGCCGCAGATGGTATCGGGCGCCAAGCTTGGCAGCTACTGCCTGACCGAACCAGGCGCCGGCTCCGATGCCGCCTCGCTGAAAACCCACGCCGAGAAGAAGGGCGACGTCTACATTCTCAACGGCTCCAAGATGTTCATCTCCGGCGCCGGCAGCACCGAGGTGCTGGTGGTGATGGCGCGCACCGGCGGTCCTGGCCCGAAAGGCGTATCGGCCTTCGTGGTGCCGGCAGATGCGCCCGGAATCCAGTACGGCAAGAAGGAAAAGAAGATGGGCTGGAACAGCCAGCCCACGCGCGCCGTCACCTTCGACAACGTCGAGATTCCGGCCGAGAACCTGCTGGGAGAGGAAGGCCAGGGCTTCACCTTCGCCATGAAAGGGCTGGATGGCGGGCGCATCAATATCGCCACCTGTGCCGTCGGCACCGCCCAGGCCGCGCTCAATGCCGCGCAGCGCTATGTGCAGGAGCGCCAGCAATTCGGCCACGCGCTGGCGGACTTCCAGACCGTGCAGTTCCGCCTCGCCGACATGCTGACCGAGCTCATCGCGGCCCGCCAGATGGTGCGCCTGGCGGCGTGGAAGCTCGACAGCGGCAGTCCCGACGCCACCGCCTACTGCGCCATGGCCAAGCGCCTGGCCACCGATCTGAGCTTCAACGTCGCCAACCAGGCGCTGCAACTGTTCGGTGGCTACGGCTACCTGAAGGACTTCCCGCTTGAGCGCCACGTACGCGACCTGCGCGTGCACCAGATCCTGGAAGGCACCAACGAAGTGATGCGCATGATCGTGGCGCGCCATCTGCTCAAGGACGGCGCACTCGACACACTGCGCTGAACGCCAGGTCGAACAAGGGGTCGGGAGGGTTGAAACACGGCACATCGCGTCCAATCAGGGCGATAGGCTCCGTCCCTCCTCCCCGCTCAGCAACGGCCAGAACAGGCCACACAACCAGGAGAACATTTTGCCAAGCTACGCCCATCTCAACGTCGAAAAACACGGCCACACCGCGCTGGTCACCATCGCCAATCCGCCCGCCAACACCTGGAACCGGGAGAGCCTCTCCGCCCTCAAGGCACTGGTGGCCGACCTCAACGCCGAGCGCGACATCTACGCTCTGGTGATCACCGGCGATGGCGAAAAATTCTTCTCGGCCGGCGCCGACCTGACGCTGTTCGCCGACGGCAACAAGACCGTCGCCACCGAAATGACCATGCTGTTCGGCGAGGCCTTCGAGGCGCTTTCGGCGTTCCGTGGCGTCAGTATTGCCGCCATCAACGGCTACGCCATGGGCGGCGGGCTGGAATGCGCCCTGGCCTGCGACATCCGTATCGCCGAGGAACAAGCTCAGATGGCGTTGCCGGAAGCCGCCGTCGGTCTGCTGCCCTGCGCCGGCGGCACCCAGCTGTTGCCCTGGCTGGTGGGCGAAGGCTGGGCCAAGCGCATGATCCTGTGTGGCGAGCGCGTGGACGCCGCCACGGCGCTGCGCATCGGGCTGGTAGAAGAAGTGGTCGGCAAGGGCCAGGCGCGCGCCGCCGCGCTGGCGCTGGCGGAGAAGGTGGCACGCCAGTCGCCTTCCTCGGTGGCAGCGTGCAAGACGCTGGTGCAGCGCGCCCGCGTCGAGCCGCCGTCGTACAACCTGATCCACGAGCGCGAACGCTTCATCAAGCTGTTCGACACCGAAGATCAGAAGGAAGGCGTCGGCGCCTTCCTGGAAAAGCGTCCGCCGCAGTGGAAAAATGCCTGAGAACCGGCTCACGGTCCGTCGCGAGCGTCTCGTTGCGTGCCGATCTTCCGCGGAGACCCGCGAAAGATTCGCACGCAACGCACCTGAACCCCGGTCGGGAACGCGCCGCAAGACCGTAAACCGGTTCTGACTAGTTGGCCGAAAGGAACACCACCATGAACGACGAAGTCCTGTTTGAAGAACTGACCAGCAGCAACGGCCGGCGTATCGGCGTGGCCACGCTCAACGCCGAGAAATCGCTCAACGCGCTGACGCTGGGCATGATCCGCCTGCTCGACGCACAGTTGCAGCGCTGGGCCGCCGACGACGCCATCGCCTGCGTGCTGTTGCGCGGGGCCGGCGAACGGGCGTTCTGCGCCGGCGGCGACGTGCGCGCGGTGCGCGACGCCATCCTGGTCCACCGCGGCGACGGTCCGATTCCCGAAGTGGTGACGTTCTTCCGGGAGGAATACACCCTCGACCACCGCCTGCACACCTACCCCAAACCGGTCATCGTCTGGGGCCACGGCATCGTCATGGGCGGAGGGCTCGGCCTGATGGTCGGCGCCAGCCACCGCGTCGCCACCCCGGCCACGCGCATCGCCATGCCGGAAATCACCATCGGCCTGTACCCGGACGTGGCCGGCAGCTGGTTCCTGCAGCGCATGCCGGCCAAGCTCGGGCTGTTCCTCGGTCTGACCGGTGCGCCGCTCAACGCCCACGACGCGCTGATCGTCAACCTGGCCGACCACGTCGTCGCGCTGGATGGCTATTCCGAGTTGCTGGCACGTCTGACCGACACCGCCTGGTCCGATACCGCTTCGGCCAACCACGCGGCCGTCACAGCCCGGCTTAACGACATGGAATGCGCCACCCATGCCTCCTTGCCGATGTCCAACGTCGAGCGCCAACTGGTGGCCATCCACCGTCTGATGAACCGCGGCAGCCTGGCCGCCGTGGCGCAGGCGCTGACCGACGGCCATTTCGACGACCCCTGGCTGCAGGCGGCGGCGCACAGCTTCGCCCACGGCAGTCCGAGTTCGGCCGCGGTCACCTGGGAAATCTACCGCCGCGCCAAGCACCTGTCGCTGGCCGAGGCGCTGCGCATGGAGCTGATCCTGTCGGTCAATTTCTGCAGCAAGCCGGACTTCCGCGAAGGCGTGCGCGCGCTGCTGGTGGACAAGGACCGCCAGCCGCAGTGGAGCCGCAAGACGTTGGCCGAAGTAGACCAGGCCTGGGTCGACAGCCACTTCACCGCGCCGTGGAGTGATGGCGAACACCCGCTGGCGGCGCTGGGCTGAGTTGCCAACTCAAGTGGAGAGCCCGTTTCAGTAGGCGAACGAGCCAAAGCAGAGTGAGGGCCACCAGCGCGCAGAATCCGGAATGGTCACGCAGTACATGAGGATTCCGTATCGCAGAGCGAATGACTGCGTGCCAATCTCTCGCTGAGCCAATCTGGAGTTTGGCACGCCGGAATGTGCCCAGCGAAAAATTTGCACGCAGCCTGCCTACACTCAAATGAAATGGGCACCTCAGGAGACAGCCATGACTCATACCGCTTTCATCGGCCTCGGCAACATGGGCGGGCCGATGGCCCTCAACCTCCTCCGCAAGGGCTTTTCCATCAAGGTCTTCGACCTCTCCACCGAGGCCATGCAAAGGTTGGCCGAAGCCGGCGCCGCAGTCGCCACCAGCGCCGCCGATTGCGTCGCCGGCGCCGACATCGTGCTGTCGATGCTGCCCGCCAGCCACCACGTCGAGGGCCTGTACCTGGGCGAAAACGGCCTGCTCGCCCAACTGCCCCAAGGCACGCTGGTGATCGACTGCAGCACCATCGCCGCCGCCAGCGCCATCAAGGTAGCCGAGGCCGCGCTCGCCGCCGGACTGCGCATGCTCGACGCGCCGGTATCGGGCGGCACCGCCGGCGCCGCCGCCGGCACCCTGACCTTCATCGTCGGCGGCGAAGCAGCCGACCTGGAACAGGCCCGCCCGCTGTTCGAGGCGATGGGCAAGAACGTGTTTCTCGCCGGTGGCCACGGCGCCGGCCAGAGCGCCAAGATCTGCAACAACATGATGCTCGGCATCCTGATGGCCGGCACCGCCGAGGCACTGGCGCTGGGGGTCAAGAGCGGGCTCGACCCCAAGGTGCTGTCCGAGATCATGGCCAAGAGCTCCGGCCGCAACTGGGCGCTGGAACTGTACAACCCCTGGCCTGGGGTGATGGAAAACGCACCGGCCAGCCGCGGCTACAGCGGCGGCTTCATGGCGGAACTGATGCTGAAGGACCTGGGCCTGGCCGAGCAGGCGGCGCTGGCCTGCCACGCCGCCAACCCGCTCGGCGCCCTGGCGCGCAACCTGTACGAGGAGCACGTCGCCGACGGCCACGGCAAGCTCGATTTCTCCAGCATCCTCAAGCGCTTCTACCGCAGCTGAGCGGCAGGCCATCCGGCCACTTTCGGCCCCCGTCTCTGCCCTCATCCGGGGAGGCGGCCGGATTGCCGCTCCTGCACGCGAGAGTCACGCCCTGCCCGGTCTCCAGTCAGATCGTACCTCGCAAGCGCTCAGCCGCAGCGCTTGGCCAACTGCTGCGGGTCGCTCACGTAAGGATTGCCGCTGCCCTGCAACGCCACGATGCGCGCTTCGCGCTGGCGCTCCCATTCGTCCACCGGATAGGTCTTGGCCCAGGCGCACATCAGTTGGCGATCCTGGCTGCTCATGCGCAGGCCGTACTGGTCATGCATGTAAAGGGTGATGCGTGCGGCGCGTCCGCGCACCTCTTCGCGCGGCTGCACACGCCGGTTCTTGAAGTCGACGATGGTCCGGCACTGGCCGTACATCGGGGTCGGATTGCGCGTCCAGGCGCCGTAAGACAGGTTGCCGCGATCACCGTTGACCTCGCCTACTGCTGGCACCAGGTTGTTCAGATCGCCCTCGGCCATGCGGAATACCGCGTCGGTGGCCACGCAGTTCTTGCGCCCACCCTGCTGCCAGCATTGCCGCTGATGCCCCAGTACCCACGCCGGCACCACGTGCTCCCACTCGATGCGGCTGGCACGCGCGGCATTCTTGCGCGGCTGATACCCGCAGGAAGCGAAATCGACGTCCTTGCCGCTGTACTTGCAGCCGCAGTAGAAGTCTTCCTCCATGCCGGCAAAGACCTCCGGCAACACTCTCTTGGCGTTGTTGAAGTCGCGGTGACCCACGCTGCGCTTGCCGGATACCAACGTGACCGCTTCGGCGGTGGGCGGAGTGTAGGTGGAAACGTCGCTGGCGACGGGGGAGGGACGGTCATGGCCGAGGCAGGCACTCAGCAGCAGGGGCAACAGCAATAGCAGCAAGCGTTTCATGGCGGGTGGCAGGCAAAAAACCGCCACCCTAGCCCGCCCGCTCAGGACAACTCAAGCGCAGGAAACAAATATAAACAATTTAAAATAATGCCAAATAGATGGTTTATTTCAAAACAAATACTTGCAAATCATGCTGTGCTACGCACCTCGTAGCCGCGCTTGACCAATTCCTTCTCCAGTTCCGACAAAGCGATGTCGACCAGCGCCGGCTGGCCGCTGAAGCCGAACTCGATGTGCATCTGAGGAATGGCCTCGTTGCCGAAGTTGGGCAAGCTGGACAGCTTCAGCGTCGGGTAGCGCGCACTGAGCGCCTCCATCAGCCCGATCAGGTCGCCCTCGCGGGCATTGATGGCGATCACGCTACGCTCGACATCCGGCACATCGTTCCGCAGGTGCGGGTAGTGCGTATCGAGCACCCACTCGATCATCGGCCACGCCATGGCCGGGAAACCCGGCACGAAATGCACGTCATGCACCGAGAACCCCGCGATACGGTTGACCGGATTCGGGATTAGGCGCGCGCCGAGCGGGAATGCCCCCATATTGATACGGTGCGGATAGGCCTCCTCGCCGAAACGCTCCTCGATAATGGCGCGCGCCTCCGGGTGCACCACCAGCTCGACACCCAGTGCACGGGCAGCACAGCCACGGGTATGGTCATCCGGGGTGGCGCCAATGCCGCCGAAGCTGAACACCAGGTCGCCACTGGCGAAAGCGCGCTTCAACGCCGCCTCGATCCGACGCGGATCGTCCCCGAGGTACTCGGCCGCCGCAAGGCGCATGCCGCGTGCGGCCAGGATGCGGATCAGCGCCTGCAAATGCTTGTCCTGGCGCTTTCCGGACAACAATTCGTCGCCGATGATGATGGCTGCTACCTGCATGACTGGCTCCTGTCAGAGTGCTTGTGAATAAATCTGCTGCGCACCCCATCCGCCCCTGCGAGGCACGCCGCCCACCGGCACGACGGGGCTTCGGCACTAGCGGCAACGCCGTTCGCCGGCGCAATCAGGATTTGAGATGCGAGACCGAACGGAGCACCCCGGTCCCCCGTTCACGTACGGCATAATACAGCCGCCCCACCCATTCGCGCAGCGCGGCATGCGTCTCCTGCATCGCCCGCCCGGAAGGCAGGTACCACATCACGCCACCGCCATCGTAGCGCACGAGCCCGGTCGGTGCCGGCAGCACCTTCAGGCCCTGCTCTTCAAACAGCGGCACGGCCCGTGCCAGGTGCCAGCCCTGGCTCACCAGCGTGATGGAACGCACGCCGTCGGCCTTGAGTAGCTGCGCCGACAGGCGCGCGTTGTCAAACGTGGTATCCGAGCCCTGCTCGACCCAGCGCGGGTGCAAGCCGTAATCGCTCGCCAAGGTGCGGGCCATCACCGGCGCCTCCGCCTCGCCCCCCAGCGGCGCACCGCCGCTGACCAGCACGGGACGGCCACTGTGCCGCGCCAGGTAGGCGGCATAACGCAGCCGCATCAGGGTATCGGCCGATGGCTCGTTACGACCGTATTCCGGCGCCGGTTTCTTGCCTCCCCCCAATACCACGATGGCACCGGTCTCCCGCACCTGGGACAGCGCCACCAGCGGGTAACGCTCGAGCGAACGGTTCAGCCACATCGCCATCTGCGGGGTCGCCAAGGCATACGACAAGCCCAGCGCGAGTGCAACGACCACACTCCCCGCCCCCGGATGGCGCCGCCTCAGCCACAGCCCCAGCAGAACGAGCAGGATGACGTTGAGCGGGGGCAATAAAAAAGCCCCGAGGAGCTGGTGAACCAGCACGCCGGGGCCAAGAGTCGCATTCATTGTCAGCTCGGATCAGCCGCCCAGATAGGCGTTGCGCACCCGCTCGTCGTCCAGCAGCTCACGCGCCGGGCCGCTCATGGTGATGCGGCCGCTTTCCATCACATAACCGCGCTGGCTGATCTCCAGCGCCAGCTTGGCGTTCTGCTCCACCAGCAGCATCGTCACGCCCTGCGCCGAGATCATCTGGATGATCTCGAAGATCTTCTGCACGATGATCGGCGCCAGACCCATCGACGGTTCGTCCAGCAGCAACAGCTTGGGCTTGGACAAGATCGCCCGCCCCATCGCCACCATCTGCTGCTCGCCGCCCGACAGCGTGCCGGCCAGTTGCTTGAAGCGTTCCTTCAGGCGCGGGAACAGCTCGTAGACGTGTTCCAGCTCGTTCTGGATCGCCGCCTTGTCGTCGCGGTAGAACGCGCCCATCAGCAGATTCTCTTCCACCGTCAGCTTGGCGAAGATGCCGCGGCCCTCCGGCACCATGGCCAGGCCGTGGCGCACGAAGTTGTGCGCCGGAATCCCGGCGGTTTCCTTGCCGTCGTAGACGATGCTGCCGCCGGACTTCTTCTCCATCCCCACCAGCGTGCGCAGCGTCGAGGTCTTGCCGGCGCCGTTGGCACCGATCAGCGTCACCAGTTCGCCCTGCTCGATGTGCAGGTCGATCCCCTTCACCGCATGGATGCCGCCGTACGACACCTGCAGGTTCTTCACGTCCAAGAGACTCATGCGTGGGCCGCTCCCAGGTAGGCTTCAATCACTTTCGGGTCCTTGCGCACCACTTCCGGCACGCCTTCGGCGATCTTCTTGCCGTAGTCGAGTACGGCGATGCGGTCGCACAGGCCCATCATCAGCTTCACGTCGTGCTCGATCAGCAGCACGGTCACGCCGTCCTTGCGGATCTTTTCCATCAGCACCTTGAGGTCTTCGGTTTCGCTCGGGTTCATGCCGGCGGCCGGTTCGTCGAGCGCCAGCAGCTTGGGCTCGGTGGCCAGCGCACGGGCGATCTCGAGGCGGCGCTGGTGGCCGTACGACAGGTTGCGGGCGCGCTCCTGAGCGACGTCGGTGATGCCGACGTAGGCCAACAGCTCCCACGCCTTGGCTTCGATCGCCTTCTCTTCCGCCATGGTCTTGCGGTCGCGCAGGATCGCGCCCAGGGCGTTGGCCTTGGAGCGGATGTGACGGCCCACCATGACGTTTTCCAGCGCGGTCATCTCGCCGAACAGGCGGATGTTCTGGAAGGTCCGGGCGATGCCGGTACCCACCACCACGTGCGGTTTGGCGCGGAACAGGTCCTGGCCGTCGAAGGTGAAGGTGCCTTCGTCCGGCTGGTAGAGACCGGTCAGCACGTTGAACAGCGTGGTCTTGCCGGCGCCGTTCGGGCCGATCAGGCCGTAGATCTCACCCTTGTTGATGGTCAGACCGACATTATTCAGGGCATGCAGGCCGCCAAAGCGCTTGTTGATGCCTTCGATTTTCAGCAGAGCGTGTGCCATGGCTTAACCTTTCTTCGCGTCGTCAAACTCGGCCTTGCGGCGCTTGGACGGCCACATGCCTTCCGGACGCAGCAACATCATCACCACCAGCGCCAGGCCGAAGATCAGCATGCGGGCGTTTTCCGGGTCGATCAGCATGCGACCAAAGGTGTGCATCTGCAGCGGGCCGATCACGTCGCGCAGTACTTCTGGCGCCACGGTCAGCACCACCGCGCCGAGGATCACGCCCGGGATGTGGCCCATGCCGCCCAGCACGATCATCGCCAGGATCATCACCGATTCCAGCAGACCGAACGATTCCGGCGAGATGAAGCCCTGGAACGAGGCGAACAGACCACCGGCGACACCACCCGACAGCGCGCCCAGCGAGAACGCCAAGAGCTTGATGTTGCGGATGTTGAGACCCATCGCGGCGGCGGCGATCGAGTCTTCACGCATCGCCACCCAAGCACGGCCGATGCGCGAGTGCTGCAGGCGCCAGGCCATGATCACCACCAGCACGGTCAGCGCCAGGAAGAAGTAGTAGTAGAGGTAGACGCTGTTGAAGCTGTGGCCGGCGATCTCCAGCGACTTGCCGAACGACAGCCCGCCCACCTTGACCGGGTCGATCAGGTTGATGCCCTGCGGGCCGTTGGTGATGTTGATCGGCGCGTTCAGGTTGTTCATGAAGATACGCACGATCTCACCGAAGCCCAGCGTCACGATCGCCAGGTAGTCGCCCTTCAGGCGCAGCACCGGGGTGCCCAGCAGGATGCCGAAGAACGCCGCCACCAGCGCCCCAAGGGGGATGGTGATGTAGAACGGCAGGTGGATGCCGAAGTGCGGCGAGCCCAGCAGCGCGAAGGTGTAGGCACCGACGGCGTAGAAGGCGATGAAGCCCAGGTCCAGCAGGCCGGCGAAGCCGACCACGATGTTCAGGCCCAGTGCCAGCATCACGTACAGCAGCGCGAAGTCGATGATGCGCAGCCACGAGTTGCCCAGCAGGCCGCCGACGACGAACGGCAGCACCGCGAGCACGATGGCCGATACCAGGAACAGGCCGACCTTCTTGTTGGTGTCGAGCTTGTTCATTTCTAGTGCCATGGTCATGTTTGTTTCTCCTCTTCGATCAGGCACGGTCGGCCATTTTTTCGCCCAGCAGGCCGGACGGACGGAAGATCAGCACCAGGATCAGCACCATGAAGGCGAAGATGTCCTGGTAGTGGCTGCCGAGGAAGCCGCCGGTCAGGGTGCCGATGTAGCCAGCGCCCAAGCTCTCGATGATGCCGAGCAGGATGCCGCCCGCCACTGCACCGCCGAGGTTGCCGATGCCGCCCAGTACCGCCGCGGTGAACGCCTTCAGGCCGATCAGGAAGCCCATGTAGTAGTGGGCCTGGTCGTAGTTGGTGGCGACCATGACGCCGGCGATGGCGCCCAGCGCCGAGCCCAGCATGAAGGTGGAGGAGATGATGGTGTTGACGTTGACTCCCATCAGCGAGGCCACGCCCGGGTTCTGGCTGGTGGCGCGCATGGCGCGGCCGAGCTTGGTCTTCTCGACCATGATCAACAGGCCGGCCATGATCACCAGGCACAGCACGATGATCATGACCTGCAGCACGGTGATGCTGGCGCCAAAGATCTCGACGGTGTCATGGCTCAGGATCGACGGGAACGGGATGTAGTTACGGCCCCAGATCAGGATGGCCACCTGCTGCAGCACGATCGATAGGCCGATCGCGGTGATCAGCGGCGCCAAGCGCGGTGCGTTGCGCAGCGGACGGTAGGCGACGCGTTCGATGGTGTAGCCGAGCAGCGCGCAGGCCGGGATGGCGATAACGAGGCCGATCAGTACCAGTATCGGCCCAGGCAGGTTGACTCCGGCCCCCATCAGCGAGGTCACGACGGTGATGGTGACCATAGCCCCCATCATCACCACTTCGCCATGGGCGAAGTTAATCAGCCCCATGATCCCGTACACCATGGTGTAGCCCAGCGCGATCAGCGCGTAGATGCTACCCAGCACGAGGCCATTGAGTATTTGTTGCAAAAAAATGTCCACGGTGGGAATTCTCCTTTGATGTGAAGACCCGGCGACACGACGGGGGTAGCCCTCTTCTCGTTATCGCCTATCTAGTGTCCGGTTGATGACTTTTGCTGTCACTATCCGGAAACTTCGGCGGATTATGCGTGTGTCTACAATCGACTGTCAATCTTAACAATAGCCCCAAAAACCCCTAAAGAATCGGCCCAAAGACACAATGCAAGCCTTTGTTTTTTATGGTTTTTTTTAAACAAATCCGAAACACAAGTGAAACGCGCTGCACTGCACCAGAACAAAACATCGCACGCCCCGGATTGAACCGACGATTTTCCTGCAAATTTTCGATCAAATAGCGATTTTCCGTCACGATCCCCGATGGGCCAACAAGAAAACGCCGTAAAAACAAGATCTTCTCGTTGCTACTCGCGTCGAGCAACAGCAATTTTTGTTGTATACAAAATACAAAAGGCAACCCGCACCGGGCTGCCTTTTTTGCACCAGAACCGGACTCAAACCAGCTGGAAGGGGTACACCGCGCCAAGTCCCATGATTTGGGTCAATTCATCGAGCGCGGTGCGGCATTCCAGCAACAGTTGCGGGTCACCGAGGTCTTCCGGGGACAGGCGATCGCGATAATGCTTGTCCACCCAGGTGTTCAGCGAGCCGAACAACTGCTCGGACATCATCACGCGCGGGTTGACCGCGGCGATTTCCGGCTCGGACAAGGCCACGCGCAGACGCAGGCAGGCAGGCCCGCCACCGTTCTGCATGCTCTGCTTGAGATCGAACACGCGCACCTCGTTGATCGGGCCGCCCGAGGCCTTGAGCTTCTCCAGGTAGGCCCAGACCCGTTCGATATTGCGGCACTCTTCCGGCACCACAATGATCATGCCGCCGCCCGGTTTGGACAGCAGCTGGCTATTGAAGAGGTAGCTCTTCACCGCCTCCTCCACCGACACTTCGGCCTGCGGCACCTCGATGGCGATGAAATTGCCGCCTGCCGCCGCCAGCTTGCGGTCCAGCTCGGCCAGCACCTCGGCCTGATGCAGGAAGGACTTCTCGTGGTGGAACAGCACGTTGCGGTTACCGACCGAGATCACGTCATTGTGGAACACGCCGGCATCGATGGTGTCCGGGTCCTGCTGGGCGTAGACCACGCCCCCCTCCTTCAGGCCGTGCAGCCGGGCTACCGCCTGGCAGGCTTCCAGCGTCTGACGGGCCGGGAAGCGGGCCGGCGCAGGGTAGCGGCTGTCGAAAGCCGCGGCGCCGAACACGAAGAACTCCACGCCGGCACCATCGTACTCGTGGCAGAAGCGGGTATGGTTGGCCGCACCTTCGTCACCGAAGTGCATCTGCGCCGGCAGCGCCTCGTGCACCATGAAGCGCTCGCGGTCGGCAAACATCGCCTGCAGGATGCGGCGCGTGGTCGGGTGCTCGATCGAACGATGGAACTTGTTGTTCAGGTTGGCCGGGGTAAAGTGCACGCGGCCGTCGGCGGTGTCGCCGGACGGGCTGACGGTGGCCGCGTTGGCGGTCCACATGCAGGAGGCCGACGAGGCAGCCGCTAGGATGGCCGGCGCTTCCTTGGCGGCGCGCTCGACTACCTGGGCGTCGCTGCCGCTAAAGCCGAGACGGCGCAGGCTGGCCACATCCGGGCGCTCGTGCGGGGCCAGCACGCCCTGCTTGAAGCCCAGGTCGTGCAGCGCCTTCATCTTGGCCAGCCCCTGCTTGGCGGCCAGCTTCGGGTTGGACACGGCGTTCTGGTTGCCGGTGGAAGCGACGTTGCCGTAGGACAGGCCGCTGTAGTTGTGCGTCGGGCCAACCAGGCCGTCGAAGTTCACTTCAAAAGCGTTGCTCACAGTACGATCCCCGGAGAAAGTTGAGTCGGAACGGTCAAGCTGTCGCACTCCAGCGAAGCGACCGGCCAGGCGCAGTAATCGGCCGCGTAGTAGGCGCTCGGGCGATGGTTGCCCGAGGCGCCGATGCCGCCGAACGGTGCGGCGCTGGAGGCGCCGGTCAGCGGCTTGTTCCAGTTCACCACGCCGGCACGGCTTTCCTGCAGATAGCGCTCGTATTCGGCACGGTCGTCCGACAGTACGCCGCCGGCTAGGCCGAAGCGGGTGTCGTTGGCGATCTCAATGGCCTCGTCGAACGAGGTGTAGCGGATCACCTGTAGCAGCGGGCCGAAGAACTCGTCGTCCGGACGCTGCGCCGCGGTGGTGTCGATGATGCCCGGTGACAGAATGGCGCCGGTCTCGGACAGGCGACGCATTTCCAGCAGCACCTTGCCACCGTTCTCACGCAGCGTGGTCTGCGCCTTCAGCAGCGCGTCGGCCGCGGTGTTGGAAATCACCGAACCCATGAACGGAGCCGGCTCTTCGTTGTAGAGCCCCACCTTGAGCTTGGCCGCGACCTCGACCAAACGTCCAACGAAAGCATCACCCCACTCCCCTGCCGGCACCAGCAGACGGCGGGCACAGGTGCAGCGCTGGCCCGCCGACACGAAGGCGGACTGGATCACATGGTGCACGGCGGCATCGACCTCGGCCACCTTGCCGACGATCAGCGGGTTGTTGCCGCCCATCTCCAGCGCCAGTATCTTCTCCGGCTGGCCGCCGAAGGTCTTGTGCAGCAGGTTGCCGGTGGCCGAGCTGCCGGTGAAGAACAGGCCGTCGATGCCGGCATGGTTGGCCAAGGCGATGCCGGTTTCCTTGGCGCCCTGCGTCAGGTTGATCACGCCTGCCGGCAGACCAGCCTGCAACCACAGCTTGACCGTTTCCTCGGCGGTCCACGGCGTCAGCTCGGACGGCTTGAAGATCACGGTGTTGCCGGCCAAGAGCGCCGGCACGATATGGCCGTTGGGCAGGTGACCCGGGAAGTTGTACGGACCGAACACCGCCACCACGCCGTGCGGCTTGTGGCGCAATACCGCCTGGGCATCGCCCATGGCTGCGGCGCGCTCGCCGGTGCGCTCGTTGTACGATTTGATCGAGATGTCGACCTTGTTGACCATGGTGGTCACTTCGGTCAGCGCTTCCCACATCGGCTTGCCGGTTTCCTTGGCGATCACCTCGGCCAAGGCATTCTTGTTGGCAGCCAGAAGCTCGCCAAAACGACGGGCAATGGCCACCCGCTCGTCAAAAGAAGTCCGCGACCACCCCTTGAAGGCAGCGCGGGCGGCGACGACGGCGGCGGCGACCTGGGCAGCCGAAGCACCCTTGCCTTCCCAGATCACCTCGGCCGTGGCCGGGTTGGTTTTTTTCAACGGCTCGCCGTCACCGGCCAGCCAGGTTCCATTGATACACAGCGTTGTCATTTAGATAGTCTCCTTGGGCGAGAGCGTGACACAACGTACCGGGTCACCTTCGCCCACTTGCAGGGCGTGCGCCTCTTCGGGCGTCAGCAGAATCTCGTTATCGACGATGGTGGTTTCCGCCAGGATCACGCGGAAGCCTTCAAATTGGGTATTCGACACCAGCAGGTTCTTGCGCTCGCCCTCGACCGGAGCGGTCACGATGCGGACGCTGGCCATGACGCTCTGCTTCACGGCGCGAATTTCGCTGGTATAGGCCTGCACCGTCGGGCCGGCGTCGAAGATGTCGACGTACCCCTCGTAACGGAAGCCCTCGGACTCCAGCATGGCGACCGCCGGTCGGGTGTTCTCGTGGGTCTTCCCGATCACGGCCCGGGCTTCGGGCGGCAGGAAATCGATGTACACCGGGTGCTTGGGCATCAGCTCGGCGACGAAAGCCTTCTGCCCGACACCGGTCAGATAGTCGGCTTCGGCGAACTCCATGGAGAAGAAGTGCCGGCCCAGCGCCTCCCAGAACGGTGACTTGCCATCGCTATCGGAGACCCCGCGCATTTCGGCCACCACCATCTTGCCGAACAGGTCGGCGAACTGCGCCAAAAACAGGAAGCGGCTTTTCGACAGCAGCCCACCGTTGCGGTTGACGCGGTAATCCGGGTGCAGGAACAGCGTGCACAGTTCCGAATAGCCGGTATGGTCGTTGGACAGGAACAGAGTGTCGTGGCGCGAATAGACGTTCAACTCTTCCGAGGCGTGCACGATGGTGCCGACACGGTAGTTGTACCAAGGCTCGTGCAGGCCAACCGCCGCCTCCAGGGCGCAGATGCCGGCGACGGTGCCATTGCTGCTGTCTTCCAGCACGAACACGTAGCCTTGTTCGGCCAACTCGGCCTCACCGCTGAACGAGCGCACCGAGCGCAGGATGCGCTTGGCCAGACGTTCCTCGTTGATCGGCAGCGAGGTCAGACCCACGCCGGCACTGGCCGCCAATTTCATCAGCCCAGGCAGGTCATCGCGGGTAATGGGACGGATCACCATCATGATTGTTTCTCCTTGGCCTCGTGCAGCGGCACCACGCGCACCGGTTGGCCGTTCGATAGCGACAGCGCCTGGGCGACATCCTGAGTCATCAGCGCCACCCCGTTGACCAATGCCACGTTGGCCGCCACCGCGGCAAAGCGGTCGGTACAGCCATTGCTGAGCAGCATGGTCGTGGCGGACGGCGGCAGGCTGGCCAACACTTCAACCGGGTAGGTGCTACTGCATTCGACGGTCCACAGCCGGTCGACGTCGGCGGTCAGCACCGCGCCGCCGTCAAAGATGTCGAGATAGTTGTCGGCCTCGAAGCCCTCGCTGGTCAGCAGCATGAACGGCCGCTCGAAATCCGGGTGGACCTGGCCGATGGCGTTCTGCGCCTCGTCCGGCAGTAAGGGCACATAGATCGGGTAGGCCGGCATCAGTTCGGCGATGAAGGTCTTGCTGTGCGAGACGAAGGCCTGCTCCACCTGGATGAAATCCATATTGAAGAAGCGCCGGCCGATGGCGTTCCAGAACGGCGACTGCCCCTGCTCGTCATGGATGCCCTGCATCTCGGCGAGAATGCGCTTGCCGAAGCGCTCGCGCTGCCCGGCGATGAACAGCAGGCGGGCACGCGACAGCAGCTCGCTGCCAAGGTCAAGGTAGGCCGGGTCGGCGTAGAAGCCGCACAACTGCACCATCCCGGTCAGGTCGTGGCAGATATTCAGCACATGGATGCGGTTGTTGACCTTGAGCGGGCGCGAGGCGTGCACAAAGGTCTCGCTGCGATAGCTGTAGAAAGGTTCATCGAAACCGGCGGAAGCGCTGATCGAGGCGGTCCCCACCACCTCGCCGTGCTCTTCCAGCACGAACATATAGAATTCGCGGCCGGTATCCGGCACCGCCTCGTGCTCGAAAGCGCTGGCCGATTGCTGGATACGCTCGAACAGCTTGTCCCGGTCATTGGGCAAACTGGTCACGCCGATGCCGCTGGCCACTGCCATACGTTCGATTGCAGGCAGATCGGAGGTCCGGACTGGACGGACGACTAACATGGGCAAGCCCTCCCAAGCATGTCAAATCATTGTCGCGACGTTTTTCAGGCGCAGCCGTCCCCTACGACCTGCCCAGCCGGGCAGGTCGCGGGTGAAAAACGTCAATTGTTAAGAGAAGGGAGCGGGTTTAGCGGGCGCTAACCAGGCTGGCGATGGCGGCATCGAGGCGAGCGAGACCCTCGTCGATATCCTTGTCCTCGACCACCAGGGACGGCGCCAGGCGCACCACGTTCAGCCCTGCGACCAATACCATCAAGCGTTCTTTCTCGGCGGCCTTGAGGAAGTCCTTGGCACGGCCGGCGTACTCGTCGGCCAGCACGCAGCCGATCAACAAGCCCATGCCGCGCACGGTCTTGAACACGTGGTACTTGGCGTTGATAGCGTTCAGGCCGGTCACGAAACGATCATGCTTGGCGCGCACCCCCTCCAGCACTTCCGGACGGCTGACAATTTCGATCACCTTGCCGGCCACGGCGGACGCCAGCGGGTTGCCGCCATAGGTAGTGCCATGGGTGCCGACGCCCAGGCTCTTGGCGATAGCGGAGGTGGTCAGGATGGCGCCCACCGGGAAGCCGCCGCCCAGGCCCTTGGCCGAGGACAGGATGTCCGGAGTCACACCGTAAGACTGGTAGGCATACAGCGTGCCGCAACGGCCGACGCCGGTCTGCACTTCGTCGAAGATCAGCAGCGCGTTGTGCTGGTTGCACAGCTCGCGGGCCGCTTCCAGGTAGGCCTTGTCGGCCGGCAGCACGCCGCCTTCACCCTGCACCGGCTCAATCACCACGGCGCAGGTCTTGTCCGAGATCGCCTCTTTCAGTGCCTCGATGCTGTTGTACTCGACGTGGGTGATGCCGGCCGGATTGGGACCGAAACCCTCGCTGTACTTCGGCTGGCCGCCGACGTTGACGGTGAACACCGTACGGCCATGGAACGAGTTCTTGCAGGAAATGATTTCGTACTTGTCGGCACCGAAGTGATCGGTGGCGTACTTGCGGGCCAGTTTGAAGGCCGCTTCGTTGGCTTCGGCACCGGAGTTGCACAGGAACACACGCTCGGCAAAGGTCAGCTCGGTCAGACGGGTTGCCAGTTGCAGCGCCGGTTCGTTGGTGAAGACATTGGACAGGTGCCAGAGCTTGTTGCCCTGCTCGGTCAGCGCGGCTACCAGCTCCGGATGGCAGTGACCGAGCGAATTGACGGCGATGCCGCCGGCGAAATCGATGTACTCATTGCCCTGCTGATCCCATACACGGGAACCCAGCCCTTTCACCGGAATGAACTCGACGGGAGAGTAGTTGGGGACCATGACCTGGTCGAAGGTGGCGCGGGTAACAGCATTGCTCATCTTGATAGTTCCTTCGTGCAGTAACGGGTACTTTGGGGTAATTGTCCGATTGATTCTAATCGAATCCGCAAACACCCCCATATCCGGTTTGCGACATGCGATTACAAAAACATCGGAGCCCGAAAGTACGTGAATTCAGCGCAAATCAGGCCAGATTGCGCATTTCGGATAGCTTATTACGGTCTGGAACGCGGATTTCCCGACCTTCCACCACGATACCCGCCTGCTCGGAGAGTTTTTGCAGAACCCGGGAGAACGTTTCCGGGGTCAGGTTGAGGCGTGAGGCCAGCGTCTGTTTGTTGACCGGCAGGTTGACCACGTTGTCGTCGCTGCCCTCCAGACTGTTGAGCAGGTAGCCCACCACGCGCTCCACCGCCGACTCCAGCGTGTAGGTCTCGACATCCTTGAGCAGCGTACGCAGCCGCATCGACAAGCCCGCGAGCATGCGCCGTGCCAGGCGGCTGTCGTCATCCAGGGCGGTGAACAGGGTTTCGGCCGGAATGAACAGCACCAGCGAATCTTCCACCGCCTGCGCCATCACCGGGTAGGGCTGCTCGAGAAACATCACGGCTTCGCCGAAGCTCTGCGAAGGATGAATGATTTCGATCACTTTCTCGGTTCCCTGCCGCGCGACGATGGCGATCTTGATACGACCGTACACCAGCACATACATGCCCTGGCACGGGTCGCCGCGCTGGAACAGCATCTGCCCCTTTTCGTAGCGCTGCTCGATGGCCCTTTCGGCCAACCTCGCCAGTTCGTCCTCGTGGCAAACGCTGAACAATGGAATGTGCTTGAGAAAGGCGTGCGTTGACGGCCCGGACATGATTTTCTCCCTCGATTCTTGACTCTGATCATTCAGCTCGGGCGGCGTGCGCCCGATACTCCCTAATACCCCATCCGGAATTGTATGAAGATGCGACCGCTATCCCCCACCCCCACTCCCGGCCTTGCTCCAAAACCATCGCCGGCCGTCACGCTGCCGGCCTTCTTGCAGGCTCCGCACCGCGTGGCCTTCCTGCCCGGCATGGTATTCGCCATTACGCTGCTGGCAGGCTGGTCGCTGGAAATGAGCCACCGTCTGACCGGCTTTGCCCTACCGTTAGCCATCCCCGCCACACTGGCGCACGGCTTCCTGATGCTGTACGGCATTTTCCCGTTCTTCATGACCGGCTTCATCCTGACCGCCGGCCCACGCTGGCTCAACGTCGACGCGCCGTCGCGCGCGCGCTACCTGACTATTCCGGCACTGATGGCGGCCGGCCTGGTGTTATGGCTCGCCGCCCTGGCGCTGGGCCCGGGCTTGGCCGTGGCCGGCCTGTTGAGTTACGCGCTGGGCTTTGCCGGGCTGGTACTGGTCTTCGGCCAGACCATCCTGGCCAGTCCGCAACCCGACCGGCGCCACGCCATCGCGGTGGAACTGGCCTTCATCGTCGGCGTCGCCGGGCTGATGGCCGCCCTCTACTGGCTGCTCAGCGGCGACACCCTCGGCTGGGCGGTGATGCGTGACCTGGCGCTATGGGGCTTTTTGCTGCCGGTCTTCCTGACCGTCAGCCATCGCATGGTACCGTTCTTTTCCTCGGGCGTGCTTGCCGGCTATACCGTATGGCGGCCGAACTGGCTGCTCTATGCCTTGCTGGCCGGCTCCTTCGGTCATGGCCTGCTGCACATCGCCGCCGTCACCACCCTGCCCGCCGACCTGCCGCTCGCCCTGCTGCTGGCCTACACCTCGTGGCGCTGGCAGTTGCGGGCCAGCCTGTCGGTGCGCTTGCTGGGCATGCTGCACCTGGCCTTTGCCTGGCTGGCGATCGGCTTTACCCTGTACGTCCTGCAAGAAGGGGCCGCCCTCTTCGGCCAACCCCTGCTGGGGCTCGCCCCGCTGCACGCCATCACCACCGGCTTCTTCCTGACCATGGTGATCGCCTTCGTGACACGGGTCAGCCTTGGCCACTCCGGACGGCCGCTGGAAGCCAGTCCTGGCGTATGGCGGCTTTACCTCGCCGCCCACTGGATGGCGCTGGCGCGGGTGCTCGCCGACCTCCTCCCCGCCGGGCTGACCAGCGTGCTGTATGTGGTCGCCGCCGGCGGCTGGCTGCTCACGCTGCTATGCTGGGGTAGGCTGTTCATTCCGGCCTACTTGAAGCGGCGCGAGGACGGCAAGCCCGGCTAAGTATCGATTTTCTCCGTAGCACACCTACCGACCCGACCAAGAGAACCATCATGGCAGCCCAAGACCTGAGAAACATGGCCCCGCCCGGGCCGATCGAAATCATCCTCAATGCGGCCGATGAGCTTCAAGCAGGAGACGAAGCCTCCTTCATCCTACCGCACTTTCCCGGCCCGCTGATTCCGCTGCTGGACGAGTATGCCGCACTCGAGTACCGCTTCGAAACCGGTAGCGAAGGCGGTGTGATGCTGCTCCTGCGCCGCCCGGCGGAGGACTGAGCGCGATACGGCACCGCCCTCACACCCAAGGCAACAAAAAAGCCCGCGCATGCGCGGGCTTTTCACTGACAGCGTTCAGACTCAGCTGCCGGCCTTCAGGCCGAAGGAGTCGGCGGTTTCGCGCGCCGTCTTGGCTTCGTCTTCCAGCAGGGCCTTGATCGACAGACGGATACGGCCGCGGTCGTCCATCTCGATCGCCTTGACCTTCACCACCTGGCCTTCTTTCAGGTAGTCGGACACGTTCTTGATACGCTCGTTGGCGATCTGCGAAATGTGTACCAGACCATCCTTGCCCGGCAGGATCGACACGATGGCGCCGACGTTGTTGTCGAGAATCTTCACCACGGTGCCTTCGTAGATCTTGCCCACTTCGACTTCGACGGTGATTTCCTCGATACGCTTCTTGGCGGCATCGGCACCCTCCTGGGTCACCGAGGCGATGGTGATGGTACCGTCTTCCTCGATGTTGATCTCGGTGCCGGTATCCTTGGTGATGGAGCGGATGGTCTCGCCGCCCTTGCCGATCACTTCGCGGATCTTGTCCGGGTTGATCTTCATCACGAACAGGCGCGGAGCGTGGGTGGACAGCTGCTGCGGACCTTCCACGGCTTCCTTCATCAGGCCGAGGATGTGCAGACGGCCTTCCTTGGCCTGGTCGAGCGCGACCTGCATGATTTCCTTGGTGATGCCCTGGATCTTGATGTCCATCTGCAGTGCGGTTACGCCTTCGGCGGTACCGGCCACCTTGAAGTCCATGTCGCCCAGGTGATCTTCGTCACCCAGGATGTCGGTCAGCACGGCGAAGCGGTTGCCTTCCAGGATCAGGCCCATGGCGATACCCGCCACGTGCGCCTTCAGCGGTACGCCGGCGTTCAGCAGCGACAGGCAGCCGCCGCACACCGATGCCATCGACGAGGAGCCGTTGGACTCGGTGATTTCCGACACCACGCGCATCGAGTAGCCGAACTCGTCGGCGGACGGCAGCACCTGAGCCAGAGCGCGCTTGGCCAGACGGCCGTGGCCGATTTCGCGGCGCTTCGGCGGGCCCATGCGGCCGGCTTCGCCGGTCGAGTACGGCGGGAAGTTGTAGTGCAGCATGAAGCGGTCGGTGTACTCGCCGGCCAGCGCGTCGATGATCTGCTCGTCGCGCTGGGTGCCCAGCGTGGTCACCACCATGGCCTGGGTTTCACCACGGGTAAACAGCGCCGAGCCGTGGGTACGCGGCAACACGCCGGTACGGATGGCGATCGGGCGCACGGTGCGGGTGTCGCGGCCGTCGATACGCGGCTCACCGGCCAGAATCTGGCCGCGCACGATCTCGGCTTCCAGGCTCTTGAAGATGCCCTTGATCTCGTTGGCGGTCAGCGTGTCGGTTTCTTCGGTGATCAGCGCTGCCTTGACGTCGGTCCAGGCTTCGGCCAACACCTGCGTACGCGCCTGCTTCTGGCGGATGCGGAAGCCGTTGGCGATTTTCTCGCCCGACACTTCACGCACCTTGGCGATCAACTCGTCGTTCTGGGCCGGGGCGGACCAGTCCCACATTACCGGGTTGACTTCGTCGGCCAGCTCGTTGATGGCCTTGATCGCGGCCTGCATCTGGTCGTGGCCGAACACCACGGCGCCCAGCATCACGGCTTCCGGCAGTTCCTTGGCTTCGGATTCGACCATCAGCACGGCACGATGGGTACCGGCAACAACCAGGTCGAGCTGGGAGGTTTCCAGTTCGGTCTTGGTCGGGTTGAGGATGTAGTCGCCGTTGGCGTAGCCGACGCGGGCGGCGCCGATCGGGCCATTGAACGGCAGGCCGGAGATCGCCAGCGCAGCGGAAGCGCCGATCATCGCCGGGATGTCGGAATCGATTTCCGGGTTCAGCGACATCACCGTGGCGACGATCTGCACGTCGTGGTAGAAGCCTTCCGGAAACAGCGGGCGGATCGGACGGTCGATCAGGCGGCTGGTCAGGATTTCCTTCTCGGACTGCTTGCCTTCACGCTTGAAGAAGCCGCCCGGAATCTTGCCGGCGGCGTAGGTGCGCTCGAGGTAGTCGACGGTCAGCGGGAAGAAGTCCTGGCCCGGCTTGACGTTTTTCGAGCCGACCACGGATACCAATACCACGGTGTCTTCCATGGTGACGAGAACGGCACCGGAAGCCTGACGGGCTACTTCACCGGTCTCCAGGGTCACGGTGTGGCGACCGTACTGGAAAGTCTTGCTAATCTTGTTGAACACAGGGCATCCCTTTTGCTATTGGTTTGAGGCAAGTGGACTCACAACGGGAACCCCTAGAAATACCGACTGGCTGCGGCAACCGGCATGTCTAGAGGCTCCTCCCGTCGTGTCATTCAGTTAGTGGGCCGGGAAACGAAAAAGTCGCAGACGGGCTGCGACTTTTTCGAACCTGAACCGATTACTTGCGCAGACCCAGGCGGGTGATCAGGGCACGGTAGCTGTCGGCATCGGTGCGCTTGAGGTAGTCAAGCAGACGGCGACGACGGCTCACCAGTTTCAGCAGGCCGCGACGGCTGTGATGATCCTTGGTGTTGGCCTTGAAGTGCGGGGTCAGATCGTTGATACGGGCGGTCAGCAGGGCAACTTGCACTTCCGACGAACCGGTATCGCCTTCCTTCTGCTGGAAGTTTTTAACGATTTCTGCTTTTTGGGCGGCGGTCATAGCCATTTTGATGAACTCCACAATTCAGGTAAGGGCAATTAAGCCCGACAAGTGCAGCGAGCCGAAACCCATCCACACTTCACACTTCGGCTGCCGAGGCAGCCACGAGCCGGAGGGGAGAAAGAACACCAGGTTCCCTGACCTCCCCCAGCCCGACAAATTCCCGCGTTTCGGTAAGGTAAACCCGGAAGCGCAGCATTGTCTCACATTTTTCCGCGATGCGCACCGCCTGCCCCTGGCGAAAACGACCGGCCTGTTCCGGCGCCAGGACGATCTCGGGCAGATGCGCCACCAGCACGTCCATCGGCAGCAGCAGGGCGTCGCGCTCGGTCTCCGGCACGGCCTCCAGGGCCTCCAGGGTGATCGACTGTTCCAGCGTGAAACCACCGGTGGTGGTACGGCGCAAGCCGGTGAGGAACGCGCCACAATCGAGCGCCTCGCCAATGTCTTCGGCCAAGGTACGTACGTAGGTGCCTTTGCTGCACAGCACATCGACCACCGCCTCGCTGCCATCGAAGCTGACCAGTTCCAGCGCATGGATGACGACATCACGCGCCTGACGTTCGATGTCGACCCCGGCACGGGCGTATTCGTACAGCGGCTTGCCCTGGAACTTGAGTGCCGAGTACATCGGCGGCACCTGGCTGATCGGCCCGACAAACTGCGCCAATACCCGTCGCAGCGCGGTTTCGTCGAAGGTCACCGGGCGCTCGCGCAGCACCTCGCCCTCGAGATCGCCGGTGGTGGTCACCTTGCCGAAGCGGATCGTCGCGCGATAGCCCTTGTCGGCATCGAGCAGATAGGACGAAAACTTGGTGGCCTCGCCCAGGCATACCGGCAACAGGCCGGTCGCCAGCGGGTCGAGCACACCGGTATGCCCCGCCTTGGCCGCCGTGAACAGCCAGCGGGCCTTGAGCAGGGCCGAATTGCTAGTCACGTTGTAAGGCTTGTCCAGCAACAGCACACCACTCACGGCGCGCTTCTTGCGCCGCATCTGCGTCATGCCTCGTCGCCCTCTTCCGGCTCGGTCTTGGGCTCGGCGTACTCTTCGGACACTTGGTTGATCAGGCGCGTCATGTGCATGCCGCGCTCGATCGACTCGTCGTAGACGAAATGCAGCTGCGGCGTGGTGAAGATCTGCAGAACTCGGCCCAATTCGCTGCGCAGGTAGCCGGCAGCGTGCTCCAGCGCCTCCTGCGTTACCTCGCGGGTCTTGTCGTCCATCACGGTGTAGTAGATCTTGGCGTGCGAGTAATCGCGCGTCACCTCTACCGAGGTAATGGTAATCCAGCCGGCGCGTGGGTCTTTCAGACCCTTGCGCAAGAGCTCAGCCAATTCGCGCTGGATCTGCTCGGAGATACGATCCGCACGGGAAAAACCTTTTTTGGCTCTGGCCATGGTGTTGATCCTGATTCACTGAAAACACAAAAGCGAGCGCCGTCCGGCCGCAGCCAGAGGGACGCTCGCCCGAACAACGCGCTTAGAGGGTACGCGCCACTTCGACGATTTCGAACGCTTCCAGCTGGTCGCCTTCCTGGATATCGTTGAAGTTCTTCAGCATCAGGCCACACTCGTAGCCCTGCTTCACTTCCTTCACATCGTCCTTGAAGCGCTTGAGCGATTCGAGTTCGCCGGTGTGAACCACCACGTTGTGGCGGATCAGACGGACCATGGAACCGCGCTTCACCAAGCCGTCGGTCACCATACAACCGGCAATGTTGCCGACCTTGGACACCGGGATCACCTGACGGATTTCCACGGTACCGGTGATCTGTTCCTTCTTCTCCGGCGACAGCATGCCGGACATAGCGGCCTTCACCTCGTCCACCGCATCGTAAATGATGCTGTAGTAACGGATGTCGACACCTTCGCTTTCGGCCAATTTGCGGGCCGCGGCATCGGAACGGGTGTTGAAGCCGATCACGATGGCCTTGGAAGCGATCGCCAGGTTGATGTCCGATTCCGAGATGCCACCCACGCCAGAGTGCAAGATGTTGACACGCACTTCGTCGGTGGACAGCTTCTGCAGGCTCTGCGACAGCGCCTCGTAGGAACCCTGCACGTCGGCCTTGATGATGATGGAGAGGTTCTGCACCTCGCCTTCGGCCATCTGGGCAAACATGTTCTCCAGCTTGGCAGCCTGCTGCTTGGCCAGACGCACGTCGCGGAACTTGCCCTGACGGAACAGCGCGATTTCGCGCGCCTTCTTCTCGTCGATCAGCACCATGGCGTCTTCGCCGGCGGCCGGCACGTCGGACAAGCCGAGAATTTCCACCGGAATCGACGGACCGGCTTCATCGATCGCCTTGCCGTTCTCATCGATCATGGCGCGTACACGGCCGAAGGCGGTGCCGGCCAGTACCACGTCACCCTTCTTCAGGGTACCGGACTGCACCAGCAGCGTCGCTACCGGGCCACGACCCTTGTCGAGGCGTGCTTCGACGATCACGCCCTTGGCCGGCGACTCGACCGGAGCGGTCAGTTCCAGCACCTCGGCTTGCAGCAGCAAGCCTTCCAGCAGGTCATCGATGCCCTGACCGGTCTTGGCCGAGACTTCGACGAACATCGCGTCGCCACCCCAGTCTTCCGGCACCACTTCCTGCGCCACCAGTTCCTGGCGGATACGTTCGGGGTTGGCGCCCTGCTTGTCGATCTTGTTCACCGCCACCACGATCGGCACACCCGCGGCCTTGGCATGGTGGATGGCTTCGATGGTCTGCGGCATCACGCCGTCGTCGGCAGCCACCACCAGAATGACGATATCGGTGGCCTTTGCACCACGGGCACGCATGGCGGTAAACGCCTCGTGACCCGGGGTATCGAGGAAGGTCACCACGCCGCGCGGGGTTTCCACGTGGTAGGCACCGATGTGCTGGGTAATGCCGCCGGCTTCGCCCGCAGCGACCTTGGCACGGCGGATGTAATCCAGCAGCGAGGTTTTGCCGTGGTCGACGTGACCCATTACGGTCACCACCGGCGGACGCGGCAGGCGCTCCACCTCGGCACCACCCTCGACGTTCTCGAGGAAGGCATCCGGGTCGTCCATCTGCGCTGCCTTGCCGATATGGCCCATCTCGCCGACCACGATCAGTGCGGTTTCCTGATCCAGCACCTGGTTGATGGTCACCATCATACCCATCTTCATCAGGGTCTTGATGACTTCGACGGCCTTGACCGCCATGCGGTGTGCCAGATCGGCCACGGTAATGGTTTCCGGCACCAGCACTTCATGCACGATCGGCTCGGTCGGTGCGGTGAAAGCGTGCTGACTGTTGCCGCGCGACTTGCCGCCACGCTTGCTCTTCCAGTCACCGCCGGCATCGCCACCCTTGACGCGCAGGCCACGGCCTTTCTTGCCGTCGTCCCAGCTGCGCTCGGTGCCACCCTTCTTGCCCTTCTTCGGTGCAGCAGAACCGGGCGCCGGCGCGGCCGGTGCCGCAGCGCCGGCCCCAGCCTGAGCAGGACGGCCACCGGCCGGAGCCGGGCGCTGACCACCCGCGGCGGGACGCACCCCGGCCGAGCCAGGACGCTGACCGGCACCGGGCTGCCCACTGCGCGGACCGCGCGCATCCTGCGGGCGGCCATCGACGGAGCGCCCGGCGGCGGGGCGCGCTTCGGCCGGCTTGGCCTCGACCGGCTTCGGTGCCGGAGGCGGATTTTCCGCCGCCAGCTTGGCGGCCTGACGGCGCTCTTCGCGCTCGATCTTCTCGCGCATCAGCGCTTCCTGACGAGCGCGGAACGCCAGCTGGCGCTTTTCTTCCGCTTCGCGTGCGGCGATTTCTTCCGGAGACAGGATGGACAGCGGAGCCGGGCGCACCGGGGCTGCCTTGACTTCCGGAGCAGCCGGCTCTTGCGGCTTGGCGTCGACCTTCGGCTCCACCTTGGTCTCAACCGCCGGCTTCGGCGCTTCGGGCTTCTGTTCTTCCTTGACGTCGACCTTCGCCACCACGGGCTCGGCCTTCGCCTCAACCTTCACCTCGACCTTGGCGGGCTCAACCGGAGCGGCGGCAACCGGAGCAACCTCCGGCTTGGCAACGGCGACGGCGGCCGCAACCGGCGCCTCC
Organism: Pseudogulbenkiania subflava DSM 22618; assembly: GCF_900177275.1. GTDB lineage: Bacteria > Pseudomonadota > Gammaproteobacteria > Burkholderiales > Chromobacteriaceae > Pseudogulbenkiania > Pseudogulbenkiania subflava. Next base: position 106,135 of record NZ_FXAG01000004.1, read on the forward strand.
AGCGGGCGCTGCACCACACGCTTCTTGCGGGTTTCCACTCTTACCGTCGAACCGTCAGCGGTACGGACCTCGCTGGTCTGCTTGCGGGTCACCGTGATCGGGGTCTCGTTACGGGCACCATGCGAACGCTTCAGGTAGTCCAGGAGCTGGGATTTGTCCCGTTCGGAGAGGGTGTCATCCAGCGAGCTTTTGCCGACACCGGCGGCACGCAGCTGTTCCAGCAGGCGATCCGGTGTCAAGCCAAGCTCACTGGCAAACTGTTTTACATTCGTCAATACCATGCGTCTTCCCAAATTCCGTCAATAACTTCCCGAAGCCTTACTGGGCAAACCAGTGTTCGCGCGCCTTCATGATGATTGCACGTGCGGCTTCAGCCTCCATACCGGTCATGTCAACGAGATCATCCACGGCAAGGTCGGCGAGTTCGTCGCGGGTGGTCACGCCATTTTCAGCCAACTTACGCACCAGGTCGGCATCTTCCAGGCCTTCGATGCCCTTCAGATCGTCGGATACGCTTTCCACCTTTTCCTCGGAAGCGATGGCCAGCGTCAAGAGAGCGTCACGAGCGCGGCTGCGCAATTCATTGACTTGCTCCTCTTCAAAGCCTTCGATCTCGAGCATTTCGGCGATTGGCACATACGCCACTTCTTCAAGGGTGGCGAACCCCTCTTGCACCAGCGTCATCGCGGTTGCTTCATCGACACCGAGGTGCTTCATGAAGGTTTCGCGCAGCGCGGCGTCTTCTTCCAGATGTTTTTCTTCGGCCTCGGTCACCGTCATGATGTTGAGGTACCAGCCGGTCAGCTCGGCCGCCAGGCGCACGTTCTGGCCGCTGCGGCCGATCGCCAGCGCCAGCTGCTCCTCGTCCACCACCACGTCCATGGCGTGGTTGTCCTCATCGATCATGATGCGGTTGACTTCGGCCGGGGACAGCGCGTTGATCACGAACTGCGCCGGTTCCGGTGCCCACAGCACGATGTCGACGCGCTCGCCGGCCAGCTCCTGGGTCACCGACTGCACACGCGAACCGCGCATGCCGATGCAGGTGCCCTGCGGATCGATGCGCGGATCGTTGGCCTTGACGGCGATCTTGGCGCGCAGGCCCGGGTCGCGGGCGGCTTCCTTGATCTCCAGGAGGCCCTCTTCGATTTCCGGCACTTCCAGCTCGAACAGCTTGATCAGGAACTCGCGGGAAGTACGCGACAGCACCAGCTGTGGGCCGCGACCGAGGCGGTCGATGCGCATCAGGTAGGCCTTGACGCGGTCACCCACGCGCAGGTTTTCCTTCGGAATCATCTGCTCGCGCGGCAGCACGGCTTCCAGCTTGCCGCACTCGATGATGGCGTTGCCGCGCTCGATACGCTTGACGGTACCGCTGACTAGGTGTTCGCGGCGCTGCAGGAACTCGCTCAGGAGTTGCTCTCGCTCGGCGTCGCGAATCTTCTGCAGGATCACCTGCTTGGCGGCCTGGGCACCGATACGGCCGAATTCGACCGCTTCCATCGGTTCCTCGATGACAGCGCCGACCTCAAGGGACGGATCACGCTCGCGGGCTTCGGCCAGCTCGATTTCCTTGTCGTCGAATTCGAGCATGTCGTCTTCGACCACGGTCCAGCGGCGGAAAGTATGGTACTGCCCGGTATGACGATCGATCTCGACACGGATATCGACGTCATCCTGATTGAATTTCTTTTTGGTAGCAGACGCCAGCGCCAATTCCAGCGCCGTAAAAACCACGTCCTTGCTGACGCTCTTCTCGCTCGCCAGGGCATCAACCAGCAACAAAATCTCGCGACTCATGCAATCCTCCGAATTTTCTTCATTCCCGTGGGGTCGACCCCGCCCAGATCAGAACTCAGGATCAAGCCTGGCCTTGTCGATGATGGCGAGCGGAATGGCCACGGTCCGGCCCTCGAACTCCAGCTGTACTGCGCCATCCACGACGCCAGCCAGACGACCGGAAAATTTCTTTTGCTGTTCAATGGGCATGCGGGTCTTGATCTTGGCCCGCTGCCCGGAGAAGCGTACGAAGTCCGACTCTTTCTTGAGCGGACGATCCAGCCCCGGAGACGACACTTCCAGCCGCTCGTAATCTATGTTTTCGACCATGAAGAGGCGCGTCAGGTGGTTACTCACCAACACGCAGTCTTCCACGGTGATTCCACCGGGTTTGTCGAGAAACACCCTGAAACCGCCCCCAGGGGTCAATTCGAAGTCCACCAGCTCGTAACCCAGACCCGGCAGCGTGTTCTCCAGCAGCAAACGTACATCCATTGCTTTTTCCACAAATAAAAAATGGGCGAAACGCCCATCCCTAACCGTCGGGATTGTAATACATTTCTCCCCGAAAGGAAATCCCGGCGACAAGCCTGCGCCGGCTACCCGCGAATGGAGCACGGGCGTCTTTACGATATGATCGGGCTTCCTGTACATTGGCGAGCAAATAAAACGATCGTTTGTTTATGACAAGCAGCGACCGCTGACCTAATAACAAAAGACGCTCGGCAAAAAGACTTGAGGCGAGGCGTCCCGAATCAAGCACGATGGAGAAACACAGCATGGAAAAACTCTGGCTCAAGAATTACCAGCCCGGCGTCGAGCACGACATCGATATCGACAGTTTCCGATCGATCGATGAGGTGTTCGAGCGGTCTGTCGCCAAGTTTCGCAGCCGCCCCGCCATGGCCAATATGGGGAAGGTGCTGAGTTACGGGGACCTCAACCAGCACGTCGCCGAGTTCGCCTCGTTCCTGCAGCATCGCCTCGGCCTCAAGCGAGGCGACCGTGTCGCCCTGATGATGCCCAACCTGCTGCAATATCCGATCGGCGTGTTCGGCACCCTGCGCGCCGGGCTGACCGTGGTCAACGTCAACCCGCTCTACACGCCGCGCGAACTGGAACACCAGCTCAACGACTCCGGCGCCGAGACCATCGTGATCCTGGAGAACTTCGCCAGCGTACTCGAGGAGGTCATCGCCCGCACCCGGATCAAGCATGTGATCGTGGCGTCGATCGGCGACATGCTGGACTTTCCGAAATCCGCCATCGTCAACTTCGTCATTCGCAAGATCAAGAAGATGGTGCCGGCGTGGAACCTGCCCGGCCATATCCGCTTTCCGGCGGCACTGGCCGAAGGACGCCGCCAGGCGCCGGAACCGGTCGACCTCAACCACGATGACATCGCCTTTCTGCAATACACCGGCGGCACCACCGGGGTGGCCAAGGGGGCGATGCTGAGCCACGGCAACATCGTCGCCAACATGCTGCAGGCGGGAGCCTGGATCAGGCCGGTCATTCACGAGGGGCAGGAGGTCATCGTCACCGCCCTGCCGCTCTACCACATCTTCTCGCTGACCGCGAACCTGATGACGTTCACCGAGGTGGGCGCGCTGAACGTGCTGATCACCAATCCGCGCGACATCGCCGGCTTCATCAAGGAGATGAAGAACTACAAGGTGACGGCCATCACCGGGGTCAACACCCTATTCAACGCCCTGCTGAATCATCCCGACTTCAAGACCGTCGATTTTTCGACCTGGCGCCTGACGCTGGGCGGCGGCATGGCAGTGCAGAAGGCGGTGGCGGACAAGTGGAAGCAGGTCACCGGTGTCACGCTGGTGGAAGCCTACGGCCTGACCGAAACCTCGCCGGCCGCCTGCATCAACCCGCTCAACCTGAAGGAATACAACGGCAGCATCGGCCTGCCGGTGTCGTCGACCGAGATCCAGGTTCGCGATGCCGAGGGGCGCGAGTTGCCGGTCGGCGAAGCCGGCGAACTGTTCATCCGCGGCCCGCAGGTGATGAAAGGCTACTGGCAGCGCCCGGACGAGACCGCCAAGGTGATCGGCGTCGACGGGTTCCTCGCCACCGGGGACATGGCGATGGTGACACCGGGCGGATTCGTCAAGCTGGTGGACCGCAAGAAGGACATGATTCTGGTGTCCGGCTTCAACGTCTACCCCAACGAGATCGAGGACGTGGTGGCGATGCACCCCGGCGTGCTGGAGGTGGCGTGCATCGGGGTGCCGGACGAGAAGTCGGGCGAGGTGGTCAAGGTGTTCGTGACGCGCAAGGACCCCACACTCACCGAACGGGACATCATCGAGCATTGCCGCAAGAACCTGACCGGCTACAAGGTGCCGCGCCACGTCGAATTCCGCAACGAGCTGCCCAAGACCAACGTCGGCAAGATACTGCGCCGCGCGCTGCGCGACCAGGAGCTGGCCAAGTCTCCTTGAAAAAGCGCCCGGCATGCGGCAAAGAAACCCGCTTCAAGCGGGTTTCTTTATGCCATTTACGGCTACACTTGCACAAAAGCCATGCCCAGCAGGAGCCGAATCATGTTGTTGTTGCCGTTTTTCAAGTTGATGGCCGACAAGAGTGCCAGCGATATCTTCTTCACCGCCCACGCCCCGGCCCAGATCAAGATCGAAGGGGTGACGCTGCCGGTCAACGACAAGGCGCTGACCCCGGAACAGGTGAAGACACTGGTCTACAGCCTGATGGACGAGGAGGAGATCGCCGAGTACGAGCGCGAGTTCGAGATGAACTTCGCGCGCCAGGTCGACGATCTGGGCAATTTCCGCGTCAACATCTTCCGCCAGAAAGGGCAGCCGGCAATGGTGATCCGCCGCATCGCCCCGACCATCCCGTCGCTGGAGAAACTCAACCTGCCGGCGATGCTCAAGCCACTGATCATGGAAAAGCGCGGCCTGATCATCGTGGTCGGCGCCACCGGCAGCGGCAAGAGTTCGACCGTGGCAGCGCTGCTGGAGCACCGCAACCAGAGCAAGAGCGGGCATATCCTGACGGTGGAGGATCCGATCGAATTCCTGTTCGAGCACCGCAAGTCGATCGTCAACCAGCGCGAGATCGGGATCGACACCAAGAGCTATCAGACCGCGCTGAAGAACGCCATGCGCGAGGCGCCGGAGGTGCTGATGATCGGCGAAATCCGCGACGCCGAGACCTTGATGTACGCCATCAACTACGCCCAGTCGGGCCACCTCTGCATCACCACGCTGCACGCCAACAACAGCTACCACATGCTGAACCGGGTGATCAGCTTCTTCCCGCCCGACAACCGCACCGCGCTGCTGATGGACCTGTCGGTCTCGCTCAAGGCGGTGGTGTCGCAGCGCCTGGTGCCGACGGTCGACAAGACGCTGACGCCGGCGGTGGAGCTGCTGCTCAACACCTCGCACATCGCCGAACTGATCCGCACCGGAGAAATCTCCAGCATCAAGGAGGCGATCGAGCACAGCATGAGCGAAGGCGCCCAGACCTTCGAGCAATCCTTGTTCCGGCTGTACCGCGATGGCAAGATTACGCTCGACGAGGCGTTGCGCAATGCCGACTCGCCGACCAACCTGTACTGGCTGATCAACCACGGTCACGACAAGCCTGGCGAAGAGCCCGCCGGCAAGCCGGCCGCGGCCAAACCGGCCGGCAAGGATGCCTCCGCCAGCTTTGATGGCTTCACCCTGGACGTTTAACCCGCATCGACATGACCACCACCCTCTACGGCATACCCAACTGCGACACGGTCAAGAAAGCCCGCCAGTGGCTGACCGAGCACCAGATCGACTACGTGTTCCACGACTTCAAGAAACAGGGCATCGCCGAGGCACGCCTGCAGCACTGGATCGAGGCCGTCGGCCTTGGCAAGGTGATCAATCGCCAGGGCACGACCTGGCGCAAGCTGTCCGACGCCGACAAGGCACGGGCCGACGACGTCGGCTCGGCCATCGCGCTGATCCAGGCCAACCCGTCGCTGATCAAGCGCCCGGTGCTGGAACGCGGAGAGTCCGTCGAACTCGGCTTCAAGGAAGACCTCTACGGAAAGGCGTTCGGCCGATGACCAATACCCTGATGCTGACCGAAGAGCTGATCCGCCTCGATTCGGTTACCCCGAACGACGCCGGTTGCCAGGAGCGCATGATCGCCCGCCTGGAGGCGGTCGGGTTCACCGTGGAGCGCATGCGTCACGGCGACGTCGACAACTTCTGGGCCCGGCGCGGCACCAGCGGCCCGGTGGTGTGCTTCGCCGGCCACACCGACGTGGTGCCGACCGGCCCGCTGGACAAATGGGACAGCCACCCGTTCGAGCCGACCATCCGCAACGGCTATCTGTTCGGGCGCGGCGCGGCGGACATGAAGGCCTCGCTGGCCGCCTTCATCACCTCGATCGAGCGCTTCGTGGCGCAGCATCCGGATCACCCGGGTTCGATCGCGCTGCTGATCACCTCGGACGAGGAAGGCAGCGCCATCGACGGCACGGTACGCGTGGTGGATGCGCTGGAAGCGCGCGGCGAGCTGATCGACTACTGCATCGTCGGCGAGCCGACGTCCAACCACGTGCTGGGCGACACCATCAAGAACGGCCGGCGCGGCTCGCTGTCGGGTCACCTGATCGTGCACGGCATCCAGGGCCACATCGCCTACCCGCACCTGGCGAAGAACCCGGTGCACCTGATCGCCCCGGCACTGGCCGAACTGGCGGCCGAGGAATGGGACCAGGGCAACCACCACTTCCCGCCGACCAGCTGGCAGGTGTCGAATGTCCACGCCGGCACCGGCGCCACCAACATCATCCCCGGCACCTGCGAGGTCAAGTTCAACTTCCGCTTCTCGACCGAGCACACCGCCGAGACGCTGAAGGACCGCGTGCACCAGATTCTGGACGCCCACGGCCTGGCCTACGAGCTGCACTGGACCTTGTCCGGCAACCCGTTCCTGACCGAGGAAGGGGCGCTGACGCGGGCGCTGGAGCGCTCCATCAAGCAGGTGATGGGAGTGGAGGCCGAACTGTCGACCACGGGCGGCACCTCGGACGGGCGCTTCATCAAGCGCATCGCGCGCGAGCTGGCCGAATTCGGCCCGGTCAACGCTTCCATTCATAAGCTGAACGAGTGCGTAGAGGTGCACGCCATCGAGCGCCTGTCGGACATCTACGAAGCCGCGCTGAAAAACCTGCTGCTGTGAGCCCCTGCCCCGGCTCCTGAGTGGTGCGTCGGCAGGCCTGGTGTCTGCCGATTTTTCTTGCCCGGGCGGAGCGGGGATATCTTTAGAAAAAGAACCGCAGCGGAACGTTTCCTCTTACCAACTGACTTCGACAACAACAACAAGGACATCCGGCTCATGAAAGAACTGGAAATCGCCAAGATATTCATTTCGCTGCTGGTGCTGGTCAACCCGCTCGGCGCGATTCCGCTGTTCATCAGCCTGACGCCGAACGCGAGCCAGATCGAACGGCGCAAGATCGCCAAGATTTCGTCCACCTCGGTGGCGGTGGTGATCATCACCTCGGCACTGATCGGCGAGAGCCTGCTGAAATTTCTCGGCATCAGCATCGGCTCGTTCCAGGTCGGCGGCGGCCTGTTGGTGATGATGATCGCGCTGGCGCTGATGAACGCCAAGCCCAACCCCACCAAGACCAGCGATGAAGAGCGCGTGGAAGCGGAGTTGCGTACCAATATCGCAGTGGTGCCGATGGCCATGCCGCTACTGACCGGGCCGGGCACCATCTCCACCGTGATCATCTACAGCACCACGGCGCATAGCTGGGTGTCGGTCAGCTACCTGATCGTCAGCGGCCTGTTGATCGCGCTGTCCTGCTACGCCGCGATGGCGATGGCCACGCCGATCAGCCGCTGGCTGGGCCAGACCGGCATCAACATCGTCAACCGGGTGATGGGCATGATCCTGGCGGCGGTGTCGGTGGAGATCATCGTGGACGGGCTGTACCGGCTGTTTCCGCAGCTGAGCCACTAGCCTGCCGAGCATCACGGCAAAAAAGGTTGGCCGAAGGCACGCGCAGTGCGCCTTCGGCCAACCTTTTGTCCCTTGCGCGGCATCGTACCGCCCCCGGATTACCCCAGCTGGCGCCGCTCGTACAGCGCCTGCGCCAGCGTGCCCGGGTCGACGTACTCCAGCTCGCCGCCCACTGGCATGCCGCGCGCGATGCGGCTGACCGCCAGGCCCCGGTCCTTCAGCAGCTCGGCGATCATGTGTGCCGTCACCTCGCCCTCGGCGGTGAAGTTGGTGGCGATGATCACCTCCTCCACCACGCCGTCGAGGGCACGCACCATCAGCTTGTCGAGGTTGACGTCCTTGGGACCGATGCCGTCGATCGGCGACAGCCTCCCCATCAGCACGAAGTACAGGCCGTCGTAGCAACGTGCCTGCTCCAGCATCAGGAGGTCGGCCGGCATTTCCACGATGCACAGCTGGTGCTGGTTGCGCGCCGGATTGGCGCACAGATTGCACAAGGGCGTCTCGCTGAAGGTGTTGCAACGCTCGCAGTGGGTCAGGTTGGCCAGCGCCCGGTCGAGCGAGCGCGCGAGGCGGTCGGCCCCGGCCTGATCGCGCTGCAGCAAGTGGAACGCCATGCGCTGGGCCGACTTGGGGCCGACACCGGGCAGCACCTTGAGCGCGGAAATCAACTGGTCGAGCGAGGGGGGATTTTTCATCGGGTACGCGGCAAAAGGGAAAAAGGTTGGCCGAAGCCTGGGCTTCGGCCAACCTTGGAACCAGCTGGCAATCTTGCTACGCAGCACGGACCGGAACGCATGAGCTGCTCTGCGCGCACGACTCTCCGCCGGAGAATCGCCCGGTCATGATCCTCATGGACGCCATGCCTATTCCGGTTTTTGTGCTGCGCTTCACCCGCCGGGGGCGGGCGCAGCAGATCGAGAGCCGGTTCTCAGAAAGGCAACGGGAATCAGAACGGCAGCTTCATGCCCGGCGGCAGGTTGAGGCCGGCGGTGAAACCAGACATCTTATCCTGGGTGGTGCTTTCCACCTTGCGTACCGCGTCGTTGACGGCGGCGGCGATCAGGTCTTCCAGCATTTCCTTGTCGTCCTTGGCGTCTTCCAGCAGGCTGTCGTCGATCGCCACGCGCTTGACGTCATGCTGGCAGGTCATCACCACCTTGACCAGGCCGGCGCCGGACTGGCCTTCGACCTCGACCTTGCCCAGCTCTTCCTGGGCCTTCTTCATGTTTTCCTGCATCTGCTGGGCCTGCTTCATCAGGCCCGCGATACCACCTTTTCCGAACATGGGCTACAACTCCTGCACAGGTTGAATCGTCTCGGTGAGCAGCACGGCGTTGAATTCGCCGACCAGCTGCCGCACCACGGGATCGTTTTCGAGATTGACGCGCGCCGCCGCCAGCTGTTCCTGGCGGAAACGCGCCTCGCGCATCGCCGGGGTTTCCATCCCCAGCTCCTCCACGCTGACCGACAGCTCCGGCGCCTGGCCGAAGCGTTCGGCCAACGCGGCCTTGAGTTTTTCCTGGTAATCGCGCGTGGCGAGGTGGCGGAAGCTCTCCGGCACCGCCAACTGCAAGCGCCGTCCATCCCAGGATTTGAGCACCGCGTTATGCGCCAGCATGCGGCTGGCCCCCATGCGCGCGCCCAGCTCGGCCACCAGGGCCGCCCAATCGCCATCGAAGACGTAGGGCTCGGCGGCGGCAGGCGCTGCAACCGGCTCCGGCCACGCCTCGGCATCGCTATCGCCCGCGCTCACCCCCGCCTGCCAGGCTTCGGCGGCGACATCGCCGGCGTCGTCGGGAGCATCCTCCCACGGCGCCAGTTCGACCGACGGCGGCGTGGGAGGCTCGGACTGAGTGGCGGGAGCCGGGGCCGCCGGCACCGGCACCGGCACGGATTCGACGCGCGCCGGCTCGGGGTCGGGGTCGGCTGGGGTGGACTCGTCCGGCGTGGCGGGCGCACTGCGCGCCGCACCGTTGCGGCCGGACAGGCGCGCCAGCAAGGCCTTGGCAGCGGAAGCCCCCTCCACCGACGGCTCACTCGGCGCGGCCGGCCGGCTTGCCGGCTCGGGACGGCTCGCCGCCGCACGCGGTGCCGGCGTGCTGTCGCCCGGCGCATTCAACGGATGAAACGCCAGCATGCGCAGCAGCGTCATGGTGAAACCGGCGTGTTCGTCCGGCGCCAGGGCCAGGTCCTTGCGGCCATGGATGGCGATCTGGTAGTAGAGCTGCACGTCTTCCGGCGCGATCAGTTGCGCCAGTGCCAGCACCGCCTCGGCGTCGGGATCGTCGCCGGTGATGGCGGCCGGCACCGTCTGCGCCAGCGCGATCTGCTGCAACAGCAGGGCCAGTTCGCCCAGTGCGCTGTCGAAACCGACGCCGCGCTCGGCCAAGGCCTTGGCCTCCTCGATCAGGCGTGGGCCGTCGGCCTCGGCCAGGGCTTCCAACAGGGTATAGAGGTAGGCACGGTCGACCGCGCCCAGCATGGCGCGCACCCCGCCCTCCTCGACCTTGCCAACGCCGTAGGCGATGGCCTGGTCGAGCAGCGACAGCGCGTCGCGCATCGAGCCGGCGGCGGCGCGCCCGAGCAGCGCCAGGGCCGGCGCCTCGTAGCTCACCTGCTCCATGTCGAGCACGCGTGCCAGGTGGCCCGCCACCTGCTGCGGCGTCATGTTGCGCAGCGAGAACTGCAAACAGCGGCTCAACACCGTCACCGGCACCTTCTGCGGGTCGGTGGTGGCGAGGATGAACTTGACGTGGGCCGGCGGCTCTTCCAGCGTCTTCAACATGGCGTTGAAGGCGCTCTTGGAGAGCATGTGCACCTCGTCGATGATGTACACCTTGTAGCGCCCCGAGGTCGGCGCGTACTGGGCGTTTTCCAGCACTTCGCGGATGTTGTCGATGCCGGTATTGGATGCGGCGTCGATCTCCAGCAGGTCGACGAAGCGGCCGGCGTCGATCTGGCGACAGGCGGAGCACTCGCCACACGGCTCGGCACCGACGCCGGCCTCGCAGTTGAGGCTCTTGGCCAGAATCCGGGCGATGGTGGTCTTGCCCACGCCGCGCGTGCCGGTCAGCAGGTAGGCGTGATGCAGCCGCTCACCGGCCAGGGCGTTGGTCAGGGCGCGCACCACGTGCTCCTGACCGACCAGGTCGGCAAAGCGTTTCGGGCGCCATTTGCGGGCAAGCACTTGATAAGTCATGGTGGCGGATTCTAATTCCAATTGGCAGGCAAGGCGACCCTTTTCGTCGCTGCCCGACGTCACGGCGCCGGTGTCGAAACCGGCTGCTGGCTGAGGAACTGCTGCGCCAGATAACGCTCGCGGATGGCGGCTGCCACCTCCTGCGCCGCTTTGGCGTACAGGGTGCTCTTGTTGTAGCGGGTGATGACGTAGAAGTTGTTCAGGCCGAGCCAGTATTCGGTCACGCCGGGCGCGGTTTCCAGTGGTACCAGCACCGCCGGCACCTGGTCGCCCACCGGCGCCTCCGGCTGAACCCCCATCTGCTTCAGCTCGCCCACGGTATAGTGCAGGTTGAACTTGTCGGCCACCAGCTGATCGACCTGCGCCCCCGGCTGCACGCTGGCCGGCAGGATGACGTCATCGCCGTGGCGCCAGCCGTGCAGCTGGAAGTAATGCGCCACGCTGCCGATCACGTCCGGCACGCTGCCCCAGATGTCGCGATGGCCGTCGCCGTCGAAGTCCACCGCCCACTTGCGGTAGCTCGACGGCATGAACTGCGGCCAGCCCATGGCGCCGGCGTAGGAGCCTTTCAAGAGCAGCGGATTCTTGCCCTCTTCCTTGGCCAGGCGCAGGAACTCGGTGAGTTCGCCGCGGAAATACTCGGCGCGGCGCGGGTAGTCGAAACCGATGGTCGACAGGGCATCCACCACGCGGAAACTGCCGGTGCTGCGGCCATAACCGGTCTCGATGCCGATGATCGCCACCACCACCTCCGGCGCCACGCCGTAGGTCGCCTCGGCCCGTTCCAGCGTAGCGGCATTCTCCTTCCAGAACGCGGCGCCGCCATCGATCAGGCGGTCGTTGAAAAACGCCGGCCGGAACTGGTACCACGGCCGCGAGGTGGACGGGCGGTCGAGTATCTGCAGGATGTTGGGCTTGGTTTCGACGTTGGCGAACACCGCCTCCAGCTCGGGGCGGTCGAACTGGCCGCTGGCCACCTGTTCGTCGATATAGCGTTGCACGTCGGCCCGGGCGAGAAACGCCGCGTCGGCCAGCGCCAGCGAGCTGGTCAGGGCGAGCGTGGCGGCAGCCAGGCAGGTAAGGAGTTTCATCAGGGCGTTCCGGTAAGACATCCGCCGGCACCACGCCGACCGACTGGGTTTATTGATAGGATAGCGCGCTCGACACCAGGCGCGAGGTAATGTCCACGATGGGAATGACGCGCTCGTAGGCCATGCGGGTCGGGCCCACCACGCCGAGCGTGCCCACCACCTGGCCGTTGATGCAGTAAGGCGCGGTGACGATCGAGCACTCGCCCAGCGTCACCACCCCCGACTCCTCGCCGATGAAAATATTGACCCCCTGCGCGTTGCGGCTCTGGTTGAGCAGCTCCAGCAGCTCGGTCTTGCGCTCGAAGGTCTCGAACAGCTCGCGCAGCCGCGTCAGGTCGTCGGAGAGATCGCTGACGTTGAGCAGGTTGGTGCCGCCGGCGATCACCACCGAGGCCGGCACATCGCTCATCGCACTCTGGCCGAAGCGGATCGCCGCCGCCATCAGTTCGGTGATATCCCCCTTGAGCTGGTGCAGCTCGCTCTCCATACGCTGCGCGATGCTGGACAAGCCCTGACCGGCGTAGTGCTGGTTGAGGAAGTTGGCGGCCTCGATCAACTCGGTCGGCGAGTAGTCGCGCGACGGATTGAGCAGGTGATTCTGCACGTCGCCGTCCATGGTCACCAGGATCAGCAGGATGCGCCGCTCCGACAGGCGCAGGAACTCGACCTGGCGGAACGCCACGTCGAGGCGCTGCGGGGTGATCACCACGCCGGCGAAATGGGTGAGATCGGACAGCAGCAACGAGGCCGACTGGGCGATGCGCTGCGGGCTGTCCGGCTGCAGGCTGTGCTCGAGCTCGTGCAGCGTGCCCTCTTCCAGCGGCCGGATGGTCAGCATCCGGTCGACGAACAGACGGTAGCCCTTGGCGGTCGGCACGCGGCCGGCCGAGGTGTGCGGCGACGCGATCAGCCCCATCTCTTCGAGATCGGCCAGCACGTTGCGAATCGAGGCCGGGGACAAATCCAGCCCCGCCACCATGGCCAGCGTGCGCGAACCGACCGGCTGCCCGTCGGCGATGTAGCGCTCGACCAGAGCTTTCAGCAGGCGTTGCGCGCGTTCGTTCAGCATGCCAATCATTTTACACGTCCCCCGTGGAGTGAGAAGTGGCTGCATTCCCCGGCATTTCAAGCGCCTCCCGGCAGATCGCGTTTGGCCGGCGCGCGCATGCGCGCGTTTGAGCGCCATGGGCTTTGTGCGATAATCCGGCGGTACGTTTTATCAAACCCGATTTTTGGAGACAGCATGGCGGAGCGTTCCGAAGACAAGAGCAAGGCCCTGGCCGCGGCCCTTGCCCAGATTGAGAAGCAGTTCGGCAAGGGCTCGATCATGCGCATGAGCGACAACCAGATCACCGAGAACCTGCAGGTGATCAGCACCGGCTCGCTCGGTCTCGATCTGGCGCTGGGCGTGGGCGGTCTGCCGCGCGGCCGCGTGGTGGAAATCTACGGCCCGGAATCGTCTGGCAAGACCACGCTGTGTCTGCAGGTAGTGGCTGAAGCTCAGAAGCTGGGCGGCACCTGCGCCTACATCGATGCCGAAAACGCGCTCGACCCGACCTACGCCCAGAAGCTCGGCGTCAACGTCGAAGACCTGCTGATCTCGCAGCCGGATACCGGTGAACAGGCGCTGGAAATCTGTGACATGCTGGTGCGCTCCAGCGGCGTCGACGTGATCGTGGTCGACTCGGTGGCGGCGCTGGTGCCGAAGGCCGAAATCGAAGGCGAAATGGGCGACAACCACGTCGGCCTGCACGCCCGCCTGATGAGCCAGGCGCTGCGCAAGCTGACCGGCAACATCAAGCGCACCAACACCCTGGTGATCTTCATCAACCAGATCCGCATGAAGATCGGCGTGATGTTCGGCAGCCCGGAAACCACCACCGGCGGCAACGCGCTGAAGTTCTACGCCTCGGTGCGCCTCGACATCCGCCGTATCGGCGGCATCAAGAAGGGCGAGGAAATCATCGGCAACGAGACCCGCGTCAAAGTGGTCAAAAACAAGGTGTCGCCGCCGTTCCGCCAGGCCGGCTTCGACATCCTGTACGGCGAAGGCATCTCGCGCGAGGGCGAAATCGTCGAGCTGGGCGTGGAGCACGGCTTCATCGAGAAATCCGGCGCCTGGTACAGCTACAACGGCCAGAAGATCGGCCAGGGCAAGGACAACACCCGTCTGTGGCTGAAGGACAACCCGGCCATCGCGCGCGAGGTCGAAGGCAAGATCCGTGAAGCGGTCGGCATCAATGTCGCCATCACCGAAGGCCAGCCGGAAGAGGAAGAGCTGGCTGACGACATGTTCTGATCCGGCGCATGACGAAAAGCCTGAAAGCGCGGGCCGTCGACCTCCTCTCCCGGCGCGAATATTCGCGCCGGGAACTGGAGCGGCGGCTCGCGCCGTTTGCCGAGAGCGCGGAACAGTTGGCCTCCCTGCTCGACGAGCTGGCGGCCAACGGCTGGCAATCCGATCGCCGTTTTGCCGAGCAGTTTGCCGACGTCAAGGGCCGCAAGTACGGTAGCCGCCGCATCGCCCAGGCGATGCGCGAAAAAGGACTGGACCGGGACGCGATCGAAACGGCGCTGGCGCAGCAGGACGACACGGCCGTGGCGCTCTCGCTGTGGCAGCGCAAGTTTGGCGTCCCGCCCGCCACGCCCCAGGACAAGATGAAGCAAATGCGGTTTCTCGCCACGCGCGGCTTCCCGATGGACGTGATCCGCCGGGTGCTGCAAGGCGCGGTGGACGAGGACTTTACCGACGCAGAGGATTAGGGCGATGCCAATCAAGACCATCGACAGCCGTATCGACATCCAGGCCAGCCCCGACCAGGTCTGGCAGGTGCTCACCGACTGGCCCAGCTATCCGTACTGGAACCCGTTCATCGTTGGCCTGCACGGCAAGCTGCAGCGCGGTGCGCGGCTGTGCGTCACGGTACATCCGCCGCAGGCGCGACGCATGACCTTCCGCCCCACCCTGATCGAGCTCGAGCCGGGTCTCAAGCTGGTCTGGCGCGGCACCTTGCTGGCCCAGCCGCTGTTTTGCGGCGTGCACGCCTTCGAACTGGAGACGCTGGATGCCGGCACCACCCGGCTGCACCAGCGCGAGACCTTCCAGGGCCTGTTGACCCCGCTGTTTTCCGAAACCCTGCTCAACCACACCCGAAACGGCTTCGTCGACATGAACGAAGCCGTCAAGAAGCGGGCCGAAACCCTTGCCAGCACCGGGACGGCTTGACACAATCGAGCCATGCTCGATGTAGTGCGCCGCAACAACCCGGTTGGCGGCCCGTCTTAGACCCTGACGAAACAACATTTATGAAAACCTCTGAAATTCGCCAGAAGTTTCTGGACTTTTTTGCCTCCAAGGGCCATCAGGTCGTGCCCTCCAGCAGCCTGATCCCCGGCAACGACCCGACCCTGATGTTCACCGTGGCCGGCATGGTCCAGTTCAAGGACGTGTTCCTCGGCTTCGAGAAGCGCGACTACACCCGCGCCACCACCAGCCAGAAATGTCTGCGTGCCGGCGGCAAGCACAACGATCTGGAGAACGTCGGCTATACCGCGCGCCACCATACCTTCTTCGAGATGCTGGGTAACTTCAGCTTCGGCGACTACTTCAAGCACGACGCTATCACCTACGCCTGGGAGTTCCTGACCGGCGAGCAGTGGCTGGCCCTGCCGAAGGAAAAGCTGATGGTCACGGTGTACGCCAGCGATGACGAGGCCTTCGACATCTGGCACAAGACCGTCGGCCTGCCGGTAGAAAAGATCGTGCGCATCGGCGACAACAAGGGGGCGGCGTACGCCTCCGACAACTTCTGGACCATGGGCGATACCGGCCCGTGCGGCCCGTGTACCGAGATTTTCTATGACCACGGCGAGGAAGTCGCCGGCGGCCCTCCGGGCAGCCCGGACGAGGACGGCGACCGCTTCATGGAAATCTGGAACAACGTGTTCATGCAGTTCAATCGTGACGAGACCGGCACGTTGCACCCGCTGCCGAAGCCGTCGGTGGATACCGGCATGGGCCTGGAACGTCTGTCCACCGTGCTGCAACATGTGAAGTCCAACTACGAAACCGACGCCCTGGCCTGCCTGGTGCGCGCCGCCGCGCGTGAGACCGGCGTCGAGTACAGCCAGAGCGTGCCGTCGCTGAAGGTGATCGCCGACCACATCCGCGCCTGCAGCTTCATGATCGCCGACGGCATCCTGCCGTCCAACGAAGGCCGCGGCTACGTGCTGCGCCGCATTGCCCGCCGCGCCATCCGTCACGGCTACAAGCTGGGTCAGAAGGGCCTGTTCTTCCACAAGATCGTGGCCGACCTGGTGGAAGAAATGGGCGGCGCCTACCCGGAACTGCGCCAGCAGCAGGCCTACATCGAAGACAACCTGCGCGCCGAGGAAATCCGCTTCGCCGAGACGCTGGAACACGGCATGGCGCTGGTGGATGCCGCGCTGCAGGGGGGCAAGACCCGCATGGACGGCGCCACCATCTTCAAGCTGTACGACACCTTCGGCTTCCCGGTTGACCTGACCGCGGACATCTGCCGCGAGCGTAATATCGAAGTGGACATGGACGGCTTCGAGCGCGAGATGAACGCCCAGCGTGAACGCGCGCGTGCCGCCTCCAGCTTCAAGATGACCGGCAACCTCGAGTATGCCGGTGCCGACACCCGCTTCCATGGCTACGAAACCGCCAGCGTCGACGCCAAGGTGCTGGCGCTGTTCAAGGGCAGCACCCCGGTCGAGCAGTTGGCCGAAGGCGACGAAGGCGTGGTGGTGCTGGACGACACCGCGTTCTACGCCGAGGGCGGCGGCCAAGTCGGCGACTGCGGCGAGATTTCGGTGAGCGGCGGCGTCGGCGCGCTGTTCGACGTGACCGACACCCAGAAGATCAAGGCCGCCACCTTCGGCCACAGCGGCCGCGTGGTGCGCGGTGCGCTGCACGTCGGCGACACGGTGCAGGCCACCATCGACCTGCACAAGCGTCTTGCCACCGCGCGCAACCACTCCGCCACCCACCTGCTGCACGCGGCCTTGCGTCACGTGCTGGGCAGCCACGTGGCGCAGAAGGGTTCGCTGGTGAACGCCGAGCGCACCCGCTTCGACTTCGCCCACGGCGAGCCGGTGTCGGCGGCGCAGATCGCCGAGATCGAACGCGTGGTGAACCGCATCGTGCTGCACAACGTCGAGGTATCGGCCAACGTAATGGCCTACGACGACGCCATCCGCGCCGGTGCCATCGCGCTGTTCGGCGAGAAGTACGGCGACGAGGTGCGCGTGCTGAAGATGGGCGAATTCTCCACCGAACTGTGCGGCGGCACCCACGTCAAGCGCACCGGCGACATCGGCTTCTTCAAGATCGTGGCGGAAGGCGGCGTGGCCGCCGGCGTGCGCCGCATCGAGGCGGTGACCGGTGAAGGCGCCGTGGCCTACGCCCAGCAGCAGGAAAGCCTGCTGAAGGAAGCGGCCGGCGCGCTGAAGGCGCAGAGCAGCGAGGAAGTGGTCAGCCGCATCGGCAGCCTGCAGGACAACCTGAAGACGCTGGAGAAGGAGCTGTCGCGCCTCAAGGCCAAGCTGGCCGCCTCGGCCGGCGACACCCTGGCCGACAGCGCCGTCGAGGTCGGTGGCATCAAGGTGCTGGCCGCTGAGCTGGAAGGCGCCGACAACACCGCGCTGCGCGAGACGCTGGACAAGCTCAAGGACAAGCTCAAGTCGGCCGCCATCGTGCTGGCCGCCAAGGGCGATGGCAAGGTCTCGCTGGTGGCCGGCGTCACCGCCGACCTGACCGGCAAGATCAAGGCCGGCGAGCTGGTCAACTTCGTCGCCCAGCAGGTGGGCGGCAAGGGCGGCGGGCGTCCCGACATGGCCCAAGCCGGTGGCACCCAGCCCGAGAAGCTGGCCGAGGCACTGGCCGGCGTCAACGCCTGGGTGAGCGGCAAGCTGTAAGCCGCCCCGGAACGCGCCAAGCCGCGCAACCGGGACAGAGCCGCATGGAATTCCATGCGGCTTTCAGGCAGCCGACAAAGAACCTGTTCAGATTCTACCGGACCCGGCAAAGCCGGGCCGCTCCTGATCAGATCTTGAATCCGCAGCCTTCCTGTTTACATGACAAACCCCTTCCGCTTCGCAAAAGGGGCTTGTCCGCGATCTCAAAGCCGCATGGATTTCCATGCGGCTTTTTTCATACCCGGATACCGCTCTTCGGCCAACCTTTCCCCGTCACGGCCGCCGGCTCACTTGCTGCGACCGACCACCCCCACCCCACCGATCACCAGCGCCGCGCCCAGCACCTGCAACCCTGTCAGGCTCTCGCCGAGGACGAGCCACCCCATCGCCATGGTCAGCACCGGCCCCAGCGTGCCGACCGAGGCCGCCTTGCCGGCGCCGAGCTGGCGGATCGCGACGTTGAGGCACCACACTGGCAGCACCGTGCTGAACACCCCCATGGCGAACCCGATCAGGTACACCGGCCCGGGCAGAAGCAGCGCCGTCAGCGGCGTGGTCACGGCGAAGTGGACGAACACCGCCAGGCACGCCACCAGCGTCGCCAGCGCGGCGAAACGGGTGGCACCGATGCGGGCGATCGCCTCCCCCGAGCCCACCAGATACAGGGCATAGCTCACGGTGCTGGCGACGACCCAGGCCAGGCCGATCAGCGCTTGGCTACCCAGCCCGGCGTCACGCAGATCCTGCATGAAAGCCAGGGCGATGCCGAGATAGGCCAGCCCGACCCCCAGCCACACCTTGGCCGGATAGCGCTTGCCCAGCCACAGTACCGAGATGAACAACACCAGCGTCGGGTAGAGAAACAGCGTCAGCCGCTCCAGCGCCGCCGAGACGTATTGCAGGCCGATGAAATCCAGCAGGCTGGAGAGGTAGTAGCCCAGCAACCCCAGCAGTGCCAGTTGCTGCCAGTCGCGCCGCTCCAGGCGGCGCGCGCCGCCGGCCACGCCGCTGCGCCACGCCATCAGCAGGAAAAACGGCAGTGCGAAGGCCATGCGCAGCACCAGCAGGGCTTCGGCGCCGGCGCCGTAGCGATACCCCAGCTTGACGAACACCGCCTTGGCGGAAAACCCCAGCGCCGCCAGCAGGGCCATCACCACACCTTTGTTTTTCGCGAAGGCGGCACGGCCATCCAGTGGCAGCGGTTTCTGTGCTTCGATCATGTCAGGTTCCTTGTTTTCTCCTTATTATGGCGAGAAGCACCGACACGCCGTTATGTTCTTGGCGTAACCTGGCTTCACCAAACACGAAGGCTCAACGAGGGTTCGTGTTTCCGCGACCGGCACGCCCACTGCCGTCGCGGCTCACCGATCAATCCGCGAACCCGCCCCTGCGCGGAAACACCTCGACATGCGACTCGACTTCATCGACCTGAAACTGTTCACCACCCTGGCCGAGAGCGGCAGCCTGACCGAGGCCGCCGAACGCTTCCCGATGGCGCTCTCCGCCGCCAGCCAGCGCCTGAAAAAGCTGGAAGACCTGTACGGGGTGCAGTTGGTGGAACGCCACTCGCGCGGTATCGCCCTCACCCACGCCGGCGACCTGCTGCTGCATCACGCCCGGCGTCTCTTGCTCGGCACCGAGCAGCTGAACGGCGACATGGGGCGGCTCAGCCAGGGCGTGCGACGGGAAATCCGGCTGATGGCCAACAGCGTCGCCAGCCACGAATTCCTGCCGGACCTGCTGGGCCGCTTCCTGGCGGCGCAGCCCGAACTGGATGTCGTGCTGGCCGAGCGCCCGAGCCGCGACATTGTCACGGCAATCGAAGACGGCGAGGCCGATATCGGCATCCTGGACGGCAGCCTGGGGGTGGAACGGCTGCCCCTGCTGCCGTTTGCCCGCGACCGCCTGGTGGTGATTTGCGGCCCCGCGCACCCGCTCCACGGCACGGCTTCGGTCGCGTTCGCTACCTTGCTCGATCACGCCTTCGTCGGTCTGACCGAAACCAGCGCCATGCAAGGCTTCGTGGAAAGCATGGCGCGGCGCAAGGGCAAGGCGCTGCGCCTGCGGCTGCGCGTTTCCAGCTTCGCCGCCGTGGCCACGCTGGTGGGACGCAACGCCGGGCTCGCCATCCTGCCGGCCCGTTCGGCGCGGAGTCTGGCCCAGAGCCATGCGCTGCACGTGGTGGAATTGACCGACCCGTGGGCGATACGCGAACTGCAGCTGTGCGTGAAAGACATCGACAGCCTGCCGGCGCAGGCACGGCTGCTGCTGGACGCACTGCTCAGCGCCGATCACAGCGAACCGGCGTCAGACTAGCGAGCGCAGCCACGAGTAGCTGTAGAGGCCCAACAGGGTCATCAGCAGCGAGCCCATCACGTGCGCCAGGATGGCCGCCACCGCCCAGCTCAAACGCCCCTGCTGCAACAACTCCACCACCTCGGCCGAGAACGTCGAAAAGGTGGTCAGGCCGCCCAGGAAGCCGGTCACCAGCAACAGGCGCCATTCCGGCGGCAGGGTCGCATGCTGCGCCAAGAGGGCGATGATGAAGCCGATCAGGTAGCCCCCCAGCAGGTTGGCGCACAACGTGCCGAGTGGCAGCGACGGCAACAGCGCGTTCAGGCGCAGGCCCAGCATCCAGCGCAACAAGGCGCCACTCGAAGCGCCGACACAGATGGCGAGAATCTTGGTCATGGGCGTGTGTGGCGTGAGGAGAGTCATAAGACATTGTTGTACAGCCGCTTCGCCATCACAACCACGGCGGCGCCGTGGCCAGCCGAGCCGATCCATCAAGGCACCTTCTGGTATGCCCCACGGCAGACTGCGCGTGCGCAGCACGCTCAGCCGCTTGTCCTGGACAGCGATGTTGCCGGCGCGGCGGCCGTGCCGTTCGCTCGGAAAGAACCCGCAGGCGATGGGGATGGCGCCGTCCTCGCTGGGACGCTCGGTGGGGCCGAGCGATTCGCGCGCCACGATGTCGATGCGCAGGGCCGGATCGCGATCGTCACGGCGCATGGTGTCGATCCGCCGATCGAGCCCTTGCGCCTGCTCGACGTTGTCGCGGCGCCAGTCGTAGGGAACAGGTAGTAGCGCCGTATGAGCGGCTCTTATTCCTTAATGCAGTTTGTGGACGTAGAGCGTGTCCGCCTCGACGACCCGTGCATGGATATCGTGAGCCTGGATCTCACCCGCCTCCACGACCGGCCCATCGATGTCCTCGCCATGCGGGCCGTCGAACTTCCCCTTCACCTCGTAGACCACCCTGGCACGTACATCGTCGGCGTGAACGTCGTGTGCCCGAATCACCCGCGCGCGCACCACATCGCTGTGGATATCGTGGGCGTACACGACCTGCGACCGACGGCGTTGACGGTGGAAGTAGGGAACATATTCGTCGTTATACCAAGAGTCCTCGACGAAATAGGCCGGCCGGCCGCAGGCTTCGTACTTGCGGCAATACTTGCGCCACTCTTTCGTCTCATACCGAGGCACGTGCAGATAGATCGGCTGCGGCACCACTGGCGCCGTCTCGATCACGACGGGCTCGGGATAGACCAGCACCGGACGCGGCGCGCCGCCGATGTCGATGCGGCCATAGAAACCGGGTTGGCCGACGCTGAGGGATAGCGCGGTATCGGCGAAAACCGGGATGGCGGCTAGCGCCATCGACGCGGCAAGCAGGAAACGTTTCATGGTTGATGACCCTTTGTCACGGTGGCTTGGGCGTCGCGCGCGGCGAGCCCATGACACGATTATCTCGCTGGGCATGTTAGCGGGAGCACGCCAGGACAGTTGTAAAAAGGTGTGAACAAATATGAATGGCCGTGCGGGGCTCCTGACTCAGCATCGCCGCAATCGCGACCCAGGAGTACCGTCTGCGCTCCCATCGCCAATCGACCATAACCGGCTGCAGCCAGTCGACATGCCGCTGCAACTGATCACAGGCGCCGGCATCGCCGAATCGTCGCGCGGCTGACAGCCGAGTATCACGGCCGGATCGACGCCAGGTGCGATGGCTTCGAGCGTGCAAATTCGGAGGGGCATGACTCTAGGGGGGGCGAATGGCGCGCCGCGTGACAGGAAACAGCGACCCGAGCGGGTCATGAGGCAAGTACAAACGAGAAGCGCCATGAACCGGTGGTTCATGGCGCTGAATTCTGGCTCCCCGAGCAGGGCTCGAACCTGCGACCTGCGGATTAACAGTCCGTCGCTCTACCAACTGAGCTATCAGGGAACATCTAAAGAGAGAGCAATTATATTGACCGAAAACCCATCCGTCAAGCGATCTCGCATTATTTTTATCTCGAACCGCCCGGACGACAGCGACAGGCGCCGTCTGGCACTGTCTGTGCGGCCACATCCGGTGGGCGGTGCGGGTCATCCCGGCACACGCCGCGCCGCCCTGCAAGCCTTGCTGGCAGCGGCGCTTCGCTTAGAGCCTGTCTACGATTTGTTTTACGAGCTGCGCGGTCCCGGCAAACTGCCCGATAGAAGGTGGGCGGCGCCGGCCTTGGCATTCCAAGGCCAAGTCGGCCAACGACGTAGCTGGCCGTTCGCCGGACCCGCCCCCGCAGCCGCAAAAGATCGTGAACAGGTAGTTACAGCGCCAGCAGCGAGACGACGCGATAGCGGCTCACGCCCAGCAGGGCCGGGATGACGTCGTGGAAGGAGCGGTAGTCGCCGGCCTGGTTCAGGCGTGCGTTGAAATCGGCCACGAACTCCTGCGCCCAGTTCTGTTCGCCCATGCGCGACAGCTGGTCGATGGCATCACGCGCCTGGTTGATGGCGCTGGCGATGGCACTGTGTGCCTGGCGCAGCTGCGACAGGGCGTTTACCACGCGCTGCAGGGTCTGGCGCACGTGGGCATGATCGTTCACTTGCCACTCGCCGGTCGCCAGCCGCTCCGGTTCGGCCTCGGTCTTGACGCGCTGCGGCTGGCCGGAGGGGAAACGGACGCCGCCGCCGCGCACCGCGAGGCGGTCGCGGATGGCCGGCCAGGCCGCCTCGTCTACCGAGAAGCCGAGCTGGCCGTCGTCATTGATGGAGGGGCGGATGCCCGATGGCGCCAGGGCGCGGCTGAGGCGGCGCATGATCTCGTCTTCGCTGACGTCGCCGCCGACGTTGAACGACATCGCAGCGGTGCCGCGCTCGCCGCTGAACAGCGCCAGCGTTTCCACGGGCCCGCTGCGCAGGCTGTCGAGGTCCATGCCGCGCACGGTGAAGTCTTGCCGGGCGTCGGCCGCCAGATGAAAGCGCAGCTTGCCGTCGACGCTGCCGCCGCTTTGGGCATAGCGCTGCACCAGGGTCGTGGCGAAGCGGCCGATCTTGGCTTCCAGCCCTTCCCGGTCGATGCGGCGCTGGGCAAGCTGCTGGCTGAGGTCGGTCTTGAGCTGCTCCAGCTGGCCCGTCAGGCCGTCGACGAAACCCAGAGCGCGCTGCGCGGCGGTGAGCTGCTCGTTGAGCTGGCTGCTGTAGCGCCAGCCGCTGGCCGTCGCGGTGCCGGCCACGGCCGGTTCGGCCGGCGCCTGCGGCGTGCTGCGCAGATCGGTGGCCGCCGGCGCCGGCGGCACGCCACCGGGGCTGTTGCGGCGCGTGCGGCTGTTGGCGGAGTCCAGCGAGGAAATCAGGGAATTCATGGTGAAAGCGGCCTCAGATCACGTCGAACAGGCTGAGCGCGCTGATCTTGCCGTAGGCTTTCTGGCTGGCCTGCACCGCCAGCAGGTAGCTGTTCATGTTGATCGACGCCTCGGCGTAGTCGAGGTTGCCGAGGTTGGCGATGCTCTGCTGGTTGGCCAGGCTGACGTTGCTGTGGTTGTCGTCCATCATCTGCAGGGTATTCTGCGCCCCGCCCAGCTGGGCGATCTTGACGCCGGTGGCCTTGAGCGCGGTATCGGTGCCATCGAGGGTCTGGCGCACGGTCTGGCCGACGCTCGGATTGCTCGGGTCGAGCGTCGGGCTTTGCAGGGTGTCGATGGTCTGGTCGAGCTGATTGAGGAAGGCGGCCATGTCTTCCAGCGTGACGTTGGCAGGCTGGGTGACGCCGTGCCCGATCACCACCTGCTGGCGGTCGGTGTTGCCGCTGAAGCTGTAGCGGCTGCCGGCGGGCAGCGTGCTGTCGACGGCGATGGTCTGGGTGGCGCTGGCGGTGCCGGAGAACAGGTAGCGGCCTTCCTGGTCCTTGGTGTTGGCGGCGTAGAACAGGCTGTCGCGCAGGTTGGCGAGCGAACTCGACATGGCGCGCAGGTCGTCCGCGGTATTGCCGCCGTCGGCGGCCCACACCAGCAGGTCGCGCGCCTGCATCATGTCCTTGCTCATGCCATCGAGGTAGGACTCGTTCATCGACAGCCGCGAGCGCAACGCGGCGATGTTGTCGCGGTACTGGGTCAACGCCGCCTCTTCGCGCTGCAGGCGCAACAGCCGCACGCTGGCGACCGGGTCGTCGGACGGCACCAGCAGGCGGTCGCCGGAGGACATCTGCTGCTGCAGGTCGGCGAGCCGGCTGTTGGCCGACTGCATGGCGGCGCTCATCGAGGCCTGGAACTGGTTACTGGCTACGCGCATGGTGGCTTCCTCAGAAAATCGCCAGGGTGCTGTCGAACAGCTGGTTGGCGACGGCGATGACTTTCATGTTGGCCTGGTACATCTTCTGGAACTCGACCAGGTTGATCGCTTCTTCGTCGCTGTTGACGCCGCTGGTCGACTTCCAGTTCTTCTCGGCCTCGCCACGCACCACCGAGGCGGTCTCCAGCCCGGCCTTGTTCTGCTGGCTGTCGATGGCGAGGTGGCCGGTGAGCTGGGCGTAGGCGTCGCTGATGGTGACGTTGCCGAGCCCGGCCATGGCGATGGTCTGGTCCTTGATGGCGATCAGCGCCAGCAGGTTGTCGCTGTTGGCGGGCTTGGCCGGATCGCTGGAGAAGCCCAGTTGTTCGGCCTGGATGGCAGTGACCTGGAGCATGCCGCTGGCGCTGGCCGCATCGAAGGCGAACAGCGCCGCGCCGGCCTGGCCGTTGAGGTCGAAGCCGCTGGCAAGCTGGGTGTTGGTGCGCATCGCCAGTTCGCCGGCCAGGGTGCGCACCGCGTCGGTCATCGGCTGCAGCACCGCGCTCTGGTACTGGTTGAGACCGCCCAGCTGGCCGCCCAGGTTGTCGTTGGGCAGCGTGAAGCGCTCCTTGGCGAACTGCAGCGTCATGGTCTGGGTGCCGTTGACGTTGCCCTGCGCGGCGAGCGTGGCGGCGGCGTTGCCGATCACCAGCGGCTGCCCGCCGCGCAGCGTGACGCTGAGACTGCCGTCCGGCTGCTGGCTGACGCGCACGTCGACCAGCGCGGCCAGCGCGTCGATCTGGCGGTCGCGCTCGTCGAGCAGGCCGGAGGCGTTGGTGCCGACGGCGTCGGCCTCCGCCACCTTGCCGTTGAGTGCGGCGATGGACTGGGTGATGGTATTGATCTGTGCCAGCGTGGCGGTGCGCTGCTCGTTGAGCGAGGCCTGCTGCGTGGCGAACACACCGTTGAGATTGTTGAAGCGGCGCGCCAGCGCGTCGGCCTCGCTGATCACCTGCTGGCGCAAGGGCACCGAGCTGGGCTCGACGCTGGCGGCGTTGAGCGCGCTGTAGAACTTGTCGAGTCCGCCCGACAGGCTGGTGCCGTCGCTGCCCATGACCTGCTCCAGCTGGGCGAAGTACGGCTGCGCCGCCGCCAGCTCGCCCTGCCCCGCCGCCGCCTGCCACATCTGCAGGTTCTTGTAGCTGTCGCTGAAGCGGCGGATGGCGGTGACGTCGACGCCCATGCCGGCGCCGAGACGGTCGCCCGCACCCGGTACCAGGGTCGACAGCAGCACACCCTGGCGCGAATAGCCGGGGGTCATTTCGTTGGAAAGGTTCTGGCTGACCGTGTTGAGCGCGGCCTGGGCGGCGATCGCGCCGGACAGCGCGTTCTGGATCATGCGCATGGCGGGCTGGCTATCTGTGGTTCAGTGGAAAAAACGGCGTGGCGAAGGCGGCCAGGCCGGCGCCCGTCTCGGGCGCCTTCTGGGAAACAGAGGCGACCCCGCCGGCGTTTTCCTTAAGCGCATTATTGCCATTGACCGTTTCGCCGGGCAGCAACTGCGCCAGGATGACGTTGGCGATGCCGAACACGCGCTGCCGGGCGATCTGGCCTGCCACCGCGGTGTCGGCAAAGTCGAGCAGGTCGCTGTTGATGGACTGGGCCAAGACGCTGTCCTCGCCGGCCATGGCGCGCGTGGTCTTGCGCATCTGCCCCAGCATTTCGCGGATGAACAGCGCCTCGAACTCTTCGGCGGCCTTGCCGACCTTCTTGCGGTACTCGGCCGAGGGCGGCTGCACCGGGGTCTCGAGGTTGGCCGAAGAACCCTCGGCGCCGCTGCCGGCATTTTTCACGTCGGTGCTCAGCATGCTCGCTTCTCCTCAGATCACCACCAGCTCGCCATCCAGCGCACCGGCCTGATCCAGCGCCTGCAGGATGGCCATGATGTCGTCCGGCGTGGCGCCGGTGCTGTTGATGGTGTCGATGATGGTTTGTAGCTTGGCGCCCGCCGGCCACTTGAACATGCGGCCCTGGTCCTGTTGCACGCTGACGTCCGATTGCGGCGTGACCACGGTGTTGCCGCGCCCGAACGGATTGGGCTGGCTCACCTGCGAGCTCTCGGAGATCACCACGCGCAGGTTGCCGTGCGACACCGCGGTGGGGCGTACCGTCACCCCCTGGCTGATCACCACGGTGCCGGTGCGCGAGTTGAACACCACGCGCGGCGTGTCCTCGCCCACCCCGATGTTGAGCTTCTCCAGCCGGGCGACGAAGGCCACGCGGGCGGTCGGGTCCGGCGGCGCCAGCACCTCGACCGAGGTGGCGTCGCGCGTGCTGGCGATGCGGCCGTAGTGCTGGTTGATGGTGTTGACGATGTTGGTGGCGGTCTCGAAATTGGGGCGCTTGAGGCTCAGGCGCACCGACGGTCCGCTCTCGAAGTCGGACGGGATCTCGCGCTCGATCGAGCCGCCGTTGGGGATGCGCCCGGAGGTCGGGGTGTTGACCGTGACGCTGGAGCCGCTCTTGCCCTGCGCCGACAGGCCGCCGATCACCAGGTTGCCCTGCGCCAGCGCGTACACCTCGCCGTCGGCGGCGCGCAAGGGCGTCAACAGCAGCGTGCCGCCGCGCAGGCTCTTGGCGTCGCCCAGCGACGACACGGTCACGTCGATGGTCTGGCCGCGCCGGTAACCGGGCGGCAGGCTGGCGCTGACCATCACCGCCGCCACGTTCTTGACCTTGGTGCTGCTGCCCTCGGGCTGCTTGATGCCGAACTGCTTGAGCAGGTTGCTCACCGACTGGCCGGAGAACTTCACCTGCGAGTTGTCGCCGGTGCCGTCCAGGCCGACCACGATGCCGTAGCCGATCAGCTGGTTTTCGCGGATGCCTTCGACGCTGACCAGGTTGCGCAGCAGCTGGGCGCCGGCGTTGAACGGCAACAGGCCGGCCACCAGCACCAGCATCAGGCGGGAAAGGTAACGGTAGGGCATGAGGTCTCTCAGAACGGCATCCAGGGACTGGTGAAGAAGCGCGTCAGCCAGCCCGGGGCGTTGGCGTCGCTCAGGACGCCACGGCCGGAGTAGGCGATGCGCGCGTTGGCGATGCGCTGCGACGACACGCGGTTGTCGGTATCGATGTCGTCGACGCGGACGTAGCCCGCCAGCTGCAGGTACTCCTCGCCCTGGTTCAGGGTGAGCTGCTTCTCGCCCTTCACCAGCAGCAGGCCGTTGGGCAGCACCTGATGCACGATCACGCTGAGGGCGCCGGACAGCGCGTTCTGCTGGGTGGACGAGGACGAGCCGTCGAAGGTGCGGTCGGCGTCGATGCCGACCTTGGTGTTGATGGTCTTGCTGCCGAGGATGGTGGGCTGGATGCTGGCGCCCGACTTCTTGTCGAGCAGGGTGCCGGCCTTCTTGCTGGCCTGGGTGGTTTCCTCCAGCACCACGGTCAGTGCATCGCCGACGCGGTAGGCGCGGCTGTCGGTGACCAACGACCAGGCGCCGCCCGCGGCAAACACGCCGCCGCCAACGCCGCGCGACGCGGACTTCGGCGGCAGCGGTGGATCGAACTCGGCGTGCGGCGGCGGCAGGGTCTGGGTGCAGCCGGCCAGCAGCAGCGTGGCCAGTACGAACGCCGTCCGCTTCATCGCACCGACTGCGCCAGATACTGCATCATGTTGTCGGCGGCGGACAGCACCTTGGTGTTCATCTCGTAGGTGCGCTGCGCCGCGATCATGTCGACCATCTCTTCCACCACCTGCACGTTGGAGCCCTCCAGCGCGCCCTGCTTGAGCTTGCCCAGCGCATCGGTGCCGGGATTGCCGACGGTGGGCGTGCCACTGGCGGTGGTTTCCTGGAACAGGTTGTCGCCCAGCGCCAGGAGGCCGGTGGGGTTGACGAAGTTGGCCAGCGTCAGCTGGCCGATCTCGGTCTGCGTGGTGGAGCCGGACTGGGTGATCGACACCACGCCGGTTTCGCCGATGCTGACCGAGGTCGCCGTAGCCGGCACGGTGATGGCCGGCACGATAGGCAGGCCTTGGGCGTTCACCAGTTGGCCCTCGGCGTTGACCTGCAGCTGGCCGGCGCGGGTATAGCCGGTGTCGCCGTTGGACATCTGCACCTGCAGGAAACCCTGGCCGACGATGGCCACGTCCAGCGCCTGGCCGGTGGTGGTGATGCTGCCGCTGGTGAACACCTTCTGCGTGCCCAGCAGGCGCGTGCCGTTGCCCAGCTGCACCCCGGACGGCGAGGCGTTGTTGGCGTCGACGCGGGCGCCGGGCTGGCGTTCGACCTGGTAGAACAGGTCCTCGAACACCATGCGGTCGCGCTTGAAGCCGACGGTGTTGACGTTGGCCAGGTTGTTGGCGATGGCGCCCAGACGCGCGTCTTGCGCCTGGATGCCGGTTTTACTGATCCATAATGCCGGATTCATGCCCTACCCCTCCGTTGCCTAACCGCGCACCAGGCGGTTGCCGGCCTCGACCATGTCGTTGGCCGCGTTGAACATCTTCATCTGCATCTCGAAACCGCGATTGAGCGACATGGTGGCGATCATCTCCTCCACCGCCGACACGTTGCTCTGCTCCAGGTGCTCGCCCTGCACCCGCACCGTCTCGTCCGCCGGCAGCGTGTTGCCGAGGCGGCTGACGATCAGGCCGTTTTCGTCCTTGGACAGCTCTTCCGGCGCCGGCTTGACCAGCTTGAGCCGATCGACAACCTGCATGGCCGTCTCGCCCGGCGGCTGGATCGAAATCATGCCGTCCCCGGCTACCGCGACGCGCACGTAGGGTGGCAGCACGATCGGGCCGCCGTCGCCCAGCACCGGCCGGCCGTTGACGGTGAGCGCGCCGTTGGCGTCGACGCTGAAGTTGCCGGCGCGGGTGTAGGCTTCACCGCTGCCGACGGCAACGGCGAGAAAGCCGTCGCCCTGCAGCGCCACGTCGAGGTCGCGCCCGGTCTCCACCACGGTGCCGGCGCGATGGTCGACGGCGTTCGGTTCGGCGCGCGTCATGTGGCGGGCGTCGTAACCGTAGCCGCGCACCGCCTGGCTGCTGGCCACCTCGATGTCGGCGCGGAAACCGTTGGTCTGGGCGTTGGCCAGGTTGTTGGCGTGCACCTGCTGTGCCTTGAGGGTGCGGTCGGCCCCGCTCATGATGGTGTAGATCAGCGCGTCCATGTCTTACACCGCCTGCATCAGCGCCTGGATCACCTGGCCCTCGGTCGAGATCACCTTGGTGTTGGCCTGGTAGTTGCGCTGCGCGGTCATCAGGTTGACCAGCTCGGCGGTCATGTCGACGTTGGATTGCTCCAGCGAGCCGGCGCTGAGCGTGCCGGCGAGACCGCTGCCGGGCACCGAGAGCAGCGCGGTGCCGGAGGCCGGCGAGTCCACCCAGCTGGTGGCGGACACCGGGATCAGGCCGTTCTCGTTGGGGAAGTTGGCCAGCGCGATGGTGCCGACCGCCTGCTTCTGGCCGTTGCTGTAGGTGGCGAGGATGTCGCCGTTCTCCTGCAGGCTGACCCCGGTGAGCGCGCCGGAGGCGTAGCCGTTGCCGCTGTTGACCGTGGTGGTGGTATCGCCGGCGAACTGGGTGGTGCCGGTGTAGTCGAGCTTGACGGACAAGGCCGAGGCACCCGTCGGGGTGCCAAGATTCAGCGCGGCGGCGCCGCTGGCCAGCGCCGACGAGGTCAGCGCGCCGTTGCTGTCGAACGCCAGGTCCGCGGTGTCCGCGAGCAGACTGCCGTCCAGACCGAAGTGCACCGTCACGTCGTTGGTGCCGTTCTTGACGAAGTACTGGGTCAGGGTGTGCTTTTCGCCCAGCGAGTCGTATACCGTGGACACGCTGGAACCGTTGAAGGTGGTCGGGTCGGCCGGGGCGAAGGCCGTCGCCGGCGTGGTCCAGCCGGACGACAGGTTGCCGACGTATTGCAGGGTATCGCTGGCCTTGGCCGCGATCTGCCCGGTGGGCACCGTGATGTCGCCCAGCGCGCCGCGTGCGCCGCCGGTGCTGCCGCTGACGGCGGCGTAGCCCTGGACATGGCGGCCGAAGCTGTCGACCAGCACGCCGTCCTTGTCGGTGTTGAAGATACCGACGCGGGTATAGGCGACGCTGCCGGCATTGTCGCGGGTGACGAAGAAGCCGCGGCCCTGGATCGCGGCGTCCAGCGCGCGCCCGGTGGTGACGGTGCCGCCGCTGCGGCCGATGCTCTGCGTGTTGGAGGCGACCTCGACCCCGGTGGCCTGGGTGCCGGCGTAGGTGGCGGAGAAGTTGGCACGGCTCGACTTGAAGCCATAGGTGCCGGAGTTGGCGATGTTGTTGCTGATGCTGCCGAGCTGGGAGTTGACCGCGTAGATGCCGGACAGGGCGATTTCAAGACTCATGGAAGACTCCGCTTACGATGCGCTGGACGAGGTGTTCCCCAGCAGGCGGGAAACCGAAGAGGCCGGGACATCCCCCAGCCCGGAAAGGGTGAGCATGGGCTCGCCGCCCTGCACCGGCAGGCGCACGCCCTGGACCACGGCGGCCAGTTCCAGCATCGGCGTGGCGCGCGAGGCGGTGGTCGCCGACAGCGCGTAGCTGCCGGCGGCAAGACCGTAGTCGGCCGGGTTGACGCTGAACGCGACCTCGCCCGCCGGCTGGGCGCCCAGATCGATCTGGTGCAGCTTGCCGTCGGCGCCGGTGAGTTGCAGCGTGACCTGGTTTTCCGCACCGGACAGGGTGAGGCGGCCGGCGAGCGGCGCGCCGTCGAGCTGCACGGTGTTGCTCTGCACCAGCACGCGGTTGCCGACCTGGTTGCCCAGACCCAGCCCCTGCAGCTCGCGCAGCAGCATCGCGTTGTCTTTCAGTTGCGACAGCATGCCGAGCGAGGTCTGCATCTGGTTCATCTGCACCAGCTGGTTGACGAACTGCGACGGGTCGGCCGGGTCGAGCGGGTTCTGGTTCTTGATCTGAGCCATCAAGAGCGTCATGAACATGTCCGAGCCACTGGTCTGCGACTGGCCGTTGCTGGCGACCGGGGTCGCGCCCTGGCTCGATGCGGTACTGTCGTTCAACAGCGAATTGCTGACGGTCATCAGCCTTCTCCCAGTTTGAGCAGGTCCTGCTGCATGGTTTTCACCCGCGCCAGCACTTCCACGTTGGTCTGGAAGGCGCGCGAGGCGGACATCATGTCGGTCATCTCCTCGACCGGATTGACGTTGGGGTAGAACACGTTGCCGTCGGCGTTGGCCAGCGGGTTGGACGGCTCGTGTACCTTGCGCAGCGGGCTGTCGCTCTTGACCACGTCGAGCACCTGCACGCTGGCGCCCTGCCAGGCGCCGTCGTTGTCCGCGCCCCGGTACACGGTGGCGAACACCGGCTTGCGCGCGCGAAACGCCGCCCCCTCCGAGCCGGAAGCCGATTCGGCGTTGGCGAGGTTGCTGGCGACGGTGTTGAGACGCACGGTCTGGGCCGTCATGGCCGAACCGGCGATGCGGGAAATATCCCTGAATGCCATGGTGGATTACCCTGCGATGACTTTGGCCAGGCCCTTGTACTGCATGTTGAGGAAGGTCAGGCTGGTCTGAAATTCGGAGACGTTCTGCGAGAACTCGGCTTGCTCGACGCCGAGCTCGACGGTATTGCCGTCGCGCGACGGGTGGTTGGGAACGCGGTAGAGCAGTTCGCCGGACGAATCATCGAGCGGAAAGTCGGCTTCATCGGCGGCGGCGGCCAGCGCCGAACGGAAATCGACGTCGCGCGCCTGGTAGCCCGGCGTGGTTTCGTTGGCGATGTTGGATGCCAGGACCTTGGTGCGCTCCGCCCGCAGCTTGAGCGCTTCCGGGTGGATATCCAGCGCCTTGTCGAAATGTATGCCCATTGCCACGCCCGATTCGGTTCAATACCATTGAAAAACAGAGCTATGCTAATAGCCGCCTTACTTGAAAGGCGATACTAATAACTGGCCATCCCTACGTACATGTAATAATTACCAAGCCCGAGCAAATGGCAATATTCACAGCCCTCCGCCCTACCCTACTGTTGTTGACCCTGCTGCCCCTGTCGCTACCCGCCGCCGCAGTCGCCAGCCCGACCGCGCGCGAACTCGACAACGCGGTGCTGGCCCACGCCCGGCGCTGGCTCGACGACGCCGCGGCCCGGGTCGGGCTGGAGCAGGCTCGGCCGCGCCTGACGCCGATTCCGTCGCGCGAGGCGGCGGCCCTGCCGGCCTGCCGCCAGCCGCTGGAGGTCGAAGCATTCGACACGGCCTCGCTGTCGCGCCTGCGTTTTACCGTGCGCTGCCCGGAGCCGCAGGGCTGGAGCACGGTCTACACCGTGCGTGCCGAACTCGATGCGCGTCAGCTGGTGGCGGCGCACGACCTCGACGCCGGCAAGGTGCTCGGCGCCGACGACGTGGAATGGGCGCAGCGCCCGGTCTCCGAACTGGAAGCGGGTCTGCGCAGCCCGGCCGAGGCGGTCGGCTTGAGCAGCCGCAGCGCGCTGCGACGCGGCCAGCCGCTGCGCAGGAAGCTGTTGGAGGCCGCCGTGCTGGTGCGGCGCGGCGAAGCGGTGGAGATCGTGGCGAGCAAGGAGGCGATCGTGGTGACGGTGCCGGGCGAGGCGCTGGAAAGCGGGCACCGCAACGACGTCATCCGCGTGCGCAACGTCGGCAGCGGCAAGACCCTGCGCGCCCGCGTCACCGAGGCGGGGCGCGTGGAGCCGGAGTGAGAGCCCTGCCCTAGACAAACACAAGCCCCATCCTAAGATGGGGGCTTTTGCATTGTAGTCCGGTCGCAGAACCCGCTTACGATCCGTCGCGAGCGCCCCTCAGCGGGGTAAAGAGCAGCACAGAAACCGGAATGGACTGGAGTCCATGAGGATTTCCCATCGCTGGGCCAATCTCTGCGTGCCAATCTTTCGATTGGCTCAGCGATAGATTGGCACGCAGAGCGCATGAGCCCTGATCAGGGGTGCGCAGCAGGATCGTAAATGGGTTCTCAGCTACCCGCCCGGATCGACGCTACTACCCGCGTCAGCTTGCCGGCGTAGTCCGGGTCGGTGGCGTAGCCGCCCTTGGCCAAGGCCTGGGCGAATGCGGTCGCGTCGTTACCCACGCCGAGCACGCTGCGGAAGCGCGGATTGCCGGCCAAGAGCTGGGTGTAATCGGCAAAGGCGCCGCGCATATCCGGGTAGACACGGAAGCGCTCGCTGCGCTTCACGTCGGCGCCCGCTTCGTGCTCGGTGGTGAGCGCGGCGGCGACTTCGCCCTGCCAGCCGGCCCCGGCCTTGATGCCGAACAGGTTGTGGCTGTTGCTGCCGTCGGCCTGCGTCAGCGGGCGCTTGCCCCAGCCGGACTCCAGCGCGGCATGCGCGGCGATCAGATCCGGCGCCACCCCCAGCCGCGCCCCGGCCTCGCGCGCGTACGGCTCAACCTGGCTCAGGAATGCCTGCTGCGCCGTGCCCTGCGTACTGGCGTCGTCGCCACCCACCGTGGCCGCCAGCGCTTCGGCACCGCGCTGACGCGCCCAGGCGCCTTCCGGCGACAGCGTCATCTCGCTCGCGCCGAAACCCTTCTCGATCGAATCGACCACCTCCTGCCGGGTCTGGCGGTACAGCGCGGAGAAACCCCCGCCTTCGCCCGCCGTCGGCAACGGCAGTGCCACGGCGCGCCAGGCGGCGTCGAAGGCGGGCGAACCCAAGGTGGAATCAGAGCGGAACATAGATATCCTTCTCGCCGAACAGCACACGCTCCAAGTTGTCGTGCTGCGCCATCAGCAGCCGGCCGTTGCGCTCGTTCAGCGTCTTGCAATGTGTCACCCGCCCGCACAGCGTCGCCCACAGCGATTCGCTGGCCTGACGCGGAGCGGCGGGCAGCTGCGCCAGCACCTCCTCGACCGACAGGCGCCGCGGCCGTCCGAGCAACTGCGCCGCCAGTTCGCGCCGGACGAGACGGCGCCCGTCGAGCCGGCCGACCAGCGTCACGATCCGCTCGCCGGTCTCGGCCAGCGTCGCCGCGTCATGGCCCAGCGCGCCCTTGAACTGCTGCTCCAGCAGCTGTTCCAGCTGCTGGTAATCGGCCAGATCGAGGCGCATGTCGCCCAGCAGCTGGCGGAAACGGGCTTCGCGGCTCATCCGCGCCCGCCGTGATAACGGTCGATCAGCGCCGCCAGCCGCTCCGGGTCGAACGGGGCTTCGCCACGCGCCAGCGCCGCCTTGACCGCGGCGACGCGCTCGAGGTCGATCTCGGGCTGCTCGCGCAGGGCGGCCTGTGCCGGCTCCAGCAGCGCCGCCCCGCTCGCCTCGGCTACCGCTGCAGGGCGGACGGCAGGTGTGGCCGGAGACGTTGCCGGGCGCTCGGCCGGAGCGACGTCGCGACGTTCAGGGCGTTGGGGAGTGATGCGCATGGTGAGCCTCGTCAATGCAATTCGTCTGTCTTATAGAGACAAGACGACCGCCTTCCGGAAAAACTTAAAAATTCTCCGGCAGCATCTTCAAGAGCACAATGCGGCGGTTTTCCATGCGGATGTAGTGGCCGTAGACCAGTTCTTTGAGGATGCGCGCCACCATCTCGCGCGAGGAGCCGATCTGATCGGCGATTTCCTGCTGGGTGAGCGGCTTGTCCAGCATGATCACACCATCTTCTTCGACCAGCAGTTCGTTGAACAGGATGCGGATGCGGCCGTAGACGTCGAGCAGCGCCAGGTTCTTGGCCGAGGTCGAGATGCGTCGCACCATGCCGGCCAGGCGCAGCAGGATCTTGCTGCGGATGGTCTCGCAGGGCAGACCGTCGGCCACGCCGAACACGCTGACCAGGTCGGCGCGCCGGAACATCAAGAGCTGGCAGTCGCGCTCGGCCACGGCGCTCCAGGCGCACGGCCCGCCGTCCAGGTAGGTGACCTCGCCCAGCAGTTCGCCCGGTTGGTTGAACATGAACACGAACTTCTTGCCCTGTCCGTCCGAGACGAAGGACTCGATGCGCCCGCCGATCAGCAGGTAAATCGCGGCGCTGTTTCCCCCCTCCAGGAACAGCGGGTCGCCCTTGCGCAAGTTCAGTGGAACGGCGAGGTCGATCAATTCGTCGAGAGCGAAATCGTTGAGGCTACCGAAAAAATCGGTCGCGAGCAGGAGCTGTTTGATATCTTGCTTTTTCATTTATTTATATGTGCACGAGCTATTTAAACAAACACCACCGCGTGGCGCGGCATGGAATGACCGTTGTGGAACGGACGGTTATTGGCATTTTTTAGTTTTCCAGGCCATGCCAAATCGATTAACGGCGCCATTGTTATTAATAACGGCCTTATTGTAAAGTTTTGCAAAGCAATTAGTGAACTTTTCTTGATCTGGATAATCAACAGCCCGGATTTTTGTCCGGGCTCTGTGGCGGAGGTAAGGCGGGGCTTGAGGTAAGGCGGGGCGAAGAACCTGTTCAAGGTCTTTTTGCGGCGGCGGCCGAGTACTGCTGGATGCAGCGCGAGAAGAGAGTCCCGCCACAGTGTCATTCACGGCCAGGGACGAACGACGAGGCAATGCGCCGGCTGCACCCGGCCCCGAAGGGCCTGCGCAGTCGAAAAACGACCTTGAACAGGCTCTAAGGAACGAGACGCAGTTGCTGCTTGAGCGCGGCCAGTTCGGCTGCGGAGGGTTTCTCGGCGCCGGCGGCGGGCTGGCTGCCCTCCCCGGGCATGCCGAACATCGCCGCCACCGTCTGCGCCTGGCCGGAGGTCAGCACCAGGAGTTCGATACGGCGGTTGAGCGCGGCGTCCGGATGACGCGGATCGAGCGGAGCACGGTCGGCCATGCCGACCACCTGCAGGATGCCGTTGCTGGCCATCCCCCCCAGCAGCAACTGCATGCGCGCCGCCATGGCACGGTTGCTGGACAGGCTCCAGTTGGAGAAGGCGGCGTAGTCCTGCCCCTTGTACTGCAGCGAGTCGGTATGGCCCACCAGCAACAGCTGGTTGTCGATGTGGGCGAACATCTGCCCCATCTTCTGCAGCAGGTGCTTGAAGCGCTCGTTGATCACCGCGCTGCCACGCTCGAACATGCCCTGTTTGTCGGTGTCGTGCAGCATCACGCGCAGGCCGTAGGGGGTGATCACGGTCTGGATGTTGCCGGCGAGCCCGGCCTCGACCGACAGGTCCGACATCATCTTGGCCAGCTTCTGCAGATCGGCGGCACTGTCGTAGCGGTGGCGCAGCTTGGGTCCGTTGCCGTCGTCCAGCGCGGAGGGCTGGCCGCTGCTCTTGACCTGCGAATTGGGGCGTGACTCGGTGGCCTGCTGGCCGGGCACCAGTTCGCGTGGGATCAGGCTGCCGTGCGGCGTGCCCTGGTGCTCGATGCGCGACTGGGTGCCCTCCGCCAGCGGACTGCCGCCGCCGTTGCGCAAGAGCTGCGCCATGGTCTCCTGCTCACGCGAGGCGAGCAGCCACATCACCAGGAACAGGCACATCAGGGCCAGCACGAAGTCGGCGAAGGCCACCTTCCACGCCCCGCTGTGGCCGCCATCGTCGTGGCGCCGCGACACTTTCTTGATGACGGCGGCGTTGCCGTCCTTTTTCTTGTCCAGGCTCACGGTGCGCTACCTCACGCGCCTTGCAGCGCGTTGATCCAGCTTTCCAGCTGCGAAAAGCTCGGCTTGGTGTTGAGCTGGACCAGGCGGCGCCCGGCGTCGATCGCCAACAGCGGGGGCTTGCCGGAGGCGTGCGTGGTGATCACCACCTTGACCGATTCGAAGTTGGACAGCTCCTCCTTGACCTGCTGGTGCATCACGTTGCTGAGCGGATCGAGCACGCCGTAGCAGAAGAAGATGCCGATGAAGGTGCCGACCATGGCGGCGCCGACCTTCTCGGCGATCTCGCCGGTGGTGGCGCCGTTGCCGACGCTGTTCATGGTCATGACGATGCCCAGCACCGCGGCCAGGATGCCGAAGCCCGGCATCGCCTCGCCGATCTTGTGCAGCGACTTGGAGGGCTGGTTGAGCTCCTCGTGGATGGCGTCGATTTCCTGGTCGAGCACGCCTTCCAGTTCGTGCGCGCTGATCTTGCCCATCGCCATCAGGCGGAAATTATCGACGATGAAGGCCAGCAGCTTGGGCTGCTGCAGCACCAGCGGGTAACGGTTGAACAGCGGGCTCTGGCGCGGCGCCTCGACGTGTTCGTCGAGCGCCTTCAGGCCCTGGCTCGCGGTGATCAGAAGTTCGTACATCAACAGCAGCAGCTGGCGCTGGAATTCGGCGCCGTGCTTCTTGCGCAGCACCACGCGCTTGATCTGGCCGCCCATTTCCAGCAGCACGTGCTTGGGGTTGCCCAGCACGATGGCGCCGATCGCGGCGCCGCAGATGATGAGCAGTTCCACCGGTTGCCAGATGACGTGGAACGAGCCTCCGCCCAGCATGAAGCCGCCGAAGACGCATCCGAGAACGATGCCGATGCCGAGTAGTTGCTGCATAGTTGCCTTTCCAGGGAGTTCAGGCGGCGTCGAGCCGGACCTTCATTTTCTTGAGGGCACTCTTGTTGATCTGGCACACCCGCGCTTCGGTCAGGTCGAGCACGGCGGCGATCTCCTTGAGGCTGAGTTCGAATTCGTAGTAGAGCTGGATCACGCGCTGTTCGCGCTCGTCCAGTGCGGTGAGCGCCGCCGCCAGGGTGCGCCGCTGCAGCACGCTGGCCTCGGGGGTGTTGTCGTCGACCGGCTCGACGCCGGCGGCGACCAGTTCGTCGAAGCTGGCCATGGCCTCGGCGTTTTCCGCCACCAGCAGCTCACGGTACTCCTCGGCGCTGAGCCCCAAGTGCGCGACTGCTTCCGCCTCGCTGGGCTCGCGCCCGAGGCGCCGCGTCAGCTCGCGCAGACCGTCGCGCAGGCGGTGCGCGTCCTGGCGCAGCGCGCGCGGCCGCCAGTCGAGGCGGCGCAGCTCGTCGAGGATGGCGCCGCGCACGCGCAGCACGGCGTAGCCGGCAAAGCGCGGGTCCGGTTCGCCGTAACGGCGCAGCGCCTCGAGCAGCGCCATCAGGCCGATCTGCTCCATGTCCTCGCGCTCGATCACGCCGTTGGCTTGCGAGTTGAGCTGGCGCGCCACCCGCTTCACCAGCGGGGCGAAGTCGCGCAGGCACCGCGCCTCGAGTTCGGCCGGCGCGTCGGGGGTGGCGTAGTCGGCGTACATGATGCGCTTACTCGATGATCAGCTTGCCGACCATGACTTCGCTGAACGGCTGGGCGCCATGTTCGGCACCGTAGCTGGCGCGGTAGGCCTTGCCCAGCAGCTTCTGGTAGTCGTCGATGGTCATGCCGGAGGCGCGCGCCAGCGCGAGCGGCGACAGCGCGCGCACCGCCACGGTCTTGAGGAAGGGCAGCTGCTCCTTGAGCTCCTTTTCGTGCGTCTCGCCGGTGCGGAACACCAGGTCGAGCGCCATGTAGTGCAGTTCGGAGTCGCCCGCCTCGCTGCGCAGCATGACGATCACCTTGTCCAGGCTGACGTAGCGGCTCGGCTCAGCCTTCTCGCTGGAGGCCGGCGCGGCGGCTGCCTTGCCCTGCCCCAGCCACCAGTAGACGCCGCCGGCACCAAGCGCCACGGCCAGCACCATCCCCAGCACCGCACCCATTATCGTTTTCGTATTCATCCGATCTGTCCTTTCTCTGCCTCAGCCCTACGCCAGCGCAAACGGTGCGGAGCCATCGCCGCCGGCCTCGGCCAGGGCGCGCCCCGGCGCCCGCTCGTTCTGCTGGCCCTCGCGGCCGGAACGACTCTGGCTCTGACCTTGGCCTTGGCCGCCACCGGGCGCGCCTTCGCGCACCTCCACCGCCACCTGGGTGTACTGCCGTGCCGACAGGTCCTGGCGCAGCGCGTCGCCGATCGCCTGCAGCTGGCGCACTACCTCGCCGTGCGAGGCCACCAGCTGCACCGTCAGGGCGCCGGCCTCATGGCGGATGGCGATTTCCAGCGAACCGAATGCGGGCGGGTCGAGGCGGATCAGCGCGCGGTCCATGCCGTGCGTGCTTTGCACCGCCAGGCGCTCGCCCAGCGCGGCGCGCAGCGACTCGCCCCAGCGCGCCGGCTGGTCGGCCGGCAGCGCCACCGGTGCCCATTCCGGCAAGGCCGCGCGCGGCTCGACGCCCTGGGCATGGACGAACCAGCCCGGTAGCGGGCTCGGCGCCGGGCTGCCGGCCTGCGCCAGCGTACTGCCGTCCGGCACCGTCATCCCCAGCGGGAGCCCGGCAGCGACCGGGGATTGGCCGTCGGCCAGCAGCGCGGGAACGGTGGTAGCGGCGGGGGCCAGGCTGTCGCGCGCCGAGGCCGGCACGCTGCCTGCCGCCACGCCGGCCAGGCCCGGCAACGCGGAAAGGTTGGCCGAAGGCAACGGCGCGGTGAGCGGGAACGGCGGCAGCACCAGCGACAAGGGCGTGACCGGCACGGCCGGCAACGCCGTGGCCGTCTGCTCCTGCTCGCTGTGATGGTGCTCGCCGTCCGGCCCGGCATCGGTGGTCGCCGCAGGGGATGCTGCGCCCAGCGCCGGCGATGCCGGGCTGGGCACCGGCAGCACCGCCGCCAGCAGCGCCGCGGCGAAGTCGACCGGCGCAGCGGCGTCGGGGGACGCGGCGGGAGTCGAGGCCGGCGCCACCGCCGCGACGCCGACGGGTTCGGCGGAACGGGTTTCCGGTACCGGGACGGTGGACAGGGTGGGCAAGGTCGTCATGCGCCCTCCCATTGCCGGGCCTGGGCGTAGGCGAGCTGGCCTTCGCGTTCCCGGCTCAGCAGAGCCAAGCGCTGTTCCAGCTCGGCGCCGGCCGCCCTGCCGGCCGCCAGGATTTCACGGTAAAGCACGCCCAGGCGCTCGAGGCGGGCGCGCTCGATGGCCGCCGGCGCAGCGGCCAGCCACGCCGACAGCCGCGCGTCCAGCGCCGTCAGCCGCTCCCAGTCCTGCGCCGCCAGGGCTACGCGCAGGGCCTGTTCCAGTTGCTCCAACTCAAGCGGCTTCATGCTGATCGCGCACTCCCATCCAGCCGCCCTTGAGCGTGCCCAGCAGGCTGACGACCTCGTCCAGCGCCGCCACGTCGAGCTCCACGCTGGCGTGGTAGAGGCGGAAGGCGCAGTAGTCGTAGAGCCGCGCCAGGTCGGTCACCACCTCGCCGCCCGACTCGAAATCCAGCGCGCTGGAGAGGCCGTTGAGGATGTTGATGCACTTGGTGATGCTGTCGCCCTTCTGCTCGAAACGCTGCCCCTCCAGGTGGCCGCGGGCGCGCGCCAGCTCTTCCAGCAGGCCGTCGAACAGCACCAGCACCAGCTGCACCGGCGAGGCGGTGGCGGTCTGCGCTTCCAGGTTGACCGAGTGGTAACTGCGGTAGGCTTCGTAATCCAAGGTAGCTTCCTGTCGTCGGTTACGGGTTACTGCTGAAGTAGCTGTTGAGTGAATCCAGGGTCTGACTCATCTGCGCCTGCATGGTCTGCAGCTGGGTGAACTGCGCCAGGTAGCGCTTGTAGGCCTGGTCGTACTGGTTATCGATGCGCGTCTGCTGCGCGTCGAGGTCGTTCTGCATGCGCTGCGCGCTGTCCTTGCGCTGCGTGATCAGGCCGCTGCTGGCGTTGAGCCACTTGTCGAGATAGCTTCCGGCCTGGGCGAGCAGGCCGTCGGCGTTGCTGCCGTTGAAGAAGCCGTCGAGCACGGTGGGCTGGTTGGCCAACAACTTGTCGAGCTTGCTGCGATCGAGTGACAGCGTGCCGTCGCGCGCGGCGGTGATGCCCAGGTCGGACAGGCGCACACCGCCGAAGCTCTGGCGGATCAGGGTGTTGAGATGGTCGCGCAGCGAGCGCACCCCGGCGTCGGTGGCGAACGGCCCGGCCTTCTGGCCCTTGTCTGCGCCCCCGGCGGCGGTCAGGCTGCCCAGCGACTTGAGCAGCGTGTTGTAGGCGTCGACGAAGTTCTGCACGTTGCCGCCGGTGTCGCTGTCGCTGCGCGCCACGTCCAGCGTCAGCGACTGGCCGACGCTCGGGGCGCCGAAGGTCATGGTGACGCCGTCGATGGACGTGAAGGTGTTGGAGGCCTGCTTCATCAGCACCCCGCTGCCCTGCCCGCCCAGCCAGACCTTGGCATCCTGCGCCGGGCTCAGTTGCGACGAAGCCGCGAAGGCGGCCTGCAGGGCGGGATCGCTGACCTGGCTGGCGTCGACGCCGATGGTGTTGGCGGTACCGGTCTTGCCCGAGGTCAGCACCAGGCGCGAGATGCCGTTGGCGGTCAGCACCATGGCGTTGACCTTGCCGGCGTTGCCCGCGGCCTGGTTGATGGCCAGGGCGATTTCGCTGGTGGTGAGATTGTGGTCGCCGTCGCGGTCGGCGCTGGCGAGATCGACGCTGAAGGGGTTGCCGCCGAGGCTGACGGTGAGGGTGCCGCCGCTGGCGCCGGATACGCCGTCATACGCCAACTGCTGCGCGCTCGCCAGCTGCTCGACGAACAGCGAGTAGCTGCCGGCCTGGGCCGTGCCGCTGGCGCTGACGGTGCCGGCGTTGCTCTGGCTGAAGCTGGCGCTCATCGCCACCATGCTCTTCTTGGCCGACAGCGTGCTCAGCGCCGAGCGGAAGTCCTGCAACGCGCTCTGCAGCTTGCTCAGGCCATCGCTGCGCGCCTTGGCGCTGCTGTTCTGCGTGGACA
Organism: Pseudogulbenkiania subflava DSM 22618; assembly: GCF_900177275.1. Lineage (GTDB taxonomy): Bacteria > Pseudomonadota > Gammaproteobacteria > Burkholderiales > Chromobacteriaceae > Pseudogulbenkiania > Pseudogulbenkiania subflava. The sequence goes on from NZ_FXAG01000004.1 coordinate 148,294, forward strand.
GGCGCTGCTGCGCCTGCTGCACGTACAGGTTGGCCAGCTGCGTGGCCATCTGCGTCGGGTTGATGTCGGCCATGGTGTGCTCCTTATCCGGTCTCAATATCTGTCCAAGGCGACCGGAACGGCGGTTTCCTTCAGGCGGCGTGAATAATCACACCGTGCCGCGGCCGCGCCACCAGTTCTGGCCGGCGAAGTCGTCGCTGTGCTTCTGCTCGCGCCGGGCCCGCTCGCCGGCGAGCTGCGCGGCGGCGTCGTCGCGCACCTGCGCCAGCGCTTCGCGCCGCAGCGTGGCCGTCGCCAGCGCGTGCTGGCTCACCGCGGCATCGGCTTCGGCCAGATTCAGATCCTGCTGCTGCGAGGCCATCAGCTGCAGCAGCGCGCCCTTGTAGCCGGCGCAGTTGAGCGCCAGCGCCGGCGAGGCGGTGGCCGCGCTGGCCCCGCTCTGGCCGCACAGTTCGCCCATGCGCTCGATGTTGCGGCGGTAGCGTTCCTGCAGGCGGCGCTTGGCGACCAGTTCGGTTTCCAGGCGTTGCACGTCGTGGTCGCGCAGCCGCACCATCAGCTGCAGGCGATGCAGGGCTTCTTGCTGTTTCATGATGCGGACAATTCCTCGAGTTGCTGCAGGGACGCACCGTAGGGCGCCGCGACGGCGGCGTCCTGGCACAGGAAACGTTCGATGAGCGGCATCCGCTGCACCGCGCGGTCGGTCTCGGCGTCGGCGCCGGGCACATAGCCGCCCAGCGGGATCAACGCGCGCACTTCCTGGTAGCGCGCCCACAGCCCGCGCAGGGTGCGCGCCGCCTCGCGCTGGCTCGCTCCGGCCACCAACCCCATGCAGCGGCTGACCGAGGCGGAAATATCGATGGCGGGGTAGTGGCCGCGCTCGGCCAGCCCGCGCGACAGCACGATGTGGCCGTCGAGGATGGCGCGCGCGGTGTCGACCACCGGGTCCTGCTGATCGTCGCCTTCGGCCAGCACGGTGTAGATGGCGCTCATGCTGCCCTCGCCCTCGCCGTTGCCGGCGCTTTCGGCCAACGTCGGCAGCAGGCCGAACACCGACGGCGGGTAGCCGCGCGTGGCGGGGGGCTCGCCCAGCGCCAGCGCCACCTCGCGCTGCGCCATGGCGTAGCGCGTGAGCGAGTCGACCAGCAGCAGCACGTGGCGCCCCTGGTCGCGGAAATGCGCGGCGATGGTGTGGGTGAGTTCGGTGGCCTTGAGCCGCATCAGCGGTGACTCGTCGGCCGGCGCCACCACCAGCACCGCCTTGGCCAGGCCCTCGGCGCCCAGCGCGTGCTCGACGAACTCGCGCACCTCGCGGCCGCGTTCGCCGATCAGGCCGACCACCACCACGTCGGCCTCGGTGTGGCGGGTGATCATGCCGAGCAGCACACTCTTGCCGACACCGCTGCCGGCGAACAGGCCGACGCGCTGGCCGCGCCCCAGCGTCAACAGGCCGTTGATGGCGCGCACGCCGACGTCGAGCGGGGCGTCGACCGGGCGCTTTTTCAGGGGATTGATACGCGGCGGATGCGCCGCCAGCGGATGCTCGCCGCCGAGGCGGCCCAGGCCGTCGAGCGGCTCGCCCAGGCCGTTGACGATGCGCCCGAGCCAGGACGGGCCGATGAACAGCCCGGCGGCATCCGGCGCCGGCTGCACGCGCGCGCCGGTGGTCAGCCCGACCGGCTTCTTGAACGGCATGAGGTAGGACACCTCGCGCTTGAAGCCGACCACCTGCGCCTGCAGCCACTCGCCGGCGGCGGTTTCGATCAGGCAGCGCTGGCCGGTCTCGAGCGGGCAGCCGACGCTCTCCAAGAGCAGGCCCGAGGCCCCGACCAGGCGGCCGGTGACGGTCGCCACCGGCACGTCGTCGAGTTCCAGCTTTTCCAGCGCGGCGCGCAGCATGCTCAGACCTCCGCCACGGCGCCGGTCCCGGCCGTGCCGCCGGGCGCAGTCAGCGGCGCTGCCGCGCCCATCTGCTCGCGCACCTTGTCGAGACAGGCTTCCAGGCGCTGCTGGCAGCCGGCGTCGGCCTCGCTCTCGGCGGTGCGCACGCGGCACTCGCCGGCGGCCAGCTTGGCGTCCGGCACCAGGCGCCAGCGCGCGGCGCGCTCCGGCGCCAGCTCGCGGATGCGTGCGCACTCCTCGGCGTTGAGCAGCACCTCCACCTCGCCGCTCACCGGCGGCAGCGCGGCCAGCGTCTCCTCGACCAGGTCCAGGATCTGCGCCGGCTTCAGCGTCAGCTCGCAGCGGATCACCTGGCGCGCCACCTTGGCCACCAGCTCGACCACGTCCTCGCGCAGCGCGCCCTGGTAGTCCTCGCAGGTGCGGCGCATCGCCTCGGCCGCCGCGGCGAGCGGGGCGGCCAGGCCGTCGAACTGCGCCAGCACCTCGCGCCGCGCCGCCTCGAAGCCCTGCGCGCGGCCTTCGGCCAACCCTTGGGCCAGGCCGGCGTCGCGCCCGGCCTGCTCGCCGGCGGCCACGCCCTCGCGGTAACCGGCGTCCATGCCCTGGCGGAAACCGTCGGCGACCGAGGCCTGCAGCTGCACGGCATCGTCACCGTGCGGGCCGGGCGCGGCGGCCGGCACCTGGAGCAACGGCGGGAAACGGAACGGGCGCCAGTGCTTCACTCGACCACTTCCTCGGGGAACAGCTGCAGGTCGATCTCGCCGGCGTCGGCCAGCGCCTTGACCTGCGCCATGATCTCGCGCCGCACCTCTTCGACGCGGCTTTTCGGCACCGGGCCGGAGCGGCGCATCATGTCCTCGAAGCTCTGCGCCTGGCGGCGCGGCATGGTCTGCACGATAGCCTCGCGCACCGCCGGCTCGGCGCCCTTGAGCGCGATCGCCCACTGCTCCAGCGCCACCTCCTCGGCGATGCGCATCAGCACCGTCTCGGTCTGGCGCGACAGCACGAAGAAGTCGTACATGCGCGCCTCGATCTCGCCGACGATGTCCGGGTCGTGCGCGCGCAAGAGTTCGATCATGCGGGCGCGGTCGCCCGGCAGGCGGTTGATGATGTCGGCGGTCTGCTGCATGCCTTCCACCGCCGTGCTCTGCGTGTGCAGGCTTTCCAGGCAGCGGTTGACCAGCTCCTCCAACTCGAGCAGGAGGTCGCGGTCGACGTCCTTGAGACGGGCGATGTTGACCAGCACGCGGTCGCGGTTTTCTTCCGGCAGCACCTCCACCACCTGGCCCGCCAGCGCCGGCGGCAGGAAGGCGAGGAACACCGCCTGCATGCGCACGTGCTCGCTGGCGATGCGGTCCGCCAGCCACTGCGGCGAGACCCACTGCAGGCGCGCCATCTTGGGACGGATGGCGTCGCCGTAGATGTTGTCGAGTACGCTGTTGGCGATGTCGCTGCCCAGCGCCAGGTCGAGCGAGCGCTTGAGGAAGGAGCGGCTGGCGCCGTGCACCCCGCTCTGCTCGCGGTATTCGTCGAAGAATTTCTGGATCGCGCCCTTGACCGCGTCCACCTTGATGCCGCTCAGGCCCGACATCTCCTGGGTGACCGCCAGCAGCTCCTCGCGCGACAGACAGCGCAGCACGCCGGCGGCCGGCTCCTCGCCCATGCACAACAGCAGGATGGCAGCCTGCTGCACCGGGGTCATCGCGGCGGGATCGGCCGGCAGGTTGGCCGAAGCGGCGCTCGCGCCGGGCTTACTGGTTTCTTCCATCTTTCTGCACCCACTGTTTCACCACCTCGGCCACACGCTCCGGTTCCTTGGCGGCCAGACCCTTGAGATGGTCGACCAGCACGTCCACCGACGAACCCGCCGGCGGCAAATCGTAGTTCTCCAGCAGCGGCATCACCGGGCTCGCGCCGGTGGGCTGCCCCTCCGGCAACGCCAGCGGACGGCCCTGCGGCACGGTGCCGGCCGGCTGCTCGTCCGGCTCCAGCAGCAGCGGTTCCGGTTGGCCATCGGTCGCCAGCGGCACCAGCGCCCCGGCGGCGGCCGGCCGGCTCGCCCACTGGCGCAGGATCTTCAACAGCGGACGCGCGATCAGCAGGTAGCCCAGCAGGGCCGCCATGCCGTAGGCCAGCCAGCTGGCGCCGTCGAGCAGGGTGTCGCGCTGCTGCCACCACGGCTCCAGTGCCACCTGGCCGGGGAAGTTCATCGCCGTCACCGCCAGCGCATCGCCGCGCTCGGCCTTGATACCCAGGCCGTTGCGCAGCACCTTGTCGACGTTGGCGAGCTGCTCCGCCTGCCAGCCGCCCTTGGCCGGCGCGGCGGCCTGGTTCAGCACCACCGCCACCGACAGCCGTGCCAGCCGACCGCGCGCATGCTTGATCTGCATGATGCTGCGGTCGTAGGCGTACTGGCGCGTCACAGCGTTCTTGCTGTTGCCGCCGACGCTCTCCTGCGCCGGCGCCGAGGAATCGGTATTGATCGGACGGTTGCTGAGCGAACCGGGAATGCCCAGCGCCAGCTTGTCGTTGGATTTTTCCTCGCGCGACGCCTCGTTGGTGATCTTGGGCGCCTCGCCGTACTTCTCGCGCGTCTCCTCGACGCGGTCGTTGTCCACCTCGGCGGTGATGCTGACCTTGAAGTTGTCGGCGCCGACCACCGGGGTCAGCAGCGCGCGCACGTTCTCCAGCGCCTCCTCGCGGTAACGCTTGGCGGCGTCGCTCTCGGCGGCGGGCTGGCCGCCTTCGGCCAACTCGATGCGCGACGACAGCAGGTTGCCGGCCTGGTCCACCAGCGTCACCTTGGCCGGGTTCAGGCTCGACACGCTACCTGCCACCAGGTTGACCACGGCGGCGATCTGCTCGTTGGAGAGCTGTCGCCCCGGCTTCAGCGTCACCACCACCGAGGCCGAGCCCTTGTCCTCGCCCGCCGTGACGAAGGACGAGGAGCGCGGCAGCGACAGGTGCACGCGCGCGCCCTGCACCGGCTCCAGCGCCAGGATGCTCTGGGTCAGTTCGCCCTCCAGGCCGCGGCGGAAACGCACGTCCTGCACGAACTGGCTGACGCCGAGCGGATCGTTCTTGTCCAACAGTTCCAGCCCGGCCGGCAGCTGCGCCACCACGCCCTTGGCGGCGAGCGCCATGCGCACACGACCCAGATCGGCGTCCGGCACCAGCACCTGGCCGGTCTGCGGGTGAATGCGGTAGGGAATCTTCTCGGCGTCGAGCACCGCCATCATGTCGGCGGCGACCACCTTTTCCTGGGCGCCGAACACCGGCTTGTAGCGGGCATCGTCGCGCCACAGCCAGAACGTCACCGCCAGCGTCAGGCCGATGGCCAGCACCAGCAGCGGCAACAGGGTACGGACGGCGGCGGCGGGCATGGCCGGGCGGCGGGCGGCGAGGCCGCGCCACGAGGCCAGGCCGGAACGGAGTTGAGCTATCACGTCGGACCTGCGCTTCAGATGGGCATCTTGATCAGGTCGTCGACGGCGCCGACTACCTTGTTACGGATCTGCATCAGCATCGAGAACGACAGGCTGGCTTCCTGGCTCAGCATCATCGCCCCGACCAGGTCGTCGCTCTTGCCGCTGTCCACCTCGGCCATCTTGTCGTTGGCGGCGCGGGTCTGGGCGTCGACCTCGCGCACCGCCCCCTGCATCGCCTGCGAAAAGCTCGACGCCGCCGGCGCGGCGTCAAGTCCGGCCGGCTCGGCGGCGGCCGCCACCTTGGTCAGCCCCGACATATCGCGGAGCAGTTGCGTCTGGTCGGCGTTGATCATCACGCCCAGGGATGGAGTCATGCGAAATTCCTTGCGGTACAGGGCCGTTGGCAGGGCCGGAACGGGCGGAGCCGAATCCGTATCTTCCCCAGCCTATCCTTGGCAAATTTCCGGGCAGTTTAAACTTTTACTTACTGATAAGCGCCGTGAATTTTCACAAGCGCTTGTGTGAATTTTCACCTCTCAGTGCCACGGCCATTCAGTAAGATGCGCGATCATTTGTCCCGCTGCGGCTCGCCCGCCGCAGGCCGGCCCCGCAACCCGAACAGACCTGCCATGCCCAAGTCCAGAATCCTTCCTCCCGCCGACGGAGCCCGCTTAGCGGCGCTGGACCCGACCACGCTGGGACGCCCCTTCCATCTGCTGCCGGTGTTCCTGCGGCTGGTGGAACAGGAACTGGCCGACTTCGTCGCACACGAGCTCAACGCCCGTTACCGCGCCCAGTTCCAGTTCAAGGGCGTGCAGGCCGGCCAGGCCGACCTCGACCCGGAGCGCCGCACCTGGCACCGCCTCGACGGCGCCGGCATCGGCGTCAACGTGGCGCGCCCGCTGCTGCTGCGCATCCTCGACTACCGCTACGGCGGACGCACCAGCCCGGCGTTGCCCGCCTCCCAGCCGCCGCGCGAAACCGAAACCGAACGACGCCTGGCGCGCATGCTGGGCGAGCGCCTCACCGCGCGCCTGGTGCAGGCGGTGTGGCGCCTGGCCAAGAGCGGCATGCCAACGCACAAGACTGACCCGGCGGTGGAGACCCTGCCCTTCCCCCCCGGCGAAACGCCAGCCTGGCACATGCAGCTGACGCTGGGCGAAGCCGGCAGCGGCGGCACGAGCCAGATCGGCCTGGCGCTGGACGCGGCGGTGTTCGCCCAGGTGCTGCGCCAGCTGTCGCGGCAGGCGGCGCTGCCGGGCCAGACCGCGGGCAAGGCGCTGGCGCGGCCGTTTGCCGAACAACTGTCCATCCGGCTGGCGGTCCGCCTCATGGAAAAGCGCCTGACGCTGGGTGAAATCTTCGACCTCCGGGTCGGCTCGGTGCTGCCGGTCAGCCTGCAACAGCAGGCCGACGTCTACATCGGCCGCACCCGGGTATTCACCGCCGCGGTGGCCGAAAGCCACGGCAAGCTGTGCCTGACCTCATTCGACGATGCGGAGTAAGTAATGGAACTGAACGACGATTTCGACCTGGACGGCATGCTGAAGGATATCGATGCCGCGCCAGTGGACCACGCCCCCGTCAGCGCGGCGCCGGCACGCCCGGCACGCGACATGAGCCACTTCCTGCGCAAGATTCCGGTCACGCTGACGCTGGAAGTCGGCAGCGCCGACATCTCGCTGGCCGACCTGGTGAACATCGGCCAAGGCTCGGTGCTGGAGCTCGACAAGCTGGCCGGCGAGCCGCTCGACATCAAGGTCAACGGCTCGGTGATCGGCCGCGCCGAAGTGGTGGTGGCGGGCGACAACTACGGCCTGCGCGTGGTCGAACTCAACGACCTCGACCTCGACACCCTGGCGCCATGATCCACCCGCGACACCGCCTGCCGCGCCTCGCGCTGAGCGCCGCCCTGCTGCTGGCGACGGCGCCGGCCTGGGCTGCCGACGCGCTCAAGCTGCTATCCGCCAACGCCGGCGGCACCCCGGTCGACTTCACGGTCAAGACCCAGATCCTCATCATCATGACCCTGCTCGGGCTGTTGCCCGTGCTGATGCTGATGATGACCAGCTTCACCCGCTTCGTGATCGTGCTGTCGCTGCTCAGGCAGGCGCTCGGGCTGCAGCAGGGCCTGCCCAACCGCCTGGTGACCGGCGTGGCGCTGATCCTGACCATGCTGGTCATGCGCCCGGTCGGGCTGGAAGTGTGGAACAAGGCGATGCTGCCGTTCGACCAGGACAAGATCACCATGCAGCAGGCGCTGGACGTGGCGCAGCAGCCGATCTCGCGCTTCATGCTGGCGCAGACCAGCAAGGCGGCGCTGGCGCAGGTGGCCAAGCTGTCCGGCGAGGAGAACGTGGCGCAGCCGCAAGACCACGCCTTCGCCGTCAAGCTCGCCGCCTTCGTGCTGTCCGAACTGAAAACCGCGTTCCAGATCGGCTGCATGCTGTTCATCCCCTTCCTGGTGATCGACCTGGTGGTGTCCAGCGTGCTGATGGCGATGGGCATGATGATGCTCTCGCCGCTGGTGATCTCGCTGCCGCTCAAGCTCCTGATGTTCGTGCTGGTGGACGGCTGGTCGCTCACCGTCAACACCCTCGTCACCTCGATCCAGGCCTACTGACATGCTCACCCCCGATATCGCGGTCGACCTCGTCAACGACAGCCTGCGCGTAGTAGTCACCCTGGTGGTGCTGCTGGTGCTGCCCAGCCTGATCGTCGGCGTCGTGGTCAGCCTGATCCAGGCCGCCACCCAGATCAACGAGCAGACGCTGTCCTTCCTGCCGCGCCTGTTGATCACGCTGGGCACCATCGCGCTCGCCGGCCACTGGATGACCGGCCTCTTGATGGACTTCTGCGTCGACATGTTCCACCGCGCCGCCACGCTGGTGGGATGACGGTCACTCCACCATGACCGGCCTGTTCGCCGACCTGATCCAGCTGCTGCCGGCCCTGTGGTGGCCGTTCTGCCGCTTCCTCGCCGCCCTCGCCGTCGCCCCGCTCACCGGCGAGGGCATGACGCCGGCGCGCGTGCGCGTCGGTGCCGCGCTGGCGCTGGCGGTGGCGTCGCTGCCGGCGCTGCGCGGCATGCCGGCGATCGACCCGTTCTCGCTGTACGGCATCGCCGTCGCCGTCGAGCAGGCCATCATCGGCCTGATCTTCGGCCTGGCGTTCCAGCTGGTGATGGCGGTGCTGTCGCTGCTGGGCTTCCTGGTGTCGTCGCAGATGGGGCTGTCGATGGCGGTGATGAACGACCCCGGCAACGGCAACTCCTCCGACGTCGTCTCCACCCTGCTCTACCTCTTGGGCGCCATGGTGTTCTTCGCCGTGGACGGCCACCTGGTGCTGATCCAGGTGGTGTACACCAGCTTCAAGGCCTGGCCGGTCGGCAGCGGCATCGACGCCCTGTCGCTGCAGACGCTGGCCAACAGCGTGGGCTGGGTGCTGGCGGCGGCCATCCTGCTGGCGCTGCCGGCGGTGTTCGCCACCTTCGTGGTGCAAATCGGCTTCGGCCTGATCAACCGCGTCGCCCCCGCCCTCAACCTGTTCTCGCTGGGCTTCCCGGTGGTGACGCTGTTCGGGCTCGGCACCCTGGGGCTGATCGTGCGCTTCGTGCCGGAGCAGTACCTGCGCCTCTCCGGACAGCTGTTGCAGATGCTCGACGGCATGCTGGGACACGGCCATGGCTGAGATGCGCGGCGGCGACAAGACCGAAAAGGCCACTCCCCACAAACTGCGCCAGGCGCGCCAGCAGGGCCAGGTGGCGCGCTCGCGCGACATGGCGAGCGCCATCGGCCTGCTCGTCGCGCTCAAGCTCGCCTTCCTGTCGATGCCGGGCTGGCTCGACGACTTCCGCCGCCTGTTCGCGCTGTCGTTCGCCACGCTGTCGGGCCAGGGCGCCTTGGGCAACACCTGGTCGATGCTGTTCTCCGGCACGCTGACGCTGCTCGTCAAGATGATCCTGCCGCTCGCGGTGATTCCGCTGCTGGTGGCGACGGTGTCGCTCTTCCCCGGCGGCTGGGTATTCGCCACCCGCCACTTCCAGCCGCGCCTCGACCGCCTCAACCCGCTGTCTCACTTCGGCCGCATCGCCTCGCCGCAGCACGCCAGCGACATCGCCAAGTCCATCGTCAAGGCGCTGGTGCTGGGCGCGGTGCTGTACCACGTCAGCCGCGGCGCGGCGCAGGATTTCTTCGCGCTGCAGGGCGTGCCGCTCGACGAGGCGCTGAGCCGCGCCGCCAGCCTGCTGATGGACGCGCTGCTGGCGCTGACCGCGGTGTTCATCGCCTTCGCGCTGATCGACCTGCCGCTGCAGACCCTGCTGTTCCTGCGCCAGCAGCGCATGAGCAAGCAGGAGATCAAGGACGAGTACAAGAGCACCGAGGGCCGCCCCGAGATCAAGCAGCGCGTGCGCCAGCTGCAACTGCAACTGGCGCAGCGCGGCGTGCGCAAGTCGGTGCCGACCGCCGACGTGGTGATCGTCAACCCGAGCCACTACGCGGTGGCCCTCAAATACGACGAAGACCGCGCCGAGGCGCCGTTCATCATCGCCAAGGGCATCGACGAGATGGCGCTCTACATCCGCCAGGTGGCGGCCGAGCACGCGGTGGAGGTCTTGCCGATCCCGCCCCTGGCGCGTGCCGTCTACCACACCACCCAGGTCAACCAGCAGATTCCCGCCCCGCTCTACCGGGCGGTGGCGCAGGTGCTGACCTATGTCCTGCAACTGAAGGCGTTCCGCGCGGGATCGCGGCATAGCCGGCCGGAATTGCCGTCCGAGCTGCCCGTCCCGCACGAGTTGGCCGAACCCCGAAATCCAGCATGAAGTCACTGTCCCGATTGTTCGCCGAAATCGCCCGCCACAAGGTGGCCGCGCCGCTCTACCTGCTCGCCATCCTGGCGATGGTGATCCTGCCCTTGCCGCCGTTGATGCTGGACGCCCTGTTCACCTTCAACATCGTGCTGGCGATCATCGTCATCCTGGTCAGCGTGTCGGCCAAGCGCCCGCTGGATTTCTCGGTGTTCCCCACCATCATCCTCGCCACCACGCTGATGCGCCTCACGCTCAACGTCGCCTCGACGCGCGTGGTGCTGCTCAACGGCCACCAGGGCACGGCGGCGGCGGGCCGGGTGATCGAGGCCTTCGGCCACGTGGTGATCGGCGGCAACTTCGTGGTCGGCCTGGTGGTGTTCGTGATCCTGATGATCATCAACTTCGTGGTGGTCACCAAGGGCGCCGAGCGCATCTCCGAAGTCTCGGCGCGCTTCACGCTCGACGCCCTGCCCGGCAAGCAGATGGCGATCGACGCCGACCTCAACGCCGGCGTGATCAACCAGGAAGCCGCCCAGCAGCGCCGCCGCGACATCGCCACCGAGGCCGACTTCTACGGCGCCATGGACGGCGCCTCCAAGTTCGTGCGCGGCGACGCCATCGCCGGCATCCTGATCCTGATCATCAACCTGTTCGGCGGCGTGGCGATCGGCGCGCTGATGCACGACATGGGCTTCGCCGACGCCTTCCGCCAGTACGCGCTGATGACCATCGGCGACGGCCTGGTGGCGCAGATCCCGGCGCTCTTGCTGTCCTCCGCGGCCGCCATCATCGTCACCCGCGTCAGCGACTCGGGCGACATGCAGGAGCAGGTCGGCTCGCAACTCTTGGCCTCGCCCACGGTGCTGCTGTCCGCCGCCGGCATGATGTTCGTGCTGGCCATCATCCCCGGCATGCCCTGGCCGACCTTCCTCGCCTTCGCCGCCCTGCTCGCCTTCGTCGGCTGGCGCCTGCGCCAATCGGCCGCGAGCACGCCGGCCACGGCCGACCCGGCCAAGGTCCATCAGGCCCTACTGGCCGACGGCGACATCGAGCTGGAATGGAACGCCCTGCCCTACGTCGAGGTGCTGTCGCTGACGCTGGGCTACAAGCTGGTCGGGCTGATCGACAAAGCCCAGGGCGCGCCGCTCAGCAAGCGCGTCAAGGGCGTGCGCCAGACCTTGAGCGAGAGCATGGGCATCCTGCTGCCGGCGGTGACGGTGCGCGACGACCTGCGTCTCAAGCCCTCGCAATACGCCATCGCCATCAACGGGGCAACGTTGGCCGAAGCCGAGGTCTACGCCGACCGCCTGATGGCCATCCCCTCGCCCGAGGTGTACGGCCAGCTCGATGGCCTCCCCGGCATCGATCCGGCCTACGCCATGCCGGTGACCTGGATCGCCCCGGACGACAAGGCGCGCGCGCTGGGCCTCGGCTACCAGGTGGTGGACTGCCCGAGCGTGATCGCCACCCACCTCAACAAGGTGATGCGCGAAAACCTGGCCGAGCTGTTCCGCCACGACGACGTGACGGCGCTCGGCGAGCGGCTGTCGGCACTAGCGCCCAAGCTCGCCGGCGCGCTGACCCAGGCCCTCAACCCCAGCCAGCAGCTGCGGGTGTTCCGTGCCCTGCTGACCGACACCGTCCCGCTCAAGGACATCGTGCCGATCGCCACCACCCTGGTCGAAGCCGCCGACACCTCCAAGGACCCGATCATGCTGGCCGCCGAGGTGCGCAGCGCGCTCAAGCGCCAGATCGTGCAGGGCATCCTGGGGCCGCGCGGCGAAATGAAGGCGTTCAACCTCACCGCCGAGCTGGAAAACCTGCTGCTGGGCGCACTGTCCCAGGCGCAGCAGACCGGCAAGCCGGCGCTCGACTGCTTCCCGATCGACCCCAACGTGCTGCAGCAGCTGCAGGTCAACATGCCGATCATCCGCGACCAGATGAAGCAGCACGCCACCGCGCCGATCCTCTTGGTGATGCCGCAGATTCGTCCGCTCTTGGCGCGCTACGGCCGACTGTTCGCTCCCGGCCTCAACGTGCTGTCCTACAACGAAGTGCCGGAAAACCGCGAAGTCAGCCTGATCGGCACGCTGGGTTAAGACCTGCGGGGGAAGCGCCGGATGGGTGCAGCGCAGCGCCCCCCCATCAACGCCCCGAGTACGAAACCGCTGGACACGCAGATGGGTGGAGCAACGTAGGATGGGTGCTGCGTAGCGCAACCCATCACACGGGCCTCCCAACAATCCGACAGCAGCAGCGGGCAAGCACAAACCCACCGAAACGCAGGAAGAGTGCAGCGCAGCGCAACCCATCGCCCCCTAAACCAGCCCGACCGGCACACCGCCCTGTACCGGCTCCGGCGGGGGGCAGAGCAACAACATCAACTCCGCCGCTACGGCAAACAGCGCCAGCGACACCCGCCTCGCCTCGAGCAGGCTGACGCCGTGCCGCCCGAGCGCCAGCCCCGGCAGCACATCCTGTTCGTCGATATGGCAGGCGACAAGATGCAGCCCGGTGCGCTCCACCGCCTGGCGAATCGGCTCGCGCCACGCCGCCAGCCACCGACAGCCCGCGGCGGACGCCACGAACACCAGGACCACGCCCGCTGACTGTAGACGCAGCCGCAGCCGGACCCGGCCGACCTCCGGCAACGTGATCTCCAGCAGCAGATCCAGCGTGTCGTCGCCGGACTTCTCATCCGGCCCCGGCACGGCGTCTTCCACGCTCAAGGCCAACGCCGGCCCGCCCCACAACCACAACGGCAGGGTCAGCGGCAACGGGGCTTCGGCCAACGTTTGCCCCCGCAACCCGGCCAGCGCCAGTTGCGGCGCGGCCAGCAGCAAGGCGCCGGACAGATGGCTGCCGCCCTCCTGCAGGAAGCGCGCCGCACTGACGGCGAGCTTGCCCAGCAAGGCCTCGCGCCAATCACGCCCGAGCGCCGCGGCATCCGGACGCTCGGGGGTCAGCCGTGGCCAGCTCGCCTGATCCATCTGCCAGGCCGGAGCCGCGCCGCCCTCCTCCGGCGTCGCTGAACTGCCGGGGGCATCCAGCCACACCAGTTCCAGTCGTGGCGTCACCGCGCGCACCAGCAAGCGCAACACGCTGCCCGGCGATGGAGCCTCTCCGGGCAGCGGCCACCCCGGCAGCAGCAATGTCACGCCCTCCCCCTGCAGCTCCAACGCGCCATCGGCCCGCCGCGTGGCAAGGGTCAGCCGCAGCTCCTCGCCGGCCACAATCGGGCGTCCGCTCCCGGCGGCGGCGCTGCGCCCCACCGGAACCACTGGCGACAGCGCCGTAATACGTTCCACCATCGGTCAACCCCAATGAAAAAAGCCAGCCGCACAAAAGCGGCTGGCCCGGACAAGGCAGGATGGATGAAGACAACATTCCTTCGCGACGCAGCACTACCTCGCTCAGTCAGTGCCGTAACCCATCAGAGCACGTGATGGGTTTCGCTACGCTCCCCCCATCCTACGTGCTCCCTATCCCTGCGCCTTACTGCATCAGCGACATGGCCAGTTGGCCGATGGTGCCGCTCTGCTTCAGCATGCCGGTGCCGGCCTGCATCAGCATCTGCTTGGTGGTCATCGACGCGGTCTCGGCGGCGTAGTCGGTGTCCATGATGCGGCCCTTGGCGATCTGGGTGTTGTTGTTGACGTTGGACAGGTTGTTGTAGACGTGGTCCAGGCGGTTGGCGCCGGCACCGATGGCGGAGCGCACCGCACCCAGGTCATTCAGCGCGGTTTCGGCCAAGGTGATGGCGCCGTTGGCGCCACCAGCAGCAGTCAAGTCGCCAGCCTGCAGCAAGCCCATCGAGGTGGCAAAGGTGCCCATCTCGGTGGAAGCATCGAAGGCGTAGGTTTCGCTGGCGGAAGAACCGATCTGGAACGTCACGGTTCCGTCCAGCTTGCCGCCGGTCAGCAGCGCGGTACCGCCGAACTTGGTGTTGCTCATGATGTTGGTCAGTTCAGCACCCAGCTGGGTGAATTCGGCCTGGGCCGCGGTCTGGTCGGCGGCGCTGGCGGTGCCGTTGGCCGCTTCGGTGGCGAGGTCCTTCATGCGCAGCATGATGTTCGACACTTCCCCCAGCGCACCGTCGGCGGTCTGCAGCATGCTGATGCCGTTCTGGGCGTTCTTCATCGCCACGGTCATGCCACGGCTCTGCGCGTCCAGACGGGTGGCGATCTGCAGGCCGGCGGCGTCGTCCATGGCCGAGTTGATGCGGAAACCGGTACCCAGGCGGGTCATCGCGGTGGTCAGGGCGCTCTGGCTGGCGTTCAGGTTGCTCTTGGTGAACAGGGCGGCGGCGTTGGTTTGCAGGCTCAGCATGGTGTAGTGCTCCTTTTGGGCTAATCGGGACCGGCGTCATCGCCGTCACCAGTACAAAGCGACCAAACCAGCGGGCACATTAAACGATGCCGCGTGTGAAAAATCACACTCCGTCGTCCCGCGCCGATTCGCCTGCGGCAGGAGCACGCACCGCCGCCAACGGCCGGGCACGACTCCCGCCATCGACAATGGTTTAGATTCCGCCATGCCTCCCGCCCAGCAGGAGGGCCGGTGCGGCGAAGACAGCAGCAACGACCACCGCACCCGGACATCCGGGCGGTGGTTGATGGTTTCCACATGGAGGAGCCGGGGACCAAGTACCGCGTGACCAATGCCCAAGGCCCCCCCGAACCCCGCCGGAAGCGGGTGATCATGAACTGGGAACATGAGGAGTTTGGAGGGTTATTCTGAAGGCAGTGAGCAGAGGGTCGTCTCTGCTCCCAACAGCATTAGCTATTCAGTCGTTGAACGAACTGAAAGCAAAGCCACAGCAGGAATGCAACGACCGCACCTGCTGTTGCCACCGCACCTACACCAGCCAGCCCAACTGTCGTCATCTCGGCTAGCACGTGGCTAAAGCCGATACAGACCCCAGGGACCAACTTGGCAAATGCAGTAAGGCTGTCTGACTTGCTTTTTGAACGCATATGAACTCCTTTGCATTCTCAAAGTCTCGGCAGGCCAATGCGAGCAGGATGCTAGCAAAGAGTCAGAAACCGAGGATCAGACCTTCCCCCCAAATTTTGAAGCAGTCTATGGGGGGCTCCTGACTGCACGGTAAAAGGGAGTGGCTAGACCACCCCCTTAAGTCCGGTTTGTTACAACAAATCAATGTGTCAATTATCCCGCAATCATTAGAGCATTGCTAATGCCAAAAGCAATGCAAAAATGTGCCAAAAGGTGCACGAGGTTACAGCGACGCGGCCAACGGTCAAGATATGAACTATGGTGCGCAAAACAAAAAAGGACGCCGGCTTTGCAGCCGGCGTCCTTGGTAATTCTGTGGCTCCCCGAGCAGGGCTCGAACCTGCGACCTGCGGATTAACAGTCCGTCGCTCTACCAACTGAGCTATCAGGGAACATCTGAAGAGGGAAGAATCATAAATGAATCCCTCCCCCTTCGTCAACACCCTCGAGTCACCTCGAGCGGTTTTTTTCTACCCTCAGTGGCGGGTTTCCACCTGCTTAAGCTCCACCGGTGCCGCGGAATCCACCGACTCGCGCACCACCTCGCGGCGACGAACCCCTGCCACGACCGGCTCGACCAGCGGCTGAGGCGGAACCTCGCTTGCCGGTTTGGTGCTGACCATCACCAGGCCGCCGAGATCGAGTGGCTGCAGCTCAGCTTTCGCCACCGTCTCGACGACCTGCGCCACCACCTCCTTGACCGGCTCGACCACCACTTCCGCGATCGGTTCGGGCTCCACCGCGACCGGCTCTTCAGCCACTTCAACAGCGGCTTCGACAACCGGCGCCGGCTCGGCGGCAGGAGCGACGACCTCGGCCGCCACCACCGCTTCCACCACTACCTCAGCCGGGCTGGCCACAGCCTGCTCGACCACCTCGGCGACGACCGGGCGTACCACTTCAGCCACGACCGCTTCAGCGACCACGGCTTCCGCTACGGTTTCTTCCACCGGCACCGGCTCGACCACCGCCGCTTCAGGCGCTACCACAGCCTGTTCGGCCACCGTTTCCGTCACCGCTTCCGCCGCCACTTCGGCAACGGCTTCGGCCACGACCGGGGTCGCCACTTCGGCAGCCACGGCAACCGGCTCGGCCACTTGCGGGGCCTCGGCAACCTGAACCGCTTCCGTCACGGACGCCTCAGCGGCTACCTCGGCGGACGGGACGACTCCCGCCACGACCTCGCCCTCGGCGGCGACCGCCTCGGTCGGTTGCTGCAGAGTACCGTCACGCTGTGCCTCGATGCCTTCGCGGCGGTTACGGTCGCGACGGCCACGGCGACGGCGACGCTCGCCGCGCTCCGCGCCCTCGCCGGCTTCTTCCGCCCCGGCCGGCACCTCGGCCGCCTTCAGCTCCTCGAGATTAGCCTGCTCGACCGGCTCCTTGACCTGCTCTGCCTCGCTGACCTGCGGGGTCGGGCGACGACGCGGTTCCTGCTGACGCGGCGACTGCGGTGCCTTATCCTCGGCAGCCTGCGGCTGCGGACGCGGAGTCTCGCGCGCCTCACGCGGTTCGCGTTCGCGACGCTCCCCACGTTCGGCGCGTTCGCCTCGCTCGGCACGCTCGCGGCGCGGTGCACGCTCCTGGCGTGCTTGCTGCTCCTGGCCGGCTTCGCCACGAGCCTCGCCCTGTGCTGCCGGACGGCGACGATCTTCCTGCTGGGCACCACCCTGACGACGCTCGTCACGGTCACGACGCCCCTGGTTGCCCTGGCGGCGATCGCCCTGACGGGAACGCGGATTACGCTGTTCGCGCACCGGCTCCTTCTTGACTTCCACCGGTGCCGGCTTGACCGGCTCTACCGGTGCCAGTACCGACTTGAACCAGCCCACCAGGCGCTCGATCAGACCCGCGCTCTGCACCGGCGCGGCGGCCGCGGCCACCGGTTGCTCGACCGGAGCCGCCGGAGCGGCCACTTCCGGCGCCGGCTGCAACGGGGTAATCCCCTTGACCGCGGCTTCCTGACGTTCGACCTTAGGCTTGGCCTGGCCGAAGTTGGCCGTGCCTTCTTCTTCCTGGATTTCGACGCGGCTGTAGCTCGGCAGATCGCCCAGTTCGCTCATGTCGTCGTGGCGCACGCGCACGATCTTGTAATGCGGGGTTTCCAGATGGATGTTCGGAATCAGCACCACGCTGACGTCGAGGCGCTCTTCGATCGAATAGATTTCGGCACGCTTCTCGTTGAGCAGGAAGGTGGCGACGTCCACCGGCACCTGGGCATGCACCGCACCGGTGTTCTCCTTCATCGCCTCTTCCTGGATGATGCGCAGGATATGCAGCGCGGAGGACTCGGTGCCGCGGATGAAGCCGATGCCGTGGCAACGCGGGCACGGCTCGTGGCTGGTCTCGCCGAGGCTCGGCTGCAGACGCTGACGCGACAGCTCCAGAAGGCCGAAACGCGACAGCTTGCCCATCTGCACGCGGGCGCGGTCGTGCTTGAGCACGTCGCGCAGGCGGTTTTCCACCTCGCGCTGGTTCTTCTGGATCTCCATGTCGATGAAGTCGATCACGATCAGACCACCCAGGTCGCGCAGGCGCAGCTGGCGGGCGATTTCCTCGGCCGCCTCCAGGTTGGTCTTGAGCGCCGTCTCCTCGATGTCGGCGCCCTTGGTGGCGCGTGCCGAGTTGACGTCCACCGACACCAGCGCCTCGGTATGGTCGATCACGATGGCGCCGCCGGACGGCAGCTGCACGCTGCGCGAGAAGGCGGTTTCGATCTGGTGCTCGATCTGGAAACGGGAGAACAGCGGCACCGGGTCTTGGTACAGCTTGACCCGGTTGATGGTGTTCGGCATCACGTGCGCCATGAACTGGCGCGCCTGCTCATGGATTTCCTCGGTATCGATGAGGATTTCGCCGATGTCCGGCTGGTAGTAGTCGCGGATGGCGCGGATCACCAGGCTGCCTTCCTGCAGGATCAGCAGCGGACCGCTCTGGGCGCCGGCGGCGCCTTCGATGGCGCGCCACAGTTGCAGCAGGTAATTGAGGTCCCACTGCAGCTCTTCGAAGGTACGGCCGATGCCGGCGGTGCGCGCGATCAGGCTCATCCCCTGCGGCACTTCCAGCTGCGCCAGCAGATCCTTCAGCTCCTGCCGCTCCTCGCCCTCGATGCGGCGCGAAACGCCGCCGCCGCGCGGGTTGTTGGGCATCAATACCAGGTAGCGGCCGGCCAGACTGATGTAGGTCGTCAAGGCCGCGCCCTTATTGCCGCGCTCGTCCTTCTCGACCTGCACCATCACTTCCATGCCTTCGCGCAGCACGTCCTGAATGCGCGGACGGCCACCTTCATAGTTCTGGAAATAGGAACGGGAGACTTCTTTGAAGGGCAGGAAACCGTGGCGATCGGTGCCGTAATCGACAAAGCACGCCTCGAGCGAAGGCTCGATACGGGTGATCACACCTTTGTAGATGTTCCCCTTGCGTTGTTCTTTTCCGACCGTTTCGATATCCAGATCGATGAGCTTCTGCCCATCGACAATGGCAACGCGCAGCTCTTCGGCCTGCGTTGCGTTAAACAGCATACGTTTCATGTATACGTTCCCTGCGCGGCACTCACGCAAGGATGCAGCCAGTATTTGACGGCCCAGTGGCTAGAAATGGGCGCTTTCCGAAAGAAGTAGTGGTCTAAAGAGCATGAAAAACGAATTTAACAAGCCGACTTCCTGATTTTCTCTCACATGAACGACGCCCGCACATGCATTGTCATACAGTGGGATACGGTCGGCATCCTTGGCGTTGGCTTCTGGGATGTCACCGGGCGGGGCGCTCATGCCGGGTCAAACTTTGCTGCGGGATTCCCTGACGGGCTTTGCATCAGGGAATGGAATGCTCGTGAGTGCGTTATGCGGTCAAATGCATTACCATCGCTACTTTTCGGTGAGCGACTTAACCTTTGGCTGCGGCCGGTTCGTCCGGCGTCAGGTCAGGGGAACACCCTGCCGGCCGAACTCTATCCCCGCAGCAGCGTCATCAGGCGCTAAACCCATGACCCTTGCTTCCGGATTCGCCAGCGACGCATTGCAAATTAACGCATCGAGGCGGAAGAAGTATAAGCAATATGACTGATATTCGCAAAGACTCTGTAACCTTCTATACGGTGGGCGAAGCCGAGTCCGGCCAGCGCATCGACAATTTTCTGGTCCGCCTGCTCAAGGGGGTGCCGAAGAGCCATATTTACCGCATCCTGCGCTCCGGCGAAGTGCGCGTGAACAAGGGCCGCATCGACGCCGCCTACCGCTTGCAGGCCGACGATCAAATCCGCCTTCCCCCGGTGCGAGTGGCAGAACGGCAGGAGAACGACGCCCCGGCCACGACCTTCCCGGTGATCTACGAAGACAACGCCCTGCTGGTCATCGACAAGCCGGCCGGCGTCGCGGTGCACGGCGGCAGCGGCGTCTCGTTCGGTGTCATCGAACAATTGCGCAAGGCCTACCCGGAGTACCGCTTCCTCGAGTTGGTGCATCGGCTCGACCGCGAGACCTCGGGCCTCCTGATGCTGGCCAAGAAACGCTCGGCCCTGCTCAAGCTGCACGACATGATGCGCTCGAGCACGCCAGACAAGCGCTACCTGGCGCTGGGCGTAGGGCGCTGGCAGGACGACAAGCACGTCAAACTGCCACTGTTCAAGTTCACCAACGCCGAGGGCGAGCGCCGCGTGCGTGTCGCCGACAACGGCCAGAGCGCCCACACCATCTTCAAGGTGCAGGAGCGCTTCGCCGACTTCACCCTGGTGGAAGCGCGCCTGCGCACCGGCCGCACGCACCAGATCCGGGTGCACATGGCGGCCAGCGGCCACCCCATCGCCGGTGACGACAAGTACGGCGACGCGGCACTCAACCGCGAACTGGGCCGGCGCGGCCTGCGCCGCATGTTCCTGCACGCGGCCTCGCTGTCTCTGCCGCACCCGCTGACTGGCGAGCCGCTCAGCTTCCAGGCCCCGCTTCCGCCCGAACTCGCCCACTTCCTCGACAGCCTGAGGCCGCATGAACAAAACGTTTGATCTGATCGTATTCGATTGGGACGGCACCCTGATGGACTCGACCGCCCACATCGCCACCTCGATCCAGAAGGCCTGCGCCGATCTGGGTTTGCCGGTGCCGGACCGCAGCGCCGCCAGCCATGTCATCGGCCTTGGCCTGGGGGATGCCTTGCGTCATGTCTGCCCCAGCCTGCCGGCGGAGCGCTTCGAGGACATGGTAGACGCCTATCGGCAGCATTACCTGAACGGGGACGCTACGATAGAATTGTTCGAACATGTGCAGGAAGGGTTGGCCGAACTGCAGCAGAGCGGACTCTTCCTCGCCGTGGCTACCGGCAAAAGCCGCAAGGGCCTCGACCGGGCGCTGACCGAAACCGGGTTGGGAACGCTGTTTCATGCCAGCCGCACGGCAGATGAGTGCCACTCCAAGCCCCATCCGGCCATGCTGCTGGAACTGACCGACGAACTCGGCGTCGCCCCCGGACGCACCCTGATGGTGGGCGACACCACGCACGACCTGCTGATGGCGCAGAACGCTGGCACCCACAAGGTGGGCATGAGCTACGGCGCCCATCCGGTCTCCGCGCTACGGGAGTGCCAGCCGCTGGCCCTGTTCGACGATTTCCGGAGCCTGCTGCAATGGCTGAAACCGCAAATCGGCTGATCTGCGCCTCCGCCGACCTGGCAAACAGCGGCAAGGCGGTGCGCTTCGAGGCCACCGACGCCCATGGCCACGTGGTCAGCGCGCTGGTCTTTCGCTACCAGGGCCGGATTTTCGCTTACCATAATAGCTGTCGTCATATTCCGGTCGAGCTCGACCTCACCGATGGCGAAGTCTTCGACCTGACCGGGCATTACCTGGTGTGCAGCATGCACGGCGCGCTCTACCACCCGGAGAGTGGCCTGTGTGTCGGCGGCCCCTGCCGCGGTCAGCGCCTGACCCCACTCAACGTCAGCGAACGGGACGGCCAGGTGTTTTGTGTAACCGCCGCCGCGCGCGGCGACACGGAGAAAAACGGTGAACGATAACCCGCAATGGGAGCGCCAGCTGCTGGAAAAGCTGGCCATGGCCTCGCTGGTGGAGCAGCGCCGCACCCGCCAGTGGAAGATCTTTTTCAGGCTGGCCTGGCTCGTCATCATCGGCGCCGCGGTTTTCGGCCTGTTCTACACCAAGGACGAGGTACCGGGCGAGCGACTGATCGGGGACGGCCACACCGCCACGCTGCAGCTCAAAGGCGTCATAGACAGCGACAACGACACCGCCGAGAAGCTGATCACCGGCCTGAACGACGCCTACCGCGACAAGAACACCCGCGGCATCATCATCCAGGCCAACAGCCCGGGCGGCAGCCCTGTGCTGTCGGGCATGGTCTACGACGAAATCCGCCGCCAGAAGAAACTGCATCCGGCCATCCCGCTCTACGTCGTGGTCGAGGAAGTGTGCGCTTCCGGCTGCTACTACATCGCCGCCGCCGCGGACAAGATCTTCGTCGACAAGGCCAGCATCATCGGCTCGATCGGCGTCCTGTCGGACGGTTTCGGCTTTACCGGGGTGATGGAGAAGCTGGGCGTCGAGCGCCGCTTGAGAACCTCGGGGGAAAACAAGGCGATGGGTGACCCGTTCTCGCCGCTCAACCCCAAGCAGGAAGCCATCCGCCAGCAATTGCTGGACGACATCCATCAGCAATTCATCTCGGCGGTAAAGGATGGGCGCGGTTCTCGCCTGCACAATGACCCAGACCTGTTCAGTGGCCTGATCTGGCTGGGGACCAAGAGCATCCCGCTGGGGCTTGCCGACGGCTACGGCACGGTGCACAGCGTGGCCCGCGACGTCATCAAGTCGGAAAAGACCGTCGACTACACCCCGGAAGACACCTTCCCCAGCCGTTTCGCGCGCCGCCTGGGCGTCGAATTCAGCAGCGGGGTCAAGGGCCTGTTCGACCCCCGCTTTTTCTGATTTTTGAGCAAACGGATACCATGGCACGCCGGCGACGCAGCGAAGACGAACATGAAAACCATGAACGGTGGCTGGTTTCCTACGCCGACTTCATCACCCTGTTATTCGCCTTCTTCGTGGTGATGTACGCCATCTCTTCGGTCAACGAAGGGAAGTACCGGGTCCTGTCGAGTGCCATCGTCGACGCCTTCCGCACCGGTACGGCAATCAGCTTGCAGACCACGCCCCCCACCGGCGGCGCCAACACCATGATCGAAGTGGCGCAGAACAAACCCGTGGCCAAGGCGATCAAGGGCGAGCAGCAACTCAAGGAACAGGCCCGGCTGGGCAGCCTCGCCATCGACCTGCAAAAAGTGATGGAACCCCTGGTCAAAGGCGGGCAGGTCAAGATTACCCAGAGTCCCAAAGGCGTCACCATCGAGATACGCGACAGCGCTTTGTTCCCCATCGCCCAGGCCCAGCCGGCTCCACAGTCGCTGCAGGTTCTGGCGCAGATGGCGAAAGTGCTGTCCCAGGTCGACAACCCGATCACCGTCGAAGGCTTCACCGACAACATCCCGATCCGCAACACCTTCTACCCGTCCAACTGGGAGTTGTCGGCGGCGCGGGCCGGCAGCGTGGTGCGGCTGTTTGTCGAGAACGGCATCGCACCGGCGCGCCTGGTGGCCGTCGGCCGCGCCGAGAACCTCCCCGTGGCGGACAACGCCAGCGAGGAAGGACGGGCCAGCAACCGCCGGGTTTCGATCACGGTGCGGTCTGTCGCCGCCGAGGACAGCAAGCCCTTGGCGGTGGAGTCGCTCGACGGCGCCGCCACCCCACATGCCAACCCTAACTGACGACATGCAAGAGGAACGCCCATGAGCACCCCGATCAGCAATACCACCCTGGATCAACTGTTTAACAATGCGCGCACCCACACGCATTGGCAGTCCCGGCCGGTCGGCGACGACACCTTGCATCAGCTGTTTGATCTGCTGAAGATGGCACCGACCAGCGCCAATTGCTCGCCAGCACGCTTCGTGTTCGTGAAAAGCGCTGACGCCAAGCAGCGCCTCAAACCCTGCCTGTCGGAAGGCAATATCGACAAGACCATGGCGGCACCAGCCACGGTCATCGTGGCGATGGACACCCGTTTCTACGAGCACCTGCCGCAGCTGTTTCCGCACACCGATGCACGCAGCTGGTTCGAGGGCAACGAGGCCCTGATCCAGACCACCGCCTTCCGCAACAGCACCCTGCAAGGAGCCTACCTGATCATGGCGGCTCGCTCGCTCGGGCTCGACTGCGGCCCGATGTCCGGCTTCGACAACGCCAAGGTCGACGCCGAATTCTTCCCGGACGATCGCTTCAAATCGAACTTCCTGATCAATCTCGGCTACGGCGAGGCCAACAAATTGCACGCCCGAGCCCCGCGTTTCCGCTTCGACGAAGCCTGCTTGATCGCATAAGGCTTCGGCCAACCCTGCCCGCCCGGTTATAATCCGGGCATTTTTCTACCCGGAGACCCGCATGCTCTACTCGCTTCTGCGCCCTCTTCTGTTCAAGCTAGACGCAGAAACCGCCCACGAAACCACCCTGAAGCTGCTCGACAAAGCGCACCAGCTCCACCTGGACAGCATTCTGGGCCAGAGCACCACACGGCTGCCGGTGCAGGCCATGGGCCTGACCTTCCCCAATCCCGTGGGGCTGGCGGCGGGCCTCGACAAGAACGGGGAGCACATCGACGCCCTGGCCGGACTCGGCTTCGGCTTTCTGGAAATCGGCACCATCACCCCGCGGCCACAGGCCGGCAACCCCAAGCCACGCCTGTTCCGCGTCCCGGAGCACCAGGGCATCATCAATCGCATGGGGTTCAACAACCTGGGCGTCGATGCACTGCTGGAAAATGTGCGCAACTGCCGCTTCAAGGGTATCCTCGGCATCAATATCGGCAAGAATGCCACCACCCCGATCGAATCCGCGGTCGACGACTACCTCGCCTGCCTCGATAAGGTCTACGCCTACTCCAGCTACATCACGGTCAACATTTCTTCGCCCAACACCAAGAACCTGCGCCAACTGCAGCAGGCGGACGAGCTGTCGGCCCTGCTGGCCAGTCTCAAGGTGCGTCAGCAGGAGCTGGCCGACAAGCATGGCCGCTACGTACCGCTGGCGGTGAAAATCGCCCCGGACCTCGATGACGAGCAGATCGTCGCCATCGCCCGCCTGCTCACCGGGCACAAGATCGACGGCGTCATCGCCACCAACACCACGCTGTCGCGCAGCGAGATCGCCGGGCACCCCATGGCGGACGAAGCAGGCGGCCTGTCCGGCGCCCCGGTGCGCGAGCGCTCCACCGTCCTGATCCGCAAACTGGCCAAGGAACTCGACGGCGCCCTGCCCATCATAGGAGTGGGAGGCATCGACTCCGGTGAGGACGCCGCCGAAAAGATGGATGCCGGCGCCACACTGGTGCAACTCTACAGTGGCCTGATCTATCGTGGTCCGGGCCTGGTCGGCGAGGTGCTGCAAGCGTTGAAAGCACGCCGCCAACTGGACTCTGACAAATGATCCATCGCAAGGAAATGAACATGCTGAAATCTGCTCTGCGAACTCTCGTCGCGGCGGCCCTCGTCACTGGCACCCTGGCCGGCTGCGCCACATCGGACTCGGCTGCGGTTTACTCCAAGGGACAGATGCGCCAGGCCCAGAACGTGGAATTCGGCACGGTGGTCTCGGTGCAGAACGTGCTGATGGAAGGCAACAACAACGAGCTTCTGACCCTGGGTGGCGCAGCGCTGGGTGGCATTGCGGGCAGCACCATCGGCCAAGGTCGCGGGGCCGCCGCCGGCACCATTGTCGGCGCCCTGGCAGGCGGCTTTGGCACCCAGGCAGCACAGCGCAACCTCGGCACCAAGAATGCACTGGAAATCACCGTCAAGCTCGACCGTTCCGGCCGCATGCTGTCGATCGTTCAGGAAGCCGACATCCCCTTTGCCGTTGGGCAGCGCGTCAAGGTGCTGACCGGCGGCGGCAACGATCGCGTGGCACCGCTCTAAGCCACGTCCGGCTGACAGGACCAGACGACAAAGGGGCCAGACCGGCCCCTTTTTTTCGCGTCCCTCTCAGCAGAAGGGCTCCCAACGCCCGTCCCGCAGCCTTTCCAGAGGACGATACGCCGACTTGTAATCCATCTTGCGGCACCCCTCGATCCAGTACCCCAGGTAGACGTAGGGCAGCCCGAGCCGGCTAGCCAACCGCACCTGCCACAACACGTTGTAGACCCCATAACTGGCACGTACATCATCCGGCTCGTAGAAGGTATACACCGCCGACAGACCGTCGCTCAGCCGGTCGATCAGGCTCACCATTTTCAATACCCCGTCCTGGCGGAACTCGGCAAGAAAACTCTCCACATTGCTTTTCAGGATGAACTCGGCGTACTGGCCCGAATCGTCCTCGGACATGCCGCCACCGGCATGGCGTGCCGCCTGATAACGCCGGTACAAGTCGTAATGCTCCTCCCGGTACAGCAGCGGCAATAGCTCCACGGCCAAACTGTCGTGTTTTTTCCAGGCACGCCGCTGGGTCCGGTTGGAGGTAAAAGCCGCCACAGGGATACGTACAGGCTGGCAGGCCTTGCAGCCATCACAATAAGGCCGGTAGGTGTAATGCCCACTGCGCCGGAACCCCAGTCGCACCAGTTGGCTGTAGACGGCGCTGTCGATGGCTTCAGCCGGTATCGCCACCTGCGAGCGAGCCTGCAGATCCGGGATGTAACTGCACGGATATGGCGCCGTGGCGTAGAAATGGATGGCCATCAACGGGCCGGCATCACGGTGACTCATTGCTATACCTGTATGACCACATGCCTTCGGGGGCGGAAAGCCCCACCAGTTCTTTCAGCGTAGCAAGAAACTCGTGCCGCGGTATACGCCTGG
Organism: Pseudogulbenkiania subflava DSM 22618; assembly: GCF_900177275.1. Classification (GTDB taxonomy): domain Bacteria; phylum Pseudomonadota; class Gammaproteobacteria; order Burkholderiales; family Chromobacteriaceae; genus Pseudogulbenkiania; species Pseudogulbenkiania subflava. The sequence continues at coordinate 174,308 of NZ_FXAG01000004.1, forward strand.
CTCCCAGGCTGGCCAGATGCGAGGTGTACATCTGGCAGTCGATCATGGCGAAACCGCAGCGCTGCAGGTGCCGGGACATATGCACAAAAGCCAGCTTGGAGGCATTGCTGACGCGGGAGAACATCGACTCGCCATAAAACATCCGCCCCAGCGCCACACCATACAAACCGCCCACCAGCACCCCTTGCTGCCAGGTTTCGAAGGAATGGGCCAGCCCCAGCTCATGCAGGTGGCAGTAGGCATCGACCATCCCAGGGCCGATCCAGGTTCCGGGCTGACCGTCGCGCGGCGCCGCGCAGGCTTTCATGACCTCGCGAAAGGCGGTGTCGACACGGATTTCATAAGGGTGGTTGCGCAGCGTTTTGGCCAGGGACCGGGTGATGCGCAACTCGGCCGGAAACAGCACCATGCGCTCGGAAGGGGACCACCAGAGAATCGGTTCCCCAGGTGAAAACCAGGGGAAGATTCCCTGGCTATACCCCAGCACAAGCCGCGCGGACGAAAGATCCCCTCCCGCAGCCAGCAAACCATCCGGCTCGATCAGGGCGCTCTCGACGCTGGGGAAAGCCAGCTCACGGCTGAGCCAGGGAACCATGGGTCAATCAGGGTTTTTTAGTGCCAGCGCAATCAGGGCATTCGCCATACATATAGAGGGCATGATCGACGATGTGGAAGCCGTGCTGCTCCGCAATGCGATCCTGCAACGCCTCGATTTCGGGATCGAAGAATTCCACGACCTTGCCGCATTTGACGCACACCATGTGGTCATGATGGCCGCCCTCGTTCAATTCATACACCGCCTTGCCGGTTTCAAAATGGTGGCGCACCAGAATACCTGCCTGCTCGAACTGGGTCAGGACACGATAGATGGTGGCGAGGCCAACATCGATATTCTCGGCGATGAGGCGGCGGTAAACGTCTTCTGCCGACAGGTGGCGTGACTCGCTGGTTTCGAACAAATCCAGAATTTTCAGGCGGGGACCGGTCGCTTTCAGACCAATATCTTTAAGGTGACTGGCTTTACTCATCATGATATAAATGTAGGTGGTCCAAAAACCATGATAAAGCCTTTTCGCGGCTTTGCCTAATTACCATCCCATAAATTCTACCTGAGCGGAGTCACATGCGCGTCCTGATTATTGCCGCCGCCATCGTCCTGTCCGGCTGCAGTTCTCTGAACCCGATGAGCTGGTTCACCCCTTACCAAATGGACATCCCTCAAGGGAATTACGTCACGCAGGATGCCGTCGCCAAACTCAAGCCCGGCATGACCCGCAGCCAGGTTCGCTTCCTGCTGGGCACGCCGCTCCTGACCGATGCCTTCCATAGCAATCGCTGGGATTACAAATACCGCCTGGTACGAGCGGGCAAACCGGCAGAGGACAAGCTGCTGACGGTGTACTTCGATGGCGACGCCATGACGCGCGTGGAGGGCGAAGCCCTGCCGGCTGAACGCGCCATTCTCCCGGCCGAAGCCTCGGCCCCCGCTCAGCAATCGAAGGCACAATAACCATGATGAATGTAGTGATCGTAGGAGCCAGCGGCCGCATGGGGCGCACGTTGATCGAATCGGTGCTGGCGACCGATGGCCTTCAGCTGCACGCCGCCGTGGAGCGGCCGGGTTCCGATTTCATCGGCCAGGATGCCGGCCTGTTCCTCGGCCAGGCCACCGGCATCAAAGTCACCACCGACTTCGATGCCGCGCTGCAAGGCGCCGACGTTGTCATCGACTTCACCCGTCCGGAAGGCACGCTCCACTACATGGCCAGCTGTGTCACGCACAACGTGAAGCTGATCATCGGCACTACCGGCTTCGATGAGGCCGGCAAGGAAGCCATCCGCCAGGCCTCGGAAAAGATCGGCATCGTGTTCGCGCCGAACTTCAGTGTTGGCGTAAACCTGACGTTCAAACTGCTCGACATCGCTTCGCGAGTTCTGGCAGAGGACTACGATATCGAAATCATCGAAGCCCACCACCGCCACAAGGTGGATGCCCCGTCCGGAACGGCGTTGCGCATGGGCGAAGTGATCGCCAACGCGCTTGGCCGCGACCTGAAGGAATGTGCCGTCTACGGCCGCGAAGGCGTGACCGGCGAACGCGATGCCAAGACCATTGGCTTTGCCACGGTGCGCGCCGGCGATGTGGTCGGCGACCATACCGCATTGTTTGCCACCAATGGCGAACGCGTGGAGATCACCCACAAGGCATCCAGCCGCGCCACCTTCGCCAACGGCGCCGTGCGTGCAGCCAAATGGCTGTCCGCCAAGCCGATCGGCCTGTTCGACATGCAAGACGTCTTGGGCCTGCGTTGACACAAACAAAGAGGAGGGGCCACGCCTCTCCTCTTTCTTATAACGGCGAATCATCGCTCCGTCGTTTCACCCTGAGCCTGACCACCTGCCTCGGTCGCAAGCGCCAGGAGCAAGACCCCATACTGTTCGGCCAACCTTCAGTCCCAGGCCCTGCCTCGCGGCCATCCAACCTGCCCCACCGGATCAAGCCGACTGCAATGACAACTGTTCGGGCAAATGCTTCACCTCAAAGGTCTGCTCCACATCCCCTGCTTCGTTGACGCTCTCCAGACGAACATCGAACCCCCACAGACGCGCAACATGCTTCAGCACCTCGTGGGCGCTCCCAGCCTCCAACGGCCGACGACGATGCATCGTGTGCCGTAGCGTCAGGCCACGGTCACCGCGCACGTTGACCGACCATACTTGTATATTGGGCTCGCGTGATCCCAGGTTGTACTGCTCCGACAACTTCTGCCGCACGTCACGATAGCCCTCGTCGTCGTGAATCGCCGACACCAGCAAGGTGCTGTCGCGATCATCGTCACGAATGGAGAAGAAGCGGAAATCGCGGATCAGCTTGGGTGACAGGTATTGCGAGACAAAGCTTTCGTCCTTGAAGTTCTTCATGGCGAAATCGAGCGTCTGTTGCCAGTTGCTGCCGGCGATATCGGGGAACCACAGTCGATCCTCTTCGGTTGGCTCCTCGCAAATACGCTTGATGTCCTGATACATGGCAAAACCCAAAGCATACGGATTGATGCCGTTGTACCAGCGGGCCGTGACAGGAGGCTGATAGACCACGTTGGTATGCGACTGCAGGAACTCCATCATGGCGCCATCGGTAACCAGGCCCTTGGCGAACAGACGATTCATGATGGTGTAGTGCCAGAACGTGGCCCAGCCTTCGTTCATCACCTGAGTCTGGCGCTGCGGATAGAAATACTGGGCGACCTTGCGCACGATGCGCACGATTTCCCGTTGCCACGGTTCCAGGAGCGGAGCCGACTTCTCGATGAAGTACAGCAGGTTCTCCTGCGGTTCGGACGGGAAACGCACCGGCTCATGCTCGCCACCACTCTTGGCCGGCCGCGGGATGGTGCGCCACAGATCGTTGACCTGCATCTGCAGGTACTGCTCACGCTCCTCCTGCCGGGCTTGTTCTTTGGCCAGCGACAGCTTTTGCGGTCTCTTGTAGCGATCCACACCATAATTCATCAGGGCATGGCAGGAGTCGAGCAACTCCTCCACGGCGTCGATGCCGTAGCGCTCCTCGCAACGTGCAATGTAGCTCTTGGCAAACACCAAGTAGTCGACAATGGCCGAGGCATCGGTCCAGGTGCGGAACAGGTAGTTGCCCTTGAAGAACGAGTTGTGGCCGAAGGCGGCATGCGCAATCACCAGTGCCTGCATGGTCATGGAGTTTTCCTCCATGAGATAGGCGATGCAGGGGTTGGAATTGATCACGATTTCGTAGGCCAGCCCCATATGGCCACGCTTGTAGCTCTTTTCGGTGGAAACGAAGTGCTTGCCGAAAGACCAGTGATGGTAATTCACCGGCATGCCGACTGATGAGTAGGCATCCATCATTTGTTCGGCAGAAATGACTTCAAGCTGAACCGGATACACATCCAGCCCATACTCCTTGACGGCAATCTCGCGAATCGCACGCTCGTACTCGTCGAGCAGGTCGAAGGTCCATTCGGAACCAGTCGAAATGGGTGTCATGCTGCACCTCCGCAAAGTCGGCTTGGCCTAGTCAGGCACGGGTAGCGGGCTGACGCTTGAAAATTTCCCGGAACACCGGGTAGATGTCCGCCGTAGAGTGGATGCGCTGCATGGCGAAGTGCTTGCAGCGTTCCTTGACCTTGAGGTACTCGTACCAGAGGTTCTGCGGCTCGCTTTCGGTGATCTCGACATACGCGTAGTACTGACACAACGGCAGTAGCGACTCACTCAGGATTTGGGCGCAATTGGCCGAATCGCTGTCCCAATTGTCGCCGTCCGATGCTTGCGCCACATAGATGTTCCACTCGCTGCTGTTGTAGCGCTTGTAGACGATCTCCTTCATCAGGTTGAGTGCTGATGACACCACGGTGCCGCCGGATTCGCGCGAATGGAAGAAATCGTGCTCGTTGACCTCGACAGCACTGGTGTGATGCCGGATGAACACGACTTCGATCTTCTCGTAATTTCGCTGCAAAAACAGATAGAGCAGGATGAAGAAACGCTTGGCCATGTCCTTCTTCGCTTCGTCCATGGAGCCTGATACGTCCATGATGCAGAACATGACCGCTTGACTGGTTGGTTTCGGCTGTCTGACGCGGTTGTTGTAGCGCAAATCGAAAGGGTCGATGAAGGGAATGCTGGCGAGCCGCTCGCGCAGCATGTGGATACGCTTACGTTTCTCACGGACCTCGATGTCATGCTCTTCGTCGGATTCGAGCAGGGTATCCAGATCCTCCTCGACCTCGTTGAGCTCAGACAGGGTGGGAGCGGACAGTGCCACACGACGCGCCAAGGCCCCGCGAAGCGAACGGACGATACTGATATTGGTTGGCGTGCCGTCGCTGGTATAGCCGGCACGCACGGACTTCATTTCCTCAATCCCCATGAGCTGGGTCTTGACCAGGTTAGGCAGCGCCAGATCCTCGAAGAAGACATTCATGAATTCTTCGCGAGACAGCTCGAAGGCAAAGTCATCCTCCCCCTCGCCATCCTGGCTGGCCTTGCCCCCCCCTCCTCCGGCCCCGCCCTGCGGCCGATTGAAGCGATCCCCCTTGATGAACTCCTCGTTCCCCGGATGAACATTCTCGGTGACGCCCCCCTTGCCGTGATGGAATACCGGCTCTGAGACATCCTTGACTGGAATGGAAACCTTTTCACCGCTGTCGATATCGGTGATGCTCCTCCCCTTGATGGCCTTGGAGACGGCTTCCTTGATTTGGGCCTTGAAACGGCGCAGGAACCGTTCGCGGTTTACCGCGGACTTGTTCTTTCCGTTCAGACGACGATCAATGATGTGAGCCATAGCCACCTCTGCAATCCCGGTTCGACAAGGCGAGTACCTTGCCGCTGATGCCTGGCCGGAACCGGAGCCCCGGCCAGAAAAGCGGGCTTACGACGACTTGCGCACCCGGAGGTACCATTCGCACAGCAGACGCACCTGCTTGGCGGTATACCCCTTGTCGACCATGCGGTTGACGAAGTCCTCATGCTTCTTGGCGTCCTCGGCACTCGCCTTGGCGTTGAAAGAGATGACCGGCAGCAACTCCTCGGTGTTGGAGAACATCTTCTTCTCGATCACCATACGCAGCTTCTCGTAGCTCGTCCAGGTCGGGTTCTTGCCTCCATTGCTGGCTCGTGCCCGCAGCACGAAGTTGACGATTTCGTTGCGGAAATCCTTCGGGTTGGAAATGCCCGCCGGCTTCTCGATCTTTTCCAGCTCGGCGTTGAGCGAAGTCCGGTCGAAACTCTCGCCGGTATCCGGGTCGCGGTATTCCTGGTCCTGAATCCAGTAATCGGCGAAGGTCACGTAGCGATCGAAGATGTTCTGCCCATACTCGGAATAGCTTTCCAGATACGCAGTCTGGATTTCCTTGCCGATGAATTCGACATACTTGGGCGCCAGGAACTCCTTGATGAAGGTAAGGTACTTCTGCTCGACCTCAGGCGGGAACTGCTCGCGCTCCACCTGTTTTTCCAGCACGTACAACAGGTGCACCGGGTTGGCCGCCACTTCGGAATGATCGAAGTTGAATACCTTGGACAGAATCTTGTAGGCAAACCGGGTGGAAAGCCCGCTCATGCCTTCGTCCACACCGGCATAGTCGCGGTACTCCTGCAGCGATTTGGCCTTGGGATCGGTGTCCTTCAGGTTTTCGCCGTCGTAGACCTGCATCTTGCTGAACAGGCTGGAGTTTTCCGGGTCTTTCAGCCGGGACAGTACGGCAAACTGCCCCATCATTTTGAGCGTTCCCGGTGCGCACGGTGCATTAGCTAGCGAAGAATTGCGGATCAGCTTGTCGTAGATCTTCATTTCCTCGGTCACGCGCAAGCAGTACGGCACCTTGACGATATAGATACGGTCGAGGAAGGCCTCGTTGTTCTTGTTGTTCTTGAACTGTTTCCACTCGGACTCGTTGGAGTGCGCCAGGATGATGCCCTCGAACGGGATCGCGCCAAAGCCCTCGGTACCCTTGAAGTTGCCTTCCTGGGTTGCGGTCAATAACGGGTGCAGCACCTTGATCGGCGCCTTGAACATTTCCACGAATTCCAGCAAACCCTGGTTGGCCAGGCACAGGCCGCCGGAATAGCTGTAGGCATCCGGATCGTCCTGAGCGTATTTTTCCAGCTTGCGGATATCCACCTTGCCGACCAGCGACGAGATGTCCTGGTTGTTCTCGTCACCCGGCTCGGTCTTGGCCACAGCAATTTGCTTCAATACCGAAGGGTAGCGTTTGACGACGCGGAACTGACTGATGTCGCCGTTGAACTCATGCAGACGCTTCACGGCCCACGGGCTGGGGATGGCACGCAGGTAGCGACGGGGAATGCCATACTGTTCCTCGAGGATGGAGCCGTCTTCGTCGTAGTTGAACAGGCCAAGCGGGGACTCGTTGACCGGCGAGCCTTTCAGGCAATAGAAAGGCACCAGTTCCATCAACTCCTTGAGTTTTTCCGCGATGGACGATTTGCCGCCACCAACCGGACCCAGCAGATAGAGAATCTGTTTCTTCTCTTCAAGCCCTTGGGCCGCATGGCGGAAGTAGGCCACGACCTGCTCGATCACCTCTTCCGTGCCGTAGAAATCGCGGAAGGCCGGGTAGATCTTGACCATCTTGTTACTGAAAATTCGCGATTGCCGCGGATTGTGGCGGGTGTCGATCAGTTCAGGCTCGCCGATGGCCATCAACATGCGTTCGGCGGCGGTGGCGTAGGCGGCGGGTTCGCGCTTGCAGATATCCAGGTATTCCTGGATGGTGTACTCCTCCTCGCGCGTCCGATCGTAACGTGAAGCGTACTGGCTGAAGATATCCGGGTGCATGGCTCTGCCTCCTGACGTTGCGGCAGGGGGCGGCAGCGAACGTTTCGCACATTCGCCATGCCCCCTTGCACAATTAGAGTGACTGCTAGTGAACCGGTTCTACTTCATTATGTTTTTTTGGGTATAGCACAGGAATCCGGGCTCGTCGCGGCAATCTATGTCAGCTGGATGTAAGAAATTTTCCCGGTTCAGGATTTCAGTTCAATGATGCGCGCACCGATTTCATAAAGCCGGCCGCGCTCAATTTCGTTGCAGCGACGCACCTCCACTTCGGCTTCGAACGGCTTACCCGGCAGCCCACCAACAGCCGGGGCACGCACCACGACCAGCAGCCTTTCGCCGAATTGCGGCACGAACGAAGTGCGCAGTGCAAGCCCGTCGATCGACAGGTCGATGCATTCGCCATAATGGGTTTCGCCGGTATTGCGTGACTTGATGCGGGCGTTGCACCCCATGCGGACACGCCGTGCGCCACGGCGTTCGTGGTGCGGATCAAACGGTGGCACCCGGCAACCTCCCGTCGAGGTGGGCGGACAACCAGTGCAGGCCGACGATCGACTTGCTGTCGCAAATTTCGCCGGTCAGGGCCATACCCATGGCGTCGGCCAGCGGCACGGTGACGACGTCGAGAAATTCGCCGTGATCCAGCTGCCGTTCGTGCAGGGTCAGGTCCTGGGCGAGGTAATAGCTGATCTGTTCGTTGGCGTAGCCGATGCAAGGATGCGCCGTGCCCAGGTAAGTCCAACGCTCGGCCTGATAGCCCGTTTCCTCGCGCAATTCCCGGCGCGCCGTGCTGTCGCGCGCTTCGTCCGGGTCGATCTTGCCGGCGGGAATTTCGAGAAAGACCCGGCCGGCGGGATAGCGGTACTGGCGCTCCATGACCAGTTCGCCGTCAGGCGTCAGTGCCAGGATGGCGACCGCACCGGGATGCAGGATGTATTCGCGAAACGCGGTGCTGCCGTCCGGCAGTTGCACCTTGTCCCGCCGCACCTGGAGAAAGCCCCCCTGGTAAACCGTTTCCGTGCTCAAGGTTTGTTCAACGAGTTCCACGCCATCCCTTCCGTTTCTTCCATGCCATCACGATATAACAGCGCCATCCTGCCCGAACGCACAGATATCCGGCAAGCCCGAGCGTGAGACCCAGCATGGGCACGCCGACCGCCAGTGGCAAGCCCAAGCCCGCCATCCAGCCTGCCACCTGCTGCAGCCACTCCACTGGTGACGACATCGACCACTCCGGTATGGCTGTCATCGTATCGTGGTTGACCCGCCCCAGCAGCAGCTTGCCGTAGGTATACGCCAAGTAGTAGAGCGGAAGGTAAGTCAGCGGGTTGCTATAGAGCGTGGTGACGATGGCGACCGGCAGATTGACGCGGAACACGAGCGCCAGCAAGGCGGCGGTGATCATCTGGCTCGGCCCCGGCATCAGCCCGGAGAACAAGCCGATGGCAAAGGCCAGGGCCACCTTGCGCCGGTTCAATGACCAAAACGCCGGATGATCCAGATACGGCGCCAGCCATCTCAGGTAACGGTTCTGGAACAGCACATGGCGATCTGGCAGCAGCTTGCGCAGGTGTTGGCGGATTCGGCTCATGCGGGCGGACTGTCGTTAATTAGCAACCATGCCTCAGTCCATGTTAGCGAAAAAGCTTGCCAAAGCTTCATTCATAATTTAAACATACGTTTGATTTATTGGCCGGTGCGATACCGGCAGAAAACGATTGCCCGAACCGCACGACTACGGGCCGAGCTACTCAGGAGACAACACCATGCCAGCCTACAAGGCCCCCCTGCGCGATTTCGATTTCGTCCTGAACGAGCTGATCAAGATCCAGGACGTCATCCCCACCCTGCCCGGCTATCAGGAAGCCACGCAGGATATCTACACCTCCTACCTCGAAGCCGCCGCCCAGTTCTGCGAGAACGAGCTGGCTCCGCTCAATCGCCCGGGCGACGAGGAAGGCTGCCACTTCGACGCCGTCACCCATAGCGTGACCACGCCGGCCGGCTTCAAGGAAGCCTACGCCCAGTACTGCGAACTGGGTTTCCCGGCACTCGACTGCGATCCGGCCTACGGCGGCCAGGGCATGCCCAAGTCGCTGGCCTTCCCGGTGATGGAAATGCAGTGTTCGGCCAACGTGGCGTGGTCGATGTACCCCGGCCTCTCCCACGGCGCTTATTCCGCCATCCACGCCCACGGCAGCGAGGAGCAGAAAGCCACCTACCTGCCCAAGCTGGTATCGGGCGAGTGGACCGGCACCATGTGCCTGACCGAGCCGCACTGCGGCACCGACCTGGGCCTGTTGAAGACCAAGGCCGAGCCGAACGGCGACGGCAGCTACAGCATCACCGGCACCAAGATCTTCATCTCAGCCGGCGAACACGACATGCCCGGCAACATCATCCACCTGGTGCTGGCACGCCTGCCGGATGCGCCGAAGGACGTGAAGGGCATCTCGTTGTTCATCGTGCCCAAGTTCCACGACGACGGCAGCCGCAACACCGTCTACTGCGGCGCGCTGGAACACAAGATGGGCATCAAGGCCAACGCCACCGCGGTAATCAACCTCGACGGCGCCAAGGGCTGGCTGATCGGCGAGCCGAACAAGGGGCTCTCCTGCATGTTCACCATGATGAACGCGGCGCGCCTGGGCTGTGGCATGCAGGGTCTGGGGATCGGCGAGGCCTCGTTCCAGGGGGCGCTGGCTTACGCCAAGGAGCGTTTGCAGATGCGTGCGCTCAACGGCGTGCACAGCCCGGACAAGCCGGCCGACCCGATCATCGTTCACCCGGACGTGCGCCGCATGCTGCTGACGCAGAAGGCCTACACCGAGGCCGGCCGCGCGCTGACTACGCTGCTGGCGCTGCAGCTGGATATCGAGGACAAACACCCCGACGCCGCGGCACGGCAGGACGCCGCCGACCTGGTGGCACTGCTGACCCCGGTGGCCAAGGCCTTCATGACCGACAACGGCTACACCGCTGCCAACATGGGCATGCAGGTATTTGGCGGTCACGGTTTCATCCGCGAATGGGGCATGGAGCAGCTGGTGCGCGACTGCCGCATCTCGCAGATCTACGAGGGCACCAACGGCATTCAGGCGATCGACCTGCTGGGCCGCAAGGTGCTGCTCGATCAGGGCCAGAAGTTGCGCAAGTTCACCAAACAGATTCACAAGTTCTGCCAGGCCAACGAGGGCAACGACCGGCTGGCCGAGTTCGCCGGCCCGCTGTCGCGGCTGCTGAAGGAAGTCGGCGACGTCACCATGGCCGTCGGCATGGCCGCGTTCAAGGACAAGGACGAGGCCGGAGCGGCCGCCACCGACTACCTGCGCCTGATCGGCCACCTGACCTACGCCTGGTTGTGGGCACGCATGGCCGAAGTGGCCTACACCAAGCTGGGCCAGGGCGAGGACGATTTCTACCAGGCCAAGATCACCACCGCCCGCTTTTACTACGCCAAGCTGCTGCCGGAAGTGGAAGCGCTCAAGGCCACCATCAAGAATGGCGCCAAGCCGCTGATGAGCCTGAGCGAGGAGCAGTTCGCCTGCTGATAACCGGTTTGTTCGACTCTGTGCAGGAGTGTGTTTTGGCGGCCCTTTGGGGCCGTTTTTTTTTGATCGCCTGTCCCCGTCATGAAAACCGCCCCACGAGCATGCAGCCGGCGGGGCGGTTATATGTGACGGATCGAATTCACGTTGAGCTTGTAAAAGAAATCGTCGCGAGCAACCCGAGGCCGGTTTAAGAAGCACAGCCGTACAAGTGGTACGGCGAGCATCGCAGAACCGGGATCGGGGTGCGCAGCAGATTTATTTACAAGCGCTCAGTTCTTGCCGTGGCAGGCCTTATACTTCTTGCCGCTGCCGCACGGGCAAGGATCATTGCGGCCAACCTTGTCGCCTTCGCGGCGCACCGTGCTCGGGGCCTGTTGCTTGGCCTGCCAGTAGGCGTAGACGGCCTGGATCGCGTCGGGCAGTTCGTCCTTGAAATTGTCGAGTTCGGCGTCGGTGAAGGTGATCAGCTCCTTGCCCTCTTCCTCGTCCTCGAACATGCCACCCAGCGCCATGATCGGCAGCAGCAGGTCTTCGAAACCCTCGTCATCGGCGGCCTCGAACCAGTCGGTATCGACGTTGTCCAGCGCGTACAGGTAGGCGTTGCACCACGGCCAGAAGTCGGCTTCTTCGGCGTCTTCGGCTTCGTACAGGATCAGATCAGGCACCTCGCCGGCTACCAGCGCGGCAACGGTGGCATCGTACAGTTTCTGCAGCAACGCCCCCAGTTCGGCCTCGGTCGTGGCATCCTCGAACTCGGGAGCGTCCCCCAGCACCTCGTCGAGCCAGCTGCCGGCCTCAATCGTGTCAGGGCCGCTGGCCAGTGCCGTGAAATAGCCCTGCACTTCGTCCGGGCGCATGGTGCTGCCGCTTTGCGACAGTGGGGTCAGCAGTTCTTCCAGACGGGCCAGGTCGGCGTCGGTGAATACGATGTCGCTCATGATGATTCCTCGGGTTGTTTGCCGGGCATTGTAGCGAAAAGCCCCGCTGGGCGGGGCACTTCACGGTAAGCGCTGGTCAAGGCATGACAAGCGGCGAACGCGGAGAGACGGCGGTTGTGCCAGGGCCGGCAGGGTGACGCAAGCCTGCCGGCACCGCTGTGCTGCACGCTGTCCGGTACGCGACGGTCCTTTATCGCAAGACCCCGGATGCGCATACCATCCATCCGCCCCGAAACCTCCGCCGCCACGCCATGCCGAGGCAGGCCGCCTCAGGCGGTCTTGTGCTCGCTCAACCCCAGCTTCTCCTTCATCTGTTGCCGCATCATGAACTTCTGGATCTTGCCGGTGATGGTCATCGGGAAGCTATCGACGAATTCGATATAGCGCGGAATCTTGTAATGCGCTATCTGGCCCTGGCAGAAAGCACGGATTTCGTCGGCGCTGGCGGTCTCGCCGTCACGCAGGCGGATCCAGGCACATAATTCTTCGCCGAAGCGGTCGTCCGGCACGCCGATCACCTGCACGTCCTGGATCTTGGGGTGGCGGTAGAGGAATTCCTCAATCTCGCGCGGATAGACGTTCTCGCCGCCGCGGATCACCATGTCCTTGGCGCGGCCGACGATGTTGCAGTAGCCCGCCTCGTCGATCACCGCCAGGTCGCCGGTGTGCATCCAGCCGGCCGGGTCGATGGCCTCGCGCGTCTTGGCGTCGTCCCCCCAGTAGCCCAGCATTACCGAGTAGCCGCGCGTCAGCAGTTCGCCGGTTTCGCCGCGCGGCACGATGCGGCCCTCGCCGTCGACGATCTTCACTTCCAGATGCGGGTGGATCAGGCCGACGGTGGAGACCTTGCGCTCGACCGGGGTGTCGGTGGCACTCTGGAAGCTGACCGGGCTGGTCTCGGTCATGCCGTAGGCGATGGTGACTTCCCCCATGTGCATGGTGTCCACCACCCGCTTCATCACCTCGATCGGGCACGGGCTGCCGGCCATGATGCCGGTGCGCAGGGTGGAGAGGTCGAACTCGCCGAAACGCGGGTGATCGAGGACGGAGATGAACATGGTCGGCACGCCGTGCAGGGCGGTGCACTTTTCTTCCGCCACGGTCTGCAGCACCGCCAGCGCCTCGAAGCTCTCGGACGGAAAGATCATGGTGGCGCCGTGCGTCAGGCAGGCCAGGTTGCCCAGCACCATGCCGAAGCAGTGGTAGAGCGGCACCGGGATGCAGAGCCGGTCGCCCGGCACCAGCTTCATCGCCTCGCCGACGAAGAAGCCGTTGTTGAGGATGTTGTGGTGGCTCAGCGTGGCACCTTTCGGGCTGCCGGTGGTGCCGGAGGTGAACTGGATGTTGATGGGGTCGTCGAACTGCAGGCCGGCGCCGGTATCGGCCAGCATGGCGCGCTCGGCGTCGGTCGGTTCGGTCAACAGCCGGTTGAAGTTCAGCATGCCGGGGCTGGCCTCGTCGCCCATGCGAATCACCATCTCCAGCGTCGGCAGCCTGGCGGCGCGTAGCGCGCCGGGGGTGCAGTGGGCCAATTCCGGCGCAAGGTCGTTGACCATTTCCAGGTAGTCGCTGCTCTTGAAGCTGGGCGACAGCACCAGCGCGCGGCAGCCGACCTTGTTGAGGGCGTATTCCAGCTCGGCGCGGCGATAGGCCGGGTTGATGTTGACCAGCACCAGTCCGGCCTTGGCGCTGGCGAATTGCATCAGCACCCATTCGACGTTGTTCTGCGACCAGATACCGATGCGCTCTCCCGGCTTCAGCCCCAAGCGTTGCAGGCCACACGCCAACCGCTCGACCTGCTCGTGGAGATCGGCGTAGCTCCAGCGCACGGACTGCTGGCGCACCACCAACGCCTCGCGCGTGGCGTGGCGGGCGCAGGTTGCGTCGAAGTACTGGCCGATGGTCTGCCCGATCAACGGAATCTCGCTGGCGCCATGGACATAACTGGCTTGGGTCATGCTCTCTCCTCCTGTATCGCGGAACGCGGTGATTGATCTGCTTTTCTTCTGTGCGATAAGTTACTATTACGTAAACGTAATCACAAGACCGACCTGCAAGCGTGGAGAAAACGCTACAATCGCGACATGTGAGAATCGATCGCAGCAGGCTCGCGAGCCAAAGCAGGTTGAGTAGCGCCGGAGCACAGGAACCGGAATGTACAGGAGTACATGAGGATCATGGCTGAGCGAATTAGAAATTCGCACGCGCAGAGCCCCGCCGATACTCAAAATGGGCAGGCGCAGCAGCCTGATGCGATAGGTTCTAAGGACAGGGATCACCATGACACAACAAGAGCTATTCTCCATCTCCGACCTGGCCCGCGACTTCGGCGTCACCCTGCGCACCATCCGCTTCTACGAGGAGCAGGGGTTGATCGAACCGGAGCGCGCCGGCCGCCAGCGCGTGTTCACCCGACGCGATCGCGCCCGTCTGAAGCTGATTCTACGCGGCAAGCGCATCGGGTTGTCGCTGCAGGAAATCCGCGAAATCCTCGACTTGTACGAACTGGCGAAAGATGAGGCGAGCCAGTCGCTCAAGCTGTTGCGGCTGTTGAGCGAACGCCGCCAGCAACTGGAAGAGCAGCGCGACGACATCGATGCAGTGCTGGCCGAGATCGACACGCTGGAAGCGCACTGCCGTACCGTGATCGACGAGATGACCGCCAAGTCCGACTCCGCCAACGGCTGAACCCAACCCCACCAAGCGGAGTTAGGCTGCGGACAAAGTACTCTGGTACGTGTTTACAGGACCCGGCAGAGCCGGGTCTCTCCACCTAAGCATTTGATTCCGCAGCCTCTCTATCTATCCCCAATCCCCCTGCCCTTGCCCTGTAAGGGGGCTCGCTACGCTCGATCGGGTTTGTCAGCAATCTGAACCCCACCAAGCTGGTTTTTTTTGCATTTTCATATTGACGCTTACGTAAACGTAAACCAAAATAAATCGACGACATGGCCCTTGCGCCGAGAATGACAGAGGAGAAAACGATCATGTTCACCAGCCTGCGTTTTGCTCATGGCGAGACTTATGAAATGTTGCGTGATTCGGTAAAGGCCTTCGCCGACGCCGAGATCGCCCCGCGCGCCGCCGACATCGACCGCGACAACCTGTTCCCGGCCGACCTGTGGAAGAAGTTCGGCGACCTGGGCCTGCTTGGTATCACCGTAGAAGAAGAATACGGTGGCAGCAACATGGGGTACCTCGCGCACATGATCGCGATGGAGGAAATCTCGCGCGCCAGCGCCTCGGTCGCCCTCTCCTACGGCGCCCACTCCAACCTGTGCGTCAACCAGATCCGCAAGAACGGCAACGCAGACCAGAAACGCCGTTACCTGCCCAAGCTGATCTCCGGCGAGCATGTCGGTGCCTTGGCGATGTCCGAACCCAACGCCGGTTCCGACGTGGTGAGCATGAAGCTGCGCGCCGACAAGAAGGGCGACCGCTACGTGCTCAACGGCAGCAAGATGTGGATCACCAACGGCGGCGATGCCGACACCCTGGTGGTGTACGCCAAGACCGACGTCAACGCCGGCCCCAAGGGCATCACCGCCTTCATCGTCGAGAAGGGCTTCGCCGGCTTCACGCACGGCAGCAAGCTCGACAAGCTCGGCATGCGCGGTTCCAACACCTACCCGATCTTCTTCGACGACTGCGAAGTGCCGGCTGAGAACATCCTCGGCAAGGAGGGCGAAGGCGTGAAGGTGCTGATGAGCGGGCTGGACTTCGAGCGCGCCGTGCTGGCGGCGGGCCCCTTGGGCATCATGCAGGCGTGCATGGACGTGGTGGTGCCGTACCTGAACGACCGCCAGCAGTTCGGCCAGGCCATCGGCGACTTCCAGCTGATGCAGGGCAAGCTTGCCGACATGTACGTCAAGCTGTCGGCCAGCCGTGCCTACGTCTATGCCGTGGGCCAGGCGCTGGACCGCGGCGAATCCGGCCGCCAGACCCGCAAGGATGCGGCAGGAGCGATCCTCTACGCCGCCGAGAACGCCACGCAGATGGCGCTCGATGCCATCCAGTGCCTGGGCGGCAACGGCTATATCAACGAATATCCCACCGGCCGCCTGCTGCGCGACGCCAAGCTGTACGAGATCGGCGCCGGCACCAGCGAAATCCGCCGCTGGCTGATCGGCCGCGAGCTGATGGCCGAAACGAGGTAAGCCATGCCGACACTCGAATCCAAGCTGTCGCCGCGCGCGGCGGAGTTCCAGGCCAACGCCGACAAGATGCGCGCGCTGGTGGCGGACCTGAAGGAAAAAGTGGCCAAAGCCGCGCTGGGCGGGGGCGACGCCGCCCGCGCCAAGCACGTGGCGCGCGGCAAGCTGCTGCCGCGCGAGCGTATCGATCTCTTGCTCGATCCGGGCGCGCCCTTCCTCGAGCTGTCGCAGCTCGCCGCCTTCGGCATGTACCACGACGGTGCCCCCGGCGCCGGCGTGGTGGCAGGCATCGGCCGCGTGGCGGGGGTGGAGTGCATGATCGTGGCCAACGACGCCACGGTGAAGGGCGGCACCTACTACCCGATGACGGTGAAGAAACACCTGCGCGCCCAGGAAATCGCCCGCGAGAACCGCCTGCCCTGCCTCTATCTGGTGGACTCCGGCGGTGCCTTCCTGCCCCTGCAGGATGAGGTGTTCCCCGACCGCGAGCACTTCGGCCGCATCTTCTATAACCAGGCCCAGCTCTCCGCCGCCGGCATCCCGCAGATCGCCGTGGTGATGGGCTCGTGCACCGCCGGCGGCGCCTACGTGCCGGCGATGAGCGACGAGACCATCATCGTCAAGGAACAGGGCACCATCTTCCTCGGCGGCCCGCCCTTGGTGCGCGCCGCCACCGGCGAGGTGGTCGACGCCGAGGGACTGGGCGGCGGCGACGTGCATACCCGCATCTCCGGCGTGGCCGACCATCTGGCACAGAACGACGCGCACTCACTCTCGATCGCCCGGCGCATCGTGGCCGACCTCAACTGGAAGAAGCAGGGCGAACTGGACCGCGCCGAACCCACGCCGCCGCGTTACGCTGCGGAGGAAATCTACGGCGTGATCCCGGTCGATCCGAAGAAGCCGTTCGACGTGCGCGAGATCATCGCGCGACTGGTGGACGACTCGGACTTCGACGAGTTCAAGCAGAATTACGGCACCACGCTCGTCACCGGCTTCGCGCGGCTGAACGGCTACCGTGTCGGCATCATTGCCAACAACGGCATCCTGTTCTCCGAGTCCGCACTCAAGGGCGCCCACTTCGTCGAGCTGTGCTGCCAGCGCGGCATCCCGCTGATCTTCCTGCAGAACATCACCGGCTTCATGGTGGGCAAGAAGTACGAGAACGGCGGCATCGCCAAAGACGGCGCCAAGCTGGTGACGGCAGTGGCTTGCGCCAGCGTGCCCAAGTTCACCGTGCTGATTGGCGGCAGCTTCGGCGCCGGCAACTACGGCATGTGCGGCCGCGCCTACTCGCCGCGTTTCCTGTGGATGTGGCCGAACAGCCGCATCTCGGTGATGGGCGGCGAACAGGCAGCCGGCGTGCTGGCGCAGGTCAAGCGCGACCAGTTGGGCGACGCCTGGTCGGCCGAAGAGGAAGAGGCGTTCAAGGCGCCGATCCGCTCGCAGTATGAACACCAGGGCCACCCCTACTACGCCAGTGCGCGGCTGTGGGACGACGGCGTGATCGACCCGGCGCAGACGCGCGAGGTGCTGAGCCTGGCGCTGGAAGCCACCCTGTCGGCACCGATCGAGAAGACGCGCTTCGGCGTGTTCCGGATGTGAGGTCTGTGATGAGCTATACCACCCTGGAAATCGAACGCGCCGGGTACCTCGCCACGGTGTGGATGAACCGGCCCGAGCTGCACAACGCCATGAACGAGGTGCTGATCGCCGAGCTGACGCGGGCCTTCGTCGAATTGAACGAGGACGCCGGCGTGCGCGTGATCGTGCTGGCCGGACGCGGCAAGAGCTTCTCGGCCGGGGCCGACCTCGACTGGATGCGCCGCGCCGCGGGCTACAGCGAGGCGCAGAACCTGGACGATGCCAACCGGCTGGCCGCCATGCTCAAGGGCATCTACCGCAGCAAGAAGCCTGTCATCGCCCGCATCCACGGCGCGGCAATGGCCGGCGGCACCGGGCTCACTGCGGTATGCGACGTGGCGATCGCCACCGACGCCGCAAAGTTCGCCCTGACCGAAGTGCGGCTGGGGCTGATCCCGGCCACCATCGGCCCCTACGTCGCCGACGCCATCGGCTGGCGCCAGGCGCGGCGCTACTTCCTCAGCGCCGAGCGCATCGACGCCGCCACCGCGCTGAAGATCGGCCTCGTGCACGAAGTCGTCGCCGCCGACGAACTGGACGCCCGCGTCGCGGCGGTGGCCGCCGAGTTCGCCAAGGGCGGACCGCAGGCCCTGGCCGCCGCCAAGGACCTGCTGGGGCTGCTGCGCGACGGCTCGCCGCTCGACGACGTGCTGCTGGACGACACCGCCCAACGCATCGCCGCCATTCGCGTCGGCGCCGAGGCTCGCGAAGGGTTGGCGTCGTTCTTCGACAAGCGCCCGCCGGCGTGGGCGAAGGACTGAGATGCACACCTACCCGATGCCCAGCGCCTTTGCCACGCCGCCTTCGGCCAACCTTGCCGACAGCCACCCAGCCATTGCTCCGGAGACGGCGAAAACAGAAACAGGGAAGCGCCCCACCATGTTCAACAAGATCCTGATTGCCAACCGCGGTGAGATTGCCTGCCGCGTGATCAAGACCGCGCGCGCCATGGGCATCCGCACCGTGGCGGTGTATTCCGATGCCGACGCCGACGCCCGTTTCGTCAAGCTGGCCGATGAGGCTTACCGTCTGGGCCCTGCGCCGGCGGCCGAGTCCTATCTGAAAGCCGAGCTGATCCTCGACATCGCCAGGCAGAGCGGCGCCCAGGGCATCCACCCCGGCTACGGCTTTCTGTCCGAGAACGAGGACTTCGCCGCCGCCTGCGAGGCCGCCGGCATCGCCTTCATTGGCCCGCCGGCTTCGGCCATCGCGGCGATGGGCAGCAAGTCCGCCGCCAAGGCGCTGATGGAAAAGGCCAAGGTGCCGCTGGTGCCGGGCTATCACGGCAACAACCAGGAGCCGGACTTCCTCAAGAGCCAAGCCGACATCATCGGCTACCCGGTACTGATCAAGGCCAGCGCCGGCGGCGGCGGCAAAGGCATGCGCATCGTCGAGAAATCCGATGACTTCCTCGCCGCGCTCGCCTCCTGCCAACGCGAAGCACGCGCCAGCTTCGGCGACGACAAGGTGCTGGTGGAGAAGTACCTGACCCGCCCGCGCCACGTCGAGATCCAGGTCTTCGCCGACAGCCAGGGCGACTGCGTCTACCTGTTCGAGCGCGACTGCTCGGTACAGCGCCGCCACCAGAAAGTGCTGGAGGAAGCTCCCGCTCCGCACCTGCCGGCGGAAACCCGTAAAGCCATGGGCGAGGCCGCCGTCGCCGCCGCTCGCGCCGTGGGCTACGTCGGCGCCGGCACGGTCGAGTTCATCATGGACGTGGACTCAGGCCAGTTCTACTTCATGGAAATGAACACCCGCCTGCAGGTGGAACACCCAGTCACCGAGATGATTACCGGTCAGGATCTGGTGGCGTGGCAGCTCAAGGTGGCCTCGGGTCAGCCCTTGCCACTAAGCCAGGACAAGCTGGCGATCCGCGGCCACAGCATCGAGGCGCGCATCTACGCCGAAGACCCGGACAAGGGCTTCCTGCCGGCCACCGGCACCCTGGTGCACTTGCAGCCGCCAGCGGAGAACACCCAGGTGCGCGTCGATACCGGCGTGCTGCAGGGCGATACCATCAGCCCGTTCTACGACCCGATGATCGCCAAGCTGATCGTCTGGGGCGAGACGCGCGAAGCCGCACTGCAGCAGC
Source organism: Pseudogulbenkiania subflava DSM 22618 (assembly GCF_900177275.1). Lineage (GTDB taxonomy): Bacteria > Pseudomonadota > Gammaproteobacteria > Burkholderiales > Chromobacteriaceae > Pseudogulbenkiania > Pseudogulbenkiania subflava. The sequence continues at coordinate 194,029 of NZ_FXAG01000004.1, forward strand.
TCGACGCCGCGCTGGCGGCGTACCAGGTGGCGGGCGTCACGACCAACATCCGTTTCCTGCGCCGCATCGTCGCCAACCCGGCGTTTGCCAGCGGTGACGTCGATACCGGCCTGATCGCCCGCTACCAGGACAGCCTGCTGCCGCCCGCGGCGGCACCGAGCAGCGAACAACTGGCCTTGCTGGCACTGGGCGAAGTGCTCGCCACGCAGGCCGACGACCGCCACGCCTTCGGCGCGCTGGCCGGCTGGCGCCTGAATGGCACGTTGAAGCGCCGCGTGGCCTTCCAGCATGGCGAGACCCGCCACGAGGTCATGGCGAGCTATCTGGGCGACGGCTTCGCGCTGGAGATCGGCGGCGAAACGATCCAGGCCAGCGCTCGCCTCGAGCAGAACCGCCTCGCGGCCACGCTGGGCGACAAGCAGCTCGACGCCACCCTGGTGCGCCACGGTCTGCAGCGCGTGCTGTTCGCCGCAGGCGAGCGCCTGGCACTCGACTATGTCGACCCCTACGCCTACCAGGAAGCCGGCGTGCACGGCGAAACCCACCTCAAGGCGCCGATGCCGGGCCGCGTGGTGGCGCTGTTGGCCGAAGAGGGGAAGGCGATCGCCAAAGGGGAACCGCTGCTGATCCTGGAAGCGATGAAGATGGAGCACACCATCACCGCGCCGGCGGACGGCAAGGTGCTGGCGTTCTACTTCGCCGCCGGCGAACAGGTCAAGGACGGCGACGAGCTGGTGGATTTCGAGGCGGAGTGAGGGCATGAGCCTCCATGCCAAAGGCATGGCAGCTCGGCCCAACCCTCACGGAGAATGGACATGACACCCCAGATCGTCGACCACCCCGGCATCACCCTCGCCGGCTTCGCCATCCGCACCAGCCTGCAGGAGCAGGCCAACCTGCGCGACATCCCGGCGTTCTGGCAGCGCTACGCCCAGAGCTTGCGCGCACCGTTGCTGGCGTCGCTCGGCCTGCCGCACGCCGTGGAATACGGTGTCGTGCGCAGCTTCGATCCGGCCAGCGGCACCTTCGACTACCTGATCGGTATCGAATGCCAGAACTCGCCGCAACTGCCCGCGGGCGCCGGCCTCCATACCATCGCCCCGGCCCGCTACGCCGTGTTCACCACGCCACCGGCCGACAACGACGAGGCCTTCTCTCGCGCCATCGTCGCCACCTGGCAGGTGGCCGACCAGGACTGGCTACCCACGGCCCCCTGGCAGCATGCCGGCAGCGAGTCGTTCGAACGCTACGACGGCCGCAGCAGCCCCGGCCACGCGGGGCGCCAGATGGAAATTTACCTGCCGGTCGTCCCGCGCTGGCCGTCTTTTTACCCGGCACCCGCGACGGCAGGTGCCTCACTGGATAGCGACGCCATGAAACACATCAAGATCGTCGAAGTCGGCCCGCGCGACGGGCTGCAGAACGAGAAGCAGCCGGTCGCGCTGGCGACCAAGCTGGAACTGATCAAAAGGCTGCGCGACGCCGGCCTAACCACCATCGAAGCCGGCGCCTTCGTGTCGCCCAAGTGGGTGCCGCAGATGGCCGACTCGGCCGAGGTGCTCAAGGCGCTCGACCTGTCCGGGCCGGTCAACTACCCGGTGCTGGTGCCCAACGAGCAAGGGCTGGACGCCGCGCTGGCCTGCGGCGTCAGGGAGATCGCCATATTCGGCGCCGCCAGCGAGAGCTTCAGCCGCAAGAACATCAACGCCAGCATCGCCGAGAGCCTGCAACGCTTCGAAAGCGTGATGGCACGCGCCGCTTCGGCCAACCTTCGCGTGCGAGGCTACGTCTCGTGCGTGGTAGGCTGCCCCTACGAGGGCAGGATCGCGCCACAGCAAGTCGCCATGGTGGCCAAGGCGCTGTACGACATGGGCTGCTACGAGATTTCGCTGGGCGACACCATCGGCGTGGGCACCCCCAACACGGTGCTGGCGATGCTGGAAGCCGTCAGCAAGGTTGTGCCAACAGAACGGCTTGCCGGGCATTTTCACGACACCTACGGCATGGCAATCGCCAATATTCATGCCGCCATCGGCGCCGGAATCGGCACATTCGACTCATCGGTTGCAGGTTTGGGTGGCTGCCCGTATGCTCGGGGAGCCTCGGGCAACGTGGCCACCGAAGACGTGGTCTACCTGCTGCACGGCCTCGGCTACGAGACCGGCATCGACCTGCCGCAGCTGGTGGCGACGGCCCGTTTCATTTCCGGCGAATTGGGCAGGGAAGTCGGTTCGAGCGTGGGCAAGGCCTTGACCTTGCCCGAATGACAGCAATCGTCTGCGTTGTCGCCCGCCTCCGCTGACACTGCAGCTTAAAGATAACAATCCACGGCCGCCGGCACCGCCGGCGCGTCGGGCTAGAGGAGAAACCATGCAGGAAGACTGGAGCCCGATCTGGCAACCCTTGCCGAGCCGCCTGGCCGGCAGCCACCTCACCGCCTTCACCCGCCTCGCCGAAACCGCCTTCGGCCAACCTTTGGACGACTACCACGCGCTGTGGCAGGCCAGCATCGACGACCCGGCTCGCTTCTGGTCGCTGCTGTGGGACTACGCCGGCGTGATCGGCAGCAAGGGAGAGACGGCCCTCATTCACGGCGACGATATGCTCGCCGCACGCTTCTTCCCCGACGCCCGGCTCAACTACGCCGAGAACCTGCTGCGCCGTCGCGACGACGCGCTGGCCCTGGTGTTCTGGGGCGAGGACAAGGTCAAGCGCGAGCTGACCTGGTGGGAACTGCACGACCTCGTCTCGCGCCTGCAGCAGGCCATGTCGGCGATGGGCGTGCGCGCTGGCGACCGCGTCGCCGGCTTCGTGCCGAACATGCCGGAAACCGTGGCGGCGATGCTCGCCGCCACCAGCCTCGGCGCGATCTGGACATCGTGTTCACCCGACTTCGGCACCGACGGCGCGATCGACCGCTTCGGCCAGACCGAACCCAAGCTGCTGTTCTGTCCGGACGGCTACTGGTACGGCGGCAAGGCCATCGACATCCGTGGCAAGATGCAGGTCATCGCCGACGGCCTGCCCAGCGTGGAAAAGGTCGTGGTGCTGCCCTACCTCGGCCAGACCGCGGCCTTCGCCGCCGCCGTCCCCAAGGCCGCGACGCTGGACGACTTCATCCAACCCTACATCGCCAACGAGGTGAGCTTCGAACGCGTGCCGTTCAACCACCCGCTGTTCATCCTTTACTCCAGCGGCACCACCGGCAAGCCCAAGTGCATCGTGCACGGCCACGGCGGCACGCTGCTGCAACACCTGAAGGAACACCAGCTGCACGGCGACCTGCACGCCGGCGACGTGCTGCTCTACTTCACCACCTGCGGCTGGATGATGTGGAACTGGCTGGTCTCCGGGCTCGCTAGCGGCGCCACGCTGCTGCTCTACGACGGCTCGCCGTTCGCCGCCAACCAGCGCGTCCTGTGGGACTACGTCAGCGCCTACCACTGCACCCACTTCGGCACCTCGGCCAAGTACCTCGACGCGCTGAAGAAGTTCGGCGTGGAACCGGGCGCCGAGTACGACCTCTCCCAGCTGCGCGCCATCTTCTCCACCGGCTCGCCGCTGGTGGCCGAGAGCTACGACTGGGTATACCAGCACATCAAGCAGGATCTCAATCTGGCGTCGATCTCCGGCGGCACCGACATCGTGTCGTGCTTCGCCCTCGGTTCGGCCAACCTGCCAGTGTACCGTGGCGAACTGCAGTGCCGCGGCCTCGGCATGGCGGTGGACATCTGGAACGACCGCGGCCAGCCGGTGCGTGGCGAGAAAGGCGAGCTGGTCTGCACCCGCCCCTTCCCGTCGATGCCGATCGGCTTCTGGCACGACCCGGAGCGGGAGAAATACCGCAAGGCCTACTTCGCGCGCTTCCCCAACACCTGGTGCCACGGCGACTACGCCGAGCTGACCGCGCACGACGGCCTGATCATCTACGGCCGCTCCGACACCGTGCTCAACCCCGGCGGGGTGCGCATCGGCACCGCCGAGATCTACCGTCAGGTGGAAGCGTTCGAGGACATCCTGGAAAGCCTGGCGGTCGGCCAGCGCTGGCAGGACGACGAGCGCGTGATCCTGTTCGTACGCCTGCGCGAGGGGCTGACGCTCGACGCCGACCTCGTCGCCCGGCTGCGCGACAAGATCAAGCACGGCGCCAGCCCGCGCCACGTGCCCGCCAAGATCATCCAGGTCGCCGATATTCCGCGTACCATCAGCGGCAAGATCGTCGAGCTGGCGGTCAAGAACGTGATCCACGGCGAGCCAGTGAGCAACGTCACGGCACTGGCCAACCCGCAGGCGCTCAAGCTGTTCGAGCACCTGCCGGAACTGCAGGGCTGATCTCCCTCGCACCGGGCCGCAAGCCGGCCCGTCAGCCGAGCTAGGCCGCAACCGCTTGGTCGCGGCTACGGATCAAGAATGGCTGCCCTCACCGCGAGAGGCAGCCATTTTTCGTTTCATCGCGGTACCGGTACCGACCCGTTTCGGCACGACCCGCCCCCATTCCAGGCCCCGATGACCCGCACAGGGTGCCGATCCCGGGTGAAACTGCCTCGCTCTCTGGCTACAGTTACAGGGTAACGGCAGCTATGCCCCCAGACGGGCAGCGCTAATGCCCCACGGTATGGGAAGGACTGAAACATGGCAACGAAACTGGCCCTCATCCCCCTGGTGACCCTCGCCCTGCTGCAAGGCTGCGTGGTCGCCCCTTATGACTACCCGGTCCAAGCCACGACGGCTGAGGTCGACGCCTACCCGGTATACATCGAAGGCGCGCCGGTCCAGTTCGTGGCCGGCTATCCCTACCCCATCATCTTCGATGCCAGCTTCGGCTGGGGCTACTGGGACCATGACCGACGCTGGATGCGTGTCCCGCCCCGGTGGCACAACGACCTGGAACGACGCTACCCGCACGGACGGGGAGCCCCGCTGTTCCGGCCGAATCCGCAGCAAGATTACCGCCGCTTCGACCCGCATTTCCGCGGCCCGCCCGGACGATGAAACGACAATGGCCGCAGATCGCTCTGCGGCCATTCGGGAATCGGCATCGAGACCTCATGTCCCTTGCCATGGCGCCTCACTTGGCTTGCGCGCCAGGCAGTCAGTAGACGCTAACCTCCGGTGTCGGCTGGTCTGAAACCATCCAGCCTGCCGATCATCAGCACAGAATCAACGCTTGAGCCGTTTCAGCCCGGCCAGCACCACCAGCCAGTAGCCCGCGTAGGCCACCAGCATCGCCACCGCCGGCTGCGCGCGATAGCCGGTCAGCGCCGCCACCGTACCGCCAAAGCGGGTGGAATCGTCCAGCAGCGCCGAGGTATCCCACACCGAACCGGACCAGGCCTGCAGCCAGCCCATGCCGATCATCTTGTCGATCCCGGTCACCAGCAAGGCGCCGGCCAGCATCAGCAACATGATTTCGGTCACGCGGAAGAACAGCCGCCACGACAGATACTTGCCGCCCTGCTGCAGCAGCCAGAAGGTCAGGTAGGCCAGGCCGAAACCGGCCGCCGTCACGCCGAGGAAGCTGGCCAGCCCGGTATTGGCGATATCGCTGCCCAGGCCGTACAGGAACACCACCGTTTCGGCGCTTTCACGCGCCACCGCCAGCATCACCACCACGAACATGCCCCACCAGTTGGCGCTCGATGCCGTCTTCGCCATCTCGCCTTCCAGTTCGCTCTTGAGCTTGCGTCCGTGCTTGCGCATCCAGAACACCATCTGCACGATCAACACCGCCGCCACCAGCACCATCGCGACCTGAAAATACTCCAGCGCCCCTTCCGGCAGGCTGCTCTCCAGCACCAGCATCACCCCGGCCAGCGCCCCGGCCAGACCGAGTCCGGCAGCAACGCCGCCCCACAGGTAGCGGCCGCCCTGAGCCACGTAGCCGCTGGTCTTCAGCCAGGTATGCAGAATGCCGACCACCAACAGGGCCTCGACGCTTTCACGCCAGATGATGAACAGGGCGTTGAACATGATGTGTTCCTTCTCTCAATACAAAACGGCGAACCCGAAGCATCCGCCGCCTCAGACGACGGTGAAGCTTATTTGGCGACGATGGTGCCCTTGGCCTTGTCTTCGTTGTACTCGTCGACAAAGTTGTAGGTGCCGGCCTTCAGCGCGGCAAAGCTGACGCTAACCGATTTGCCCGCGGCCACCACCTTCTCCTTATGCAGCTGCTTGCTCTCGAACTCGGCCGTCTTCTTGGTCTGGTTGTTCACCGTCACCTTGAACGGCTTGCCTGCCGGCACCTCCAGAGAGGCGGGCTCGAAGCCCTTGTCGGTCAGGTTCAGGGTAAAGCTGTCGGCAGCGGCAGCATAGCTGGAAACAGCGAAGACCATCAGGGCAGAAGCAAGCAGGGTACGCATAGTGGGAGTCGACTCCGTGTTGTGTAGTAACCGGTTAATGATAACCGTTTTTATTCCTTTTTGAGAACAGGTAATACTCCGACCATCACATCGCCAGCACCGAACACACCCGACCCCTGCCCTCCGAGGCTTGCCGCATCTACCTTCATGACAATCGCTTCAACCCAGGCTTGCTCTCCGGGCTCCCGACACAGCGTTGTCCCGGCACAACAGGCACTTGACCGCTCTGGTACAATGTTCTTTTTGCCTTCGACGCTACAGGTTTATGACCACCATGCTGAACCTCTACAACACCCTGACCCGACAGAAAGAAGTCTTCAAACCGATCACGCCCGGCAAAGCCAGCATGTACGTGTGCGGCATGACGGTGTACGACTACTGTCACCTCGGTCACGCCCGCATGGTGGTGGTGTTCGATATGGTGGCGCGCTGGTTGCGCGCCAGCGGCTACGATCTGACCTACGTGCGCAACATTACCGACATCGACGACAAGATCATCAAGCGTGCCGCCGAGAACGGCGAGCCGATCCAGGCGCTGACCGCCCGCTTCATCGACGCCATGAACGAGGACTTCGACGCGCTCGGCGTCATCCACCCCGATTTCGAGCCGCGCGCCACCGAGCACGTACCGGGCATGATCGCGCTGATCGAGACGCTGATCGGCAACGGCCGCGCCTACCCCGCGCCGAACGGCGACGTGTACTACGCGGTGCGCGAGTTCCCCGGCTACGGCAAGCTGTCCGGCAAGAGCCTGGAAGACCTGCGTGCCGGCGAACGCGTCGACGTCGACGTCAACAAGCGCGACCCGTTCGACTTCGTGCTGTGGAAGGCCGCCAAGCCGGGCGAGCCGTCCTGGCCGAGCCCCTGGGGCGAAGGCCGCCCGGGCTGGCACATCGAATGCTCGGTGATGAGCGAACACCACCTGGGCGAGCACTTCGACATCCACGGCGGTGGCGCCGACCTGCAGTTCCCGCACCACGAGAACGAGATCGCCCAATCGGAAGGCGCGCACAACCACGACTTCGTCAATTACTGGCTGCATAACGGCTTCATCCGCGTCGACAACGAGAAGATGTCCAAATCGCTGGGTAACTTCTTCACCATCCGCGAAGTGCTCGAGAAGTACGATGCCGAAGTGGTACGCTTCTTCATCTTGCGCGCCCACTACCGCAGCCCGCTCAACTACTCCGACGTCCACCTGGACGACGCCAAGCAGTCGCTAACGCGCCTCTACACCGCGCTGAAGCACGTGGCAGCGACCGAGGTCACCATCGACTGGGAAGAAAACGACTACGCGCGCCGCTTCAAACTGGCGATGGACGACGACTTCAACACAGTCGAGGCCATGGCCGTGCTGTTCGATCTGGCCGGCGAAGTCAACCGCGGCGAATCCGCCGCACAGGCCGGCCTGCTGAAAGCGCTGGGCGCAGTGCTTGGCCTGCTGCAGCGCGACCCGCAGGAATTCCTGCAGGGTGGCACAACCGGAGCGGAGCTGTCCGCCGACGCCATCGAGGCGCTGATCCAGGCCCGCCGCGACGCCCGCACCGCCAAGAACTGGGCGGAAAGCGACCGCATCCGCGACGAACTGGCCGCCAAAGGCGTGATCCTGGAAGACGGGGCACAGGGCACGACCTGGCGCCGTGCCTGATTGGGTAGGGCGGAAACCCGCAAAGCGGGCGTTCCGCCGTATCATCGCCACGGCCAACGGAGGCACGGCGGATCGCCCCATTCCTTCGCGATGCTTCGCGTCGCTCATCCAGGGGCATCCGCCCTACCGCCTGAAACAGCCCCGAGTGCTAACTCACTACGTGACCCCGCCTCCTTGCGCTTGTCAAGTCCAGTCAAAGGGCGGATAATCTTGTGTTTCGACAAGCGGTACAGGCAAAACCCCTGTGCCCGATTTGAAAGGGAACCACGATGAAAACCGATATTCACCCGAATTATCACGACGTGAACGTGACCTGCTCCTGCGGCAACCAGTTCGTGACCAAGTCGACCATGGCCAAAGACAACTTCACGATCGAAGTTTGCTCCCAGTGCCACCCGTTCTACACCGGCAAGCAGAAGATCGTCGACACCGCTGGCCGCGTGGACAAGTTCAACCAGAAGTTCGGCAACTTCTTCAAGCGCTAAGCGCTTCGGGATTGCCCCTTCGGGTAGAAAAAAGGCAGCTTGCGCTGCCTTTTTTGCATTCTGCCTTCCAATGCCTGATCCGACAGAGGCCGAGCCGGAAGCGATCCCACCATGAACGATGATGACAAGGACGCACCACCGTGCCGACGCCAAGCCGATGCCGGCCTCAGTGCCTTTAGCCATCCCGCCAATGCTCGAAGCGCGTAGCCGTAGCCGCCCGCTGAAATGGGCGCTAAGCTACTGCCTTTGACCGCGCCCTTCCCGCTCCCGCATGCTGACGTACACTCCGGACTCCGACTCCCGTCTCGCCCAACCGACCGAGAAGCCCTGGCTTCTGCTGCTGCTGACCTTCGTCTGGCTCTGGCCCGGCATCTTGGGCCACGACCCGTGGAAACCCGACGAGCCCTACGTCCTGGCGGTGGTCGAAGGCATGCTGCGTCACCACCAGTGGCTGCTGCCCTCCATCCAGGGGCTGCCGTACCTGGAGTCCCCGCCGCTGTATTATTGGGTCGCGGCCGGTTTTGCCCGGCTGTTGTCGCCCTGGGCCCTACCCCTGCACGATGCCGCCCGGCTCGCCACGCCGTTCTTCATGGCGATCGGGCTGACGCTGGCCGGTCTGGCCGGACGCGAACTGATCGGCCGGCGCCACGGCCGTAGCGTGGTACTGATCCTGATCGGCTGCATCGGCCTGATCGCGACCGGCCACCAGATGAACACGGCGGTCGCCGGCTTTGCCGGCTTTGCCGCGGCCTTCTACGCACTGGTGCTGACGCTGCGCTCCCCGGGCCTGGCCGGGGCCATCCTGGGAGCCGCCACCGCGACGGTATTCCTCTCGGCCAGCCTGCTCGAGGTAACCTTGATCTGGCTGGTGGCAATCCTGCTGCCGGCGTTCAGCGCCTGGCGCAGCCAACGCTACCTGATCACCCTGCTCATGGGCCTGATACTGGCCCTGCCGCTGATGATGATCTGGCCGATGATGCTGGCCAAGGCGCAACCGGCGGTATTCGCCGCCTGGTGGCAAGGACACGCGCTAGGGCCGCTCAACGGCTTCGGCCACATCGGCGTCTTCCACGATTTCGGCTACTACCCGCTGGTCTCGTTGTGGTACACCTGGCCCGCCTGGCCGCTGGCTGCCTGGACGCTGTACCGGCGCCGCCATCTCGACAAGCCGGTGCTGCAACTACCTCTGATGTTCTTCGGCGTGGTAATGATCCTGCTGACGCTCTCCACCCGCCAAAACTCCGAGTACGCCCTGCCGATGCTGCTGCCGATGGCGATGCTGGCCGCGGTCGAGCTCGACACCCTGAAGCGCGGTGCCGCCGCGTTCCTGAACTGGTTCGGCCTGATGACCTTTGGCTTTTTCGGGCTATTGATCTGGGCCGGCTGGGCGGCGATGAACTTTGGCTGGCCAGAACGACTGGCGCAACGTGCCAAGTACTTCAGCCCCTACTACGAGCCGTCGGTCTCGACACTGGCCGCGCTGTGCGCGCTGTTCGCCACGCTGGTCTGGCTGTGGGCGGTAACACGCCGCAACCTGCGCGGACGGCAGGCGGTCACCAACTGGGCCGCCGGCATCACGTTGTTCTGGGGACTGGCGATGAGCCTGTGGCTGCCCTGGCTGGATGCGGCCAAGAGCTATCGGCCGGTAGTGGTGAGCATGATGCGTGCGCTGCCTGCCGACGCGCGCTGCGTGGCCACCGAGCGCGACAACCTGCTGACGCGACTGAGCTGGCACTACTTCGGCGGCCTGACGCTGACCCCGTACGCTCCCGGTCGCCCCGTTCCCTGCCACTACCTGCTGGTCAGCCGCACTCCGGCCGAAGGGCTGGCCGAACCGGGCTGGCAGATGCTGTGGCAAGGCAGCCGACCACGCGAGAAAAGCGAGATCTTCGGACTGTTCCGCCGCTCGCCGCCACAATGAGCCGACGGAGAATCCCCGGCGGCAAACATGACCACCCTCCCCACCACCGTGGGTTGCTGGGAGCCTTGCTCGCCTCCGGCAAGCATGCAAAAAAGCGGCGCTGTCGAAGCGCCGCTTTTCTTTCCGGACCACAAGCCCGGATACGTGGATGCAAAACCCGGGGCCTAAACCTGACTCATTGCTTCAGGGCCAGAATCCACTCGACCAGTTTCCTGGCATCCGCCTCCTTGATAGCCACCGCGTTGGGCGGCATCGCAAGCCCGCTCACCTTGCCTTTCCAATGGCTGGCGTAGGGGTTGGAGCCCTCCATCACGGTTTTCAGCAGCTTTTCCGAGATGCCTTCCTGGCCCTTGTAGCGGGTAGCCACGTCCTGCCACGCGGGACCGATCGGCGCCACGCCTGCCGGCCCTGGCTGACCAGACTCGATACTATGACAGGCGACACAGCCGCTGGTGGCGGCCAGCTGTTTCATCGCCACGTCCTGCTTGGCATCGGCCCATGCGCTGCCATGGGCGGCGAACAACAACATGGCAACGGGAACGACTCTGCGTAGTGGGAACATGTTGACCTCCGATCAGTGAAATGGCTTCGACTCCCATAGTGAGCCCACACCGACCGCGCTCTATTGACATGCGTCAACGAATCATTTTTCCCCATTCGCCTATAACGACTTACCCTCCTGACAAAGAAATGGCGGCCCCACGGGGCCGCCATTTTACTAATGCGGATGAGCCAACAACCTATTTTAGTAGGCGAGCGAGCCAAAGCAGGTTGAGGGCTGTCGGAGCACAGGAACCGGACTGGACATGTAGTCCATGAGGATTCCTGCTCGCTGAGTGAATTACTGCGTGCAAATCTATCGCTGAGCAAATCTAAAGATTTGCACGCAGTGATTGGCTCAGCGATAAATTCACACGCAGTCCACCGGCACTCAAGATGCAAAGGCGTAGCCGCCTAATGAAATAGGTTTTTACTTCGCCCAGGAATCCTTCAACCCTACCGTCCGGTTGAATACCGCCTTGACGCCCGGCTGGTGCTCGTAGCGGTCGGTGACGAAGTAGCCGAGGCGCTCGAACTGGTAGCGCGTTTCCGGCGCGGCCTTGAGCACCACGTCTTCGACGTAGGCGGTCACAGTTTGCAGCGAATGCGGGTTGAGGAACTGGCGGAAGTCGACGTATTCGCCATCCTCGCCACGCACCGCATCCGGACGCGGCTCGGTAAACAAGCGATCGTACAGCCGCACATCGGCTTCGATGGCATGTTCGCACGACAGCCAGTGGATCACGCCCTTGACCTTGCGCCCTTCCGGGTTCTTGCCCAGCGTGTCATGGTCGATCGAGCACTTGAGTTCGACCACCTTGCCGTCGGCATCCTTGATCACTTCGTCGCACTTGATCACGTAGGAATAGCGCAGCCGCACTTCGCCGCCGGCGGTGAGGCGCTGCCACTTCGGCGGCGGCACCTCGGCGAAGTCGTCGCGCTCGATGTAGATCTCGCGCGAAATCGGCACTTCGCGCTCGCCGAATTCCGGGTGGTGCGGGTGGAACGGTGCGCTGCGGCTGGCGGTGACGCCTTCCTCGAAGTTGGTCAGCGTCACCTTGATCGGGTCGAGCACCGCCATCACGCGCGGCGCCTCGGCTTCCAGCGTCTCGCGCACGGCGCCTTCCAGCACGCTCATATCGATAATGTTCTCGCCCTTCGACACGCCGATACGCTGGGAGAACAGGCGGATGCCGGCCGGGCTGAAGCCGCGGCGGCGCATGCCTTCGATGGTGGGCATGCGCGGGTCGTCCCAGCCCGTCACCAGGCCGTCGTTCACCAAGGCCTGCAGCTTGCGCTTGGAGGTCAGTGCGTACAGCAGTTCCAGGCGCGAGAATTCATACTGGCGCGGATGGCAGCCGATGCTGATGTTGTCGAGCACCCAGTCGTACAACGGGCGGTGGTCTTCGAACTCCAGGGTGCACAGCGAGTGGGTAATATTCTCGATGGCGTCGGAGATGCAGTGGGTGTAGTCGTACATCGGGTAGATGCACCACGTGTCGCCGGTACGGTGGTGATGGGCGCGGCGGATGCGGTAGATCACCGGATCGCGCATGTTGACGTTGCCCGAGCTCATGTCGATCTTCAGGCGCAGCGTCTTGCTGCCGTCCGGGAACTCACCGTTCTTCATGCGCGTGAACAGGTCGAGGTTTTCCTCGACACTGCGGTCACGGTATGGGCTGTTCTTGCCAGGTTCGGTCAGGCTGCCACGGTAGGCGCGCATTTCCTCGGCGTTGAGGTCGCAGACGAAGGCCTTGCCGGCCTTGATCAGTTCCACCGCATAGTCGTACAGCGGCTGGAAATAATCGGAGGCGTAACGCACTTCGCCATCCCACTTGAAACCCAGCCAGGACACGCTGTCCTTGATGGACTGCACGTATTCGTCGGATTCCTTCTCCGGGTTGGTGTCGTCCATGCGCAGGTTGCACTTGCCCTGGTAGTCTTCGGCCAGGCCGAAGTTCAGGCAGATCGATTTGGCGTGGCCGACGTGCAGATAGCCGTTCGGCTCCGGCGGGAAGCGCGTCACGATCGAGGCGTGCTTGCCCGAGGCCAGGTCCTCGTCGATGATGTTGCGGATGAAGTTGCTGACAACGGGTGCGTTGTTTTCCGTACTCATGTGATGAATGTCTAGCGGTTCGGTTAATTCAATGGTCCGATTGTACCCGATTTAGCGTCGATATTCCGAATGCACCGGGCGTAGCGCGCCGGGAACAGGCCGTTTTCCGCGGCGCCCGCAGCGTCCTGCCACCGGCTTCGGCCAACCCTGCCCCGCCCCCCAAAAACCCGCCTGAACATGGGGTTATGCCCTTGAAAAACAATCAAATTTACTGATCTACGCGGGCAAAATCTGGCACAATGCGCGTCAACCGAATAATCGCACGTACCATGACCACCGTTTCCGCCCCCGTAAAACCGATCACCTCCTACCGCAAATTCTGGGCCCAACGCTTCGGCACCGCACCGTTTCTGCCGATGACCCGGGCCGAAATGAACGAGCTGGGCTGGGATTCCTGCGACATCATCATCGTCACTGGTGACTGCTACATCGACCATCCCAGCTTCGGCATGGCGCTGGTGGGCCGTCTGCTGGAGACGCAGGGCTTCCGTGTCGGCATCATCGCCCAACCGGGCTGGCACTCGGCCGACCCGTTCCGCGAACTGGGCCGCCCCAACCTGTTCTTCGGCGTCACCGCCGGCAACATGGACTCGATGATCAACCGCTACACGGCGGACCGCAAACCGCGCTCGGACGACGCCTACACCCCGCACGCCGAGGCGAATAAGCGTCCGGACCGCGCGGTGACGGTGTATGCGCAGCGCTGCCGCGAGGCCTATCCGGGCGTGGGCGTAATGATCGGCAGTATCGAGGCGTCGCTGCGCCGCATTGCGCACTTCGATTACTGGAGCGAGAAGGTGCGCCAGTCGGTGCTGGTCACCTCCAAGGCCGACCTGCTGCTGTTCGGCAACGCCGAGCGCGCGCTGGTGGAAGTGGCGCACCGTGCCGCCGCCGGCGAGAAGCTGTCGGAGATCCGCGACGTGCGCGGCACCGCCTTCATGGCTCCGCATGGCTGGATGCCGGGCGACGACTGGCAGATGATGGACTCCACCACGCTGGACCAGCCGGGCAAGGTCGAGGCGCATCAGAGCCCGTACGAGATGGTGCCGGAGAAGGAAGAGGCCAGCTGCGCCAGCGGCAAGGACAAGGCCCCCACCGCCGCCCAGCCGATCACGTTCATGCCGCTGCAGGAACGCGTGGCGGCGCGCAAGGCGCAGCGCGCCAAGACCGTGGTGCGCATTCCGGCCTACGAGGCGGTGGCGCACGACCCAGTGCTGTACGCCCACGCCAGCCGCATCCTGCATCTGGAATCCAACCCCGGCAACGCCCGTGCCCTGGTGCAGCTGCACGGCGAGCGCGACGTGTGGCTCAACCCGCCGCCGATTCCGCTCACCACCGAGGAAATGGACCACGTGTTCGGCCTGCCCTACGCGCGCAACCCCCACCCCTCTTATGGCAAGGCGCACATCCCGGCATGGGAGATGATCAAGTACTCGGTCAACATCATGCGCGGCTGCTTCGGCGGCTGCACTTTCTGCTCGATCACCGAGCACGAAGGCCGCATCATCCAGAGCCGTTCGGAAGAGTCGATCCTGAAGGAACTCGAGGAGATCCGCGACAAGACCGACGGTTTCACCGGCCACATCTCGGACCTGGGCGGCCCCACCGCCAACATGTACCGGCTCGCCTGCAAGGACAAGAAGATCGAGACGTCCTGTCGCAAGCTGTCCTGCGTCTACCCGGACATCTGCGAAAACCTGGGCACCGACCACAGCCACCTGATCCAGCTCTACCGCAAGGCGCGTGCGCTGCCGGGCATCAAGAAGATCAACATCCAGTCCGGCCTGCGCTACGACCTGGCGGTACGCTCGCCGGAATACATCAAGGAACTGGTGACGCACCACGTCGGTGGCTACCTGAAGATCGCCCCGGAACACACCGAGGAAGGCCCGCTGTCCAAGATGATGAAGCCGGGCATGGGCGCCTACGACAAGTTCAAGGAGCTGTTCGAGCGCTTCAGCCGTCAGGCCGGCAAGGAACAGTACCTGATCCCCTACTTCATCGCCGCCCACCCGGGCACCAGCGACGAAGACATGATGAACCTGGCGCTGTGGCTGAAGAAGAACAACTTCCGCCTCGACCAGGTGCAGACCTTCACGCCGACGCCGATGGCGATGGCCACCACCATGTGGCACACCCGGCGCAACCCGCTCAAGCGCCTGGCGCGCAGCTCGGAGAAGGTCGACGTGGTGCGCGACGGCTACCGCCGCAAGCTGCACAAGGCCTTCCTGCGCTACCACCACCCGGACAACTGGCACATCCTGTACGAGGCGCTGATCAACATGGGCCGCCAGGACCTGATCGGCTACGGCAAGCATCATTTGATTCCACCGACGCCGCCCAAGGGCGCCGAGGACAAGGGCAAGCGCTTCAACGTGGCGCGCACCGCGCACCATCCGACACAGCGCTTCCAGGACGCCCCGCCACGCGGGCGAGCCCCGGCCGCGCGTGGCAAGCCCGCCGTCACCAGCGGTGCCAAGCCGGGCGGCAAGCCCCCTGCCAAGCCGGCCTCGCGCCAGGCAGCGGCGAGCAGCGGCAATGCCAAGCCGCGCGGCCGACGCTAAGCCCCCCTGACAAAGCCCCGCGTTGTTCACACGCGGGGCTTTTTATCGTCCTAATATGGCCAGGGCGCTCCCGCCCTAACGCCCCTCCCGCCCCAGCCGGCGCATCGTTTCCAGCCACCGACCGCGTTGCTCGCCATCCTCCGCCTCGACCATGCCGATCAGGCTGTCTCGAATCGGCCCGATGCCGGAAAAGCTGAGGATGCTGCGCTTCAGGCTCTTGAGACCGTGAGCGCCGAAATACCAGCGGTAGATCAGCGCCGGCATGCCCATGGTAACGACGATACGGGCCGATTTGCCGCTCAGGCGCTTATGCCATCCCTTGCCATTGGACAGGTCGAAGGCGAACTGCGGACGGAACACCTGCTCCAGGAAAGCCTTCAACAAGGCCGGCATGGTGCCCAGCCACAGCGGGTAGACGATGACGACGTGCCCGGCCCCGGCGATGCTCTCCTGCGCCTGCCGGATTGCTTCGACGGGCGTCCCATTATCGAACTCCTCCTTGGAGCGCAGCAGCGGGAAGTCGAGCGTGGCCACCTCGACCAGCCGGACCTCGTGCCCGGCCTCGCGCCCGCCTTGCACGTAGGCCTCGGCCAGCGCATGGCAGAAGTGGCCACCTGCGGGGTCGGGATGTCCCTGGATGACGAGGATGCGTTTGCTCATGCCCTCCAGCATGCCACACAAGGCCCATGACAAAAAGCTGACGCAAGACGAACAGGCCCCCGTGGGCGCCTGTTTTGCTCCCACGCCACCTGTCGCTCTGCATGCAACATGACGCACAATACCCTCTTGACCCTCACGCAAGGTGAGGCTCCAACATGACATCAGCACAGAAGAGGAGAGAGACGATGCCGCTCAAAGTCGGCGAATTGGCCAAGCGCACGGGGCTGACCGTGCGTGCCTTGCACCACTACGACAGCATCGGCCTGCTCAAACCTTCCGCGCGCTCCGACAGCGGCTACCGCCTGTACAACCAGGCCGACATCGCCCGGCTATACCGCATCCAGTCCTTGCAGCGGCTGGGATTCGCGCTGGCCGAGATCGGAGCCATGCTGGCCGGCGACGGCACGCCCCTGCCGCAACTGATCGAACAACAGATCGCGGCGCTCGACCTGCAGATCACCCAGGCCTGCGCACTACGCTCGCGCCTGGCAACGCTGCAGCAGACGCTCGCGGCCGATCAGGAGCCGACGCTGGCCGATTGGCTGAACACACTGGAGCTGATGACCATGTACGACAAATACCTGACCACCCAACAGGCCGAAACCCTGCGCCAGCGCAAGGCCAAACTCGGCGACCACTACGATGCCACCTGGCGCGTGCTCACCGATCAGGTGCGCGCGCTGATCGCCGCCAAGGTGCCCCCGCAGGCGGCCGAGGCGCAAGCCCTGGCGCAGCAGTGGACGGCCCACACCCAGACGCTGGTGCACGGCGACGAGAACCTGCTGATCAAGCTCGATGCCATGCACCGCAACGAGCCGGCGCTGCAGGCGCAAAGCGGCATCGACGAAGCGGTGCTGGAATACATCGGCCAGGCCATGACCGAAGTACGCATGCCGATCTACGCCAAGTATTTCGACGCGGACGAGATGGCACGCCTGCGCCGCAACTTCCGCCGACACATGGCCGAATGGCCCAGGCTGGTAGGCGTGGTGCGTGCGGCGATGGATAGCGGTCTGACGCCGGATCACCCGGATGCACACGAGCTGGGGGCACGCTGGCAAGCCTTGTCCGATGCCACGTTCTGCACCGATGAGCCGGCCATGCGCGACAAATTCCTGCAGGCCGTGCGCAACGAACCGTCTCTGATGCTCAATACCGGCATCGACTGCGACATGATCAACTTCGTCATCACGGCGCAGGGCAAGCAGCGAGCCTGAAACCTCGTCCGGAACCGCTCTGGCGGTTTCGGGCTACAATGGTCGTTCAACCATTCGGGAGCACCGGCATGCTGAAAATCTGGGGACGGCTCAACTCGCTCAACGTCAAGAAGGTAGTATGGTGCGCGGCGGAACTGGGGCTGCCGTTCGAGCGCATCGACGCCGGCGGCCCGTTCGGCGGGCTCGACACGCCGGACTTCCTGGCTCGCAACCCGAACGGTACCATCCCACTGATCGACGATGACGGTTTCACCCTGTGGGAATCGAACGCCATCGTGCGCTATCTGGCCGCCAAGTACGGCCACGGCAGCCTTTATCCGGACGATCTGCAACAGCGCGCCGACGCCGACCGCTGGATGGACTGGCAGGCCACGGTATTCAACCCGGCCCTGGTACCGGCGATCTACAACCTGCTGCGCGTGGCGCCCGAACAGCGCAACCAGGAAGCGATCGACACCGCACGCGTGAAGGTCGATCGGCTGGCCGGCCTGCTTGAGCAGCACTTGACGGGACGAACCTGGCTGACCGGCGAGCGCTTCACCATGGCCGACATCGCGCTCGGCTGCAGCGTGCATCTCTGGCTCAACCTGCCGCTGGAACGCACGCCCCGCTCGGAGCTGGAGCGCTGGTACACCGCCTTGCGCGCCCGCCCGGCCAGCGCGGAAGCGCTGCGCTTGCCGCTCTCCTGAGCGTTGTCGCGAGCCCGCCCGTCAACAGGCCAGAGGGGCGCAAGAGCATCAACGCCCCATTTCCCCCTGCCGACCCCCACACAAAAAAAACAGCAGCCCGCAGGCTGCTGTCGTCTCCGGGCGGCAAGCCGCTCAGTAGGTGTAGAACATCTGCTGGATCTTCTTGGTGTCGTTGGTCTTGGTCATGGCCAGCATCAGCAGGATGCGGGCCTTCTGCGCGTTCAGCGTGTCGGACGCCACGAAATCTTCCTTGTCGTCGTTCACTTCGCCGTTGCGGGCGATGATGCCGGAACCCACGCGCGAGCTGCGTACCACGATGACGCCTTTCTGGCGGGCTTCGCGGAAGGCCGGCAGCATCTGCGCGGCCATGCTGCCGTCACCCACGCCGGCCTGGACGATACCCTTGGCTCCGGCGGCCACCTGGGCGTCCAGCGCCACGCGGTTCATGTTGGCGTAGCCGTAAACGATGTCGACCTGCGGCAGCTTGTCGAGCTTGCTGATGTCGAACTCGGTTTCGGCGGTGTGCTTACGCACCGGCAGGCGGTAGAAGTGCGGCTTGTTGTCCTGCATGTAGCCGAGGAAGCCCAGATCCGGCGTCTTGAAGGTGTCGGCGGTGGAGGTGTTGGTCTTGCTGACGTCGCGACCGGCGTTGATCTGGTCGTTCAACGTCACCAGTACACCCTTGCCGGAGGCGTCCTTGCTGCCGGCAAGCAGCACGGCGTTGTACAGGTTGATCGGGCCGTCGGCGCTGATCGCGGTGGACGGGCGCATGGAGCCGACGATCACCACCGGCTTCTTGCTCTTCACCGTCAGGTCGAGGAAGTAGGCGGTTTCTTCAATAGTATCGGTGCCGTGGGTGATCACCACGCCGTCGACGTCCTTCTGCGCCAGCAGTTCATTGACGCGCTTGGCGAGCTTCAGCCAGACATCGTTGGTCATACTTTCGCTGGCGATCTGCACCACCTGCTCGCCACGCACGTTGGCGACCTTCTTGAGCTCAGGCACGCTTTCGATCATCTTGTCGACGCCGACCTTGGCGGCGGTATAGCCGATGGTGGTGGTGGTGGAAGCGCCGGTGCCGGCGATGGTGCCGCCGGTGGCCAGGATCACCACGTTGGGCAGCTTGGCCGGTGCAGCCTCTTCGGCGTGGGCGAAGGAAAAGACGGCGGAGCAAGCCAGCAGGGCGGCAGCACGAGCAAAGCGTTTATCGGAAAACATGTTTTCTCCTTTGGTGATTATCGCGGCCAGGGCGTCTTTCGCCACGGCCTTATAGATGCGGGGTCGCCGGTGCCGCCTCAGCGGCGGCAGGCCGGACGGCCTCGGCAAGCGGCGCAGGTTCTTGCGACCTGCTGCCATGTTCTAGCCCGGGTCGCTATAGAGCAGGAATCGGACCAGCCCTCCGCCAGGCAAGCACAACCCCAACCATTTGATTTTTATTGAATAAATATCGACAGCCACGGCAAACAGACGGAATGCCGTACTTTGCCCGCCACCAGCACCCGGAAATCCGAACGCCACACCACTGTTGGATGCCCACTGCCGGCGGCTGCCAGCTTGGGTTTTAACCACGTTTCTGTGACAATCAGCCCCTCTCGGGCCGGGGCGCCAAGTAACCATCGCCTTTGCCCGCCAAAACATGGCGTCAACGGCCGCCGTTGCCGTCCGCCACTCACAAGCCATAGCCAGGACCAAAGCGATGACACACGCCGCCATGGAGTATCGACGATGACCACGACAGCAACAGGCCCGAGCCGCAACGTGGCCATCGTCGGCGGCGGTCCGGCCGGACTGATGGCGGCCGAGGTGCTGAGCCGGCAAGGCGTACAGGTCGACGTCTACGACGCCATGCCCTCGGTCGGGCGCAAGTTCCTTCTGGCCGGCGTCGGCGGCATGAACATCACCCACTCCGAGCCGGCCGAGCCGTTCCTGACGCGCTATGGTGCCCGCAGCGAGCAGTTGCGGCCCTGGCTGCAGGCTTTCGGCGGTGTGGAACTGCGTGAATGGGTGCACGGCCTGGGCATCGACACCTTTGTCGGCTCGTCCGGACGGGTGTTTCCCACCGCGATGAAAGCCGCTCCGCTGCTACGCGCCTGGTTGCAGCGCCTGCGCGAGGCGGGGGTACGCATCCACGTGCGCCACCGCTGGCAGGGCTGGAACGACGACGGCGCCCTGCTGCTGAGCACGCCCGAAGGCGACAAGACGGTACGCGCCGACGCAGTCTTGCTGGCGCTGGGCGGCGGCAGCTGGGCCAAGCTGGGCTCGGACGGGGCGTGGCTGCCAAGGTTGGCCGAACGCGGCGTCGAAGTCAGCCCGCTGGTGCCGTCCAACTGTGGCTTCGACGTCGGCTGGAGCGAGCACTTCCGCAGCCGGTTTGCCGGCGAGCCGCTGAAATCGGTGGCGCTGAGCTTCACCGACGCGGACGGCCGCGAGCAGCGCAAGCAGGGTGAGTTCGTGGTCACCGAGGGCGGCGTCGAGGGCAGTCTGATCTACGCCTTTTCCGCCCAGCTGCGCGACGCCATCGCCGCGCACGGCAGCGCCACCATCCACCTCGACCTGGCACCGGGCAAGGACCTGGCGCGCATCACCGCGGAGGTGGCCCACCCGCGCGGTTCACGCTCCCTGTCCAGCCATCTGCAAAGCCGCGCCGGGCTGAAGGGCGTCAAGATGGGGTTGCTGCGCGAGTGCCTGGACAAGGACACCATGAACGACCCGCAGCGACTGGCGGCGGCGATCAAGGCGCTGCCGGCCAAGCTCGTCGCGCCGCGCCCGCTCGACGAGGCCATCAGCAGCGGCGGTGGCGTCACCTTTGCCGCGCTCGACGAGCGTCTGATGCTGCGCCAACTGCCCGGCGTGTTCTGCGCCGGCGAGATGCTGGACTGGGAAGCCCCGACCGGCGGCTACCTGCTCACCGCCTGCTTCGCCAGCGGCCGCGCCGCCGGATTGGGGATGTGGGAGTGGCTGCAGATGCGCCGCCCCGTCTGAAACGAAGGAAACGCCATGCTCTATCTCTACGCTCCGCAGGATGCCGAACAGCTGGCGCCGCTGCTGCGCCAGGCACTACCCAATATCGACCTGGCGGTGTGGCCGCAGCAGGTAGACGACACGGCCGTGCGCTACGCCGTGGTGTGGAATCCGCCGGAAGGGTTTTTCACCCGCTTTTCCCGGCTCGAGGCGGTGTTCGCACTCGGAGCCGGGGTGGACCGCCTGCTCGCCCGTGCCGACCTGCCGGCGACGCTGCCCGTGATCCGCCTGACCGACGCCGGCATGGCGCAACAGATGGCGGAGTACGCGCTGTACGGCGTGCTGCGCTACCAGCGCCAGTTCGATGTCTACCAGCGGCAGCAGGCCGAACGCCGCTGGCAGCCGCAACCGCCCCGGCTGGCGCACGAGATCCGTGTCAGCGTGCTGGGGCTGGGCGCCATCGGCGCGGTGGTCGCCACCACGCTGGCCGGACTGGGCTACACCGTGTCCGGCTGGAGCCGCAGCCCGCGCGAGCTGCCCGGCGTCGCCTGCCGGCACGGCAGCGCAGCGCTGGACACGCTGCTGGCCGAGACCGACGTGCTGGTGGGCGTGCTGCCGTCCACCCCGGAAACGCGCGGCCTGCTCGACCGCGATCGGCTGGTTCGGCTACCCCATGGCGCGGCGCTGATCAACGCCGGCCGCGGCGACCAGCTCGACCAGGCGGCCCTGCTCGATCTGCTCGATGCCGGCCAGTTGCGCTTTGCCCAGCTCGATGTGTTCGCCAGCGAACCGCTGGCCGCGGAGCACCCGCTGTGGGTGCACCCGAGCGTGACCGTCACCCCGCATATCGCCGCCATCACCCTGCCCGGCCCGGCGGCGCAGCAGATCGCCGCCAACCTGCGGGCGCTGCGGAGCGGGACAGCGCCGGAAGGGTTGGTCGACCGGCGACGGACCTATTGAGCGGACAGAAAAAAACCCGGCAGCGAAAGACTCGCGCCGGGTCCGGAGACCGGAAATCAAGAGGAGGAGAAAAACTCAGTTTGCCGCGCTCGGCAGCGGCACCAGCCGGCGTAGCCGCAGCGCGATGCCAAGGCACAACAGCAGGCCGCCCGACAGCGCCAGCACCACCCCGCCCCAGCCACCGCTGCTCCACATCAGGCCCGAGGCCGAGCCCAGTCCGCTGCCGCCCAGGTAGTAGCAACTCAGGTACAGCGCCGAGGCCAGGCCGCGCGCCCGGCTGGCACGGCGGCCGATCCAGCTGCTCGCCACCGAGTGCGCGCCGAAGAAACCGAAGGTGAACACGGCGATGCCCGGCACCACCAGCCACAGCGTGCCGGCCAGCGTCAGCGTCAGCCCGGCCAGCATCAGGCTCACCATGACCCACAACACGTTGCGCCGCCCCAGACGGTCGGCCAGCCGCCCCACCCAGGCCGAGCTCCACATCCCCACCACGTACAGCAGGAACACCGCGCCGACCGCGCTCGGCGACAGGTTGAACGGCGCCAGCGCCAGGTGGTAGCCGAGGTAGTTGTACAGGCTGACGAAGCAGCCCATCAGCAAAAAGGCCGTGGCGAACAACCAGGGCAGACCATCATCGGCCAAGTGCAGCCGCAGGTTGCCGCGCACCTCGCCCAGCACCAGCCGCGCCGGGCGAAAATGCCGCGACGGCGGCAGGCAGCGCCAGAACACGACGGCGGACACCAGCCCGAACAGGCCCAGCACCGCCACCGCCTCGCGCCAGCTGGCCCATTCGCTCATCAGCGACAGGAAAAAGCGCCCGCTCATGCCCCCCAGCGCGTTGCCGGCGATGTACAGCCCCATCGACTGCCCCAGCGAGGCCGGCTCGATTTCCTCGCTCAGATAAGCCATCGCCACCGCCGGAATGCCGGCCAGCGCGATGCCCATCAGGGTGCGCAGCAGCAGCAGCTGGCCGAAACTGCCGGCAAATGCCGCCAGCAGCGTCAACAGCGCGGCCAGGCCGAGCGACAGGTTCATCACCGGTTTGCGGCCGTAGCGGTCGGCCAAGAGGCTCATCGGGATCAGCGCCACGGCCAGCGCGCCGGTCGCGGCCGAGACCACCCCGCTGGCCGCCGCCGGCGACAGGCCGAAGTCGTGCGAGAACATCGGCATCAGCGGCTGCATGCCATACAGCGAGGAGAAGGTGGCGAAGCCGCCGAAGAACATGCCCCAGCTGGTGCGGCGGAAGGCGGGGGTGCCGGCACGCAGGCGCTCATGGGCGGGGGCGGGAGCGGGAGCGGGAAAAACGGTGGCGCGGGATACGACTAAGGCATCGGAAGACATGATCAAAACTCGGCTGGCGGCCCCGGTCAGGGGCTGGATAACCGAATGCTAGGACTGGACAAACCGCCAGTCCAATATATATTTAATCGTTGATTAATACGTAAAAGATATCACGTGGAACTGCGCCACCTGCGTTACTTCGTCGTCGTCGCGGAAGAGCTCAACTTCACCCGCGCCGCCGAACGCCTGCACATCGCCCAGCCGCCCTTGAGCCAGCAGATTCGCGCGCTGGAAGAACAACTGGGGGTTGCCCTGTTCGAGCGCAGCAAGCGCCGCGTGGCGCTGACCGATGCCGGAGAGCGCTACCTACAGCACGCCCGGCGCATCCTGGCGGAGGTGGAACAGGCCGCCGACGATGCCCGCCGCGCCGCGCGCGGCGAGGTGGGCGAGCTGCGTGTCGGCTTCACCTCCTCGCTGCCGTTCACCAGCCTGTTGCCCGGGCTGATCTCCGACTATCGCCGCCACTACCCGCAGGTGCAGCTGACGCTGCGCGAGATGTTCACTGCGTTGCAGTTCGAAGCCCTGCGCGCAGAGCGCCTGGACATCGGCTTCGTCCGTTTCCACGGCAAGGAAAACCCGCCCGACCTGCAGCTGCGCGAGATCCACCGCGACCCGCTGCGGCTGGTGATCAACGCCAGCCATCCGCTGGCCGCGCAGGCCCACGCGTCGCTGGAACAGTTGCGCGACGAGAGCTTCATCATCTATCCGGCTGGCGCCGGCACCGGGCTCAACGTCCAGGTGCGCCAGCTTTGCCTGGCGGCCGGCTTCGAACCGAGGATCGTGCAGGAAGCGCGCGAGGCCACCACCCAGATCGGGCTGGTGGCGGCGGGCCTCGGCGTGGCGCTGCTGCCCTCGCCGCTGGAGTGCGTGAAGATGCCGGGGGTGCGCTACCTGCCGCTCAGCGACGAGGGGGCGTACCTGTCGCTGGGGCTGGCGACGCGCCCCGGGCCCGTTCCGCCGTTGCTGGCGGGCTTTCTGGATTGCCTGCAGAACCGCAAGGAGATGGCGCCGATCAAGCACCGCCCGTGACGCGGCGTTGCCGCGCCGGGTTTCTCAATCGGAAACGAGCCTGATCTCGATGCCCAAGGCCCGCCCCAGCCCCGCCGGCTGGACGAGAAGGTCGGCCAGGGTATGGCGCGACAATTCGCCGTAAAAGGCTTCCTGGGCCGCATGCAGCACGCTCATCAGGCGGCACGCCGAGGCGATGCGGCACTGCGAGTGCTGGGGATCGAAACACTCGACCAGCACGTTGTCGGACTCGGCCGCGCGCACCAGCTTGCCGAGGTTGACCTGCCGCGGTTCGTCCGCCAGGCGCATCCCTCCGCCCTTGCCGCGTACCGTGGTGAGATAGCCATGCTGGCCGAGAAAAAATACCACCTTGGTCAGGTGGCTGGCGGAAATGCCGTACGCCTGGGCGATCTCGTTGATCGTCACCAGGCGCTCGCCCGCCAACGCGCTGTACATCATCACGCGCAGGCAGTAGTCGGTAAAAGCCGTCAGTCGCACGATCGGGGCCGTTCCATGGGGTTGTTCAATCAGGCTCGCTCGGTGGGAGTGGAGCCCGCATTCTATCTGGCCTTCAACACCCCGACAGCGGGTGTCAGCTTGATTCTGGCATACGATAGAGGCATACAGGGCGCGGCAACAGCCCGCTCTTGATGTATCTCAAGCGAATCCATGATAACTCATAAGATTCATTTACGGTGAATGTTATGAGGTATAAGATTCATTTCACGCGAATCTTATACCTCAAGGAGTTCTCTGCCATGGCTTTCACCGTCAAAAACAACATCCGCTGGGTTGGTAAACAGGATTGGGAACTGCGTGAATTTCACGGCAGCGAATACAGCACCCATCGCGGTTCCAGCTATAACAGCTACCTGGTCAAGGAAGAAAAGATTGCCCTGATCGATACCGTCTGGGCGCCTTACGCCGAAGAATTCGTCGCCAATCTGGCCAAGGAGGTGGACCTCGGCGCCATCGACTACATCATCGCCAACCATAACGAGATCGACCACAGCGGCGCCTTGCCGGCACTGATGGCACGCATTCCCGACACGCCGATCTACTGCACTGCCAACGGCGTCAAATCGCTACGCGGCCACTACCACCAGGACTGGAATTTCCAGATCGTCAAGACCGGGGACAGCCTCGACCTCGGCAACGGCAAGCAACTGGTGTTTGTCGAGATGCCGATGCTGCACTGGCCGGACAGCATGGCCACCTATCTGACCGGCGACGCCGTGCTGTTCAGCAACGATGCCTTCGGCCAACATTATGCCAGCGCCCAGATGTTCAACGACCAGTGCGACCCGGTCGAACTGCAGGAAGAATGCATCAAGTATTACGCCAACATCCTGACCCCGTTCAGCCCTCTGGTGACCCAGAAGATCCACGAGGTTCTGGCACTGAACCTGCCGATCGACATGATCGCCACCAGCCACGGCATCATCTGGCGCGACAAGCCGACCCAGATCGTCGAGCAGTACCTGAAGTGGGCCGACAACTACCAGGAGAACCAGATCACCCTGGTCTACGACACCATGTGGAACGGCACCCGCATGATGGCCGAGGCGATTGCCGAAGGCATCCGCAAGGCGGACCGGGATGTCGTGATCAAGCTGTTCAACCTCTCCAACAGCGACAAGAACGACGTCCTCACCCACGTGTTCAAGTCCAAGGCCATTCTGGTCGGCAGCCCGACCGTCAACAACGTGATGTTGCCGCATGTTGCCGCCCTGCTCGAGGAAATGACCGGCTTGCGCTTCAAGAACAAGGCGGCAGCCTCCTTCGGCACCCACGGCTGGAGCGGTGGTGCGGTAGAACGTATCGCCAAGCGCCTGGACGATGCCGGTTTCCGCGTGCTCAACCCGGGCATCGCCGCCGAATGGCGCCCGAACGACGATGCCCTCGCCCAGGGGGTGCGTTTTGGCGAGGCGTTCATCGAGCAGCTGGGCAGCACCGGGCAGAATACGGCGGAGGCCAGCGCAGCGTGTTCATGCAGCGGCAAGATGCGCTGCAAGACCTGCTCGTGGATTTACGACCCGCAACAGGGGGAAGCGGCCCAGGGGGTCGCCGCCGGCACCGCCTGGCAGGACGTGCCCGAGACCTTCCTCTGCCCGGTGTGCTTCATGGGCAAGAACGACTTTGTCGCCGCATAAACGACGGCCTCCGGAGAAAACACGATGAAAAAGCCCCTCGTCATCATCGGCAGCGGCCATGCCGGCTACACGCTGGCCCGGGCGTTCCGCCAGCACGATGCCACCACGCCGGTCGTCGTCCTCACCGAGGATGGCGGCGAACACTACCCCAAGCCGCAGCTGAGCCACGGCTTCGGCCATCAGACCAGCGCCGAACGGCTCACCCTGAACAGCGCCACCGGCATGGCCGCCGAATTGAAGGTTATGGTGAGGCCGCATACCCGGGTCAGCGCGATTGATTTCGCCGCCCAGAAGGTCTTGGCCGGGGAGGTACAGATTCCGTACAGCGACCTTGTCTTGGCAGTGGGGGCCGAGCCGTTCGTGCCGCCCGTCGGCGGCGACGCGGAGCAGGACATCCTGACTCTGAACAACCTGGAGCAGTACCGGCGTTACCTCGACCGGCTCAACCAGAGCGAACACGTGCTGGTCATCGGGGGCGGCCTGATCGGCACCGAAATCGCCCACGACATCGCCCAGCACAAGCGCGTCACGCTGGTGGATATCGGCAGCCGCCTGCTGGAGCGGCTGGTGCCCGAGGTAGTCAGCCAACGCCTGCACAGCGTCATGGACCAGGTCACGCTGCGCTTCGGCACCGGGGTGGAGCGGGTCGACCGGGCCCAGCAGGGCTACCGCGTGACGCTGAGCGATGGCGATACGCTGGCGGTGGACGCCGTGGTCTGCGCGGCGGGCCTGAAGCCGCGGCTGGAGCTGGCGGCCGGGCTGGAGACGCGGCGCGGCATCGTCGTCGACGCCTACCTGCGCACCTCGCAACCCCAGGTCTACGCGCTGGGGGACTGCGCCGAAATCGAGGGGCAGATCCTGCCCTTCCTGCAGCCGATCACGCTGTCGGCCAACGCGCTGGCCAGCACGCTGGCCGGCACGCCGACACCGGTCCGTTTCGGCCCCCTCCCGGTGGCGGTGAAAACGCCGCGCTACCCGATCCAGCTAGCCGGGGTCACCCAGGACAACACCCTCGACTGGCAGATCAGCGAGGGGGACGACGGGCTGACCGCCCTCGCCCATCGCGACAGCCAGTTGGTCGGCTACGTGACCACCGGTTCCCGCAACGGTTTCAGCCTGTTGCCCAGATTGGCACGCTGAGGCGGCGGCAAGGAAAGGGGAAAACGGGGCCCGCATCAAGCCGATGCGGGTTGTCGGCTACGCCCCGGAACAGGGCCCACGGCAGCCGCGCCGCAATGACCGGCAGCAAGAAGGCCACGAGGAAGTCGGCCTGCCGCTCGCCGGCCTCGGAGCCTGTTTACGATCTCGCGAGCTAGAGCGAGACCAGGCAAAAACGGCTAATGAGCATTCCGAAGACGTTTTTAACGCCGTATCGCCGGAGCGCAGCAGATCGTAGACAGGTTCTCAGGCTGCGAGGTAGCGACCCGGCTTGTGGTTGACGGCGAGGATCAGGTTGAGCGCCACCGCGCCCAGCACCGACACCAGCACCGCCAGCGGGTTCACCACCCACAGCGCCGCGCTGACGATGCAAACGTCGATCGCCATCTGCAGCTTGCCGGCGCGGATGCCGTACTTGTCCTGCAGGTAGAGCGTAACGATGTTGATGCCGCCCAGGCTGGCCTGGTGGCGGAACAGCATCAGGAAACCGGCGCCCATCAGCAGACCGCCGACCACGCCGGCGTAGAACGGGTTGAGGCCATCGATGTGGATGAAACGCGACTGCAGCTCGGAGAACAGCGACAGCAGCAGCACCGCGCAGAAGGTCTTTACCGTGAAGCGCCAGCCCATGCGCTTGATGGCGAGGTAGTAGAACGGCAGGTTGATGACGAAGAACACCTGGCCGAAGCTCAGCGGCGTGGCGTAGTGGATCAGAAAGGCCAGGCCGGCGGTGCCGCCGGTGAGCAGTTTGGCCTGGGCGAACAGCGCGACGCCGAGCGAGATGAACAGCGTGCCGATCACGATCGCCTGAACGTCTTCGAGCAGGGTGTGCCGTGCCACGCGCTGCGAGTGCTCCATGATGAATCCTTGCGGGGAAAAGGCAGAACGGCCTGCCGGCCACCGTCGTCACCCTCTGGCGGCGCGAAGACACGATGAAGCGCCTTACCCGCTACGACAGCAGCGCAAGTCTACACCAGCACCTCCTCACAAGCACCCTGAACGCATCGTTTTTATTAAATTAATTGCCGTAAATCAAAAATTGTCGGCACAAATTAAAACAAATATCGCCATACAAGGCTTTTTCTACGCCCACACCACTCCGCTGGTCAGCAGCTCCTCGGCACGCATCAGCGCCGTGGCGAGATCGGGCTGGATGTTGCGCTCGCCCATTTCCGCCGCCAGCCGGGAACCGACCAGCAACCCCATCACCTCGGCCCCGGCACCGCACAGGATCAGGGTGCGCCGCTCTTCGGCCAACCTTTGCCGCAGCGCCGACAGCGCCAGCAGCCCGGTGGTGTCGAGCAGCACCAACCGGTGCAGCTGCAGAATGATCACGCGCGCGTCCGGCGCGTCGTGCAGCGCCCGCTCCACCGTGTCGGCGGCACCGAAGAACAGCGCCCCCTCCACACGGAACGCCGCGCACCCGGGCGGCACCACCTTGCCGGCGATGGAATGGCGCTCGAACAGCTGGGCGTGCTCCGGCCGCAGCCGCTGTACGCTGGTATTGCGCGCCATGCTCTGGATGAAGAACACCGCCGACATCAGCAGGCCGATCTCCACCGCGATGGTGAGATCGAAGGCGACGGTCAGCAGGAAGGTAACCACCAGCACCGCGGTGTCGTGGCGCGGAAACTGCGCCGCCTTGCGGATATCCCAATCGCCCATCTTCAGCGCCACCGCCACCAGAATCGCCGCCAGCACCGCCAGCGGGATGTAGGACGCCAGCGGCGCCGCCACCAGGATCACCAGGAGCAGCAATGCGGCGTGCACCATGCCGGCCACCGGGGTGCGCCCGCCGTTGCTGATGTTGGTGGCGGTACGCGCCAGCGCCCCGGTGGCCGGGATGCCGCCGAAGAACGGCACCACCATATTGGCGATGCCCTGCGCGATCAGCTCCTGGTTGGCGTCGTGCTTGTCGCCGGTGAGGCTGTCGGCCACCACCGCGCACAGCAGCGACTCGATCGCCCCCAACAGCGCGATGGTGAAGGCCGGCGTCATCAGTTCGGACAGCGTCGCCCAGTCCAGCGCCAGGCCAGTGAACGCCGGCAGCCCTTGCGGAATGCCGCCGAACTTGCTGCCGATGGTGGCCACCGGCAGGTGGAACAGCGCCACCGTGACGGTCGCCAGCAGCAAGGCCACGAACGGCGACGGCAACAGCTTGTTGAGCCGCTTGGGCCACAGCAGGATCAGCGCCAGCGACGCCCCCGACACCGCCAGCGTCATGCCGTCGAACTCGGCCAGGCGCGCCCTGAGCGTGGCGACGATGGCGAAGAAACCGGCCGGCATCTGCGCCACCGGCAGGCCGAAGAAGTCCTTGAGCTGGGTGAGGAAGATCAGCACCGCGATGCCGTTGGTGAAGCCGGTGATCAGCGGCATTGGGAAGAACTTGATCACCTGCCCCAGCCGCATCACCCCCATCAGCACCAGCATCATGCCGGCCATGAAGGTGCAGATCAGCAGGTTGGCCACGCCGTACTTGGCGACGATGCCGTAGATGACGACGATGAAGGCGCCGGTGGGGCCGGTCACCGAGAACTTGGTCCCGCCCAGGAGCGACGCCAGGAAGCCGGCGATGACCGCGGTGAAGATGCCGGCCTGCGGCGTCACCCCGCTGGCCATGGCGAACGCCATCGCCAGCGGCAGCGCCACGATCCCCACCGTCAACCCAGCCAGGACATCGTGCCGGAACCCTTCACGGTGATAACCCTTGAGTGCATCGATCAGGCGGGGGCGAAAGCTGAGGTTCAACATGGCGGGCGATCAACGAATTGTCATGAATACCAGCCTACGAGGGAAATGCCCCCGGATGCAAGAGGGCTTTCGGCGGAACGGTGTCCGCTCATTTCTCGGCGTGCTCCTCGGCCACGTGGTACGCCATGTCGGCCAGCATGTCGCTGACGTGCTGGTCGGCCAGCTCGTAAAAGACTTGCCTGGCCCGGCGCTGACCGCGCACCAGCCGGGCGCCGCGCAGCAGCCGCAGGTGGTGGCTGACCAGCGATTGCGACAGCTCGAGGCTCTGCGCGATGTCGCCGACCGAACGCGGCGCGTCGAGGCAGGAGAACAGGATGCGCAGACGCGTCGGGTCGCCCAGCAGCCGGAACGTTTCGGCCAGCACGGCGATGTCGGCCGGGGAAGGGAGGGTGGGCCGGCTCACGGCGGACGTCCCTGCTGGCATGGTCCAGGATGGGCCGGGTCCGGATGGGTCGGACCGTCGGGTTCAGGGGCGGCCCCGGCGTGGCCCACTGGGTGGCCGGCATCGTCATGGGGGGCAAGGTGGCAGGCGCCGGCTTCCGTCTCGGGCCAGTCGATGGCGACGGTGGCATGGGCGATGCCGAAACGCGCCACCAGCTCCACCTCGACGGCCTGCACCAGGCGGCGCGGATCGGCCTCGGCGCGCGGCTCGACGTGCAGCGTGGCCAGCACCCGGCCCGAGGTGATAGACCAGACGTGGACGTGGCGCACGTTGGCGAGCTCCGGCACGGTCTGGCGCAGATGGCTGGCGATGGCATCCGGCTGGGCGTGCTCCGGCGCCCCTTCGAGCAGGATGTGCAGCGAGTGGCGCAGCAGCGACCAGGCGCTGTAGAGGATCAGCAGTGCGACGAACACCGACAGGAGCGGGTCGATCGGCGTCCAGCCGGTGAAGTAGATGACGACGGCGGCGGCGATGGCGGCGACCGAGCCCAGCAGGTCCCCCAGCACGTGCAGCACCGCGCCCTTGATGTTGACGTGCTCGCTGTCGCCGCGGCTCAGAATCCAGAACACCAGCAGGTTGACGAACAGTCCGATGGTTGCGACGCCGAACATCGGGCCCGCCAGCACCGCCCCCGGGTGGCGGAAGCGGTCGATGGCCTCGATGACGATCCAGAGCACGATGACAAACAGGGTGATGGCGTTGATCAGGGCGGCGATCACCTCGAAGCGCAGGTAGCCGAAGGTGCGCTTGGCGTCGGCGGCGCGCTTGCCGAAGCGGAAGGCACCGTAGGCGAGCGCCAGCGCAGCGGCGTCAGTCAGCATGTGACCGGCGTCGGCCAGCAGGGCCAGCGAACCGGACAGCAGACCGCCCGCCACCTCGACCACCATGAAAGCGAAAGTGACCAGGAAGGCGATCAGCACCTTGCGCTGATTGTCGTCCCCGACCGTCGGCACATGGGCGTGATCGTGATGATGGTCATGACCGTGCGGGTGATCGTGATGGGAATGGGGCATCGGCCTGCTCCGCGACGAATGGGCACAAATATCAATACCTGTTCATGTATTTTATATCGCATCGGGGCACGGCAGCCCAAGCCTTCCCGGAGCCACCTTGCCGTACTGGGCATCGTGCCAACCGAAAGACCCTGCCTCTCGCCCTGCCCGGGATGTATCCAGGACGAACTCGATGATGCCTCGTCGCCCCAGGCGTCGCCCGGGGGCGTTGGCGTCTTCGGCCAGCGCGGCCAGGCGGCGGGGGAATCGGTTTTGCTGCGGCGCCCGGTTGGAGAGCCGCCGGCTTGTCGCTAGAATGCGCGGGGGTATGGCGGCCCACGACTCGGCGCGGATGCCGGCTTCCGGAGCGAGGACCGCCTCGTCGCCATGGCGGCTTGCGCCTCGACGACCGCAGGCGGGATCGCACCACTCGTCTCGCTCGTGCCGGGACGGCGGCGCTGGCCGCGGCTAGCGCCGCCGTGGGGCGATACCCCCCTCCGGGCTCGTTGGCCTGGAGAAAACGAAGCCGGGTCTGCCCGCCCGATGCGCCCGCGCTGACGGCCATCCCTGGCACCGGCCCGAAACCCCACCCATAATCCTTCCACCCCCCGCTAGAGGTGCCGGCCGAGGCCGGCAAACGCATCATGCTCACCACCATCGTCGTCATTTTTCTCATCGTCTACCTTGGGATGATTCTCGGCGGGCTACCCTTCCTGCAACTGGACCGCACCGGGGTCGCCCTGCTCGGCGCCATCGCACTGATCGGCGTCGGCGCGCTGAGCTTGGAGGAAGCGGTGGCCGCCGTGCACCTGCCCACGGTGATCCTGCTGTTCTCGTTCATGGTGGTGTCGGCGCAGATGCGTCTCGGCGGCTTCTACGACTGGGTGACGCACAAGCTGGCGGCGCTGGCGCTGGGTCCGGCCGGACTGCTGGGAGTCCTGATCGTGGTGGTGGCGGCGCTGTCGGCGGTGTTCAGCAACGACATCGTCTGCCTCGCCGTCGCCCCGGTGCTGATCGACGCCTGCCAGAAGCGCCGCCTCGCCCCGACGCCCTACCTGCTGGCGCTGGCCTGTTCCGCCAACATCGGCTCCGCCGCGACGCTGATCGGCAACCCGCAGAACATGCTGATCGGCCAGACCCTGGGGTTGTCATTCGACGGTTACTTCCTTGACGCCATTCTCCCGGTGAGTGTCGGGCTGCTGGCGTGCTGGGGGCTGATCGCCTGGCAGACCCGGGGGCGCTGGACGGACGGCGCGGCGCTCGTCCCGCCCGCCGCCCTGCACGAGGCGCGCACCGAGGCGATTGCCTTCGACGCCTGGCAGACCACCAAGGGGCTGGCGGTGGCCGGCGCGCTGCTGGTGGCGTTCCTGGTGGCGCCTTGGCCACGCGAGCACATGGCGCTGATCGGCGCCGGCCTGCTGCTGATGAGCCGCAAGCTGCATTCGCGCAAGATGCTGGGGCTGGTGGACTGGGAGTTGCTGATCCTGTTCATGAGCCTGTTCGTGGTGAACCACGCGCTGCAGCGCACCGGGGTCACAGCGCACGCCATCGCCCTCCTCGCCGCCGCCGGCGTGCACCTGGATCAGCTGGGCTCGCTGTTCGGGGTCACCTTTGTGCTCTCCAACATCGTGTCCAACGTCCCCGCCGTGATGCTCTTGCTGCCGCTGGCCCATCATCCGATGGCCGGCACGCTGCTCGCCCTGGTCAGCACGCTGGCCGGCAACCTGCTGATCGTCGGCAGTATCGCGAACATCATCGTGGTGGACGCCGCGGCGCGACGCCACATCGACATCGACTGGCGCGGCTACGCGCGCGTCGGGGTGCCGGTCACCGTGGTCACCCTGGCCATTGCCGGCATCTACCTGGCGCTGCGCCTGCACCTGGCCACGGGCTAGGGCGAGCCGCCATGCCGGACGGCGGGGGCAGGCATCGAATAAGGCACGTGGTAAACTGCTAGGATTGAGAGCGCGACGACACCCTGCATGGCGCGCCACGCAATGGCACGATTCTTCCCAGAACGGAACATCATGAAATCTCTGCTGACCTGTCTGGCCCTCGCGGCCCTGCCCTTCACCACGCTGGCAGCGCCGGTGGTGGAACTGATCACCAACAAGGGCAACATCGAAATCACGCTGGATTCGGCCAAGGCGCCGAAGACGGTCGACAACTTCGTGGCCTACGTCAAGGCCGGCCACTACAACGGCACGGTGTTCCATCGCATCATTGACGGCTTCATGATCCAGGGCGGCGGCTTCGACGCCAAGCTGCAGCAGAAGCCGACGCGCGCGCCGATCGCCAACGAGGCCAACAACGGCCTGAAGAACGACATCGGCACCATCGCCATGGCACGCACCAACGATCCGAACTCGGCCACCGCGCAGTTCTTCATCAACGTGGCCAACAACGACTTCCTGAATTACCAATCGTCCACGCCGCAAGGCTGGGGCTACGCCGTGTTCGGCAAAGTGAGCAAGGGCATGGATGTGGTCAACCGCATCGCCAAGACCCGCACCGGCTACATGAACGGCATGGGCGACGTGCCGTTCGAGCCGATCGTCATCCAGAAAGCCATCCTGAAACCCTGATTAGGACAAGACTAATGATCAAACTGACCACCACCTTCGGCGACATCGTGCTGGAACTGGACGCCGAGAAGGCGCCGATCACCGCCGCCAACTTCGAGCAGTACGTCAAGGACGGCCACTACGACGGCACCATCTTCCACCGCGTGATCAACGGCTTCATGATCCAGGGCGGCGGCTTCGACGCCGACTTCAAGCAGAAGCCGACGCGCGACACCATCAAGAACGAGGCCAACAACGGTCTGTCCAACAAGACCTACACCGTGGCCATGGCGCGCACGCCGGACCCGCACTCGGCGTCGGCGCAGTTCTTCATCAACGTGTCCGACAACGATTTCCTCGACTTCAAGTCGGAAAGCGCGCAGGGCTGGGGCTATGCCGTGTTCGGCAAGGTGGTCGAGGGCACCGACGTGGTCGACCGTATCAAGGGCGTGAAGACCGGCCGCCACGGCGGGCACCAGGACGTGCCGGTGGACGCCGTGCTGATCACCAAAGCCGAAATCATCTGAGTCTGAGCCGCTGGTAAAACCCTCTTGGCGTTGTTGCGCTCGCGTGCGAATCTCTGATTCGCTCAGCAAACATTTGCCGTACTACTTGCATGTAGCTTCGCTGAAACTTCGGCTACGTCTCGTTTTCTGCAGCCGTGCGCCTAGCCAAGACCGCTATGCTGGGTTTTGTTAGCGACTCTTTAATGTCCGGCCGCCTCAGCGGCCTTTTTCGCTTATGGCCATCCATTTCATTTCCGACCTGCACCTGAGCGAGGATGTCCCCGCGCTCAATCGCCTGTTCGCCACCACGCTGGCGGACTGGCGCGGCAAGATCGACGCGCTCTACATCCTCGGCGACCTGTTCGAGGTGTGGGTGGGCGACGACGACCGCTCGCCGTTCATCGACGAGGCGCTGGCGGTGCTGCGCGACTTTGCCGCCGTCACACCGCTCTACGTACTGCGCGGTAACCGCGACTTCCTGCTGGGCGAGGAGTTTGCCCGCGCCAGCGGCGCCACGCTGCTCGAGGAGCCAGCGCTGATCGAGGCCTACGGCCGCCCTTACCTGCTGGTGCACGGCGACGCCGAGTGCAGCGACGACACGCCCTACCAGCAGTTCCGCGCCATGGTGCGCAACCCGCAATGGCAGCAGGCGATGCTGGCGCGGCCGCTGGCCGAGCGCCACGCCATCGCGCGCCAGGCGCGCGGCATGAGCGAGGCGGGCAAGGCCAGCACCGGCCTGTCGGCGATTTCCGACGTCACCGACAGCGCCATCGAGGCCTTGCTGGCGGCACACGGCTGGCCGACGCTGATCCACGGCCACACCCACCGTCCGGCCACGCACCGTCACGGCGACGGCACGCATCAGGCCGAGCGCTGGGTGATCGCCGACTGGCACGGCGCGCGCGGCGGCTACCTGCGGCTCGACGAGAGCGGCCTGTCGGCGCACCCGCTGGGAGCCGGCGAGAGCTGCTGAGCAAACCCACTTGGCGTCGTTACGCTCGCGGGCGAATCTCGACAGAGGCTCGCCCAGCAAGCACGTGCCACACTGCTAGCATGCCGCGGCGCAGAAACGTCGGCGTCACCCGCATTTTCCGCGGCCACACACCGCGGCACCGGGGGTTGCCGGCGGAGCCAAGCCGGCGACGCGTCCCGGATCAAGGGGCCGCTCGCGACGATGTCCTCCATCTGCTCCGCCTCACTTCGAAAGGTTGGCCGAAGCCCGTCTCAAACGCGGCTTCGGCCAACCTTTTTGCTGTTTTTCATGCCATTCGAGGGTAAACCCGCAAGGGCAAGCCCCAAATGACGACGCGTTCCGTCCTGATTAGAGTTCGAGCACAGTCCAGTCTTTCTGGATAACAACGCTCAAAAGGGCCAACACCGGCGGCGACCGGTGCCGCCCTCAACCAAAACAATCAGGAGAGAACATCATGTGGTCTCAGGTTTACGATCCGCTGGGCAACCCCTGGCTGTCGACTCTGTGCGCTGCGCTGCCGGTCATC
Organism: Pseudogulbenkiania subflava DSM 22618; assembly: GCF_900177275.1. Lineage (GTDB taxonomy): Bacteria > Pseudomonadota > Gammaproteobacteria > Burkholderiales > Chromobacteriaceae > Pseudogulbenkiania > Pseudogulbenkiania subflava. Next base: position 230,566 of record NZ_FXAG01000004.1, read on the forward strand.
GTGCTGCTCAGCGCTCTCGGCATTTTCCATATCAAGGCGCACATCGCCGCGGTGATGGGGCTGGTGGCCTCGTTGCTGGTGGCGATCGGCATCTTCGGCATGCCGGTGGACATGGCGATGAGCGCCACCTTGATGGGCGCGGCCAATGGCCTGCTGCCGATCGGCTGGATCATTCTGAACGTCATCTTCCTGTACCAGCTCACCGAGCGTAAGGGCCAGTTCACGGTGCTGCGCGAGAGCATCACCAGCGTCACCAACGACCGCCGCCTGCAGCTGCTGCTGATCGCCTTTTGCTTCGGTGCGTTCTTCGAGGGCGCCGGCGGCTTCGGCACTCCGGTGGCCGTGACCGGCGCCATGCTGATCGGCCTGGGCTTCTCGCCGCTGGCCGCCTCGGGCCTGTCGCTGATCGCCAACACCGCGCCGGTGGCGTACGGCGCGCTGGGCACCCCGATCAACACCCTGGCCAAGGTGACCGGGCTCGACGTGATGTCGATCTCGTCGATGGTCGGCCGCCAGATGACCATCTTCGCCGTCATCGTGCCGTTCTGGCTGCTGATCGCCTTCTGCGGCTGGAGAAACACCCTGCGTATCTGGCCGGCCGCACTGGTCGCCGGCCTGTCGTTCGCCATCCCGCAGCTCTTGGTCTCCAACCTGATGGGGCCGGAGCTGGTAGCCGTGATCGCCTCGGTGTGCTCGATCACCGCGCTGGTGGTATTCCTCAAGGTATGGCACCCGAAAGAGGTGTTCACCTCCACCTTCGGCACCATGGGCGGCGCCAAGGTCGCGGCCGCTGACGCCGGCACCGCCAAGCGCGGCAGCCACGGCTACAGCGGCGGCGAAGTGCTGCGCGCCTGGCTGCCGTGGATCATCCTGTCGGTGATGGTGTTTGCCTGGGGTTCGCCGTCGGTGAAGAAGGTGCTGGACACCATCTTCACCCTGGACATCCAGTGGCCGGGCCTGCACAACCTGGTGCAGAAGATGCCGCCGGTCGTGGCCGAGCCGCACCTGGAAGCCGCCATCTACAAGCTCAACCTGCTCTCCACCACCGGTACCGGCATCCTGGTCGCCGCGCTGCTGTCCGGCCTCTTGATGGGCTACCGTCCGGGCGAATTGGTGAAGGTGTACGGCGAGACGTTCTGGTCGCTGCGCTACTCGCTGGTCACCATCGTCGCCATGCTGGCACTGGGCTACCTGACCCGCTTCTCCGGCGTGGACATCACGCTGGGCCTGGCGTTCTCGCACACCGGCATGTTCTACCCGTTCTTCGGCACCCTGCTGGGCTGGCTGGGCGTGGCGCTGACCGGCTCGGACACCGCCGCCAACGTGCTGTTCGGCGGTCTGCAGAAGGCCTCGGCACAGCAGCTCGGCCTGTCGCCGGTGCTGATGGCGTCGGCCAACTCCGCCGGCGGCGTGATGGGCAAGATGATCGACGCGCAGTCCATCGTGGTCGCCTCCACCGCCACCCAGTACTATGGCAAGGAAGGCGTGATCCTGCGCTACGTGTTCCTGCACTCGCTGGCGCTGGCCGGCATGGTGGGGCTGGTGGTGAGTGCCATGGCCTACCTGCCGCCGTTCACCCACCTGGTGCTGTGGCCGTAATCGCCGCTCCGGCGACAAGATCAAAGGCTCCCCGCGGGGAGCCTTTTTTGCGTTTGCGGCGCACGGCTCATGCCGTGCCGGATGCTGCCTCGCCGCTTCAGCCCCTCACGGGCCCCCTCGATTCCCCTGATCAGAAACACGACAAAGTAATAAACTGGCGGTATCCACCTTGGCCGATCGAGAGAAGGAACCACCATGAGGATGCTTGGGCAGGGCGGGCCACGCTTGGCGGCGACGGCCCTCGCCCTGCTGCTGACCGCCTGCAGCCAGGACACCGACCACGCCTACCAGGGCTATATCGAGGGCGACTACCTCTACCTCGCCGCCCCCGCCGCCGGCTACCTGCAGACGCTCGATACCGCGCGCGGCAGCCGGGTGCAGCCCGGCACCGCGCTGTTCGCCATCGCCCCCGACCCGGAACAACAAGGGCTGCAGGAGGCCGAGGCGCGCGTGCAGTCGGCCGAACAGAAACTGCAGAACCTGCAAGAACCGCGCCGCCCGCCGGAAATCGCCGCGATCGAGGCCCAGCTGCAATCGGCCGAAGCCGCCCTGCGCCTGGCTGCCACCCAACTGCGCCAGCAACAGGCGCTGGCGCGCCGGGGCTTCATCTCGCAGGCCAGGCTCGACGAGGCCACCGCCGCCCACGACCAGGCCGTGGCCCAGGCCGACGCGCTGCGCCAGCAGCTGAAAAGCACGCAGATCGCCCTCGGCCGGCCGCCCGAAGTACGCGGCGCCCGCGCCGAGCTCGAGGCCGCGCGCGCACAGCAGGAGCAGAAGCGCTGGCAAGTTGAGAAGAAGGCGGTGCGCGCCCCGGCCGCGGGCGAGATCGTCGAGACCTACTACCGCCCCGGCGAATGGGTGCCGGCGGGCCAGCCGGTGGCGAGCCTGTTGCCGGACAACCGCCGCCGCCTGCGCTTCTTCGTACCGGAAAGCGTGGTCGGCACACTGCGCCCGGGCCAGGCGGTGGAAGCACACTGCGACGGCTGCCCGGCGCCGATCCGCGCCACCGTGGCGTTCATCGCCGCACAGGCCGAGTACACCCCGCCGGTGATCTACAGCCGCGGCAGCCGCGAGAAACTGGTATTCCGCGTCGAGGCCTACCCGGCGCCGCAGCAGGCCGCCGCGCTGCGTCCGGGGCTGCCGGTGGACGTGAGTCTGGTCGGGAGGTGACATGGAACTCGCCATCGATGTCCACGGCCTCAACAAGCATTTCGGCGACAAGCACGTGGTGCGCGACCTGTCGCTGCAGGTGCGCGAGGGCGAGATCTACGGCTTTCTCGGCCCCAACGGCAGCGGCAAGACCACCTCGATCCGCATGCTGTGCGGCCTCTTGACGCCGGACAGCGGCAGCGGGCGCTGCCTGGGCTACGACGTACTGACGCAAAGCGCCGAGATCAAGCGCCAGGTCGGCTACATGACGCAGAAATTCTCGCTGTGGGACGACCTGACCATCGCCGAGAACCTCGACTTCGTGGCGCGCATGTTCGGCATGCGCGGGAGGCGCGAAGCGGTGGACCGAGCGCTCGACGATCTCGGCCTGGCCGGGCGCCGCAACCAGCTCGCCGGCACCCTGTCCGGTGGCTGGAAACAACGCCTGGCGCTGGCCGCCTGCCTGCTGCACCAGCCGCGGCTGCTGCTGCTCGACGAGCCCACCGCCGGCGTCGACCCCAAGGCGCGGCGCGACTTCTGGGAGGAAATCCATCGCCTGTCGGCGAGCGGCATCACCATCCTGGTGTCGACCCACTACATGGACGAGGCCGAGCGCTGCCATCGCCTCGCCTACCTCTCCTACGGCAATCTGCTCGCCGCCGGCACCGCCAGCGAAGTCATCGCCGCGCAGCAGCTGGCCACCTGGGAGCTCAGCGGCCCCGACGTCACCGGCCTGGGCGAAGCGCTGCGGCAGCTGTCGGGGGTGGAACAGGTGGCGAGCTTCGGGGCGCGCCTGCACGTCAGCGGTGCCGACGCGGCCCTGCTGGAGCCGACGCTGGAGCGCTTCTGCCGCGAGCACGGGCTGCGTCTGGCACAGGTCGACTCGACGCTGGAAGACGTCTTCATCCAGCTCATGCGCCACCGCCCCGACCCGCTGGAGGCCGCGTCATGAGACGCTTGACCCTGTCCCTCCCCTCTCTGCAGCGCTGGCTCGGCATCGTCGTCAAGGAATTCATCCAGCTCAAGCGCGACCGGCTCACTTTCGGCATGATCATCGGCATCCCGATCATCCAGCTCTTGCTGTTCGGTTTCGCCATCAACTCCGACCCCAAGCACCTCCCCACCGCGGTGGTGATGGCCGAAGCGAGCCCGTTCGCGCGCGCCTACCTCGCCGCGATGCGGAACAGCGATTATTTCGATCTGGTGGGCAGCGTCGAGAGCGAGGCCGAGGCCGCGCGCCTGCTCGATCGTGGCGACGTGCAGTTCGTGGTCACCTTCCCGCCCGGCTTCCAGCGTGCGCTGGTGCGCGGCGAGCAGCCGAGCCTGCTGGTCGAGGCCGACGCCACCGATCCGGTGGCGGCAGGCAGCGCCATTTCCGTGCTCAACCATCTCGGCAACGAGGTGTTCACCCCGGACCTGCCCGGCTTTCACCCGCCGGGAAAACAGCTGATCGAGCTGCGCCTCCACAAGCGCTACAACCCGGAAGGGATCACCGCGTACAACATCGTGCCGGGACTGATGGGCGTGATCCTGACCATGACCATGGTGCTGATGACCGGGCTCGCCATGACGCGCGAGCGCGAGCGCGGCACCTTCGAGAACCTGCTCGCCACCCCGGCCACGCCGCTCGAGGTGATGACCGGCAAGATCGTGCCCTACATCCTGATCGGGCTGATCCAGGTGTCGCTGGTACTGCTGGCGGCGCGCTGGGTGTTCGACGTACCGATGCTGGGCAGCCTCGTGCTGCTGTACGCTGTGGTGCTGCTGTTCATCTGCGCCAACCTGACGCTTGGCATCACCTTCAGCTCGATCGCGCGCAACCAGTTGCAGGCGATGCAGATGACCTTCTTTTTCTTCCTGCCCTCGATCCTGCTGTCGGGCTTCATGTTCCCGTTCCGCGGCATGCCGGAGTGGGCCCAGGCCATCGGCAACTGCCTGCCGCTGACCCACTTCCTGGTGCTGGTGCGCGGTATCCTGCTCAAGGGCAACGACGTGAGCCTGCTGTGGCCGCAGGTGTGGCCGATCCTGGCATTCATGGCGGTGGTGCTGGGGGTGGGGCTGAAAACCTTCCGCCGCACGCTGGACTAGGAGCCGCCAATGAAACACTGAAGCGTGATAGTCCTACTAAAACCTCGGATTAATGCTCAACGACAGCATAGCCGACAGCTGGCACAACAGCCTTCCTGAGCTTTGCTGCAACTCATTGAAAGCATCCTGTACGATTTGCATATCGCGCTGACTGGTGGGCTCATGGCCAATAATGCCTGCAGCCAGCAGGCGAGCAATCACATCACTGGTCAATAAAAAAGTGTCCTTCCCGGCCAAACGTAAAAATCCGGCAGCCGAGCGCCCACCCAGGCGAGAGCCACGTTTGGCCAGCAAACGCCATAAGCCAATGATGTTGGTACTCGGCCAATTAGCAATGAACTCACCAAAGCTGCTGCCATGCTCCTGGCGAATATCCAGGATAAACTGGGCATTTTTGGGAATAGTTTTTAGCTTGGTGCGATCACGGATAATCCGGTCATTTTTCATATGACTTTCTATATGTTCCGGGCTGAGCAACACCATTTGCTCGGGTGCAAAGCCCGAGAAGGCTTTTTCAAACGCAGGCCATTTGGCATCGACCACCGAGTGTTGTATTCCAGCCTGAAATATCCGCTGGCTCATGGCAGAAAGATAGCGATCATCGCCCTTATGCTTTAGCTCTTCAGGCGTGAGCGCTTTAGGCAGAAAAGCCTCCATGGCCTCGTCAGATTCAAACCGCTTGCGTACTGTGTCGTACAGCCAGCGATAGTTAAAGACCATGCTTATTTCGTTCTGTTTCAGCATCTAATGCCCCATGTAATTTGACCGGACTTTGTGATACAGATTGCGTGAAGGAAAGCCACAAGTGCAGAGAAGCCATTTCACATTCGAAGGGAGCGTGACACTCAAAGCCCTTTCAACTTGCTGCAGCGACGCTTCACTTTCTTGCTTTCGGCCTAGCAAGAGAGCTTTGTGCTTTTGTACCAATTCAGCAACCGTGTCATGTGCGGCCTTGCAGGCTAACGCACTAGCTCAGCGGGCGGCGCAGCCGTCCGCTGGAGCAACCTGTTAGGCAGCCGGCCTCGCTTAGTCGCAACCATACGGACCATAGTCATCTGGCCACTTTTCCCGGTGGCGAACCCTTTGAAGACCGACTGCGGCATGGATGACGTCGCAAAGCGCCGAGCCATGTGAGCCGACAAGATGTCGTTCGAGTCCAAGAGGATAGCTGTACCCGACTCCTACGAACTGAGGAACTGCTCCGCATAGTGGGCATGCTGCCTTGCCCATTTCGTCGGGCACAGTCAACTTGATAACTCGCTGTGCCGCTACGTGGCGCCATGTTTTGGATTCCTCGCGTGTTAAGTCGTGAGGCGGATCGACGGCGTCGCGATACGGTTCAGGGATGAGAGAAATGACTGCGCGGCGAAGGCGCCACATCTCCTCGCGCATCCTGCTCATGCGCGCTTCCGGCAAAAGGGTCGGATCCAAACTAGGGCGACTGCGTGTCACGGACGTCCTCCTTATGCCTAGGAATAGGCACCCTAAAAGGTGTGTTTACAGGCACCCATCATGGCGTGCCATGATTAATGATTTTAGCATAAGCATGCACCAACTTTATGTTGGACAAACCTTATCCTGATTTTAGACACCCTAAAATGTCGGGCAACTACACCACTCCCGAAGAATCACCCCGGAAACGTCTGTTGGATGAAGTCCGTGATCGCATTCGGCTCAAGCATTACAGCATCCGCACTGAGCAGGCCTATCTGGATTGGGTCAAACGCTTCATTCTGTTCCATGGCAAGCAGCATCCACGGAGCATGGGAAAGCCCGAGATTGAAGCCTTTCTGAGCTACCTGGCCGTCGCGCACAGTGTATCGGCCTCCACTCAGAATCAGGCCAAGTCGGCACTGTTGTTTCTCTATCGAGAGGTCCTGGGAGTCGAATTGCCCTGACTGGAAGACATCGAGCAAGCGAAGACGCCCAAACGGCTGCCCGTCGTGTTGACCGAGTCAGAAGTCCAGGCAGTACTGGCACTGCTGTCAGGCACATGGCAGTTACTCGGGCATTTGTTGTATGGCCGCAGCTTGCGCCTGATGGAAGAGGTGCGCCTGCGAGTAAGAGATGTCGACTTCAGCCCGCGCGAAATTCTGATGCGAGAAGGAAAGGGATTCAAGGATCGCCGGCAAGTAATGGGGCAGGCAGTATATTTTCCTCTCCTCCCAGCTTTCGATCGACCCACGCGCGGGGGAGACGCCCCATCGTTTTATCGGACAGCTTTGTCAGCGGCTGGCTTCCCGCGCTGCCACCAGCCGCACCAGCGTGATTTCCGACGGCGCGCCGAAGCGTTTCGGCGGCCCCCAATAGCCGGTGCCGCGGCTGGTATAGACCCACAGCGCGTCGAGGCGGTGCAGGCCGGCGGTGTAGGGTTGTTGCAAGCGCACGAACAGGTTCCACGGCCAGAACTGCCCGCCGTGGGTGTGGCCGGAGAGTTGCAGGTCGAAGCCGGCCGCCGCGGCCGCCGGGGCGCTGCGCGGCTGGTGGGCGAGCAGGATGCGCGCACCGGCGGCCTCGGGCGCCCCCTCGAGCGCGGCGTGCGGGTCGCTGCGCTGCGCCGGGTCGAAATGATGCGCGCCGTAGTCGGTGACGCCCGCCACCACCAGTTCGGCTTCGCCATGGCACAGCACCACGTGCTCGTTTTCCAGCACCCGCAGCCCCAGCCGGCGCAGCTCCTCGACCCAGGCAGCGGCGCCGGAATAGTACTCGTGGTTGCCGGTGACGAAGTAGGCGCCGTGCCGTGCCGTGAGCCGACTCAGCGGCGCGGTATGCGGCGCCAGTTGCTCGACGCTGCCGTCGACCAGGTCACCGGTCACCGCGACCATGTCGGCCTCGAGGCCGTTCACCGCCGTGACGATCGCCTCCAGGTAGCCGCGCTTGATGGTGGGGCCGACGTGGATGTCGCTGATCTGCGCGATGGTGAAGCCGTCGAGGGCGGGAGGCAGGCCGGCCAGCGGCACCTCGACCTCCACCACGCGGGCGCGGCGGCGTGCGTTCACCAGGCCGACCAGGCTGACCAGCCCCGCCAGCAGCGGCACCGCCAGCGCCGAGTCGCGCACCAGCGGTGGCAGCTCTGCGGCCGGCAGCGCCAGGGCGGCAATGCCCAGCACGATGTCGCGCAGCAGCGTCAGCACCAGCAACGACGAGAACACGCCCATCAGCAGCAAACCGGCCCAGGCCAGGCGGTCGGCCAGCGGCTGGCGTTCGATGCCCCGCGCCATCAAGCCAAGCGGCATCAAGACACAGGACAGCACCAGCGCCAGTACCCCCAAGCCCCGCCCCACCGTGCCGAGCGGCAGATCGGGCAGCAGGCGCACGCCGATATAGGCGTGCAGCAACAACAGCAGGCTGGACGCCACGACAATGAAACGGCTTGGCCGCATCACGACTCCTCGATTCAGATCATCGCCCTGGCGCTGGCCATGAGGCACGGCGACACCGCCGCGCGCGCAGGGACACCAACGGGTTGGACATCGATGCCTTCGGCATGGTTCGCGCCGACACCGTCAACACCAGCCAAGTTGGCCGAAGCCCGTCCGCAACCACGGCGGGCAAGCCCGGCAGACATCCCTCCCTCAGCTGGAACAGCTGACGCTGATCTCTTCCGCCCACTCCGGCGGAAAACCGGCGTACGCCTCGAACTCGGGCTGCTCGTCGAACGGTTTTTCCAGGCAGCGCGCCAGACGCTCGATCTCGCTGTAGTCGCGCTCGTCGCGCGCCTTGGCGATCGCCGCCTCGGCCAGGTAGTTACGCAGGATGTATTTGGGGTTGACGCGGTTCATCTGCAAGGCACGCTCCGTATCGACGCTGCCCTCCCAGGCCAGCCGCTCGCGGTAACGCCGGGCCCAGGCGTCGAACTGCTCGCGCTCGACGAACAGGTCGCGGATCGGATCGTTAAGCGCGTCGTCCTGGCGGAAGCCGGCCAGACGGCGGAAGAAGATGGTGAAGTCGGTGCGGTGCGCATGCAGCGTCAGGAATAGGCTATTGATCAGGTCGGCATCGTCTTCGTACTCGGCGGTGAGACCAAGCTTGGCACGCAGCCGCATCAGGTGTGCCGCCTCGAAGGTGTCGCGGTAGGTGCCGAGCACCGCCACCAGCTCCTCCTCGCTCACCAGCGGCAGCAAGGCCGAGGCCAGGCAGTGCAGGTTCCACAGTCCGATCTGCGGTTGCTGGTTGTAGGCGTAGCGGCCGGCGTGGTCGGAGTGGTTGCAGATATGCGCGGCGTTGAAGCCGTCGATGAAGCCGAACGGGCCGTAGTCGATGGTCAGGCCCAGGATGGACATGTTGTCCGAGTTCATCACGCCGTGGCAGAACCCCACCGCCTGCCACTGCGCGATCAGTTCGGCGGTGCGCCGCGTTACCTCGGCGAACAGCGCCAGATAAGGGTTGGCGGCCTCCTGGCAGGCCGGGTAATGGTGGCGGATGACGTAGTCGGCCAGCACGCGGATTTCGTCATGCATGCCGCGGTGGTAGAACAGCTCGAAGCTGCCAAAACGCAGGAAGCTCTCTGCCACCCGCGTCACCACCGCCGCGGTTTCCGTGGTCTCGCGGTACACCGGCTCGTCCGAGCCCATGATCGCCAGCGCCCGCGTGGTGGGAATGCCGAGATGGTGCATCGCCTCGGAGCAGAGAAACTCGCGGATGCTCGAGCGCAGCACCGCGCGGCCGTCGCCCATGCGCGAGAACGGCGTCAGACCGGCGCCCTTGATCTGCCACTCCATCAGGCGCCCATCCGGCGCCTTGGTATCCCCCAGCAGCAAGGCGCGGCCGTCACCGAGCTGCGGCACGTAGACACCGAACTGGTGGCCGGAATAGATCGCCGCCACCGGCCGCATATCGGGGCGCAGAGCCGAACCGCTCAGCACACCGACGGCGTCGGCAGCGAGCAGCGACTCGCCGGCCACGCCGAGCTCGGCCGCCAATGGACGGCTGATGGCGACCGGGTAAGGGTCGGGCAAGGGGGTAGGATCGACGCGGCGGTAGAACGCCGGCGGAAGTGTCTGGAAACGTTGGCCGAAGCCGAGTGAGGAAAAGGCGTTCATGCCCCATTCTAAACATTGGAGCGCACTATAAACACCTGACAAGCAAGAGGGTTTTTGACGGCCCGAGCCGGGCGCGGCCCCCGCGTCAGCGCTGCTTCCAGGCGTGGCGCATATCGTGAGCCGCCTTGACCGTCGCCGACGAAAAGCTGGTCGAAGCGAAATGGCCCACCTGGCGCGACGCCTTCGACAACGCCCCGTACGAGACATCACCCAATTGCAGCGCCTGGCGCACCACCGCCATGGAAGGGTGCAGGCTGTCGTGCTCCAGCTTGTCGAGCACGGCGCGGTTCAGCGCCGCCACCCATTTCTCGGTCACCTGCATCAGGCGATGCTGCGAATCGAACGGCACCTGGCTCAGCGACACCCCGGCCAGCACGGCACTGTCGAGACGGCGCTGGATTTCGTTCTCCGCCAGGGGATAGGCCGGTTTCAACGCCGCCGACCAGCTCTGGTAGACGTCGCGCTGCGCATCCAGCCAGCGCCGCTGGCTGGCTTCCAGAGCCTTGAAATAGGCGGCCAGCGTACCGGCCATCAACTGATAGGTCATGCCAGCCTCCCGGGAGGGAATCATCAATGCGGGGACGCCGGTCCAAGCTGCCAGACCGCCGCCAGTTCCTCCAGCAACACATCCAGAATCAGATCGCCGACGCGGTCGGCGGGGTAGACGAACTGCAGCTCGGCCAGCTTGCAGATGCCCGGCACGATGGTCACCAGCCCCTTGTCGGCGGCCACCTGCGCCTCATCGGCACGCGCCAGCGCCAGCCCGACGCCGGCACAAACCATGTCGAGAATGGTGTTCACATGGTCGCATTCGGCGACCTTCTTCGGCGAAATGTTCAGTTCCCGCCACAATTCGGCGGTGATCTTGTGCAGGCTGGAGAATTGCGAAATACCGACCCACGGCAGCTTGCCCAGCTCCTTGGGCACCGTGATGTCGACCCGGCTCTCCCAGCCCTTGGGCATCACGATGACGAAGGGCAATTCGGTCAGCAGCACCGTGTTGACGTTGACGTAGGGGTTCTTGCCCAGATAGAAGCCGGCGTCCAGCTCCTTCTTGCGTACCAGGTTGAGAATGCCGCCGGTCACGCCGTGCTGCAGGCGCAGGTCGAGCAGCGGGTATTTCTCGGTCAGGCGCGCCACCCACGCCCCCAGCTTGAGGATTTCCGGCGTCAGCGACACCCCGATCAGCGCCTTGCCGGACAATTGCCCCTTGAGGTGGCGGGCGTGATTGAGGATGTCCTTGGCCGATTCGAGGATCGACTGCGCGCGCGGCAGCAGCTCCTGCCCCGTCCGGGTCAGCATCACACCGCCGGTGGTGCGCTCGAACAGCGCCATCCCCACTTCCTCCTCCAGCGCCTTGATCTGGGCCGTCACCGCCGGCTGCGACAGGTGCAGCAACTCCGCCGCCTGCGTCAGATGGCCCTGCTGGGCCACCGTGACAAAGGTACGCAACTGATAGATTTCCATTTAGCTCTCGTTCGCAAGCACCGGGCTGTCTGTGTTTTTCTATGGCCCCGACCCGGCGGGGAACCTATTGTTGATCCATCGGAAAGACGAGACAAGCCCCCGTACGCATCGGCGCAACACCGGGATAACCCCGATTGCAAAATGGCTTAAAGCTATGACAGCCATTCCCAGCCCCTTGTTTTCCATGGACTTTTTTACGCCACATCGTTCCGGCTAATTTCCTCCATCAAAAAAAACGATTACCCCCCTTCCACGAGGCAAACCAAGCATCCGCTCAGCAATAAGTACTTGTTTTTATTTAATTTTTGCGTCGCAACATCCGCTCAACAAATTTTCCTGATCAGAAAAAGCGATTAGCCGCCCCCACCCGCTCCTCGTAAGGTTGCAACAGCGGTCGACGGATCGCCATCACAAAGGAGGATGCAATGAACGAAGATGTTCTGAAGCGCGTGCAATCCAACCCCAAATTTTTAGAGCTCGTTCACAAGAAGACGAGCCTGGGTTGGACGTTGAGCGCAGTCATGCTGGTGATCTACTACGGATTCATACTGTTGCTGGCGTTTGCCCCGAAAGTGCTCGGCACGCCGCTCGGTGAGGGCAGCGTGACCACCGTGGGCATTCCGATCGGCGTACTAATCATCCTGTCGGCCTTCGTGCTGACCGGCATCTACGTGCGCAAGGCCAACACCGAATTCGACCAACTGAACCAGGAAATCGTTGAGGAGGCAAAACAATGAAAAAACCCCTGACCACCCTGGCCTTGGCCGGCCTCGCGCTGGCGCCGGCGCTGGCGTTTGCCAGCGGCGCCATAGAAGGCGACGTAGAGAAACAGGCGACCAACTGGCACGCCATCATCATGTTCTTCCTGTTCGTCGCCTTCACCATGGGGATCACCTACTGGGCCGCACGCCGCACCCGCTCCGCCAGCGACTTCTACACCGCCGGCGGCGGCATCACCGGCTTCCAGAACGGCCTGGCGATCGCCGGCGACTACATGTCGGCGGCCTCCTTCCTCGGCATTTCCGCCATGGTGTTCGACAAGGGCTTCGACGGCCTGATCTACTCCATCGGCTTCCTGGTGGGCTGGCCGGTGATCCTGTTCCTGGTCGCCGAACGCCTGCGCAACCTGGGCAAGTTCACCTTCGCCGACGTCGCCTCCTACCGCCTGCAGCAGACCCCGGTGCGGACCTTCGCCGCCACCGGCACGCTGGTCGTGGTAGCGCTGTACCTGATCGCGCAGATGGTCGGTGCCGGCAAGCTGATCCAGCTCTTGTTCGGCATGAGCTACTCGTCCGCTGTGGTACTGGTCGGCGTACTGATGGTGCTGTACGTGACCTTCGGCGGCATGCTCGCCACCACCTGGGTGCAGATCATCAAGGCCGTCATCCTGCTGTGCGGCGCCACCTTCATGGCGTTCATGGTGATGTCCTCGGTCGGTTTCAGCCCTGAAGTCCTGTTCCAGAAAGCCACCGCCATCCACGCCAAGGGCATCGCCATCATGTCCCCGGGCAAGGCTGATCCGATCGATTCGATCTCGCTGGGTCTCGCCCTGATGTTCGGTACCGCCGGCCTGCCGCACATCCTGATGCGCTTCTTCACCGTGTCCGACGCCAAGGAAGCCCGCAAGTCGGTGTTCTTCGCCACCGGTTTCATCGGCTACTTCTACATCCTGACCTTCATCATCGGCTTCGGCGCCATCATGCTGGTGCTCAACCAGCCGCACTTCATGGAAACCATCGTGAAGAACGGCAAGGAAGTGACCCAACTGGTAGGCGGTTCCAACATGGCGGCCATCCACCTGGCCAACGCCGTGGGCGGCGACCTGTTCCTGGGCTTCATCTCGGCCGTTGCCTTCGCCACCATCCTGGCGGTGGTTGCCGGCCTGGCCCTGTCCGGTGCCTCGGCGGTGTCGCACGACCTGTACGCCTCGGTGATCAAGAAGGGCAAGGCCAACGAAGCCGACGAAATCCGCGTCTCCAAGATCACCACCGTGATCTTGGGCGTGGTCGCCATCGTGCTGGGCCTCTTGTTCGAAAAACAGAACATCGCCTTCATGGTCGGCCTGGCGTTCTCGATCGCCGCTTCGGCCAACTTCCCGGTGCTGTTCCTGTCGATGTTCTGGAAGGGTCTGACCACCCGCGGCGCCGTGATCGGCGGCTTCATCGGCCTGATCTCGGCTGTGCTGCTGATCGTGTTGGGCCCGGCAGTGTGGGTCGACGTGATGAAACACGAAACCGCCCTCTTCCCGTACAAGAACCCGGCCATCTTCTCGATGCCGCTCGCCTTCGTCTTCACCTGGCTGTTCTCGGTGCTGGATAACTCCAAACAGGCCAGCGACGAGAAAGCCCAGTTCGACGCCCAGTACGTCCGCGCCATGACCGGCATCGGCGCCAGCGGTGCGTCCAAGCATTAATCGCAACTCAAAGCCTGCCGTACCCTCCGGGGTACGGCAATAGGCACGCTACAAGGAGAACACAATGTCCACCCTCGAATCGATCCTGAAAGAAACCCGCAGCTTCCCGCCCTCCGACGACTTCCGTCGCAAGGCCGGCATTTCCGGCATGGAAGCCTACAACGCGCTGTGCGAGCAGGCTGACGATCATTACCTGTCGTTCTGGGGGGACTTGGCTCGCGAACTGATCACCTGGAAGAAGCCGTTCTCGCGCGTGCTCGACGACAGCAACGCCCCGTTCTTCAAATGGTTCGACGACGGCGTGCTGAACGTTTCCTACAACTGCCTCGACCGCCATCTGCCGCTCAATGCCAACAAGATCGCGCTGATTTTCGAAGCGGATGACGGTGACGTCACCCGCGTTACCTACGCCGAACTGCACCGCCGCGTCTGCCAGTTTGCCAACGGCCTGAAGAGCCTCGGCATCGAGAAGGGCGACCGCGTGGTGATCTACATGCCGATGGTGATCGAAGCCATCGTCGCCATGCAGGCCTGCGCCCGCATCGGCGCCATCCACTCCGTGGTGTTCGGCGGCTTCTCCGCCGGCGCCGTGAAGGACCGTATCGAAGATGCCGGCGCCAAAGCCGTCATCACCGCCAACGAAGGCCTGCGCGGCGGCAAGACCGTTCCGCTCAAGGCCACCGTCGACGAAGCGCTGGCCATGGAAGGCACCTCCAGCGTCAAGAACGTCATCGTCTACCAACGCACCAACGGCGGCGCCAACTGGACCGAAGGCCGCGACGTGTGGTGGCACAAGCTGGTCGAAGGCCAGTCCGAAGCCTGCGAACCGGAATGGATGAACGCGGAAGACCCGCTCTTCATCCTCTACACCTCCGGCTCCACCGGCAAGCCGAAAGGCATCCAGCACAGCACCGCCGGCTACCTGCTGGGCGCGGCCAACAGCTTCCGCTGGGTGTTCGACTACAAGCCGAACGACGTGTTCTGGTGCACCGCCGACGTGGGCTGGATCACCGGCCACTCCTACATCTGTTACGGCCCGCTCGCCAACGGCGCCACCCAGGTCGTGTTCGAAGGCGTGCCGACCTACCCGGATGCCGGCCGCTTCTGGAAGATGATCGAGAAGCACAAGGTCACCACCTTCTATACCGCGCCGACCGCCATCCGGTCGCTGATCAAGCTGGGCGCCGATCTGCCCAAACAATACGACCTCTCCAGCCTGCGCCTGTTGGGCACCGTGGGCGAGCCGATCAACCCGGAAGCCTGGATGTGGTACTACGAAGTGGTCGGCGGCAGCCGCTGCCCGATCGTCGACACCTGGTGGCAGACCGAAACCGGTTCGGTGATGATCGCCCCGACCCCGGGCGCGGTACCGACCAAGCCGGGCTCGTGCACCCTGCCGCTGCCGGGCATCATGGCCGACATCGTCGACGAATCCGGCGCCCAGGTGGAACCGGGCCGCGGCGGCTTCCTCGTCATCAAGAAGCCGTTCCCGAGCCTGGTGCGCACCATCTGGAACGACCCGGAGCGCTTCAAGAAGACCTACTTCCCGGAAGAGTTCAACGGCCAGTACTACCTCGCCGGCGACTCCGCCAACCGTGACGAAAACGGCTACTTCTGGATCATGGGCCGCATCGACGACGTGCTGAACGTCTCCGGCCACCGTCTGGGCACCATGGAAATCGAATCGGCGCTGGTGGCCAACCCGCTGGTGGCCGAAGCCGCCGTGGTCGGCAAGCCGCATGAAGTGAAAGGCGAAGCCGTGGTGGCCTTCGTGGTGCTGAAGGGCGCCCGTCCGGAAGGCGACGAGGCCAAAAAGGTCGCCGCCGAGCTGAAGAGCTGGGTGGCGCACGAGATCGGCAAGATCGCCCAGCCGGACGACATCCGCTTCGGCGAGAACCTGCCCAAGACCCGCTCCGGCAAGATCATGCGCCGCCTGCTGCGCTCGCTGGCGCGGGGCGAGGAAATCGTGCAGGACGTCTCCACGCTGGAGAACCCGCAGATCCTCGGTCAGTTGAAGGAAACCGTGTCTTGATACCAACTACCTGTTCCTGATGTATCTGTCTGTGTGAAACAGGACTTTGCCCGGCACCCGCCGGGCTTTTTTTTGCGCTCTCCGTTCGCCCCTTCCCTACCTCCGCCGCAAGCTTCGGCCAACCCCGACGCCCGCCTCGCACGGCCGTCGCGGGCGAGTCACTTCACCGTCGGCCCCCGGCCGATGACCTCGCGCGCGGCAACGCTACACCTTGTGCGTCGACAGCAAAATGCTGGTCTCGGTCGATGCGATGCCGGGGATCAGCCGGATGCGCCCGAGCACGCGGTCGAACTGTTCCAGGCTGTCGGCGCGCAGTTCGGTCACGATGTCCCAGCGCCCGTTGGTCGAATGCAGGGTCTGCACGTTGGGATCGCCGCGCAGCGCCTGCAGCACCGACGGTGCCTTGTTGCCTTCCACTGCAATGCCCATCCACGCCCTGATGCGGTGGGTTTCCGCCTCCGGCTTGAGCCGGACGGTGTAGCCCACTATCACCCCCGTCTCCTCCAGCTTGTTGATCCGGTTCTGCACCGTCGCCCGCGACACCCTCAGCTTTTCCGCCAAGGTCGTCACCGACATGCGCGCATCGTCCCTCAGCAGGGCCAGCAACTGACGATCAGTATCGTTCATTTACAAAACGCCAATTCAACATATCAATTCGAAAAATATAGGGAGAATTTGCGAAGTTTGCCAACTTTTTGCCAACAAGGTACCGGTCCACAATAGCGGCAAAACTGTGATCGACATGGCCCGTGAGCCACCAGCGATGTCGACCCGATCTGGCCCCTGCCGGACATACGAACGGCCCCTGACCCCCACCCTCCAACAAGGACGACCAAGCAGCATGCAAACCACCAGCACTATTCTGATGATCCGGCCGGCGCGATTCTTGTCCAACCCGCAAACATCGGCATCGAATGCCTTCCAGAAATCGGACATCGACCACCGGGAAGCGCAGCAAAACGCGCTCGCCGAATTCGATGCCTACGTGGGTGAATTGCGCCGCTGCGGCGTCGACGTGCTGGTCATCGACGACACGGTCGAGCCACACACCCCGGATTCGATCTTCCCCAACAACTGGATCAGCCTGCACGCCGACGGCAAGGTGCTGCTCTACCCGATGGAAGCGCCCAACCGCCGCCTCGAGCGCTGCAACAAGGTACTGGAAAAGATCAAACAGGAATTTGCCGTCGAGGAAGTCATCGATCTGAGCGGCTTTGAAAGAGCCGGGCAGTTCCACGAAGGCACCGGCACCATGATTTTCGACCACGACAAGAAGATGGCCTACGTCTGCTTCTCGTCGCGCAGCAGCGAGAGGGTGATGAAGGCGGTGTCGGAAACCATCGGCTACCAGTCGTTCTGGTTTCACGCGGTCGACCGCCACGGCAAGCCGATCTACCACACCAACGTGATGATGTGCGTGGGCAAAACGCTCGCCGTCGTTTGCCTGGAATCGATCCGCGATCAGAACGAACGAACCGCCCTGGTGCAGGCCCTGACCGCCAGCGGCAAAGAGATCATCGACATTTCCTACGATCAGCTCGAGCACTTTGCCGGCAACATGCTCGAACTCGCCTCCCGCGACGGCGAACCGGTGTTCGCCCTGTCGAGCCAGGCCTGGTCCTCGCTGACGCCAGAGCAACAAACCGCCATTTCGTCCTACGCCAAGCTCGCCCTGGCCCCGATCGACACCATCGAGCGCCTCGGGGGCGGCGGTGCGCGCTGCATGATCGCGGAGATTTTCCTGCCACACCGAGCCAACTGATTTTTCAAGCCAGGGTGCGCCGAGGCGGCATCCCAGGCGCCGAGAAACGAGCGCCTGCCACCGTATCTGAAGATACCTCTCAAACCGGGGCGTTCAAGGCCGTCTGACGTTTCGGCGGGATCATGACGGCTCGCGCCCTCTTTTCCGCTCCACCCATGGCAGAACGGAATGCCCGCCGCAAACGCGCAGACATCGCCTCCCGGAGGATGTCTGGCCTCACGCTCCACGCAGAGCCAGGCGTTTCGCCACGGCCCGGCGCTGTTTCCACTCGCGTGCGGCCCACTGGTACACGCCCGAGCCGCCGAGCAAGGCCAGCACCAGGCCGGCCACCAGCATCAGCACGCGGTGCGGCAGGCCACCGACCGAGCCGACGTGGAAGGCGAACACCCAGGTGGTCAGGCGGATGCCCGGCTCGGCCTGCTCGACCGGACGCAGCTTCAACACATTGCCGCGGTACGGGTCGACCTCGACCATGCTGCGGCCGTTGGGCTGGATCTCGCCCGGCAGGCGCTTGCGCAGCACCACCGGCTTGTCGGCCTTGGCATCGATGCGAACATCCACCAGCTGGCCGCCCGGCAGCGCCGCATTGCCCTTGGCCACCAGCAGGTCCACCGGCAGGCGGGTTTCACCCGGCACCACCTTGGCGCTCCTGGCCGGCTTGGCGCCGTAGAGCGCGTTGATCCAGCCGTTGACCGGCTTGGAGAACGCCAGCAGCACGCCAGTCAGCGCGCTGATCAGCAACACAACCGACAAGGCCGCACCGGCGACGCGGTGCAGATCGCTCACCAGAATGCGCGCGCCCTTGTCGCTGCGCACACGCCACGCCCGCTTCCAGTCCTTCGGCCACCAGTAGATCAGACCACTCACCACCATCAGTAGAAGGCCAATGCCGATGACGCCGACCAAGGTTTTGCCGGTGTCATCCATCAGCAGCGTCTCGTGCAGCGCCAGCAGCCAGTTGAACAGGCCCTCGTCGGGCGCGCGGTCGCTCTTCACCTCGGCCGTCACCGGGTCGAGCCACAGCAGCCGCTCTTCGCCGGCACCGCGGATGCGCGCCTGCACCGGTTCAGCCAAGGTCTCGCCGAAACGCAGGTTGACGTTGCCTCCCGGATGACGCGCCACCGCAGCCTGATACAGCGCCTGGTAACCGGCAAATGGCCCGCTCACCGCCGCCGGCCGCTCGCCGCTGGCCGTCGACAGCTCTTTCTTGAACACCAGCAGCCCGCCGCTCAGACCCAGTATCAGCACACCCAGCGCACAGGCAAGCCCAAGGTAGCGGTGCAGCAGAATGATCCATCGTTTCATTAGAGGTGTCCTTGTCGTGCCCGGCAGCCAGCCGGGCTATTGGCTTGATGCAAAGCAACAATTATAATGATAATCTTTCTCATTAACTAGCCAAATCGACCAATTACCGGCGATTAGCAGCCAACAGCTCCCCCCGTGCATTCACGCCAATCAATAAAATGACCAAAACCGATACCTCGCTGCTGGCGCTGAGCCTCGCCCTCGCCGCACCCGCCTACGCCAGCCAGAACGACACCACCGAACTCGCCGTCGTCGAAGTCAGCGCCGACACCCCCACCGGCAACGACTACCAACCCCGCAACAGCAGCAGCGCCACGCGCAGCCCCGCGCCACTGATCGAGACGCCGCAGGCACTCAACGTGGTGCCGCACCAGGTACTGCAAGACCAGCAGGCCACCTCGCTCGACGAAGCGCTCGCCAACGTCAGCGGCGTGACCCAGACCAACACCCTGGCCAACACTTGGGACAGCTTCATCCGCCGCGGCTTCGGCAGCCGCGCCGACGGCTCCATCCTGCGCGACGGCGTACGCTCCACGCTGCCGCGCAACTTCAGCGCCACCACCGAGCAGGTCGAGGTGCTCAAAGGTCCGGCCTCGCTGCTGTACGGCATCCAGGAGCCGGGCGGCATCGTCAACGTCATCACCAAGAAACCGCAATACCAGCAGGCCGGCAGCGTGACGCTGACGAGCTCCAGCTTCGGTGGCGGCAGCGGCAGCCTCGACCTGACCGGGCCGATCGGCGACAGCGGCCTGGCCTACCGCCTGATCGGCGAGCTGGAAGAAACCGACTACTGGCGCAACTTCGGCACCACCCGGCGCAAACTGATCGCTCCGTCGCTGGCCTGGCGCGACGGCAGCACCCGCGCCCGCGTGGCCTACGAGTACCTGGATTATTCCGTGCCCTACGACCGCGGCACCGTGTTCAGCAACGGCAAGCCCATCGCCATTCCGCGCGAGCGCCGCCTGGACGAGGCGTGGAACGTGGCGCAAGGCACCGCGCAGAGCGTCACCGCCGAAGTCGAACACGACCTCGACGACAGCTGGCGGCTGCGCCTCAACGCCGGCTGGAACAATCACCGCTACAGCGACAACCAGGCGCGCCCGGTGTCCTACAACGCCAGCACCGGCATCCTGCGGCGCAGCGCCGACGGCAACCGCGCCTTCAACGACACCAACCTGCTGGCGTCGGCCAACCTGCTGGGCGACGTGAACTGGCTCGGCCTGCGTCACGAGCTGCTGTTCGGTGTGGACCTGGAACAGAACCGCCAGAGCAAGGGCGACGCGCTGCGCGGCAGCACCGTCGGCGGCTTCAACGTGTTCGACCCGGATTACGGCCAGCTGGCCTACCCGAGCACGGTCAGCGCCAGCAAGAGCGACGTGCGCAGCAAGGTCGAGACCACGGCGGTGCTGGTGAAGGACTCGCTGCACCTGAACGAGCAATGGATCGCCGTCGGTGGCCTGCGCTACCAGCACTACCGCCAGAGCGACGGTGCCGGCCGGCCGTTCGTCATCACCGGCGAAGCCAGCGGCAACGTGGCACTGCCGCAAGCCGGCGTGGTGTACCGGGCGACGCCGGCCGTGTCTCTGTACGCCAATTACAGCGAATCGTTCAAGCCGAACAGCTCGGTGGACGAAGGCGGGCCGTTCGAGCCGGAACGCGGCGTGGTGCATGAAGGCGGCGTCAAGCTCGAAACCGAACGCCTGTCGGCCACCGCCGCGCTCTATCACATCGTCAAGCGCAACGTGCTGGTGACCGAGAACGACGTCTCGCGTGCGGTCGGCAAGGTGCGCTCGCAGGGCGTCGAGCTCGACGCCAGCGGCAAGCTCACGCGCCAGCTGAGCGCCATCGGCAGCTACGCCTACACCGACGCCGAAGTGCTGGAAGACCAGCCCGTCTACGTCGGCAAGCAGCTGTTCAACGTCGCCCGCCATACCGCCTCGGCCTTCCTCGCCTACGACTTGACGCCGGTCGGCAACGGCGACCGCTGGCGCGTCGGCGGCGGCGCACGCTACGTCGGCAAGCGCCAGGGCGACGCGCTCAACAGCTTCGCACTCGACGCCTACACCGTGGCCGACGCCTTCGTCGCCTGGCAGACCCGGCTCGGCGGCAACAAGCTCGAGGTGCAGCTCAACGTCAAGAACCTGTTCGACAAGACCTATTACACCTCGACCAGTGGCAGCAACCTGCAGGTCAACGTCGGCGAGCCGCGCGAGGTGGTGCTGCAGACCAAGCTGTCGTTCTGATCCGCGAGAATTGCCGGCATCAACGGCGGCCTCCGCGCCGCCGGAGATGCCGGCCGTCGCGGCGCAGGCATTGATGACGCGGCCTGGAGCACGGATAATGAACGGTTTTGATGTGGACTCCGACAGCATGCCCGTGATCACTCTCATCGAGCGGATCGACGCCCTTCTGCCCCAGACCCAGTGTGGCCAGTGCGGCCACGCCGGTTGCCGGCCCTACGCCGAGGCGCTGGCGGAAGGACGCGACCCGATCAACCGTTGCCCGCCGGGCGGCGAGGACGGCATCCGTGCGCTGGCGGAGCTCTTGGAGCAACCGGTCATCCCGTTTGCCGTCGACGGCCCGCAGCCCAAGCCGCGCGCCCTGGCCGTGATCCAGGAAGACAGCTGCATCGGCTGCACCCTGTGTATCCAGGCCTGTCCGGTGGACGCCATCGTCGGCGCGGCCAAGCTGATGCACACCGTGATCGCGGCCGAATGCACCGGCTGCGAACTGTGCGTGGCGCCCTGTCCGGTGGACTGCATAGATCTGGTGCCGGTGGACGACCCGGATGACGGCAAACGCGAGCAGGTCATGGCGCGCGCCCAACAGGCGCGCAAGCGCTACGAGCAACACCAGGCACGCAAGGCGCGCGACCAGGCCGAAAAAGCGCAGCGCCTGGCCGAGCGCGCAGCGGTGACCACCCCGGCTCCGGCGCCAGCGGCGGCTGCGTCCGGTGCGCCAAGCGCGGCGCCGCAGACTTCCGCCGTCGACAAGAACGAACTGATCCGCAAGGCGATGGAACGCGCCGCCGCCCTGCGCGCCACCAAGGAAGCTGCCGACAAGGACAAGCAGTGAACGCCGCCAAACGCCGCGAAATCTTCCGCCGGCTAAGGGAGCTCAACCCCGAGCCGCGCACCGAACTGGAATACGACACACCGTTCGAACTGCTGATCGCCGTGGTGCTGTCGGCGCAGGCCACCGACGTCGGCGTCAACAAGGCCACGCGCCTGCTCTACCCGATCGCCAATACCCCGGCCGCCATCCTTGCACTGGGCGAGGAAGGGCTCTCCGAGTACATCAAGACCATCGGCCTCTACCGCACCAAGGCCAAGAACGTCATCGCCGCCTGCCGTCTGCTGCTGGAAAAGCACGGTGGCGAAGTGCCGCAAACACGCGAAGAGCTGGAGGCGCTGCCCGGCGTCGGCCGCAAAACCGCCAACGTGGTGCTCAACACCGCCTTCGGCCATGCCACCATGGCAGTCGATACCCACATCTTCCGCGTCGCCAACCGCACCCGGCTCGCCCCCGGCAAGGATGTGCGTGAGGTGGAAGACAAGCTGATGAAAGTGGTCCCGGCCGAATACCTGGTCGACGCCCACCACTGGCTGATCCTGCACGGCCGCTACATCTGCAAGGCGCGCCGGCCCGAGTGCGAACGCTGCCCTATCGTCGATCTCTGTGAATACCCGGCAAAAACGGTATGATGAAAGCGGGAGAGTGAACTCAAGCAGCCTCCACCGTGCAATCCGGGCTTGAAAAATGACCGGCCCGGCCCGAGTTCCGCTCTGTCACTACCAGAAAGGATGTTCCGTGACTCCGTATTTCCGCACCATTGTCAGCGCCGCCCTGGCAGTGACGCTGCTTGCTGGCTGCGACAAGATCGAACGCCTGTTCAAAGGCGATAACCCCAACGTAGCGATTCCCGCCCAGACCGACGGGCGGGTGGCCATGCTGCTGCCCGACTTCACCCAGCTGGTCGAGCGCGACGGGCCTTCCGTGGTGAACATTCAGGCCAACAAGCTCGAAGCGGCCACGGCCCAGAACGAGCTGCCCTTCCCGATTCCCGAAGACGACCCGCTGTACGATTTCTTCCGTCGCTTCATGCCGAACCAGCCGCCGCAGCAGGATCAGACCCCGAGCGAGAGCGTGTCGTTTGGCTCCGGCTTCATCATCAGCGATGACGGCTACATCCTGACCAACGCCCACGTCGTGGCGGGTGGCTCGCAGATCAAGGTCGTGATGACCGACAAGCGCGAACTGAAAGCCAAACTGGTCGGGCTCGACAAGCGCACCGACGTCGCCGTGCTCAAGGTCGAGGCGGCCGGCCTGCCGGTGGCCAAGATCGGCGATCCGGCCAAGCTCAAGGTCGGCGAGTGGGTCGCCGCCATCGGCGCACCGTTCGGTTTCGACAACACCGTCACCGCCGGCATCGTCTCCGCCAAGGGACGCAGCCTGCCGGACGAAAACTACGTGCCCTTCATCCAGACCGACGTGGCGATCAACCCGGGCAACTCCGGCGGGCCGCTGTTCAACCTGCGCGGCGAGGTCGTCGGCATCAACTCGCAGATTTACAGCCGCTCCGGCGGTTTCATGGGCATCTCCTTCGCCATCCCGATCGACATCGCCATCAACGTGGCCGAGCAGATCAAGACCAAGGGCAAGGTCAGCCGGGGCCAGCTCGGCGTGCACATTCAGGAAGTGAGCCAGGAACTGGCGCAGTCCTTCGGCCTGAAACAGCCTAACGGCGCGCTGGTGGTACGGGTGGAACCCAATGGTCCGGCCGCCAAGGCCGGGTTGCAGGTCGGCGACATCATCCTGCACATGAACGGCAAGCTGGTGGAAAGCTCGAAGGATCTGCCGATCCTGGTCGGCGGCCTGCAGCCGGGTGCCAAGATCAAGCTCGGCGTCTGGCGCAAGGGCGCGGAAAAGGACGTCCCGGTGGTGCTGGGCGAACTCGCCAACGAAGCGGCCAACGCCCCGCAGCCGCAGCAGGAGGAGCCGGCCCCGCAAAGCTTCCAGTTCAACAAGCTAGGTCTGACGCTGACCGAACTGACCGCGGCCCAGAAAACCGAACTGGGCCTGCCTGGCGGCCTCTTGATCCAGAAAGTCCAAGGTCCGGCGGCGCGCGCCGGCCTGCAGCACGGCGACATCATCATCGGCCTGAACCAGAGCCAGGTGCTCGACGTGAAGGGATTCGAACGCGCCCTGGCCAACGCCGGCGGCAACATCGCCCTTCTGGTACGGCGACAGGACAACACGCTGTTCGTGCCGCTGCGCCTCGACTGATCGACCAAGCCGCCCTCCGGGGCGGTTTTTTTTTGCCCCGGTCCGTCTCCGCCAGGTCGTTCAATGCCGAACAGGCGGCACGGCAACCGGCGCCCCATCAACACAACACACCACAAGGAGAAAACATGACTTTTCTGACGACCGACCTGTGCGACGAACACGAAAACGATGTGCGCGTGCTCGAGCCGATGTTCCAGCGCTTTGGCGCCCACCCCCGTTTCCAGGGCCAGATCGAAACACTCAAGGTGTTCGAGGACAACACCCTGGTTCGCGAGGTACTGAGTGAACCGGGCAACGGCCGGGTGCTGGTTGTTGACGGCGGCGGCTCGCGCCGCTGCGCGCTGGTCGGCGACCAGATCGGCGAACTGGCGGTGAAAAACGGCTGGGCCGGCATCGTGGTATACGGCTGCATCCGCGACTCGGTCGCACTCGATGCCCTGCCCCTGGGCGTCCGGGCACTGGATACCCACCCGCGCAAATCGGTGAAACGCGGCGAGGGTCAGCGCGGCCTCGCCGTCACCTTCGGCGGCGTCTGCCTGAGCCCCGGCGACTGGCTCTACGCCGATGAGGACGGCGTCATCGTTGCCGATCGCGCCCTGCATTGAACCGGCTCCACACCCGTTCCCAAACGCTTCGGCCAACCTTTACAGGTTGGCCGACGTTTTTGGCCCCATCAATTGCCCGCTTTGGCCCGGGTATAATGCGGCAGCCCGGCCCACACTTCCGGCTCGACCCACGGCACATGCTCCTGCCACCAGGTATGGTGTTCCGGCATGACGAGTTCCGGCTGATCCAGAGAAGCCAGGGTGATATCGATGCTGTCCGGGTCGGCCTCGTGACGATAGGTCAGCGTCGTGCCACAATGGGGACAGAAACCACGCTCCGCCGAGCAGGACGAGTGATAGTGCATCAGGGGTTCGCCATGCCACTCCACCTCACAGGCGCGCACCGTGAACCACGTCACAAACAGCGCTCCACTCGCCTTGCGACAAGTCTGACAGTGACAATGCGTGACGAAACTCGGCTCCCCATAGACGCAATAGTAAACGGCCCCACACAGGCAACTGCCTCTCAAATACGGCATGAACGCCCTCCCGTTACGGCATCGCGCTTCAGGACGACAAATCCCCCGCGCAGCCGACAACACCCCACAATGTCACTATGGCACCCTGTCGGCGAATTTCAAATCGGCCGTTAGGTGTTTAATTCCAAGAAAGCGTTGAAAACGAGCAAACGAAGCTCGTCGGGGCGCATTCCTGTGCAGCTAAAATGCAAACGGCCAGGGCTAAGTTACTGCGAAGCCAAGGCGCAGACAGCGAGAGCATGGCAAGGCCGGACCACGACGCCAGGAAAGGTGGCTTTCCGGAATGAAAAAAGCGGACCGAAGTCCGCTTTGTTCTTGTCCTGTCAGCCTGTTCAGGCCGGTTGAACCGGGGTCGAGCCGGCCAGCTCGGTGATGCGGTTACTGCCATCTACGAACACCAGTTTCGGTGCATGATCCTTCAGCTCGGCGTCCTCGTAGGTCGCGAACGAGGCAATGATCAGCAGGTCGCCCGGCGCGGCGCGGCGCGCTGCGGAACCGTTGACCGAAATCACTCCCGAACCCCGCTCGGCCTTGATGGCGTAGGTAGCGAAACGCTCGCCATTGGTCACGTTCCAGATCTGCACTTCTTCGTACTCGCGGATATCCGCCGCCTCGAGCAGGTTCTCGTCGATGGCGCACGAACCGATGTAGTGCAATTCGGCGTGGGTCGTGGTCACGCGGTGGAGTTTCGATTTCAGCATGCTGCGCTGCATAATTCCGTTCCTTGCTAGCAATGACGCCGCGCTCAGCGCAGCACTTCCACATTATCGATCAGGCGGGTCTTGCCCAGACGCGCCGCGGCCAGTACCACCAGGCGCTTCTCGCCGGCGTGGGCAATCTCCAGGGTGTCAGCCTGACGTACTTCGATGTAGTCGACGCGCCAGCCATGCGCTTCGAGATCCTGACGGGCCGCCGTTTCCAGGCTAGCGTAGTCCTGCTCGCCGGCCAGCAGACTCTCGCGGATCGCGGCCAGGTGGCGGTACAGGCGCGGCGCCTCGGCGCGCTCCTCGGTGCTCAGATAGCCGTTGCGCGACGACAGCGCTAGGCCGTCTTCTGCGCGCCCGGTATCGACCGGCACGATCTCGATCGGCTGGTTGAGGTCGTCCACCATGGCCTTGATCACGTGCAGCTGCTGGTAATCTTTCTTGCCGAAACAGGCCAGGTCGGGCTGCACGATGTTGAACAGCTTGGTCACCACCGTGGCCACGCCGCGGAAATGGCCGGGACGGAAGGCGCCGCACAGCTCGTTCTGGATATGCGGCGGCTCGACGTTGAAGTCCTGGCGGATGCGCGGATACAACTCCTGCTCGATCGGGAAGAACAGCACGTCGACGCCGGCATCGGAGAGCTTGGCGCTGTCGGCATCGAAAGTACGCGGGTAGGCGTCGAAGTCCTCGCCCTGACCGAACTGCAGACGGTTGACGAAAATGCTCACCACCACCTTGTCGGCGCGCCGGCGCGCCTCTTTCACCAGAGCCAGGTGGCCCTCGTGCAGATTGCCCATGGTGGGCACGAACGCCACCTTGCCGGCCTGGCGACGCCAGGCTCGCAGCTCGGCGATATTACGAATGACTTCCATCTTCCTTCCTTAGAACCTGCCCATAGTCTTGCTGCGCGGCCCTGATCGGGGCTCATGCGCACTGCGTGCGAATCTTTCGCTGGGCACATCGGGAGATGTGCCCGCAGAGATTCGCTCAGCGATCAGAAATCCTCATGTGCTCCAGTACATGAGGATTTCTGTGCTGATCTTCACCCCGCCGAGGGCCGCTCGCGACAGACCCTGAACAGGCACGTACACCTTAGAAGCAATGCTCTTCCGCCGGGAACGAACGCGCCTTGACTGCCGTGACGTAGCCCGCCACCGCCGCCTGGATGCTGTCCGCACCGGCCATGAAATTCTTGACGAAACGGGCTTTCCGCCCAGGGTAGACACCGAGGATATCATGCAGCACCAGGACCTGCCCGGAAACGTCGACCCCGGCGCCAATACCGATGGTCGGCACCGCGATGCTGTCGCTCACCCGCTTGGCCAGGGCCGCCGGCACGCACTCCATCAGCACCAGGCTGGCGCCGGCCTCGGCCAGGGCAGACGCATCGTGCAGGATGCGCTCGGCATCGTTCTCGCTCTTGCCCTGCACCCGGTAGCCGCCGAAGCTGTTGACGAACTGCGGCGTCAGGCCGATATGGGAACATACTGGAATGCCGCGCTCGACCAGGAAACGGGTGGTTTCCGCCATGAACGCGCCGCCCTCGACCTTGACCATGTGAGCGCCGGCCTGCATCAGCCGCGCTGCGTTGGCAAAGGCCTGCTGCGGGCTTTCCTGATAGCTGCCGAACGGCATGTCGGACAAGACCAGGGCATTTTTCACGCCGCGCGCCACGCAGCGGGTGTGGTACTCCATCTGCTCCATGGTCACCGGCAGCGTCGAATCCTCCCCCTGGATCACCATCCCCAGCGAGTCACCCACCAGCAGGATTTCGACCCCGGCATCGTCCAGCAGCGTGGCGAAGCTCGTGTCGTAGCAGGTGAGCATGGTGATCTTCTGGCCTTCGGCGGCCATTTTGAACAGGGTATTGACGTTGATTTTCACTGTCTTCTTCCTCGTGGCTTGGGAAAACAGCCGCCGACGCCGACTGCTCGTGGCCGCCACGCCCGGCTGTTTCAGACGATCAGACGCTCTTGTTGAAATAGCTGCGCTGACCGCGCATCTCGCTGATGCAGCGCAACAATAGCTCGAAATCGTCGCTGCCATCAACCAGGTTGAGGTGATCGGTATTGACGATCAGCAGCGGGGCGGCGTCGTAGCCGTGGAAAAATTCGCTGTAGGCGGCATGCACGCGCTTGAGGTAGCCCTCCGGGAAGGCCGAATCGGTTTCCTTGGCGCGGCTGGCCACACGAGACAGCAGCACGTCTTCCGACGCCTGCAGGTAGATCACCAGGTCGGGAACCGGGAAGGCCGGCAGCAGCCGGTCGGTCAGGCGCTGGTAGAGGGCGTGCTCCGGCTCGTCGAGGTTGACGCGGGCAAACAACGCGTCCTTCTCGAACAGGAAATCGGACACCAGCGGCGCGGTACGCAGCGGGCCATCCTGCATCTCGGCGGCCAGATCGGCGCGCTGCAGCAGAAACGACAACTGGGTGGCCAGGCCATGCTGCTGCGGATTGCGGTAGAAACGCCCCAGGAAAGGATTGGCGCCTGGCTCTTCGGCCAACAGCGACACCCCCCAGTAGTCCGCAAGGCGACGCGCCAGCGCCGATTTGCCGGCCCCGATCGGCCCTTCCACTACTACGTAACGCAATTGGCTCATGCCAGATTCCTCCGATTAGCCCGCCAATCGTTCCACGCCCGATGCGTCCAGCCCGGCCAACAACCGGTCCGCGCGGCCATGGCGGCCCACGGCGAGATCAGGCTGCAACTCGGCCAGCGGTGCCAGCACGAAGGCGCGCTCGTGCATGCGCGGGTGCGGCAACGTCAGACGCTCGGACTCCAGCTCGACATCCTCCATCATCAGCAGATCGAGGTCGAGTACGCGCGGAGCGTTGCGGAACGAACGCACCCGCCCAAAGTGCTCTTCGAGCGCCATCAGGGCGTCCAGCAAGGCCAGCGGGGAGAGGTCGGTTTCCAGTTCGGCGACCGCGTTGATGAAGTCGGGCTGATCCAGGTACCCAACCGGGGCGGTACGATATAGCGAGGAGGCGCGCCGCAGACGCACTCCGGGGACGGTGTCCAGCGCCGCGAAGGCGGCGCGGACCTGTTGCTGCGGCTGCTCCAGATTGCTGCCCAGCGCAATGTACGCCCGGCTCACGATTCGACGCCCTGCTCGCCGCCCTCGCGGCGACGCTGGCTGGAACGGCGGCGCTTGCGCTTCTTGGCCGGGGCGCCGCTGGACGAGCCCTCTTCCCGCACGTTGGCGATCAGTTCCTGGCGTTCGTCGTGATCGGCGTGCTGGAAATCGTCCCACCACTGCACCAGGCTCATCGGCACCTCGCCAGCCTCGGCGCGCAACGAGAGGAAATCGAAGGCGGCCCGGAAGCGCGGCTGTTCCAGGAAGCGGAACGGGCGCTGGCCGCTACGGTTGTCGAAACGCGGCTGCTGCAGCCAGATCTCGCGCATGGTGGCGCTGAAGCGGCGCGGAATGGCAAATTCGTTGTCCTGCAGCGACTCCACTTCGGCAATCGCGTCGAACAAGGCCTGCACCGGCCGTTCGCCGCTCTTGAGCCGTGCCGTCCACTGCTGCGACACCTGGCGCCACAGCAGCGTCGCCAGCAGGAAACCGACCGACACCGGCTTGTCCTCGCGGATGCGTACGTCGGTGCTTTGCAGGCCCAGCCTCAGGAACTCGTCCTTGCCTTCTTCGTCGAGCACCGCGTCGAGCAGCGGGAACACCCCGCGCGACAGCCCTTCCTCGCGCAGCTTGCACAGACAGGAATAGGCCTGACCCGACATCAGGAGCTTGAGCATCTCGTCGAACAGGCGCGCCGGCGGCTCCTTCTTCAAGAGGTGGGCGTGGGCACGGATCGGCTTGCGGGTATTCTCGTCGATCTCGAAATTCAGCTTCGCCGCCAGACGCACGGCGCGCAGCATGCGCACCGGATCTTCCTGGTAGCGGCGCGCCGGCTGGCCGATCATCACCAGCTTGCGCGCCTGCAGATCCTTCACCCCATGGTGATAGTCGACGATGGACTCGTCGGACGGATCGTAGAACAGCGCATTGACGGTGAAGTCGCGGCGATGGGCGTCTTCCTCCTGGCTACCGTAGGAGTTGTCGGCCATGATGCGGCCGGTCTCGTTGGTGTCGTCGATGCTGCCGCCACGGAAGGTGGTGACCTCGATCGTCTCCGGACCGACCATCACGTGCACGATCTTGAAACGACGGCCGATGATGCGCGAGCGGCGGAACAGATGGTGTACTTGTTCCGGCGTGGCGCTGGTGGCCACGTCGAAGTCCTTGGGGTTGACGTCCAGCAAGAGATCGCGCACGGCGCCCCCTACCACATACGCGGTAAAACCGGCTTCCTGCAGTCGGGAGGTCACTTTCAGCGCGGCATGGCTGAGCCGGTCGCGCCGCACTCCGTGTTGGGAAAGAGGAATAACGCGCGGTTTGACGCGACGCTTGCCTACTACGCCTGCGGGCAGCTCGAGTACTCGTCGAATTAGCTTGCGGATCATCGGGGAAATGGTGAGAGAGTATGGAATTACGCCGAAAAGCGTCGCATTCAAGGCGCCGATTATAGCCTGAAACGACGGGGAAAACACACCGCGCACGATGATGACGGACCGTGCCCGGCCAGGCTGCTCCAGCCGGCGATTGCCCTGGCCGCCCCGCCCACCTAGAATTCAGCCGTTTCCATTGCTGCAGGCCGGCCCCACCGTGACCCCTATTCTCGCTTTCGCCCTCGCCACCATTCCGGACGTGGCCGGCATCCGCACCCTGTACGGTTTTGCCGCCGACATCGCTGACAGTGACGTCGCCGAATTCGCCTTGCAACGCCAGCGCGCCCGCAGCGGCGAGGATGGCATGCCGCTTCACCTGCAGCGCATCGTTGCCGTCTCCTGGACCTTGCGGCTGGGCGACGAGATCACTTGCCACTCCGGCGGCGACGCCGACGAGGCCGCGCTGCTGCAGGCCCTGTTCGCCCAGGTGGCGCAGCATGCGCCTTGCGTCACCAGCTGGAGCGGTGCGGCGTTCGCCCTGCCGCTGCTGCGCTACCGCGCCCTGATCAACGGCATTACCCTGCCGCCGCACTGGTTCGCGGAGGGTACGGCGCAAAGCGGCCTCGCGGCGCTTCCTTACGCCACGATCCCGCTCGACGACATGGCCCGGCTGTGCGGCTTTCCCGCCCTGCCGGTGGTGGCGGGCGGCAACCCGTGGGAGGCCTATCGGGCGGGCCGTCTCGGCGAAATCCAGGCGCGCTGCGATATCGAAGCCATGGCCACCTACCTGCTGTTCCAGCGCGATCGCCTGGTGCAGGGCACGCTCGACGCCGCCGATTACCGGGACGCCGTGGCGCAGGCACGCGGCTGGGTCGGACAACAGGCCGCCCCGCACTGGCGTGACTTCCTCGCCGCATGGCCACCGACCGAGGGTTGACACCCGCCCGAACGCCGGGTAATCTTTTTGCATGCGCCGATTTGATACAGCTTGCGGGGCGCCGATAAATTCCAGCTAAAGCGTGCGACAAAACCCGCTTTGGCCTCTGGCAAGCGGGTTTTTTCTTGCCTGCTTTCCTCCCCGCCCGCCATAACAATCCGCCATACCGTATTAGCGCCGAGTTAATGACAACTTGCAGGGCGCTCAAAAATCCTGCTAAAGCGTCGCCTGGCAAGGGTTCCGGGCACGCCACAGCGCCCAACCTGAAGGAATACGCCATGTACGACTGCCAGAACGACAGCTGCCGCGACTTCGCCTACGACGCCGGCCACACCGCTCCGACCCAATCCACGCTCAAGGGCACCCTGGCGGCCAGCGCCGCCCACACCGATCACCTGGCCACGCTCGAGCAGCTGTCGCAGTTCGCGCACCAGCGCGGCTACCCCTTGCGCCGGCAGGAACACCTGCTGGAACTGGCCGACGTCACCCTGCCCGACGCCCTGGTGATCAACGCCCGTTTCGGCAGCGCCCTCGTCATCAGCTGCGACCTGCGCTGCCATCCGCCGGCCCGTTTCGCGTAATTCGGTGTCTCACCGCTGTAACGACGCCCCGGTGGGATGACCGTATACTGACCGGTTTTCATCCCTTCGGCCCCGTCATGCTATTCGGACTGAGTCGGGAACCGCGCACCAAAATCGTCGCGGAAGCCCGACATATTCTCGCGCTGGCACTCCCCATCATGGTGGCCCAGATCGCCCACGTTGCCATGGGCTTCGTCGATACCGTGATGTCCGGCCGCGTCAGCACCAACGACCTGGCCGCGGTATCCCTGGGCTCCAGCGTCTTCATCACGGTGTACGTGACTCTGGTCGGCATCGCCACCGCGCTCAACCCGCTGATCGCGCACCAGTTCGGCGCCGGCGAGCGCGAGCCCATCGGTGAGACGGTACGCCAAGGCATGTGGTTCTGCCTGTTCCTCGGCCTGATCGGCAGCGCGCTGATGATCTTCGGCCAACCTTGGCTGCGCGACAGCCTGACGCTGTCGAACGACGTCGAGGACAAGGTGATGCTGTTCCTCGACGGCGTGGCGCTGGGACTGCCCGCCGCCCTGATGCAGCGCGCCCTGCACGCCTTCGCCTCCGGCCTCAACCGGCCCAAGCCAATCATGCTGGTCGGCGTGGCGGCGCTGCTGCTCAACATCCCGCTCAACTACGCCCTGATCCACGGCCTGTACGGCCTGCCCGCGATGGGTGGCGCCGGCTGCGGCTGGGCCACCGCCGCCGCGCTGTGGTTCAACTTCCTGGCGCTGCTGGGCTATGTCGCGCTGCACCGCCATTTCCGTCCTTACGCCTTCACCGACCGCTGGAGCTGGCCGGACTGGTCGCGCTACGGCGCCATGCTGAAACTGGGACTGCCGATCGGGCTGTCGTTCTTCTTCGAGGTCAGCCTGTTCTCGTTCATCGCCTTCCTGGTGGCCAAGCTCGGTACCACGGTGGTGGCCAGCCACCAGGCGGTGATCAATGTCAGCAGCATCATCTACATGCTGCCGCAGAGCATCTCCACCGCGATGTCGGTGCGTGTCGGCCAGGCGGTCGGTGCCGGCGATTACCACCGGGCGCGCTTCACCGCCGGCACCGGCCTCTTGACCGGGCTGGTATTGGCGGGGCTGACCATGCTGCTGATGCTGACGCTGCGCGAAGACATCATCCGGCTCTATACCACCGACCCCGAGGTGATCCGCATCGGCACCGGCCTGCTATTCTTCGCCGCCGTGTTCCAGCTCACCGACGCCACCCAGACCATCTCCTCCGGCGCCTTGCGCGGCTACAAGATCACCACGGCACCGATGATCATCCACGTGGTGTCGTTCTGGGGGCTGGGACTGGGGCTCGGCATGGTGCTGGGGCTAACCGACTGGCCGCTGCCCTTCCTCACCCTGCCCATGGGCATCGAGGGCTTCTGGGCGGCGCTGGTATTCAGCCTGAGCGTGGCGGCGTTTTTGCTGGTAGGCTACCTGTCGCGCGAAAGTCGCCGCCGTCTGGTCCGTCAACACACCGAAAGCTGAACCGCCGTGAGCCTTGTTTTTCATCATGACCACCCCCTCAAAACGCTGAACACCTTCGGCATGGACGTGCGTGCCGCGACGTTCTGCGAGCTGGACGACCTGGCCCGGCTGCCCGAACTGCTGGCAAGCGAGCCCTACCGGCGCGGACCGGTGCTGTGGCTGGGCGGCGGCAGCAACCTGCTGTTCACCGGGAATTACCCCGGGCTGGTGGTGAAAGTGGCGCTCAGCGGCATCACGGTACTGAGCGAGAACGACGACGAGGTGGTGGTCGAGGCCGCCGCCGGGGAGAACTGGCACGGCTTCGTGCAGCACACGCTGGCGCAAGGCTGGGCAGGGCTGGAAAACCTGAGCCTGATCCCCGGCACCGTGGGCGCGAGCCCGATCCAGAATATCGGTGCCTACGGCGTCGAGGTGAAGGATTGCCTGACCGAGGTGGTCTGCGCCGACCTGCACGACAACAGGGCTCTGCGCATTCTCGCCAATGCCGAGTGCCGTTTCGGCTATCGTGACAGCGTGTTCAAACACGAAATGAACGGCCGCCTGCTGGTGAGCGCAGTACGCTACCGCCTGAGCAAACGGCCAACGCTGCACACAGGCTACGGCGACATCGGCAAGGAGCTGGCGGCGATGGGCAAGGCGGACGGTGCCTCGCCGCGCGACGTCAGCGACGCAGTGATCCGCATCCGCACGGCCAAGCTGCCCGACCCGGCCCAGCTCGGCAACGCCGGCAGCTTCTTCAAGAACCCGATCATCGACACGGGGTTGGCCGAAGCCCTGCTGGCACATCACCCCGACCTGCCGCACTACCCGGCGGGCGTCGGCAAGACCAAGCTCGCCGCCGGCTGGCTGATCGACCGTGCCGGGCTGAAGGGCTACCGCGAGGGCGACGCCGGCGTGCACGCGCGCCAGGCGCTGGTGCTGGTCAACTACGGCCACGCCAGCGGCAAGGAAGTCTGGGCCCTGGCGCAGAAAGTGCAGGCGACGGTGAAGGAACGTTACGGCGTGCAGTTGGAGCCGGAACCGCTGGTGCTGTAAGAACCTTGTTCACGGTCAGTCGCGAGCATCCCTCAGCGGGGTGAAGAGCAGCACAGGAACCGGAATGTACTGGAGTCCATGAGGATCATGAGCCCCGATCAGAGATGCGCAGCAAGATCGGGAACGGGTTCTAAGGCCGACACCACGCCGGCCATCGGCGGATCGCCCCTCACACAGCTCGGGGCATCCGCCCTACCGGAGCAGGCGTCGCCGCGTCAGTATCACCGCCAGCGAGAACGACACGACGGCGTAGAGCAACAGGATCAGCAGGCTGGGCCAGATGAGCGGCGGCACGGTCGCGTTGACCAGCGGCCGGGCAAGACGGATGGCGTGGGTCAGCGGCAGCACCTCGGCCACGGCGCGAATCCAGCCGGGCAGGTTCTCGGCCGGGTAGAACACGCCGGAAATCAGCATCATCGGGCTGACCACCAGCGTGAAGTAATACATGAAAAAGTCGTAGCTCGGGCTCAGCGCCGTCACCACCAGCCCCATGCCGGCAAACGCCAGCCCGGACAGCGCGATCAATGGCACGATCCACAGCACCAGCGGGCTCTTGATCAGCCCCAGGAGCCCCATCACCAGCAGAATGGCGAGCCCCGACAGCACGCTCTTCGACGCCGCCCACAGCCACTCGCCCAGCACCACGTCGTCCACCGTCAACGGCGCATTGATAATGGCCGACCAGGTCTTCTGCACGTGCATGCGCGAAAACGCCGAGTACAGCGCCTCGAAGGTCGCGCTGTTCATGGTGCTGTAGCACACCGTCCCGGCGGCCAGGAACTGAATGTACGGCACGCCGCCGATCGACGGCAGCAGGCTGCCGATGCCGAAACCCAGGCCCAGCATGTACAGCATCGGGTCGGCCAGGTTGCCGAGGATGGACGGCGCCGCCAGCTTCTTCCACACCAGGAAATTACGCAGCCAGACCGGAATGAAGCGCAGCGACAGGCGAGGCAGCATGCTCAGGCTCCCGGGTCGGAGTTGTCGTCGAGGTAGCGACTGTCGTCGAAGGTCGCCACCCAGCGCGGTCGGTACACGATCAGTATCGCCATGATCAGGCCCGAGGTGAAGGCCTCGGACCAGGACAGCAGAAAGTAGAACGGCAGCGCCTCCGACAGCAACTCGTCCCAGGGATAGGCGCCCGCCATCCCCAGCACCGCGATGCCGGCGAGCCCGGTGGCGAACAGACTGGCGCCACCGGCCAGGAACGCGCCGACGAACACGTAGATGAACAGGTTGGGGGGCAACAGGCGCTGCGTCAGGCGCAGCACGGTGCTCACCAGTGTCACCGGCAGCACCGCCATCAGCCAGAAGTTCAACCCCAGCGCCAGCCAGTCGCCGGCACCGTAGGCCGTCACCCCCGCCAGCACGATGGCGAGCGCCAGGAGTGCCAGCCAGTGCCCCATCATCAAGGTCAGAATGGCCGCGCCCAGCAGGTGGAAGGACAGCCCGGGCTTGAGGCCGCCTTTCATCATCCACATCGCCATGGTCAGCACACAGGCCCCAAGCCAGGCGTTGAGCGCGACGTGGTCGAGCCCCCGCCAGCGCACGCGGCTCGCCGCCCATCCCAGCAGCCCCAACGCCGCCAGCAGGGTCGACCATTGCACCCAGAGGGGAAAGAAAGCGGCGGGCAGATTCATGACGTGGCGATGACGGCGAGGTGAATTACTTCATCATACCAGACGCGGTCGACCCGCTGCCGCCACAACACCCCGGCGGCCCGTTACAATACGCCTTTTACGGAGAATGCCCGATGCCAGTCCTGCCCCCTCATCATCTCATCGCCCAACAAGTCGGCCTCAGCCTGGCCGAAGACATCGGCGGCTGCGACTGGACCGCCATGCTGATCGACGACCACGCCAGCGGCCGAGCCACGGTGCTGGCGCGCGAAGAGGCGGTCGTCTGCGGGCAGGCCTGGTTCGAGGAAACCTTCCGCCAGGTCGACGCGCGCTGCCGCATCGACTGGAAAGTCGAGGAAGGCGCGCGCGTCACGGCCAATACCGTGCTGTGCGAGATTGCCGGCCCGGCGCGCTCCCTGCTCACCGCCGAGCGCACCGCGCTCAACTTCCTGCAGCTGCTCTCGGCCGTGGCGACCCTGACCCGGCGCTACGTCGACGTGGTGGCCGGCACCGCCGCGCGCATCCTCGACACCCGCAAGACGCTGCCGGGGCTGCGCCTGGCGCAGAAGTACGCCGTCACCGTGGGCGGTGGCGACAACCAGCGCATCGGCCTCTACGATGGCATCCTGATCAAGGAGAACCACATCATGGCCGCCGGCGGCATCCGCCAGGCGCTGGAGCAGGCCTGCCGCCTGGCGCCGGCCGGCGTCAGCGTGCAGGTGGAAGTGGAAACGCTGGGAGAACTGGACGAAGCGCTCGAAGCCGGCGCCAAGCTGGTGCTGCTCGACAATATGTCGCTGGACGACATGCGCGCAGCGGTACGCCTGAGCGCCGGGCGCGCCCAGCTGGAAGCCTCGGGCGGGGTCGAGCTGGCGACGGTGCGGGCGATCGCCGAAACCGGCGTCGACCGCATCTCGATCGGCAAGCTGACCAAGGACGTCGAGGCAATCGACCTGTCGATGCGCTTCCAGCTCTGAGAGCGGCTAACAAAACCCGCTTGGTGTTGTTATGCTCGCGTGCAGACTCACACGCGAGCGCTTGCCGTACTACTTGCATGTAGCGTTGCAGAAACTTCGGCTGCACCTCGTTTTCTGCGCCCGCATGCCTAGCCAAGACCGCTGTGCGGGGGGGGGGGTTAACAGCTCAACGCACGTTAGGATAAGTGAAGGCTTCCGCAGCCGAACCCCATCAATGATGGGTTGCGCTGCACTCCATCTGACACTCGCTCGTTACACGTCGAGGGCGGCTTCCGGGCGACGAATCCTGATCAGAGTGCTGCTGCGTCGGGGTTGAGGATGGCGGACAACTGCCGCAGCATGGCTGCGGTGGCCCCCCAGACACGATGCGGGCCGTAGGTCAGGGACAGGTAGACGCCGGCCATGCCGTCGCGCACGTAGCTGTGACGTTCGTACTGGCGCGGGTCCAGCACCAGCTTGAGTGGCACCTCGAATACCTCGGCCACCTCGGACGGCTCGGGCGCCAGCGCCAGGGGGGGGACCAGCAGGCCGACCACCGGCGTCACCCGGAAGCACGTGATGGTGATGTAGTCGGGCAGTATGCCCAACACTTCGACGCCGGCTTCGGCCAACCCGACCTCTTCCCGAGCCTCGCGCAGCGCCGCGTGCACCGCGCTCGGGTCGTGCGGATCGATCTTGCCACCGGGAAAGCTGACCTGCCCGGCATGCGTTGAGAGCATGTCGTTACGCCGTGTCAGCAACACCGCCGGCGCCTCGGCGTGCCACACCAAGGGCACCAGCACCGCGGCCGGGCGCTCCGCGCCAGTAGCGGGCCGCTGCGGCAGATCGCCGCCCACAATGGTTTCCCAGTCGCCGGCCAGGCGAGACCGGATCCACTGCCTGGCGTCTTCCACATCGCTCGGAAACATCTCGCTCACCCCCTGCGTCTTCCGCTACGAACCTTGGGCAGGGCCAATTCGCGCCAGTGCGCCAGCAGACGCACGCCCAACCCCAGGATAAAGAGTAGCTGCAGCGTCAAAACGTTCACCGTCCCCAAGGCATCCATGGCAAACAGGGCGGCGGCAATCAGAATCGCCACCATGCCGTAGAAGTCCCGGTGCAGGATAAAGGGGATATCGTTGACCATCATGTCGCGCACCACCCCGCCCCCCACGGCGGTGACGAAACCCAGGAGCACGACGCCGAAGGCATTCAGATCCAGGCTCAGGCCGACCTGGGCGCCGCTCATGCTGAACGCCACCAGGCCGATCGAATCGGCGATCAGGAACAACCGGCCGAAGGTGGCGCTCTCGCGCCGGTGCAGGCCCGCCAGCCAGGACAGCAGCAACGTCGCCGCAATGACGATCAAGTTAGTGTAATCATAGAACACCAGCGGGATGCGACTGACCAGCACGTCGCGCAGGATGCCTCCGCCGATGGCGGTCAACAGTGCCACGATCAGGATACCCAAGAGGTCGAGCTGCTTGCGCACCCCGACCAGGTAGCCGGAAAAGGCGAAGGCCACGGTGCCGATGCCGGCGAACCATGGCATGGAAGCAAAACGACTCAGTTCCATGGCTTTACTCATAACAAAACGCCGGACTCGAAAGCCCGGCGTTGCTGGTGAATGGCGGTCGCTTCAGCGACGCATCGAATCGAAGAACGCGAGGTTGTTCTTGGTCGCGCGCATCTTGTCCTGCAGGAATTCCATCGCCTCGAGATCGTCCATCGGGTAGAGCAGCTTGCGCAGCACCCAGATGCGTTGCAGCTGGTCCTGCGGGATCAGCAGCTCTTCGCGGCGGGTGCCGGAGCGGTTGATGTTGATCGCCGGGAAGATGCGCTTCTCGGCCATGCGGCGGTCGAGGTGGATCTCCATGTTGCCGGTACCCTTGAACTCCTCGTAGATCACGTCGTCCATGCGCGAGCCGGTATCGATCAGCGCGGTGGCGATGATGGTCAGCGAGCCGCCCTCCTCCACGTTGCGCGCGGCGCCGAAGAAACGCTTCGGACGCTGCAGCGCGTTGGAGTCGACACCACCGGTCAGCACCTTGCCGGAGGCCGGGATCACGGTGTTGTAGGCGCGGGCCAGACGGGTGATCGAGTCAAGCAGGATGACCACGTCCTTCTTGTGCTCGACCAGGCGCTTGGCCTTTTCGATCACCATCTCGGCGACCTGCACGTGACGCGTGGCCGGCTCGTCGAAGGTAGACGACACCACTTCGCCGCGCACCGAGCGGGTCATCTCGGTCACTTCTTCCGGACGCTCGTCGATCAGGAGCACGATCAGCTCGACTTCAGGATGGTTGGCCGTGATGGCATGCGCCAGGTTTTGCAGCATCACGGTCTTGCCGGACTTCGGCGGCGCCACCAGCAAACCGCGCTGCCCCTTGCCGATCGGCGCGATCAGATCGACCACGCGGCTGGTGATGTTCTCTTCGGCGCGGATGTCGCGCTCCAGCACCAGGCGCTCGGTCGGGAACAGCGGCGTCAGGTTCTCGAACAGGATCTTGTGCTTGGCGTTCTCCGGGGGGCCGCCATTGACCTTGTCCACCTTCACCAGCGCGAAGTAGCGTTCGCCGTCCTTGGGAGTACGGATTTCGCCCTCGATCGAGTCGCCGGTATGCAGGTTGAAGCGACGGATCTGGCTCGGGCTGACGTAGATGTCGTCCGGGCCGGCCAGGTACGAGGTATCCGGGCTGCGCAGGAAACCGAAACCATCCGGCAGCACCTCCAGCGTACCGTCTCCGTAAATGCTCTCGCCTTTCTTGGCCTGGTTCTTCAGCAGGGCAAAAATCAGGTCTTGCTTGCGCAGGCGGTTGGCGCCGTCGATCTCGTTGGCAATGGCCTTTTCAACGAGTTCGGTAACAGGAAGGTGTTTTAGATCAGATAAGTGCATGGCAGCCGTGGTCGACTCGAATACGGATTAAGCGGGAGTGCTCGACAAGGAGTGTGAAGCGGATACGGAGCGGGCGACAGTGATGTCGCCCGCTGGTGAAGAATTTGACAGAAGGATAGGCGGTTTAAATGTGGCTGTCAATAAACGCCGTCAGCTGGCTCTTGGCAAGCGCGCCGACCTTGGTGGCAACCACGTTGCCGTCCTTGAAGATCATCAGCGTCGGGATGCCGCGAATGCCGAATTTCGGCGGAGTCTGCTCGTTCTGGTCGATGTTCAGTTTCACCACTTTCAGGCGGCCGTCATACTCTTTCGACACTTCGTCCAGGATAGGGGCGATCATCTTGCACGGACCGCACCACTCGGCCCAGTAGTCGACCAGCACCGGGCCCTGGGCCTTCAGTACGTCCTGCTCAAAAGAATCGTCGGTCACGTGCTGGATCAGATCGCTCATATCTTCCTCTCTATGGTTTTGTCTTGTTGCCGGCAAACGGCATGGCACAAGGGATGGTAGCAAGCACGGCCCCCAGGGGCAACCCTACCGGCTTCATGCCAATGATAATGAGGCTGGACACCGTGCTTTCAAGCCCCCAGCAGGGCCGCCGCGAGCAAATCGCGGGTGTAGGGCTGACCGGGGGCCTCGAACACGCGCCGCGTCGGCCCGGCCTCGACCACCTTGCCGTCCTTCAGCACCAGCACCTCGTGCGCCACGGCGCGGATCACCGCCAGGTCGTGACTGATGAAGAGGTAGCTCAGTCCGTACTTGTGCTGCAGCCGGCGCAGCAATTGCAGCACCTGTTTTTGCAGCGTGGCGTCGAGCGCACTGGTCGGCTCGTCGAGCAGAATCAGCTTGGGGCGCAGCACCAGGGCGCGGGCGATGGCGATGCGCTGGCGCTGCCCGCCGGAGAATTCGTGCGGGTAGCGGTCGACGCTGTCGGCAGCGAGGCCGACTTCGGTCAGGGTGTCGAGCACGCGCTGGCGCCGCGCCGCCTCGTCCAGCTCGGGAAAGTGCAGCGCCACCCCCTCGCCCACGATCTGGCCGACGGTCAAACGCGGCGACAACGAGGCGAACGGGTCCTGAAACACCACCTGGTAGTCGCGGCGCGAGGCGCGCAGGGCCTGCCCACTGAGCGTGTCGAGTCGGGTCGTGTCGAGCGTGACCTGCCCTTCCGCCTCGATCAGCCGCGTCAGCGCCAGCCCGAGCGTGGTCTTGCCGGAACCGGACTCGCCGACGATGCCGAGGGTGCGCCCGGCGGGGACGCTGAGACTGATGCCGTGCAGCACCGGGGTGACGGTCTTGCCGAACCAGCCGCGGCGGCGGCTGAAGGCGACCCGGATCGACTCGGCTTGCAGCCGCGGCTCGGCCTGGCCGGGGGCGTCGTCCAGGGTGTCTGGACGGCTCGCCAGCAGCTCGCGCGTGTAAGGGTGCTCGGGGTGGTCGAACACCTCGGCCACCGTCCCCGTTTCGACCACTTCGCCGTCCTTCATCACCGCCACGCGGTCGGCGAAGCGCCGCACCAGATTGAGATCGTGGGTGATGAACAGCACCGCCATGCCGAGGTCGCGCTGCAGTTCGTCGAGCAGGGCGAGGATCTGCGCCTGCACCGTGACGTCGAGCGCGGTGGTGGGTTCGTCGGCGATCAGCAGCTTGGGCTGACAGGCCAGCGCCATGGCGATCATGGCGCGCTGACGCTGGCCGCCGGAGAGCTGGAAGGGATAGGCATCGACCTTGATTTCCGGGTCGGGGATGCCGGTGCGCGCCAGCAGTTCGATGGCGCGCTGCCGCGCCGCGCGCGGTGCCAGCCCGAAGTGCTGGCTCAAGGTCTCGATGATCTGGTTGCCGATGGTGTACACCGGGTTGAGTGCCGACATCGGTTCCTGGAAGATCATCGCCATCTCGCGCCCGCGCAGCTGGCGCAGGCGGCGTTCAGGCACGCTGAGCAGCTCTTCGCCGTTGAAGCGGACGGTGCCGGACAGCGTCACGTCCGGATTGAGGCGCATCAGCGCCTGCGCGGTGACGGTCTTGCCGGAGCCGGACTCACCCACCAGCGCCACCTTCTCGCCGGCGCGCACACTGAAACTCACGCCGCGCACCGCGGCGCGGGAACCGAAACGAGCGTGCAGGTTTTCTACCGACAACAATGGGTCCATGTCAGCCCTTGCGTGTATCGAGTGCCGCGCGCAGCCCCTCGCCGATGAAGATCAGCAACAGCAGCGTGACGGTCAGCACGGTAAAGGTGGATAGCGCGATCCACCAGGCGTCGAGATTGTCCTTGCCCTGCGCCAGCATCTCGCCCAGGCTCGGCGTGCTGGCCGGCACGCCCAGGCCGAGGAAGTCGAGGCTGGTCAGCGCCAGGATGGCGCCGCTGACGCGGAACGGCAGGAAGGCCAGCACCGGCGTCAGGCTGTTGGGCAGCACGTGGCGCCACATGATCTGGCGGTTGGCGAGCCCGAGCGAGCGCGCCGCCAGCACGTAGTCCATCTGGCGGTTCTTCAGGAACTCGGCGCGCACGTAGTCGGCCAGCCCCATCCAACCGAACAGAGCCAGCAGCACCAACAGCAGCGTCAGGCTGGGGTTGAAGAACGACGACAGGATGATCAGCAGATAGAGCTCGGGCAGGCTGCCCCAGATCTCGATCACCCGTTGCAGCATCAAATCGAGCCGGCCACCGAAGTAACCCTGCAGCCCCCCCAGCAGTACGCCAGCCAGCGTGCCGACCGCGGTCAGCGCCAGCGCGAACAGCACCGACAGCCGGAAACCGTAGATCAGCCGCGCCAGCACGTCGCGTCCGCGGTCGTCGGTACCGAGCAGGTTGGCGGCGGACGGCGCCGCCGGGTTGGGAGCCTTAGCGAAGTAGTTGAGCGTGTTGTAGCTGTACGGGTTGGGCGCGAACACGGCGAAGTTGCCGTTGGCGGAGAGCCGGTCGCGGATGTAGGGGTCGAGGTAGTCGGCCGGCGTGTCGAAGTCGCCGCCGAACACCGTCTCGTTGTAGTCGAACAGCACCGGATAGTAGAACTCGCCCTGATAGCGCACCACGAGCGGCCGGTCGTTGGACAACAGTTCCGCCCCCAGCGTCAGCACGAACAGAATGGAAAACAGCCACAGGCTGA
The DNA here is from genome assembly GCF_900177275.1 of Pseudogulbenkiania subflava DSM 22618. Lineage (GTDB taxonomy): Bacteria > Pseudomonadota > Gammaproteobacteria > Burkholderiales > Chromobacteriaceae > Pseudogulbenkiania > Pseudogulbenkiania subflava. The sequence continues at coordinate 273,562 of NZ_FXAG01000004.1, forward strand.
CGTAGCCGCGGCGATTGGCCTTGAAACGGCGCCAGGCACGCTGGCCGGGAGTCAGACTCATTGCCCGCCCTCCTCAAAGCTCACGCGCGGGTCGACCAGCACGTAAGACAGGTCCGACAGCAGCTTGGCCACCAGCCCCATCAGCGTGAACACGTAGAGCGACCCCATCACCACCGGGTAGTCGCGGCGGATCACCGACTCGTACGACAGCAGCCCCAGGCCGTCGAGCGAGAACAGCGTCTCGATCAGCAGGCTGCCGCTGAAAAAAGCGCCGATGAAGGCCGCCGGAAAGCCGGTGATGAGTGGAATCAGCGCGTTGCGGAACACGTGCTTGTACAGGATGCGCCGCTCCGACAGCCCCTTGGCGCGCGCGGTGTAGACGTACTGGCGGCGGATTTCCTCGAGGAACACGTTCTTGGTCAGGATCGTCATCACCGCCAGGTTGCCCACCACCGAGGCGGTCACCGGCAGCGTGATGTGCCACAGGTAGTCGAGCACCTTGTCGACGAGGCCGAGATCGGCCCAGTTCTCGCTGACCAGGCCGCGCAGCGGGAACAGCTGCCAGAAGCTGCCGCCGCCGAACAACACCAGCAGCGCCACCCCGAGCACGAAACCGGGAATGGCGTAGCCGACCAGGATCACCGTGCTGGTGAACAGGTCGAACGGCGAGCCGTCGCGCACCGCCTTGCTGACGCCGAGCGGAATGCACACCAGGTAGGTAATGAAGAAGCTCCACAGCCCGATGCTCATCGACACCGGCAGCTTGGACACGATCAACGCCCAGACCGATTCGTGGTGGAAGAAGCTCTCGCCCAGGTCGAAGCGGGAGAACTTCACCAGCATGTCGCCGAAACGCTGCAACGCCGGCTTGTCGAAGCCGTACTGCGCCTTGAGCGTGGCCAGCTCCTCCGGGCTCAGCCCGGCACGGCCCTTGAACGGGCTGTTGCCGCCACCCTGCGCCGCCTCGCCGGCGACGCCGGCGTGGGTCAGCTGCTGCACCATCTGCTCCACCGGCCCGCCGGGCACGAACTGGATGATGGCGAAGGTGATGGCGAGGATGCCCACCAGGGTCGGAATCATCAGCAGCAAGCGCTTGAGAATGTAATGCCACATCAGCGTGCCTCCTGCGGTTTGGCCCACCAGGTTTCGATCGCCCAGCTGGTGGCGTCGTAATAGCGCGGCAGGCGGGAATGTTGGCCGAAGCGGTTCCACCACGCTGCCCGGTGGTAGGGAATGTGCCAGTTCGGCACCACATAGCGGCCTGCACGCAACACGCGGTCGAGTGCCCGGCTGGCGGCGATCAGGTCGCGCCGCGTCTTGAAGTGCAGGAAGTTCTGCAACAGCGCGTCGACCGCCGGGTCGGCGAGCCCCGCCCAGTTGCTGGAGCCAGGCGTGCGCGCTGCCTCGCTGCCGTGATAGCCCAGTTGTTCGTTGCCAGGACTCTGGCTGGCGCCGTACACCACCACCGTGGTGTCGTAGTCGAAATCGTTCAGACGCCGCTGGTAGATGGCAGGGTCGACCACCCGCACCGTCAGCGTGATGCCGAGCTTGGCCAGATGCTTCTGCCACGAGGCGACGATGCGCTCATAGGTGCGCGAGTAGGACAGGAACTCGAACTCGAACGGCCGCCCCTGCTTGTTCACCAGGCGCCCGCCCTCATAGCGCCAGCCGGCCTGGTAGAACAGTTCGCGTGCGCGGCGCAGGTTGGTGCGCACGCCGTAGCGCCCTGTCACCTGCGGCGGCTCCACGGCGGGGCCGAACACCTCGGGGTCGAGCTTGCTGCGCAAGGGGTTCAACAGCGCCAGCTCGTCCGGCCCCGGCAGCCCCTTGGCCGCCAATTCGCTGTTGGTGAAGTAACTGTCGCTGCGCTGGTACTGGCCGTAGAACAGCTGGCGGTTGGTCCACTCGAAATCGAACGCCAGCGCCAGCGCCTCGCGCACGCGCTTGTCGCGGAACAGCGGCCGGCGCAGATTGAACACGAAGCCCTGCATCCCCGCCGAGCTGCCGTGCGGCAGCGTCTTCTTGACGATACGGCCATCCTCGAACTTGCTGCCGAGGTAGCCGCGCGCCCACTGCTTGGCGACGTTTTCCACCGACAAGTCGAACTCCCCGGCCTTGAACGCCTCGAGCCGCGCCGTCTCGTCCTTGTAATAGCGATAGAGGATGGTGTCGAAGTTGTACATGCCGCGCCGCACCGGCTCGTTGGCCGCCCAGTAGGCCGGGTTGCGCCGGAAACGGGAGAATTTGCCCTCGTCGTACTGCTCCAGCAGGTAGGGGCCGGAACCGATCGGCGGTTGCAGCACGCGGTCGCCCAGCTTGGTACCCGGCGGCAGCCACTTGCGCGAGAACACCGGCAGCTGGGCGATGATCAGGTGCAGTTCGGCATTGCGGCGCTTGAAGTCGAAGCGCACATTGGCCGGGTCCAGCACCACGGCGCGCGCCACGTCGGCCCAGTAGAAGCGGTACGACGGCGAGGCGGTCGGATCGCGCGTCAGCATGTCGAACGAGAACTTGACGTCCTCGGCCGTAACCTTGTCGCCATTGGAGAAGCGCGCGCGCGGATTGAGGTGGAAGCTCACCGACAGCCCATCGTCGGCCAGCCGGATGTCGTCGGCGAGCAGCCCGTAAACGGTGAACGGCTCCTCCTCGCCCTGCGTCATCAGCGTCTCCACCACCAGCGTCCCGACCCCCGCCTCCTTGTCGCCCTTCAGGGTGAACGGGTTGAGCGTGTCGAAACTGCCCTGCGCCGGCAGCACCAGCCGCCCGCCCTTGGGCGCGGCCGGATTGACGTAATCGAAATGAGTGAAGTTCGGCGGGTATTTCGGCGCGTAGCCCAGCGCCAGCGCCGGCGCTCCCACGGCGAGCCGGGCCAGCAACGCCCCCACCACCCCTATCAGCAGCAAAATACGCATGTCACCTTCTTGTTCTGATCCAGCCGCCCCCTGGCGGGCCGGCCCGAGAATGCTCTGAACCGTCGTCACCCAGCGCAGTTCCCGGTGCCATGACGGCATGCTGTCGCTGTTTTACCCTAGGCTACCGCGCTTGAAAACCAAAAAAATCGGCCTGACAGCCTCGTCCGACTGTCAGGCAGGGCACAGCCTTGGTTATAATGCGGCCCTGTTTACACCGTGAAGGACTCAAGATGGGCTTCCTGCAAGGCAAAAAGATTCTTATTACCGGCATGATCTCCAACCGTTCCATCGCCTACGGCATTGCCCAGGCCTGTCATCGCGAAGGCGCGGAACTGGCGTTCACCTACGTGGTGGACAAGTTGGAAGACCGTGTGCGGGAAATGGCCGCCGACTTCGGCAGCAAACTAGTTTACCGCTGCGACGTGCAGAACGATGCCGACATCGAGCAACTGTTCGTCGACCTGGGCAAGGATTGGGACGGCCTCGACGGCCTGGTGCATGCCATCGCCTTTGCCCCGCGTGAATCGCTGGAAGGCGACTTCCTCGACGCACTGAGCCGCGAAGCGTTCCAGACCGCCCACGACGTGTCCGCCTACAGCTTCCCGGCGCTGGCCAAGGCCGCCCGCCCGATGATGAAGGGCCGCAAAGGCGCCCTGCTGACCCTGTCCTACCTCGGCGCCGTGCGCGCCATCCCGCACTACAACGTGATGGGCCTGGCCAAGGCCAGCCTGGAAGCCTCTGTGCGCTTCCTGGCCGCCAGTGTCGGCAAGGACGGCATCCGCGCCAACGGTATTTCCGCCGGCCCGATCAAGACCCTGGCCGCCTCCGGCATCTCGGGCTTCTCCAAGCTGCTGTCGATCGCCGCCAATCAGTCCTGCCTGCGCCGCAATGTGACCACTGAAGAAGTCGGCAACACCGCCGCCTTCCTGCTGTCCGACCTGGCCTCCGGCATCACCGGCGAGATCACCTACGTCGACGGCGGTTTCAACATCAACTCGATGAACGTGCCGGAAGAGTAAGGACTTTGAGGTGCTGTAGGGGTGCACAGAAACTGAAAACTCTGCGCACAGATAATGAAACCGCACCAACTTAGTGCACCCTGAGGAACCACCTAACCCACTGAAAAGTTAGGTTTTCCAAAGCCGACGCACCATCCCCGAAAGGCACATCAATTCGTTCGCAATTGAGGTGCCTTTCGTTTTTCCTCTCTGCCTCATCTCCCCCTTGGCCCAGACTTCAAGGTCAACCATTCAAAACCTCAAATCAGTCCACCCTGGCTCCAAACACTAAACGGCGAAAAAACCCGAATTCAGGGTGATTTCAGCTGCATGAAGATTAACGAATCCCTCTAGAATTTTCCCTACCGGCTATTAGACAAGGCTTACAAGGTCGAATTAAAGGGAGATTTCAATACATTTCCATGAGTGAAAATACACTCAAAATCCGAAAAACCCGGTTTTACCCCTCTTTTCAAAGGAATGCCGACTTATTAACTGGGCTAGACTCGGTTTCCGAACTTGATAGCACACACCTCGAAGGCCCATCAAACATAGGAATCAGGGCTGCAGAGAACTATCTTGAGAGGTGGTAGAGGAATTTTTGGAAACGACAACTTCAGGAGGGGGAATGACGATGAACTAACCAGTGCCCGGCTATTGCCGCCCTGTTCTGTCTGCTAGCTCTAGATAGCAAAACAGGACACCCCAAACTGGAATGCCCTGCTCACTTGCGCGTGGAAACCCACACGGTACTGCTCAGACAAGCCAAGTATCGTCTCAAGCTCCCCGCCAGTCAAGGTATTCCTACGACATTTTTTTAGCAGCTCGGTCGCGAGAGGGGCATCGTACGTCCTGCGATGACCGAGAGGGAGTACAAGATGATCAGCTTTAACCTCGACGAACTGGCCACTAAGGTCATCACGCAACTCAACAACCTGATCCCTGTTCGTGATGCATACCACCTTCACGGCCACTCATACCGCGGGCTACATCAGTCTAGCAAAGGGGTAGACGGCACTATTCCTTACGAATCGGGGCTGTCCAGAGATGGGCTTCGTATGTTCGATCTTGCATCGCAGGTCGTCATGATTGTCAGCGAGCCATTCACCATGGAGTACAGGCTGGATGGTGAATTCCTCACCTACACCCCGGACTACCTGTTGCACCTACGCGACGGGCGGCGTGCTGTCGTGGAAATCAAATGGAAGAAGGATGCTGACTCTGAGTACAACCAACGCCGCTTCAAGGCGATCAGGGAAGTGCTTGAGGCCGCCGATGTGCTCTTTGCCGTGTTCTCGGAGGACATCCTTCGCTCACCGATTTTGCAACGCAACATGTCTTTGCTCGAACGTCACAGGCACAGGATTATTTCGCCCATGGTGGTCGGCCAGATCCTGGGGCATCTGCGCCTAGGTAACATGAGGCTCGGCGAGCTAGTACGCCGGATCGGTTGTCGCCACACTGTACTTGCTGTACTTGCCCAGGGCTTGATTGCGACCGATCTTCGCAAAACAGATCTCACCGATGCCTCGCTAGTCCGGAGGGCTTGATCATGAGACCCCTTCAGGCACTGGAGGGGGCTCAAGCCCCCTCCTCCAAAACTTCCATCATCTACTCACAGGGTTCTGCTGCGGAGCATGCACTTCCAGGCAGGCCTTTCGAGAGCTACCCAGCAAACGTACAGGAGGCGGCACTCCGGCGACGGGCCTATGTTGACGCGCTGGCGGCGCATCGCCCTTGCATCAGCTATGCCAAGCCCCTGCTTGTGGAACTGATCAAGCGCATTGCCCTGCGAATCGGCGATCCGAAACCACCATCAGCGATCACCCTTTATCGCTGGCATAAACTGTTTCTGCAGTTCGACGGCGATTTGCGCGCCCTGCTTCCGAAACTCCATGCCAGGGGGAGTCGCACACTGCACGGTGGGGGCGAACTTTCGGCCCTGCTTGAAGAGGCCACGCAACAGGTCTATCTGACCAAACAGCGCAAATCGATTCGGACGCTCCACGATGCAATCATCGTCTTGATTGCACAAGCCAACACGAGTCGATCGACCGACGCGCAGATACCACTCCCTTCCTACTCCACGGTTCGACGCTACGTCCGTTCGCTCCCCAAGTACGACGTCGATCTGGCTCGCTACGGCCGGGAGTACGTGCGCAAAAAGTATCGCCATAGTGGTATCACACCGACTGCCAGCTATCCGCTTGAGCGAGTCGAGATCGATCACACCCCGCTCAACTTGTTTGTGGTCGACGAGGAAACGCTGTTGGTGCTGGGCAGACCATATGTGAGCTGGATCATCGATTGCTACTCGCGCATGATCCTCGGCTTCTATATCTCCTTCGCCCCACCAAGCATCGATGCCGTGTTCCGCTGTCTGAAGCACTCGATCGAAGGCAAGGGATATGTGCGTGAGCGCTATCCCGACATCGTCAACGACTGGCCTTGCCATGGCATTCCGATGATGGCAGTAGTCGACAATGGTCTTGAATTCCACGCCAAAGACCTGTTGCGCGCGACCTACGAGCTCGGCATTCACTACCAGTTCTGCCCGCCGCGTACCCCATGGTTCAAACCGATGGTCGAACGCTCGCTGCGCTCGCTGGCCGAGCAGTTCGCCCACCTATTACCCGGCACTAGCTTCGCCAATTGGTTCGACCGCTACGGCTACGACCCGCTAAGGGAGGGGTTAGTCACGATGTCAGAGCTGATTCACGCACTGCACGTATGGATCGTCGACGTTTACAGTCAGAGTTACCACCGTGGAATCAAGCAGACCCCGTATGTTGCCTGGAAGGCTGGCCAGGAGTTGGCCACGCTGCGAACTATCTCGACCGAGCGGCTCTCGCTCATCCTGTCCCAGCAGGAGGAACGAATCTTAGGACATGCCGGCATCGAGCTACATGGTCTGCGCTACAACAACGAGGATCTGCTTGTAGTGCGGAAGCAGTTCGGTGATCGGCTTAAAGTGCAGGTTCGCTACGACCCTGATGACCTTGGGTCGATCAACATGTTGCACCCATCCACCAGGGAGCCAATCCTTGTCCCGTGCCTGACACCCGAGTACGCAGACGGCCTGCATCTGTACCAGCACAAGCTGATCCAGAAAGCGCTACGAACCGAAGGTCTCAAAACCACCGACCCGCTGGCTCTGGCGAAAGCCAAAGCACACATGCAGGACGTCGTGGGGCAACTGGTGCAGAGCAAAAAGCTGTCCGAACGCAAGAAGGCTGCACGCACCCGCGGCAGCAATTCGGCGGCAGTAATAAAACGCTCCTCGCTGACGGTTGAACAGCCCGAAAATTGGTCTCCACCAACCGGCGGCAACCAGCTGCCTTCTACACTGGCAACGCTGAGCATCGCCCCCGATACAGAGGAGGATGGCCATGAATAACGCTCCCTACTCCATCACCGACCTCCGCAAGGCAGAGCACATCCAGGTTCTGCACCCTGCGTTTGCCGCGGCGCTTGACCGGTTGGCGGATTTCCACCAGCTCTGGCTCGACGGAGCGGCACCGCGGAATCTACTGCTGGTTGGGGACTCCGGGACCGGCAAAAGCTCGGTGTTACGCACGTTTGCAAGCAGGCATCCGACCAGACTGACCGAGGAGGGGCAGTATCTCCCGATCGTGTACGTCCGTGTTCCAGCCAACCCGACGGTGCGTGGTCTCGCCGAGGCGATTCTGATTGCTCTAGGAGCCACACTGCAGATGCGGGGAAGTGCCCAGGAAAAAACCAACCAGGTGGTGCAGTTGCTCAAGGGATGCCGGACGGAAATGCTGTTTCTCGACGAGTTCCACCATTTCGTCGATTCCGGCCGCAAAACCATCGAGGAGGTGACCGAGTGGCTCAAGATTCTGATCGATACCGTCGCCATCCCAACGGTGCTGTCTGGACTGCCCGAGTGCGAGCTGATTCTGCGCTCGAACGAGCAGCTGCGGCGTCGGTTCGCCGCCAGGGTGACGCTGTCCCCAATTGGCTTCAAGGAAGCTAGGGAGAAGGCTCTGTTCCGCGACATCCTGCATGCTTGGGACACGCAGATCAACCAAGGGCGCACGCTGTGGGGACTGGCGGAGTGGGAACGTGTGAGACGGATGCACTATGCCAGCAATGGGCTACTTGGGTATGTGTCGAAAGTCATCCTCGGCGCCTTGGAACTCATGATTCGTTCCGGTGCGACGGCCTTTGACGACCAGTTGCTCGAGCAGTCCTTCTCTCGCTACGTTTGGAGTCAGGGGCTGGACGAACTGAACCCGTTCAACCCGGCGTTCACGTTCAGACGCCTGAACCAGGCTGGCGAGCCCTTCGAGCCGACCCGGTTCACACGGAAGAACACTCGATCCATCGCCACGGTGTAATTCGTTCTGGCTTCGGCCTCCCATGGCGGGGGGCCCTTTTCCCCTTCCTGAACATGGTCACTTCGTTCTGCCATGTTCGGCACAACTGCGCTTGGTGGGCTAGACAGCCTGCCTTACGGGAGTAAGCACTCATGACCCGGCAGCTGTTACTGCACCCCAAACCCTTCATGGAGGAAAGCGTCTTCGGCTACTGCCTGCGGTTGTCCAGGGTTAACGGGCTCCAAAGCTTGCGCGGCCTGCACCATTACGCGGCTCGCCAGGCATTGTCACCTTCGCTATCTGAGATAACCGGCCACGACGCACAGCTACTCTCGACGTTACGCGGCCCAGCCCCCGCATGGCAGGCAAAACAACAGGAGTGGGAGCAAGGGCTGACTGCCACCTTCTGGCAGCGCTCCCATCGTCGTTGGTGTCCGCTATGTCTACGTGAACAGGCCTACTGGAGAGCGAACTGGAGCCTCACCCTGGTCACAGCCTGCAATGCACACGGTCTTCTACTCTTGGATCGCTGCTCCTCTTGTGGCCGGCATGTTCTGTGGTCGTCAGGCGATCTCACCCACTGCCAATGTGGCCAGGATCTCCGTTTCACGCAGGGTTTGCCGGCGACACAACCAGCCTTGGATAGCGCCCACTACCTGGCTCTTGCGCTGAAACGCTCGTTAGACAATGGCAGCGTCGAGAACCATGCGAGCGCGCCACATACATCGGCCCCGATTGCCGATCTTCAGCTCGGGCAGCTGTGCTCGCTGCTGTGGTTCTTCGGGGCCTATCTTTTCCATGCCGACGCCGTCAAACCACAGAAGATCCCCCATCACGGCGAGATTCGGGTTGTACTGCCCCTTGTTTCCATGGCCATGTCGATCCTGGATGACTGGCCCACGGGGTTCCACTCTTTCCTGGATCGTTTCAGCAAAGGAGCCCAAGGCTGCACCGCCGCCTTGCACATCCATCTGGGCGTACTCCACCAGGCACTGTTCCGTTTGCTCAAGCATCCGGAAATGCATTTCCTCCAGGAAGCGTTCGAACGGTATGTCCATGAGCGCTGGGGAGGCGCTTTGCTCTATGCCGGCAAGCTCAAACACGAACATCCCTTGATGTCAGGCACCGAAGCCGCCAAGACCCTGGGTATCAGCATGCAGCGTCTGAAAATGCTCATTGCTGAAGGCGAGTTGCAAGGCTCCTTCTTGACCACCACCAAGGGTCGCAAACAGCTCATCGTCGACCGTACGAGTGTCCAGATGCTCAAGCGGCACAAGGGTGCGGAAATTCCACTGATAGAAGCGACCAAGATTCTGCGGATCAGCCCGCCACGCATCCGCTTGTTGGTACAGCACAGGCTACTGCGCCCTGCCCATCCGGATAAAGGTCACACGACCAAATACCTCCCCTTCTACGGCAAAGACATCAATGCCTTCCTGGCCAGCCTCAGCCATGACGAATGCCATCACTACGCGGAAAGCACGGACCTGATCAGTGTTTGGCGCATCGGCAAGCAGTGGCTGCGGGGGGATGAGAATTTCTTACGGCTGATTACGGCCCTGATGAGAGGAGAATTGAACGTTACCGGGAGAGATCCGGGTCAGTCAGGGGTACGGGCACTGTTGCTGCACCGGTCGGAATTCCGGTGCTGGTTCGACCAATTGCATGTGGAGCAGGAGCTGATGAGTATCCCTGATGCAGCCAAATTCCTGCATATCGACGACACCACCTTTTACTGTTTCGTTCAGGCCGGACTGTTGCCACTGGATGATCATCGGCTCTACTGCTTCGGCCGGCACATCCCCGGGATACGCCGGGCAACCTTGGTAGAACTGAAAGAGAAGTACCTGTGGGGCAAGGAACTGGCGCAGCTCACCGGGCATGACCTTACCCATGCGGCGGCGGCTGTCATGCATCGCGGGGCTGAGCCTGTTGCGGGCCCCTGGATCAACAAAAGCTGTTGTTACGTTTTTCGGAGGGAGGACGTTTCAGAACTCTTGCCTGTCTCGGAGGTTGTCTGAAGGTGATTGCTCACTGGGTTAACCACCATTCGGCAAACACATTGGTCTGGGCTAGAACGCTTCGACGGTCCGCTCGACCGGGATCTTCATCTTGCCGCATGCACGACAACACCCGGTGAGTTTGAACAGTGGCTTGGTCGGAAGCACAGCGCTTTCAATCTCTTCCCACGGGACTTTGCTGACATTGCCACAAGAACAGGTAAACAGAACACTGAGCATGAGAGGACGAAGCTGACGGACCAGCAGCCCCGACCGTTGCAGCCAGCCTTCGCAGATGGAGAACACGTAGGAGTCAATCAGAGCATCGTTGAGGTGCTGCTCATCCCAGTACCAATCATCGTCAACCACGCCATAGGACCACACGCCTTCAGCTTTGTAACGGAAACTACTCGACCAATCACTCAGATTGCCGCCGGTGTAGCCGCAGTGCCGCAGCTGGTTTTCGTTTTCTTGAAGGAAGCGAGCGAAGCCACCTTCGAGCACTGGGACTCTGGCATCCACATCATCATGAAGGATGAAACCCCGCTGGTTGAGTACTTCGGCGATTATTGTTGCGACAGCATGATCCATAAGGTCACCGTGATATACGGAATGGATATTTGAGCACAGGACAGGAAAAGCCTTAAAAATTTCTGCCCGACTATGTCGGCCTGCGATAACAACGGCCTACACATCATGGGGCTAAACCAGCCGGGCATGCCAGTCAACGTCCAGTACCTTGCCCCCTCATCCTGTTTATCAACCCCACTCATTCGCCGCGACGTACTGTCGTACCGACTGGGATCGGCAGTTCCAATCTTGGCCTGATCACTGAAAGTCGGTTGGCAAAGCGAGCCAGTACTTTGTCGTACAAATCCCCGGTTTTGGGACTATGCACCGTTACGACAAGAGCATATGAAAGCTGCACGGCATCGTAGGGACTGGCTGCCTCACCGGGTTTGCGCGCCAAGTAGTGCACGTCAAAGACTGGCTCGAACAAAGAGGATCCCCGTTTGGTCACGGAGTTATGCATAACGGTGTCCCACTTATGGGCATCAAACCGCAAATCCTGTTCGTTACTTCGAGCGTATCGTTTAAAGAAGCTACAGGATGCCGGGTACTGAGGATCCTTGTCGAACTTCTGCGAGTGCGGCCGAAATGTCACCTCCAATCCAGCCCGAGTGTAGTCTCCAGGCGTATGTGGATCAGTCGCGCAGGTATAGCAGAACGTGGCCGAGATAGTCACCTCTCCACTTAATTGATGCTCCGGCATTGGAATCGGAGCACGGAGCACTTTGCCCGGCTTTAACTTACCCTGATAGAGAATTCGTACCGAGCCATCCTTGCAAACCGTGATATCCGATATTTCAGTGGGGACCGCCCCCCAACCCACCTCATCACGAGAATGCCCATCAGACGTTGCACAATGCAGCATCAATGTTCTAATCGCCAATGGGGACAGTGCGCTGCCAAAAAACGCACGCAAACCCGTTGCAATGCGCATCACGGCCGGCGTGGCATAACTCGTCCCGCAATCTTCCGCAATCACCGGTCCAGGAAAGATGAAACGGAAGGGGTTGGTCTCAACTCCACCAAAGTAAACAACGTCAGGCTTCACGGTTCCAGGATGGCGTCCAGGACCGATTGAGCTGTAAGGAGCTCGTTGCCAACCCTCATCGATTGAATCGCTTGCGCCTACGGCAAGGGCGTTAACGCTATCACTTGGAATCATTATGCGGCAGTGAGGCCACGGCTGATGACCCTCGTTACCTACGGCAACGGTAGCCAGCAGATCACCCGAGCCAAGATGATCATCCAGCATCGCAGTCCATGCAGTAACAAGATCATCGCCAGCAACCTCATAAGGCCCAAAGCTAAATGAAGCAAAGGCGTAATTGCTCTGGGAGAGAATTTTGTCCACGTACAGCATTACGCTATAAAGGGATCGGTCAGTGGTCTTATCACCCAGCACACGGTAGTGATCAACAGCACAATAAGGACGTGGCTGATGCCCTGACTCCACATGCCCAAACAATACAGCAGAGGTCACTGCAGTGCCGTGGTCTTGAAACGACGGCACTGGATCGCCAATCTGGTCACTCGCTGAAGGCTCAATCAACGTCGCCCAAGGGCCGAAAGGATGATCAGCCCGTAAACCACCGTCAAAAACGGCGACCGTACAATCCGGATCGACCGGACCTTCCGTAGGCAGATAGACATGGGAGGCCCGCGTTGCTGCTCGTATCACGGCAGGCTTTTCAAGAAAGCGAAATTTTGGCATCGGCCGGATTGCCCGGATAAAGGAAAACTCCGCAAGCTGCTGTGCAGCCTCAGCATTACCAGTCGCGGGCAGGAAGAGAAGACCCCGTGTCTGGTAGTTATGTGCCGCATCTACCTGAACGCCAACCTTTTTGGCGAAGTCGAAGAACGCTTGCTCCCACTCGAAATCGGCATATGAATCAAAGTGGACAACAATTTCCAGCTCTTGTGCCGAGTTCGGTTCGATAGTCCCCATCAAACGATCATGGCTCGACATGAGCTCGACATTTTCAAGCTTGATGAGATCTTCAACACCCCGATGCTCCAGAGTCATATTGTTGGCAGCGAGAGCAAAGTTTTTGAACGCGGTACGAGGTCCCGCCACGAAAATCGCCGTTGAAGGCGCTCCATCAGCAGTGTCACTTCCCCTGCCGGCACGCGGTTTCACTTTAACCGGTTTGCTCCCTACCAGGCGGAGTCCAAAATCATGGAGAAGCTTTTCCGGGAATGCACTTCTCGAATAATACTGGGGATGCAAGGTGAACTTTGAGACAGCTTGATCGCCAGGGCACACTTCGGCACGCAGCTCATCCATGGCCTCTGTCTGAGCCTGCAGTAACGGCAAAAGATAGTCTTTTTGCTCCTCCCAGCTGTAGGGCGCAGCCGAGCGACCATCACGGTTCTGATAAGCAACAGGCAGCGCCAAACTTTCGCCACGTCCCAAGATAAAGTTCACCTTTTCACTCATAACCCCTTGTCCTCAACCAATGCTGTTCTAAGAGTTTCTCTTGCAATGCCAGCCATTCGTGCAGCAGCCCGTTGCGATAAATCAACATCGCGCACTAGGCTTAACGCCAACAACTTTCTGCCCGCCTTATCCATTTGTGTGGAGCGATCCTCCACAATCTCAGTCAGCAACCGCTCACCTTCTTCGCGCCCCCCAATGACGATCGCTCGGCGCAATCGATCGACTTGCCGCACATAATCGCTTTGGGATGTGCCTGCCATCAGATTGGCAAGCACACCATGCCACTTGGCCGGCATAGGGTCGTCCTTCATTCCAATGGCACGACTCAACGCAATCAGATCTTGAACCTCTGGCCGAGGAAATTCAATTGTAATATCGAAGCGGCGCCACACCGCAGGATCCAGTAACTGTGCATGGTTGGTTGCTGAAATCAGCAAATTATCCGCAGGCCACAAATCCATCTCCTGCAGGATCACAGTCACTAGACGCTTCAATTCACCAATATCCGCATCATCTCCACGGTGTTTAGCCACAGCATCCAGTTCATCGAGCAGAAAAACACATGGTTGACGACGAGCAAACTCGAAGGCCTGTTTCAAGTTATTCCCAGTTTTCCCTAAAAAACTGCTTACAACGGTCGCCAAATCGAGAATCAGCAATGGCATTCCAAGTTCAACAGCGATACGCCTTGCGGCCATTGTCTTGCCAACCCCCGGAGGCCCTGTAAACAAGACAGTACGTGAAGGCTCCAACCCTAACTTTTTGAGCTTGGCTACTTCGCGCCGCTCCTTAAGGACACGCTGCAATTGAGTCTCAACACCCGCACTACAAACCGATTCATGCGGCAACTGCGGCGGGTCCTCGACACGTAGCAACTCCAACCGACTGTCCATATCAACGGGAACAGCATGTCCAATCCCTGAAGGCGAAGAACGCTTTACCCCACGAGTTGGGGCAAATGAGGATGGCAGCTCTGGCGTCGACATGATCTTGAGCAACACCTCGGCAAGCGGATCGTGCTCAGCACGAAGCGCACGGATGAGCCGCATTAACTGAATCCGCACCCGCTCCACATCGCCTGCAACGCCGAACCGCGCAACCTGGACCAATTCCTGAATTTTATCTATCACTTAGACCACCAAATCCACAAATCATTGATTTTTATGGATATAAAAAACGCCATAACCGGCCTAATTACAATTATGGCAGTGATAAAATTCAATGGCAACGTGTTTCTACCAACCCCCTCATACGAAGCTGCATCTGATCGCACACCGGATTGCATCCAACTTGCACTGATCTTTGCATTCGGCCAGAACATCAGTTGTGTGAACGTGCGCACCAGTCCCGTACGATGCCCGAACATGCTTATGAGCAGCAGCCGGCATACATCTGTCATTCACCTTCTGGCATACTTCACAACAGGGACGCCCCATTGCCAGGGGGATGCTTCGCGTCCAAATCAATAGCAGCCCAAATGAAGTCCAACCCGACGCTCGTTGCGTTGCGCTGTCCAGCTCACATGCCATGAACTGGGTTTTGGTACCTGTGAAGAGTTACGCGAGCACAGAGACCGCGGTGCAGGGCCGTAATGGAAAAGAATAGAAGAGTGGGAAGCACGATGCAGATTGGCACGAACCCGGAAAGCAAAGAACAAGCCACCGCGGAGGAACTTCCGGCCGAACACGGCAGAGCGCAGCCGGAGGTCGAGCACGTTGCGGGTCCCCACAGTGTTTCGAATGCCCCACCAGCGGCGGCACAAGAGCCTCCGGCCAAGGCGTCCGAGGGTGAAGGCGATTACTCCGAACAGTGGGCCCACATTCCTCACAAGGTTTTGATTCGGAGAACAGCCCAATATTGTGTTGTTATTAGCCCGGAGATTCGCCTCGACTGGGGGACTTCCAGCGCTTACGACGAAAGCAAAAAGCTCCTGAGTGCCGAGGACAAAAAGAGCCACTCCGACATACTCGCCGACATCGCCGTTGCTGAGTCGTCGCCGTGCGACGATTTCCCCGAGAGTGTGCAGATTCGCTATAGGATACTTTTGGGCGAAGCAATTGTGCTGTGCTTCGAGGGCGAATATGTGTCCGCCAAGAGAACCATCGAGAGTGCGCGCCAATATATGCAGGCGCGCAATGAAGAAACATCACGGCGCTGGTATGTCATGGCGTGCGCTAAAGCTGCCTGTGGATTTTTCGTCATTGCGGTTCTGGTTTGGATATTCAGGGAAACAGCAAGGTCGGTAGCTGGCCCAACCGTTTTCTGGCTACTCTTGTCATGCTGCGGAGGAGCGGTTGGAGCGATGTTCTCTGTTATCGCACGCAGTGGCAAACTTCAGTTTGATGCCAGTGCCGGAAAGGACCTACATGTTATCGAAGGAACCTCTCGGATTGTAGCTGGCGCGATTTCGGGACTCGTTGTCGCCATGGCAGTACGCTCTGATATCGTTTTCGGTGTATTTGCCAATGGTGAGCACTTGACCATGGTAAGCATGCTGGCTGCTATTGCCGGCGGCTCAGGGGAGCGGCTGGCAACCTCCATCATTTCCAAGTTTGATGAGACACAAGTTCGAGACGATAAACATGCGCCTAGCTGAACTACTAAGAGCCAATACAACAATGCAACGTAAAGCACTGATAATCGGATGTCCCGACGAAAAAATTCCTGGCGTCAATGACGACATGCGCAACTATCGTGCGTTCTTTGAGAGCCCTGCTGGAGGCGGGTGGCTTTCATCAGAAATAAAAACGCTGCAGTCACCAAGCATGTTAGAGGTACAGCGAGAGATGAAGGAACTCACGAGTGCCGACTACTCAATCGTTGTTTTTGCAGGGCACGGTGAATATTCTCATGACACTCGCTCCACTCAGCTGCACCTCGGGCCTGACATACGTATTGACGAGTATATGCTCAAGGAAGGCGCTCCTCGTCACACCCTCATCATCGATGCATGCCGTGTTCATTCGGATACGCCACTGCTGGAGCAGATAAAGCGAAGTTCATTAGCATTGGCCAGTCTCCCCGATGTATCCCTCAGCAGAATGGCCTTCGATAACCATCTACGAAAGTGCCGCCCTGACGTTGCCGTGATGTACGCTTGCAAAATCGGTGAGGCTGCGGGTGACAGCCCCGGTCAAGGTGGAACATACTCCTCAACCTTGCTTAGCGAAAGCAGAGAATGGGCATCCAATTCTATAAACCAGAAAACGGGGGTCTTGTCTGTCAGTGAGGTGCACGCGCTAGCGGTGCCACTTGTTTATCGTCAGCGAGGTGGGCGTCAGACTCCCACAGGAGTGTTTCCCCGAACTGTGCCGCATTTTCCATTCGCCATTTGCGCTTAACTGGATTACACGGACCGATGGAAATTTCCACCATCCACTGGTCCGGACTCTGGGGAAGAGGCACCAGCATGCTGACACGCAAACCTTCGGCCATTGCCGACTTTCTTGCCCACGTCCTGGACAGTCCGCTATCGCTTGTTTACCTCACCATCACAGGGCGCGAGGTTATGCGCTGTGTTAGCGCCCCTCACTAAAATCCAGCGGATTACCGTCAACGGAAAAGATTATGCGAGACATCAGGTTTCTGCTGAAAACGCACTACACAAACAGCCGCGCCCTCGTTATTGGCATCAATCATTATCAGAATGCCTCACCACTGTCTTACGCAGTGAGCGATGCAGAAGAGATACGAAATGTTCTAATCAACGACCTCGGTTTTCCCGAGAATAATGTCGCTTACCTTGTCGATAGCGAGGCGACGAAGGGCAACATTCTCCGGGCGTTTATGCGCCTAACTGCTGGTGATGTGGAGCTTGATGAGCGAATCTTCGTGTTTTTCGCTGGACACGGCCATACACGTACTGGCATCCGCGGAGAGGTTGGCTATTTGGTCCCCTACGACGCAGATATGCAGGACTTTTCGTCCTTCATTCGGTGGGATGAGCTAACCAGAAATGCCGAGCTAATACGGGCAAAGCACATGTTATTTGTTATGGATGCTTGCTATGGTGGTTTGGCATTGACGCGCAGTGTTCAACCAGGCAGCACCCGGTTTCTGAAAGACATGATGCTTCGCTATTCCCGCCAAGTTTTGACTGCAGGAAAAGCAGACGAAGTCGTCGCAGATGCTGGCGGACCTATTCCCAACCATTCAGTTTTTACAGGCCACTTAATTGAGGCGCTCCGAGGGAAAGCTGTAACGGAAGATGGCATCCTGACTGCCAGTGGAGTGATGTCTTACGTTTACTCAAAGGTCGCTAACGACAAGAACTCTAAGCAGACCCCTCACTATGGTTATTTCGATGGCGATGGCGATTTTATTTTGTCAGCCCCCCAGCTATCTGATTTAGAAAAGGCGGATGGCAAAGACATAGATAGCTTGGTCGTCATTCCATATGCCGAAGAGGAGTTCTCAAGAGATACGACACAAGACAAGGTCCGAAAAGTTAAATCATTGCTTGCAAATGAATTTTCCTCTATTGAGCTGCATGATCTAGTGGTTGATGAAGTCCGTCATTTTCTGGCTAGCACGAACGAAGACCATTTTAAGGTTCAGGGACAATTTTCCAAAGATGAGCTGTTAGAACGAATTGCCAAGTATGAACAATTGGTCAGTGACCTTGCCGCAGAACTTTCATGCATTTCGCATTGGGCTAGGCCAACTCATAGAGTAATTCTCCAGAAGGCTCTTGCGAGAGCTACTGATCGCCTTGAGTCGCAAGGTGGGCTTATTGTTTGGCTTCATCTTCGTTGGTATCCGCTAATCATTGCCTTATATAGTGCGGGCATCGCGGCAGTTGAGGGAAAGCGCTATGATTCTCTAGCCAGCATCTTCTACACGACACTTGGCCATCGCGAATATGGAAAGACCGGCCAAACCTTAATCGAGGCTACCTCTAACAGCATTGTAGAACTTGCCCGGTTGGACGTATTTAAACAGATCCCTGGCCATGAGAGACATTACACGCCTATGAGTGAGTACCTTCATAAGATTCTCCAGCCCAAGCTAGATGATTTGCTCTTTCTAGGGAGAGGTTACGAAACAGCATTTGACGAGTTTGAAGTGTTGTTTTCACTAGCTGTTGCCGACCTCAGAAAACAAGCCGGTCGGGATGCATGGGGACCAATAGGACGCTTTGGATGGAAGGCGCAAAGAGACCATGAATCCCCGGTTACGCGTGTTGTCGAGGAAGGGCGTGCTATGGGGCCAAACTGGGGGCCTCTTAAGGCCGGCCTTTTTGGCGGCGATGTCGAGAGGTTCAATGCTGTAGCTGCTGATTTTCAAAAGATTATCTCACAATTGAATTGGTGGTAATCCAGTCGTTCGGTGGCTCAAGTCAACCGATGTCCGTTGATCGCCACTTGCGGACGCAGCTACCATCGACTCCCAATTGAGCTAGACCGATGAACAGGTATTGTTTAGGGTTCCTGTTACGTGCTTATGGCATGGCTTGGTAGGATAATATCGAACCAAGCCCATCTGTAGACTGGGGAAGGTGTGTTCAAGCGCACTTAACTGTTATGCCGACAGAAATTTTCAATATCTCTGCAAGAAATTCAGGTTTTTTCAGCAAATTCGCACCAAATTCACGCTGAGCCAAGCAAGAAAAAGGTGAAAAATCCTTGTTTAACAAGGAAAGAAATTTTCACTAACTTTGCGTCCCTACAGGTGCAGAAACGGGGAGCACTGCTCGTAAAATGCCATGGCGTTCGGCTCCGGCAGCACTAAGCGAGCATTGATCGCCCGAGTTTTCCGATCCTCTGCACCACCTATCGGGGCATCAATTCAAGATTGATGCCCCTTTTATATTGCTGCCCATCCCAAACCGGTCCCGCTGTATGGAGTGGCGCCACTTCCCCCTTGCAAAGCCATTGCCAGAGAACGACCGGCGAGAGTGGACCGAATACACGCACAACCCCGCGCTGGCGGGGCACTCCGGCTGGGCACCTGGAACACGCCGGAAAATTGCGCGCTCACCCCATGGCGATACGGTACTGGCTGACCGCCTGGGCCAAGCGCCCCGATAGCAGGTCAAGACTCTCGGCGTGGCTGCTATTGCTGTTTGCCACAACACTGTTTTCCTCGGTCATCCTGGCGATTTGCTCGATGTTCTGCGCGATGCCGCGCAAGGCTTGATCCTGCTCTTCGATCGCCCCGACAATACTCAGCATGTGTTGAGAGATCCGTTGCGACCCCTCATCGATATGCACCAGGCCCTGTTCGCTGGCACTGACCGACTGCAGGCTGATCTGGGAGAGTTGGTCAGCTCGCTGCATACCGCAGACGGTGGTATCGATGCGCTGCTGCACCGCCTGTATCAGTACGGCAATCTCGCCGGTCGCCGTGGCGGTGCGTACCGCCAGACTCCTGACCTCATCCGCCACCACGGCGAAACCACGCCCCATATCGCCGGCCCGCGCCGCCTCGATGGCCGCATTGAGCGCCAGCAGATTGGTCTGCTCCGCAATCTCCTTGATGACATTGATAATGCCGCCGATTTGTTTGGAACTGTCGTCGAGCAAGCTGATGTTACCGCTCGACTCGTGAATCTGGGCCGCAATCTGCCGGACCTGCTGTACGGTTTCATGCATCACGTGCAGGGCCTGGCCCGTTTCGGTCCGGGTCTGATGCACCAGTTCCATCACCGAGCGGGCACTGCCGGCCACCCCGCTCATACTGGCCGAAGTCTGCTCTACTGCTGCCGCCACCGAAGAGGTCGCTTCAAACTGTAGCTGCGCGCTTTGCTTCACCTGCACGCTGCTCCCCGCCAGTTGCGAGGCGACCACCCCCATGTCCTGGCCGCAACTCTGCGTATCCTGGATCAGGCTCGAGAAAGACTGCAGCATATGGTTGAAGGCGGTCGCGATCTGCCGGGCTTCGAGCACGCCCTTGGCCGAAACCGTGCGGGACAGATCGCGGTTGGCGACGGTTTGCTCGACCGCATCGGCGACACTCAACAGGGGGCGGCCGATACTGCGCCCGACCCACATCCCGACCAGGGCAGTCAACAGCATGGTCATTCCCCCTGCCACGACCACGAACCACAGGTGGCGCCACGCCAGTTCTTCTTCGGCCTGCGTCTGGGCCTGGATATTGGCCGTCAACTGCTGCTCGACGGTAAACAGGGCATCGATTTTGGCAGTGATGGCAGCGAACCACTGCTCTGCGTTGACCCCGAAGCCACCCTCGGCAAAATGCAGCGCCATCACATCACGGAATTGCTGCACCTGGCGTGCTTGCGGGCTTTGCATGACTTTGGCGACGCCCGCCACCTCATCCGGTTTGGCCAGCGCAGTGAACACCTCTAGCAGAATATTCTGGCTATCAATCTTGGACAGGATCAAACGGTACTGCGGCCACGCCACGTGATCGCCGATAAATACCGGTACCGACAATGCCCGTTCCAGACCGGCATTTTCCTTGGCCAGGATCAGCGTTTGATAAGCCTGTAAACGACGCACGATATCGGCCTGATCGTTTTGCAATCCCAAGGCGGTAATATTTTTGAGCAACTGGGCGATAGTATGGGTGAAATACGTCGAGCTTTCGCCCGGCAGTATATTTTGCTGGGTAATTTTGTAACGCCAGTCCGCCAGTTGTTGCAACGGCCCTTGCACATCCTGGAGCATCGACGGGTCAAGCAGCGTCCGGTCTTGCGAAATGGCGTCTCGATAAGCCTGCAAGTTGCGATCGGAGGCTTGCCGGATGGTCGGTAACTTGTCGGCAAACTTGGCGCCATGCGACTGCAAAAAACCAGCCGATGCGCCGCGCTCGATTTGTAATGTGTGAATCAGATTACCCGTCGTGATGGCCACTTCCATCAGTTGTCGTGTCGTCCGGGCTTTTTGGTACTGGGTATAGTTTTGCCAGATCAGCAAAAGAGAAAAACAAGACAACACCAGCAAGGGCACTAGCATGAGTAGTACCAGCCGCTTTCCAATGGTCGAAAACATGATGTACCGCCATCCATAATATGTTATCCGCGTAAGTATTATGGAAAGCACATCTATATATAATTGAGGCAAATCAAACTAATTCGCCGGGTAAAAAAACTTTACATTCTTTGTTTAAATAAGATTGCCTATAAAAAACATTTTTCCCTATATCAGGTCAGAATCCTGGAACAGGGCAACGTTCAGCCACTCCCGGAGCCTCGAGTCGTGCGGTTTTCTCGGACGGAGGCGAGACCAGGCAACGTCTATATCATGAAGCCGGTGGTTTCAAAACAGGTCACCTTGTTATAAACACAACTTGAATAGTGCGATGGCGCATGCCAGTCCACAGGAAAGCAAGCAAGCCTATGAAGGACGGGGGTTAATGTGATGGTCGGCCTGAAACCAACAGCCCAGCAAGCCTAGCCTGCTGGGCTGTTTCCTTTTTTGAGCGGAGGATCATCATGGCGACCGCCACTCTCATCGGTCTGGATATCGGCAAACACAACTTCCACCGAGTTGGGCACAACCTCCAAGGAAGACAGGTCCTCCAGCGCCAGCTTAGCCGCGGCCAATTGATTGCGTTTCTGGCCCGGCACTCCGCGCCCCGTATCGTGATGGAAACCTGCTGCAGCACCCACTGGCTAGGTCACAAACTGGCCTGCTTCGGCCACGCCGTCCAGCGGATCGCCCCCCCAGAGGGCTCCCGATACCAAAACGGGCGCGCCTCGATGAAAGGCGCGCCCGTTTTCTTTTCCTTCCCGGCATCTTGCCGCGCCCGCGATGATGGTCCGTACCTTACCCCGTGGGTGAAGGCGAGCCCGATCAAGCGTCCGCGTTGGACCGTTGCAGCGAGGCCGCGAGTTCCCCGATGCGCGTCTTGGTCTCTTCGACCAGCCCATTGATCTCGCTCGCCGAAGTAGCCGAGCGCGAGGCCAGCTTTCTGACCTCGTCCGCCACCACGGCGAAGCCGCGCCCCGCTTCGCCGGCGCGGGCGGCCTCGATCGCGGCGTTGAGCGACAGCAGGTTGGTCTGGGTGGCGATTTCATCGATGACGGCAACGATCTGGCCGATCTGGTTGCTCGAGTTGAGCACCGCCGTCATCGCGTTATTGGTGGTTTCGTGCTCTTCGTGTTCCCGTTCCACGTTCTTGACGAAGGCGGTATAGGCGATCTTGCCATCCAGACGGATCTTGGACAGCGAGAGCTGCCCCCAAACACGCGAACCATCCTTGCGTTCGATCGGCACCACACGGTTGGTGCCGACGATCTTGTCGACGCCGCTGGTGCGGTTGACATTGACCAGCCGGTCGTGATCTGGCTGAATCGCATGGGGAACCAGCATCTTCACGTTCTGGCCGATAACCTCCTGCCGGCTGTAGCCCCACAAGCGCTCTGCCGCCGCGTTGTAGAACGTCACCAGATTCTCGGCATCAATGGTCACGACGGCATCGATAGCCTGCTCCAGCGTCTGGTTGATGATCTCGCGCGCCTCGCGCTCCCGGGTGATGTCCTTGACGAAGGCGGTATAGATGACCTGGTCCCCGACGTTGACCTTGGACAGCGACAGGCTGCCCCACACCACTCCCCCATCCTTGCGCTCGATCTGTACCTCGCGGCTGGTCCCCACGATCTTGTCGGCCCCGCCGTTGCGGTTGGCGTTGACCAAGCCGTCATGCGTCGCCTGGATCGCCTGCGGCACCAGCATCTTCACGTTGCGCCCCAGCACTTCCTGCCGTTGGTAGCCCCACAGTTTTTCTGCCGCGCCGTTGAAAAACGTGACGTTGTTCTGGGCATCGATCGTGACCACGGCATCGACGGCCTGCTCCAGCGTCTGGTTGATGATTTCGCGTACTTCGCGTTCGCGCGTGATGTCCTTGACGAAAGCCGTGTAGAGAATCTTGCTGCCGACATGCACCTTCGATAACGACAAGCTGCCCCAGACCTTGCCGCCATCCTTGCGCTCGATCTGCACCTCGCGGCTGGTTCCCACGATCTTGTCTACGCCAGTCTGACGATTGGCATTCACATAGCCGTCGTGGGCCGCCTGGATGCCAAGCGGCACCAGCATTTTCACATTCTGGCCCAGCGCCTCCTCGCAGCTGTACCCCCAGAAGCGCTCCGCCGCCTGGTTGAAAAAGGTGATGCAATTGTGCTCGTCGATGGAGATGACCGCGTCGAGTGCCTGCTCGAGGGTCTGACTGATGGTCTCGCGCGCCTCATGCTCGGGAGTGATATCGCGCACGAAGGCGGTATAGCTGATGCCTCTGCCCGAACGGACGCGCGACAAGGACAGGCTTCCCCAGATCTCGCTGCCGTCCTTGCGCTCGATGCGGACCTCCCTGCTGGTGCCGACAATCTTGTCGACCCCGGTGGTGCGATTGGCATTGACCAGGCGATCATGCTCCGGCTGGATGGCCTGCGGCACCAGCATCTTGACATTACGACCAATGACCTCCGCCCGGGAATACCCCCACAGCCGCTCGGCCGCCGCGTTGAAGAACGTGACGTTGTTCTGGGAATCGATGCTGATAACGGCATCGATCGCCTGCTCGAGCACTTCGCGCAGTTCGGCATCGTTCGAGCCGAATCCAAGAAAGCCTTTCTGGAATCTCATTGCCCCCCCTTTAAAGACAGCCCACTACGAACATGTTCTTTTCAGCAACGCTAGTACAAGCAATTGATCCACGTCAAAGTAAATAGTACAACGGGATTAGTACAAGGGAATTAAATGTTGGAAATGGCACGAAAAGTCGCCCGCCAGGCCCGGATTTGAAACAGCGAGAGCCCGCAGCGGCTTCTGGTGCGGTCTGCAGCGTGGCTCACGGCGGCAACGAAAGGGAGAGCGGCCGGGGGCGACCACCGTCCGGGTTAGTACCCGATCGGGTCTGGGGATTGCCGAACCCACCCGGCCAGCAGATAAATGACACCAGCCGCAAGCAGGCAGTAGAGGTACTGCCATGGCGTCACCGGTCCGAAATGGAACAAGGCTGCCAGCGGGGCCAGCTGGGTCACCAGCAGCAACATGGCGAGGGTGAGGCCAACCACCCACCACAAGGCGCGGTTCTGCTCCTGGCGCAGTGCGCCGCGATGGCGATTGCGGAAGACCAGGCCCAGGTTGCCCATCACCAGCGTCTGGAACGCCATGCTGCGCGCTGCCTCCGTCCCGCTGCCCAAGCGCATCGCCGCGGCATACAGCGCCAGCACGCCGACAAATAGCACGCCCCCTTGCCATACGCTGAGGGCCAGCCTGCGCGGCGAGAACAGCGGCTCGCCCACCCTTCGTGGCGGGCGGCGCATCACTCGGGGGTGCGCGGCTTCGTTCTCGAACACGATCGAACCGACCGGGTCGATCACCAGCTCCAAAAACACCACATGCGCCGGCGCCAGCAGCAACGGCCAGCCCAGCAACAACGGCACCACGGTCAGGCCAATCAGGGGAACGTGCACGGCAATCACGTAGGTGACCGCCTTCACCAGGTTGTCGTAGATGCGCCGCCCCTGGCGCATCGCGGCGACGATGGCGGTGAAGTTGTCGTCGAGCAGGATCAGCGCGGCCGCCTCACGCGCCACCTGGGTACCACGCCGCCCCATAGCGATGCCGATATGCGCCGCGCGCAGCGCCGGGGCATCGTTGACGCCGTCTCCGGTCATCGCCACCACGTCACCGTTGGCCTTGAGCGCCTCGACCAGGCGCAGTTTCTGGTGTGGCCGCACGCGGGCAAAGACCTCGGCCTGCCGCACCACATCGCGCAGCGCCGCGTCGTCCAGTTGCTCCATCCTGTCGCCGCTGACCACCAGGGCATCATCGATGCCGGCCTGGCGTGCCACCGCCTGCGCCGTGACGGGATAGTCGCCGGTGATCATCACCAGCCGCACTCCGGCCTCGCGGCACTGGGCGATGGCCTCGGGCACCTCGGTGCGGACCGGGTCGGCCAGGCCGACCAGGCCGAGGAATTCGAAGTCGAAATCGTGCTGTCTCTCCGGCCACTCCACGCCATCATGCCGGGCCTTGGCCACCGCCAGCACGCGCAGGCCTTGTTCGGCCAACGTTTCGACCTCGCGCAGCAGTTGCACGCACTGCGCCTCGGGCAGGTGGCACAGATCGAACACGGCCTCCGGCGCGCCCTTGCTGGCGACCGGGTAATAGTCGCGGTCCGGCGCGGTCCAGCCGTGACTCATCGCCTGCAACTGCGGGGTCAGCTCGTACTCCTGGGTCAGCGCCCAGTCCGGGCGCAAATGTTCGGTGCCGGCCAGGTAGCTGTGGCCGAAGCGGTGGAAGGCCCGCTCCATCGGGTCGATCGGGTCGATCTCGCTGGCCAGGATCAGGTATTCGAGCAGTTCGTGGTAGGGCTCGTCGAGCGTGGAGAGAGCATCGTCGACCACCAGCGAGCGGCCGTCGGCGTAGAGCTGGCGCACCGCCATGCGGTTGTGGGTCAGGGTGCCGGTCTTGTCGACGCACAGCACGCTGGTCTGCCCCAGCGTCTCGATGGCGTTGAGGCGCCGTGTCAGCACGCGGTCATGGGCCAGACGGCGTGCGCCCAGCGCCATGAACACGGTCAGGATCACCGGGAATTCCTGCGGCAAGAGGCCCATCGCCAGCGTGATGCCGGCCAGCAGACCGGCGAGCCAGTTGCCGCGGGTGACCCCGTACAACACCAGTACGACCAGGCTCAACACCAGCCCGTAGATGGCCAGCAGCCGGACAAAGCGGCGCGTTTCCTGCTGCAACGGGGAGATGGGCTGTTCGATCGTGCCCAGCATCTTGCCGATCTTGCCCAGCTCGGTCTCGAGGCCGGTGGCGCAGACCCGCATTACCCCCTGCCCCTGCACCACCTGCGAACCGGCGTAGGCAAAGGGGGTATCATCGCCACCCGGCCCAGCCCCCCGGCCCGCGCCGGCGAGCCCTGCCAGCTTGCGCACCGGCACCGATTCGCCGCTCAGCTGCGACTCGTCGAGCGACAGTTCGTTGGCCATCAGCAGTTCGCCGTCGGCCGGCACCCGGTCGCCTTCTCCGATCAACACGATATCGCCCGGTACCAGCTCGGTGGCGGCGACGGTTTTCTGCACCCCGCCACGGCGCACCACGGCGCGCGGGCTCGCCAGTTCGCGCAGGGTTTCCAGCACGCGCTCGGTGCGACGCTCCTGCAGCACCGTCATCAGCACGATGACCAGCACGAACCCCAGCAACAGTAGCGCCTCGCGAACGTCGCCCAGCAGCAGGTAGATCGACCCCGCCACCAAGAGCAGCAGGAACATCGGTTCGCGCAGGATTTCGCAGGTCAGCCGCCACAAGGTGCGGCGCGGTTCGACAAACAGGGTGTTGGGACCGACCCGGGCCAGCGTCGCGGCAGCCTCGGCGTCGCTCAGACCATCCGGTCCGTGATTGGCGGCGGCGAGGGGGCTCTCCGGGGACATCGTGGCGGACTCAGTGCAGCCAGAGCACCGCCCCCCAGACCATCAGCAAGGCACCGCTCAGGCGCCCTCCCCAACGGCCGAGCGGCAGCAGTTTTTCCAACAGCACGAAGACGCTGAGCAGCGCCACCCACAGCAGGTTCATCACCCCGACCACGAACAGCAGCCCCATCACCGCCCAGCAGCAGCCCAGGCAGTACAGGCCATGCAGCAACCCCATGCGCAGCGCCCCGGCGGCACCGGGACGCCAGTGCCCCATGATGAAGCCCAGCGGGGAGCGGCAGTGGCCGAGACAAGCCTGCTTGAGCGGCAGCCACTGGTAGATGCCCGCCAGCATCAGGATACCGCCCCCCAGCCAGACGTTGGCACTGGCGAGTTCGGGAGTCAGCAGGGCCGCCTGGTCCAGCCCCCATTGCAGCGCCGTGGCGGCGATGCTGAAGCCGTTCCACACCAGCAGGTAGGCCGAGGAGAACAGCGCCGCCTGTCCAACGGCGGCACGCCGCGACTGCCGCTGGCCCGCCACCAGCTGGTAGAACAGGATCATCGGCAAGGCGCTGGGCAGCATCATGCCGACCATCATCGTCGCCCACATGGCCCAGGTCAGCAGGAAGTCGGCCGGCTGCCACGGCATCGCCATCGGCCCGCTCATCACCATGCCGGCCATCCCCGCCATGCCCATCGCCGGCATGTTCTGGCTCA
Organism: Pseudogulbenkiania subflava DSM 22618; assembly: GCF_900177275.1. Taxonomy (GTDB): domain Bacteria; phylum Pseudomonadota; class Gammaproteobacteria; order Burkholderiales; family Chromobacteriaceae; genus Pseudogulbenkiania; species Pseudogulbenkiania subflava. The sequence continues at coordinate 300,866 of NZ_FXAG01000004.1, forward strand.
GTCGCCACAGCGCCAGCCAGGCCAGCCCGGCCACGCCGAGCAGGCACAGCAACACCGGCCACTGCTCCGGGCGCAGCCGGCCGCGCAGCGGCGGCACGGCGGCGGCCGCGGGCTCGGACTGCTTCACGCCGTTGATCGACACGGGTTCAGCGCACCACGCCGTGGCCCGTCATGTGCAGGCGCGCGAAGTGCGCGTGTCCTTTCGGGGAGGCGATCGCGAGGGCGCCATGGGTGGCGAAGCTGCCGCTGCCCATTTCGGCTTCGGTGAACTCGAAGCCGTCCGGCAACGTCAAGCGCGCCCGCTGCGCCATGCCGGTCACCGGATTGCGAATCGGCTCGCCGCTTGCCTCCAGCACGCCGGCAATCGACGTCGTGGCCAGCCGGTTGTCGGGGTCGACCGCAAACGAGATCGGCACGAACTGCGGCTCGTACAGCTGGCTCAGCGTGGTGCTGAATATCTGAAACACGTTGGCACCAGGGTCGGAATGCTGCCCAGAGAGAATGGTCAGCAACGCCTCGCGCTGCGCCGGATTGGCCTTGTCTTCGATATAGAGCTGGCAGCTGCCGTTACCCTGGTGGATGGCACCGGGCCAGGCGAAGACGCCGACCCAGCACAAGCCGTCCAGGTTGACCTCGCCAAACTGCCCCTGGTCGATGCGCATCGACACCACCGCCTCGCATTTGCCCTGTGTCGGCGGCGAACTGAACTGGCAGGGGCAACCCCAGTTGCAATTGCAGGTGGCAAACTCGACGCCCTGCAGGCGCCATTCGATCATGTCCATCACACCCTCCTGTCCGGCTTGCGCCATCGCACTACGCTTTGGTGTTCATTTTAAAGCTAGCAGATGACATCGCCGGCAGCGGCCGGAACACGGCGTACCGACAGGAAATAATCGGGCGGCGGATGATACGTGCACGGGCAGCCGGCTGTGGCCCTTGCCCGCGTCGGGTCATACAACGACGGTGGTGCTCAGAACGGTGCGGACAAGCCGCGCGCGGCGTAGGCTTGGCACAGGGTATCGCGCAGGCAGGAGGGGCACAGGCAGTCGCCGCCACTAGTCACGAGTGGCAGTACCGCCGGCAACTCGCTGCACCAGCAGCCCCCATCCGGTCCGCCTTCACCACACCGGAACGCCGCCCCGCAGCGCTGGCAGTGCTTGCCGACCACCGGCAGCGGCAAGGCCAGCAGCCGGGCCCATACCGCCTGCTTCTGCACCTCATCGAAGCCCGGCCAGCCGGCAATCTCGTCCAGCGTGCGGCGGCAGCCGAGACAGCTCTGGCCGGCGTCGTCGAGCCGGCATTGCTGGATGCAAGGCGATGGAATGGGCTTGCTGGTGCTCATCGGCATCCTCCGCAGAAATGTTGGACATGGTCGCGGCAGACTGGCGGCATGGCCATGGCATGGGACATCGCTTATGCTGGAACGCCCCGTCCCGGAGCTGCCCATGACCGCGATCACCCTGCCCGCCCCCAGTGCGCTGTTGCTGATCGACCTGCAATGCGCCATCGACCACCCCGACTGGGGAGTGCGCAACAACCCGCACGCCGAAGCCCGCATGCAGGCACTGCTGACGCGTTGGCGCCAGCGCAGCTGGCCGGTGATCCACGTGCGCCACGACTCGCTGGAAACCGGCTCGCACTATCGCCCCGGGCAGCCGGGGCACGCCTTCAAGGCAGGCTTCGAGCCGCAAACGGACGAACTGGTCATCGCCAAGCACACCAACAACGCCTTCGTCGGCACCAACCTCGAACAGCGCCTGCGTCGCGCCGGCCTGCACTCACTGGTGGTGCTCGGGGTCATCACCAACAACTCGATCGAGGCGACCGTGCGCATGGCCGGCAACCTGGGCTTTCGCGTGCAACTGCCAGCGGATGGCTGCTTCACCTTCAACCGCCGCGACTGGAACGGCGTCGAGCGCAGCGCCGACGAGGTGCACGCGATGAGCCTGGCCAACCTGGACGGCGAGTACTGCTCCGTTACCGATTGTGCCACGCTGCTGGCCGCACTCGGGCAATAACGAAAGGTTGGCCGAAACCCGCTTCGGCCAACCCTCCAGGCCAAGGCTGCTTCAGGCGGCCAGCGACTCCGCATGGATACGTTTCACCTCGGCCAGCCAGCGCTGCTTGTCGACGTCAGGAAGCCAGCTCGCCTCGAAGCTGTTGTTGACCAGCGTCACCACCTCGTCCGCGCTCAGATCGAGCGACTGGCGGCAGGCCAGCAGATTGGCGTTGAGATAGCCGCCAAAATAGGCCGGGTCGTCGGAATTCACCATCGCCTTCAGACCCGCCTGCAGCAACTGGCGCAGATTGTGCCGGGCTAGGTCGTCCACCACCTTCAAGCGCACATTGGATAATGGACACACCGTCAACGGCACGGCGCCTTCGGCCAACCTTTTCACCAGCGCCGGGTCTTCCAGGCTGCGCACGCCGTGATCGATCCGACAGACCTTGAGCAATTCCAGCGCCTCCCACACATACTCGGGCGGACCCTCCTCGCCGGCGTGCGCCACGCACGGCTTGCCCAGCTCGTGGCAGCGCGCGAACAGCATGGCGAATTTGGACGGCGGATGGCCCAGCTCGCTCGAATCAAGCCCGAAGCCGTCGATACGGTCAAGGTGCGGCAAAGCCTCGGCCAGGGTGGCGAAACCCTCGTCTTCGGACAGGTGACGCAGGAAGGACAGGATCAGGCGCGAGCTCATGCCCCACGTGCAGCCGGCCTCGTCCAGCGCGTCGCGGATGCCGTCCAGCACGGTGGCGAAGGGAATGCCGCGTGCGGTGTGCGTCTGCGGGTCGAAGAAAATCTCGACATGCACCACGTTGTCGGCGTGGGCTCGCTGCAGATAGGCGCGGGTCAGCTCGTAGAAGTCCTGCCGCGTCTGCAACACGCCGGCCCCGGCATAGTAGAGGTCGAGAAAGGACTGCAGGTTGCTGAAATCGTAGGCGGCGCGCAGCGCCTCGACGCTGGCGTAGGGCAGGCTGATGCCGTTGCGCTGTGCCAGCGCGAACATCATTTCCGGCTCCAGCGTACCCTCGATATGCAGGTGCAGTTCGGTCTTGGGCAAACGGCGGATCAGATCGTCGACATCCTGATGGGCCATGATCGTTCTCCAATAAGCAAAAACGGCGCAGTATACACTGCGCCGTTGCGGTTTCCTGAGCCAGGAAGGATTACTGAGCAGCCGAAGCGGCGGCCGGCGCAGCCGAGGCTGCACCACCACCGATGGTCTGCATAACCTTCCACTGGCCGCCTTCCACCTTGTAGACGGTGATACCACCATCCTTCAGGTCGCCCTTGTCATCGTAGGTCCAGTTGGACGAAGTCACGCCAGAGTACTTGATCTTGGCCAGAACCGGCATGTACGCCTTCGGATCGGAAGAGTTGGCGTCTTTCATAGCCTGGATCAGGGCACGGGTGGCGTCGTAGCCGTACGGGGAATAGGTGGCGACGTCCATCTTGAAGCGCGCCTTGTAACGGGCTTCATAGTCCTTGCCCTTCGGCATCTGGTCCAGCGGCAGACCGGCCAGGGAGGCGATCGAGCCTTCGGCTTCCTTGCCGGCCAGTTGCAGGAAGGTCGGGGTCTTGGTCATTTCGCCCGAGATCAGCGGAGCCTTCAGACCCAGACGCTTCATCTGTTTGGCCATCGGGGCGGACTGGGCGTCGGCGCCACCGTAGAAGATCACGTCCGGACCCACACCCTTGATCGAGGTGAGAATGGCGGCAAAGTCGGTGGCCTTGTCGTTGGTGAATTCGCGCTTGGCAACTTCGCCACCGGCCGCTTTCACCGCCTTTTCAAATTCGTCGGCCAGACCTTGGCCATAGGCAGTGCGGTCGTCAACGATGACAACCTTCTTGGCCTTCAGGGTGTCGACCACGAACTTGCCCATCACACTACCCTGCTGGGTATCGGAGGTCATCGAGCGGAAGGTGTTCTTGAAACCCTGCGACGTGAAAACCGGCGACGTCGCCATGGCGATCATCGGAATGCCGGCATCGGAATAGATCTTGGAGGCCGGGATGGCACAACCGGAGTTGAAGTGACCAATGATACCGACCACCTTGTCGTCCACAAACTTCTGGGCCAGCTGGGTAGCGGTCTTCGGGTCAGCCTGGTCGTCCTGGGCATCCAGCTCGAAGGTTACCGGTTTGCCACCGATGGTCGGCTTCTCGGCGTTGGCGTCTTCGATCGCCAGCGTCACACCATTCTTGTACTCTTCGCCGTAATGGGCCTGCGGGCCAGTCAGCGGTGCGGCAAAGCCGATCTTGACCGTTTCGGCAGCCGGGGCGCCACCGGCAGCCTTATCGGCAGCCGGTTCTTCTTTTTTGCCGCAGGCGGAGACCGCGAGGGCGGCAGCTACGGCGAACGAGATCGTGGTCAGCTTGGTCACTTGCATCGTTTTTCCTCTGTTTGTAGTCAGAATTTTCTCCCGTACCAACCGATAGATCGGCGCGGATGTCACTGCAGTTGATATCAAACGCTTTGTAAAACGTGTGGCGGCATTATTCCAATCCCGCCACCCCATGACAAGCCCGATCAGTCACCCATACTCATCAGGCTGGCATTTCCGCCGGCAGCCGTGGTATTTACGCTAACCGCACGCTCCACCACCAGCCGGTGCAAATTGATGTCGTCCGAGCCAGCCGCCAGCAACTGGATCAGCGCACCATCGCGCGCAGCCAGACGGCGCTGCAGCTGATCCGCCTCCTCTGCCTTGCCGGCAAACAGCACGCCGGCGACATCGGCTTCCACCACATCGCGGCTCAGCTCGACGTAACCATTCAGTTTCCCGGCCAGCTTGCGCGCGCTCTCACTCTCCTCCAGCACCGCGTGGTTGCCGGTGGCGAACACCGCGATCAACTGCTGCAACAGGCCTTCGGTCGAGGATGCCACGCAACCGATCTTGCCACGCGGAGCAAACAACAGCGAGTTGTTCTCCCCGGTCGGCCCCGGCAATTCCGCCGCGTGCGTCAGTGGCGTGTGCTGGCGCGCCGTGCTCAGCGTCTGGCGCAAACGGGATTGGGCCGAAGCATCCAGACCGAAGCCCCCTAGCTCGGCGTCGAGCTTCTGCAGCGCCGGCAACTCGGCCGGTTGCGGGGTCAGCTTCAGCGCCGGCTGCCACTTGGCGCGGGTCAGACGATACAGATAGAACGGCCCACCCGCCTTCGGACCGGTGCCAGACTTGCCCTCGCCGCCAAACGGCTGCACCCCGACCACCGCACCGACGATGTTACGGTTGACGTAGACGTTGCCTACCTTGATGCGCGACACGATGCGGTCGATGGTTTCATCGATGCGGCTATGGATGCCGTGGGTGAGACCGTAGCCGGTGCTGTTGATCTCGTCCACCACGCGGTCGATGTCGGATGCCTCGAAGCGCAACACATGCAGTACCGGGCCGAACACCTCGCGCGTCAGGTCTTTCAGGCTGTCGATTTCGAACAGCGTCGGCGGCACGAAGGTGCCCTGTGCGGCATCTTCGGCCAACTTGGCCTGATAGGTCCAGCGCGCGCGTGATTTCATCTTCTCGATGTGCGCCAGCAGGTTCTGCTGGGCCTCAGCATCGATCACCGGCCCCACATCGGTAGTGAGGTGTGCCGGATTGCCCACGGTCAGCTCGTCCATCGCCCCCTTGATCATGCGGATCACCTTGTCGGCGATGTCGCTCTGCAGGTAGAGCACACGCAGCGCCGAGCAGCGCTGGCCTGCCGAATCGAAGGCCGAGGACAGCACGTCGGTCACCACCTGTTCCGGCAACGCCGAGCTGTCGACGATCATCGCGTTCTGGCCGCCGGTCTCCGCCACCAGCGGCACTTCGCCGCCACGTTGGGCCAGGGTGCGGTGGATGATCTGCGCCACTTCGGTCGAGCCAGTGAAGATCACGCCCTGGATGCGCGGGTCGCGCGTCAGCGCCGCACCCACCACCTCGCCTCGACCCGGCAGCAACTGCAGCACTTGGCGCGGCACGCCGGCCTCGTGGAACAGGCGCACGGCAAACGCCGCGATCAGGCTGGTCTGCTCGGCCGGCTTGGCCAGCACCGGGTTGCCGGCGGCCAGCGCGGCGCTCACCTCGCCGGTGAAGATCGCCAGCGGGAAGTTCCACGGACTGATACACACCACCGGGCCCAGCGGTGCATGGCTGGCGTTGTCGAACTCGGCACGGATCTGAGCGGCGTAGTAACGGCAGAAGTCCACCGCCTCTCGCACCTCGGCGATGGCGTTGGCCAAGGTCTTGCCGGCCTCGCGCACCGCCAGCCCCATCAGCGCCGGCATATTGTCTTCCATCAGCGTCGCCATGCGCTCAAGACAAGTGGCACGCTCGGCCACCGCCGTCTGCGCCCAGGCGGCCGCGGCCCCCTCAGCCAGGTCCAGTGCATGCGCAACATCGGCTTCGGTCGCTTCATACACTTGACCGACGATATCATTGCGATCAGCCGGATTGCGCACCGGCAGCGGCTCGGCGCTGGTCACCTCGCCATCGCCCAGCAACGGGCAGGCCTGCCAGGTCTGTTTCTCGGATTCGATCAGCCCCATCTGCAGGGTTGCCAACAGCTGCTCGTTGGACAAGTCCAGGCCACGTGAATTGGCACGCTCGGTGCCGTACAGCTCCAGCGGCAAGGCGATCTTGGCATGCGGCTGACCACCGTGACGTGCCGCCTCGGCCACCGGATCGCCCACCAGCTCGTCGATCGACACCGATTCGTCGACGATGCGGTTGACGAAGGACGAGTTGGCACCGTTCTCCAGCAGACGACGCACCAGATACGCCAGCAGCGTTTCGTGCGAGCCCACCGGGGCATAGATACGGCAGGCACGGCCAAGGTTGGCCGAACCCACCACCTGGTCGTACAGCGTCTCGCCCATGCCGTGCAGGCACTGGAACTCGTAATCCTTGTCGCCAGCCAGCGTGTGGATGGCCGACAGGCTGTAGGCATTGTGGGTGGCGAACTGCGGATAAATCGCATCCTGGGCCGCCAGCAGCTTCTTGGCGCACGCCAGATAGGACACGTCGGTGTAGACCTTGCGGGTGTACACCGGATAGCCCGGCAGGCCATCCACCTGGGCGCGCTTGATCTCGGCGTCCCAGTAAGCTCCCTTGACCAGTCGTACCATGAAGCGGTGGCCGGTGCGGCGAGCCAGGTCGATCAGGAAATCGATCACGTAGGGGCAACGCTTCTGGTAGGCCTGCACCACGATGCCGATGCCTTCGAAACCGGCCAGATCCCGATCGTTGGCCAAGGCCTCGACCAAATCCATGGAAATTTCCAGACGGTCGGCTTCTTCGGCGTCGATGTTCAGACCGATATTGTACTGTTTGGCCAGCAGGAACAACTGCTTCAGGCGCGGCAGCAGTTCGCCCATCATGCGTTCGTGCTTGGCGCGGGCGTAGCGTGGGTGGATCGCGGACAGCTTCACCGAAATACCCGGCCCCTCATAGACCCCGCGGCCGTTGGAGGCCTTGCCGATAGCGTGGATCGCCATCACGTAATCGTCGAGGTAGCGCTGCGCGTCCTCCTCGGTCATCGCCGCCTCGCCCAGCATGTCGTAGCTGAAACGGTAGCCGCGCGACTCGCGCTCGACACCGTTGTCCAGCGCCTCGCCGATGGTCTCGCCGGTCACGAACTGCTTGCCCAGCATGCGCATCGCCATGTCCACACCCTTGCGGATCAGCGGTTCACCGCCCTTGGCGATCAACTTGGTCATCGCCGCCGACAGCCCTTTCGCGCTGTGAGACGCCACCAGCTTACCGGTCACGAGCAAGCCCCACGCCGCCGCATTGACGAACAGCGACGAACTGTTGCCCAGGTGGGCACTCCAGTCACCCTTGCTGATCTTGTCGCGGATCAGGCGATCGGCGGTTTCGCGGTCGGGAATGCGCAGCAGGGCCTCGGCCAGACACATCAGGGCGATCCCCTCCTGGCTCGACAACGAAAACTCGTGCATCAAGGCGTCCACCCCGCTGGCCCGGGTCCGCTCCTTGCGAACACGCGACACCAGGCGACGCGCCAGATCCTGAGCGGTACGCACCTCCGCCTCGCTCATCGCCGCCTGCGGCAGCAAAGCCTGTACACACTCCCGCTCGTCCCGGCGATACGCCGCGGTGATCGCGTCCCGGAGAGGCGACTGGGTATGGGCAAACACCTCGAATTGCATCTTGAACTCCTGCTCTATGTATCAGCTTTGGCTAACAATGAATTTTTGCCTATTGTATACATTATTTTTTAACCTTGGAGAAATATAGCGGCAGCACGTCAGGAAAGCTGGAAAATCGGTGAAAACGAGCGCAAGTGCCCTGTGAGCAACGCGTCAAATGTTGCATGAAGGCAACGAACAACGCCCTATCGTTGTAGACGAAAATGTTGGAATGGGAACAAGGTAACAAAAACAAAGAGGGGAAAAAGCCGGCGGAACGGGAAGCGGCTCCAAAGCCAGCGGCACCAGCAAGCCTCCCTGAACAGCCCAAAACCGACCGGCACTGTCATCCATCATCGAGATGCTGTGCCATCACGCCGACCTCGAGGTAATGGTGCACGCCACCGCTATGGAGGCCAGGTGGGGTTGCGCTTTCGGTCAGCCATTCGATCAGAGCTTTATTGATATGCAGTACTGATAAGGCGTCACAGCCAACTCTGCAGCCAGCCGTTAGAGGGTGTGAGAACGCGGAGCCACCGCCGCCCCCAAGCGCCAGCGCGTCGGGGACACGGCGAGCCGGCTCGGGATATCGGCCACGCAAAGCAAAAAGCCCAGCTCGTAGTGAGCTGGGCTTTCTTGAGGGGAGTCTGGCGGTGTCCTACTTTCACACGGCAAGGCCGCACTATCATCGGCGCTAAGGCGTTTCACGGTCCTGTTCGGGATGGGAAGGGGTGGGACCACCTCGCTAAGGCCGCCAGACATAAACTGTCAACAAACTAGAAGAAGCCTGGAAGCCGGTTGGCTTCCATTTCGAATTGGGTAATCGATCGTACGTCGCACACTCTATTCACCGCGTGGCCCAAGCCACTCAAATGATAGGATCAAGCCTCACGAGCAATTAGTATCGGTTAGCTTCACGCCTCACAGCGCTTCCAC
>NZ_FXAG01000041.1 GCF_900177275.1 Pseudogulbenkiania subflava DSM 22618
TGCCGACTAGACCGTGGCGTTCCCAGTTGTGAATCCATGTTCTGATGCTCTCGCCGCTGATTCGCAACACGGCGGCAACGGTGGCAATGTCCTGACCTTGGTTGACAGCAATCAACGCCTTGCCGCGCAAGCGGAAATATTCCTTGGGGTGTGCTTTGGCTAATTGTTCAAGAGTGCAGACTTCAGCTTCATTCAAGGTCAATGTGAGTTTACGCATCGTCGAACCGGCATCAGGGAGATACGCAAACAGAAGCAAAAATCATTCCAACTTAGTTGTGCGGCACTACTTACTTTGTATCGGATAGATGATAGTCAGGCGTACAAAAACAAGCAGTCGATATTTGACAAAGTAATGGATTTTGTTTTGCCGCATGCAGACAAGGGTTATTGTATTAAGTTTACTGGGAATGCCCAAGGCCGGCAGGATATCGGATTTGAGGTACGCACCAAAGTTTACAAATATATGCAATGGGATGTCCAGTCCAATTCCAATGGGTTTGGGGATGAAGGTGACTATTGTTTCATGTTAGGAGGGTTTTCCGAAATTCGCTCCCGAGTGTTTTTACTAGACAAGCCTAATATTGGGAAAGAGTTTACGATAAGGGACGCTTCTGATATGGAAAATAGTATTTTTGTAAAAGTGGTTGCTGGGATAGAGATCTTATCAGCACTCTTCATAATACTAGGGACTATTTGGATGTTTTATAAATATTTCGAAAAACTGGCCAAGATTGCCAATGGGGAATAAGTGCTTGACATTAGGCTTTTGCCACGACATGAAGAGATAAAACAAAGCCCCTTTCTGGGGCTTCGTTTTACTTGCAGTAGACGACGTAAGCATTCTGCAATTGTCTGATACGTGCCTGCCGAAATTCTTCGTTTTCCTTCGGATAGCTCGCTCTTTGCGTCTGCCCGATCTGCTGGCTCAAAAATTGGCAATACCCTTTATCCTTCGGAATGTTCGGATAGCCATATCTCTCATTTATTTATTTTATATAGAAGGGGTTTATTATGAATAAAATTATTTTAGGTTTTTCTGTTATGCTATCTTCAATGTTAGCAATGGGAAGCACATTATATAGCGAAAATAATGTACAGAAAATAGATACATCATATAAAAAATTCGTGCAAGAAATGTATGATGAAACAGATAATAGTGAAGTAAGTATGAAAATAGCAGAAATGGTAATTGAAAGAGATTCTCATAAATGGTTTGAAGTCCGTATGAAAAAATATCCGAACAATAAACCAGATTTTTGTGAGGCGGCTAAAAGAAATGACGTTTATGGGGTACTAGGTTGTAAGTAATTTCAATTATTTATCAAATGAGAGATATGGCTATATCTCTCATTTATTTATTTTATATAGAAGGGATTGTATGAGAAAAAATTATTTGTTCTTTTTTATTGGCTTTCCCATTATTGGCCTTTGCTAATGGAAATCCAACATTGAAAGAATTTGGAAATGACTTGACTAAACTTTCCAAGAGTGCAAAAAAAACAAAATATCCTGAGGTTAGAACCGATGCAGTGGAAACTGCAGAAGATGCTCTTAACGGTATGATTGATGATTTTGGCCATGATAAAAAATTAGTATGTGGCGTTGCAAAAAATCGGCTCTAAATATCACATTTACAAGATGTAAATAAACTATTACTGCCATTGATGTCGGTTATAGTTTTATAAAGTTATTTAAAATAACCCAGGTTGATAGTTTCTGGGATAATACTCAAATTTGCCATTTGAAGGACATGGTAAACATTTAGCTTTTCGGGGCTTTGTTTTGCTTGCAGTAAACTTGATAAGCATTCTGTAATTGTCTTATACGTGCTTGTCGAAATTCTTCATTTTCCTTTGGGTAGCTCGCTCTTTGCGTCTGCCCGATCTGTTGGCTCAAAAATTGGCAATACTCTTTATCCTTCGGAATGTTAGGATAAGAAAACGCCTTTGCTGACAACAGTACTGTAAAGATAATTAGTTTTTCATTTTATTTTCCCTTTATTTTTATTAAAAACTTATTTAACAACAAGCCAACATCATCAATCTTTTCAAGAATTAGTCTATTGACGTTGTTGTTCTTGAAAGTCTTTTGCTTTGACTTGCTGTCCGTGCCTACGCGGATATAGAAGCCTGACAACTCATCGTCTGCGACGGTGTAGGGGGCTCCTTGGGGTTCAAGTTGGTCTATGGCAAAGCAAACAACGGCCAATCTAGAGATAACTCAAACGTGCCGCCGGCCACCATGCCATCTATGCTTTAGCGGGCATGAGCCTTCGTCGGAAAGGATTTGCGATGTGTGGCCGCTACGCTATTTACACCCCATTTCGAGGTCTTTGGCAGCAGCTCGAGCTGGATTTTGCTTCGCCTCCCCGTTACAACATCGCTCCCACCCAGAACATCCCGATCATCCGGCGGGCCGCACGCGGTGGCGTTGAAGTGGCCGAGGCGCACTGGGGGCTGATCCCCTTTTGGGCCAAGGATCGCAAGATCGGGTACAGCACCATCAACGCCAGGGCCGAGACGGTGGCGGAGAAGCCGGCGTTTCGCGCCGCTTTCAAGCATCGGCGTTGCATCATCCCGGCCAGTGGCCTGTACGAGTGGCAGGATCTGGGCGGCAAACAGAAGCAGCCATGGTTCATTACCGACGCCGAGGGTGACGGGCTGGGCTTTGCCGGGCTGTGGGAGCGCTGGACCGACCCTGCTACGGCAGAAGCCATCGACAGCTGCACCATCATCGTCGGCCCTGCCAACGACCTGGTGCGCCCCATCCACGACCGCCTCGCCTGCATCCTGCCGCCCGAGCATTATCGTGACTGGTTGGACCCCGAGGCGCCCGGCCCTTTCCTGCAGTCCCTGCTCACGCCCTGCCCAAGCGAGCGCTTGCGTATGTGGCCGGTATCGGCCCGCGTCGGCAATCCGCGCCATGACGGCCCGGATTTGGTCGAGCCCGTGCTAGGCGCATAACTCTCCTTCTCTTTATTGTTTTCGTGTACACCCAAGCTGTTCTACTGAACGTTCAGTATGCCGACGCTTTAATGCAAAACGGGTAACAATAGAAACAGTCAATCGGTTTTTGTTCGCTGATGGGGTGAGCTGAACGCCTCGCCGATTTCTGTCTGGGCAGCCCAGAAATAAAGTATTGTGGTGCCATGTTTTTATTGAGTGCCATCATGGCGAGTGAATCGTTCATGACAAATCATTTTGTGCACGCCGCGTGGGCGACCATACTGCACTGTAATGGCGTGCCAATTGGAGTTGGATTGGCCTCTGGCGCAAGCAGCGTTGAAAACTCCACATAGAAAGGAGGTGCCCGTGACGCTATCTTTGCGGTCCAGCTTTGAGTCCAGGCTGTTCGCGGCACTCTCCACCGCCGTATTGGTCGTTATCGCGCTGTCTCTGATCATTTGGAAGGTTGCCGATGATGCGACCCGCTCGGTTCAATGGGTCACCCACACCGATGAGTTGCTCAAGCAGCTTGCCCTCACTCGGGGTTATTCGCTGCAGATCGAATTAACCACGCAGTCGTTCCGTCTCTATGGCGATGCCGGGAATCTCGCCGAACGTGACGACGCCATCGCAGCCCGAGAAAACGCGCTCGGGCAAATCCGGGAGTTGACCACCGACAACCCGCGGCAGAGGCAGCGCTGGGCTGCCTTGCGGAAAGTGCTCAATCAACGGTTGGCCATTGCGAGGCAGGTTGAGCTCCTGCTCAAGACGCAAGGCAAGGCAGCCGCCGACGCCTTCGTCGCCAAGGCGCCGTTACGGCAAACCAGGGCCCTCACCTACCGTCTGCTAGACGACATGGACCGGGAAGAGCGGCAGCTGCTGAGGCAGCGGGAGTCTGCTTATGCGCATGCACGCCAAATGTTGGTGGTGGCCAGCTTGCTGGTTGGGGCGTTGCTCGTTTTGCCGTCAACCTGTCGGCTCGCAGTCTGCATGATGAGAGTCTGCTGAACAAGATTCGTTTGTGGCAGGCTGCCCGTGGGATTGGATCCGGCTGGTTGGAGGTGGAAATCACCGAGAGTTCCGTCATGGAGGATCCCGAATTGGCGCTCGGTATTCTGCATAGCCTGCATGCCGGGGGTATTCCGCTCTATATCGACGATTTTGGCACCGGGTATTCTTCATTGAACTATCTGCAGAAGTTGCCGGTGGACTATATCAAGATCGACCAGTCATTCGTGGCGAACATGTCCCGCAGTAAAGACTCGGCGATGATCGTGCGCTCTACCATCGATCTCGTGCGTGACTTGGGCCGCAAAACCGTGGCCGAAGGTGTTGAAACCTGGGAGCACTGGGAGCAGCTGTCCCGACTGGGATGCGACTACGCTCAGGGCTACTTCATCGCCAAGCCGATGCCGGCTGAAGCCTTCCAGGAGTGGGTTGAGAATTTCATCCCGCCCGTGCCATCGACTGAGTTCGCTCATTGAACGACTCGCCATAAAGGAAGTATTCAAGGCTTTCCGCCTCTCACCCCCAACTCGGCAGGCGCCGTGCCCTCTCCGCAGCCGGCGACGCCGTCTGATAGCGGTTCTCCCTGTGTTCTCCCTGGTGGCTGTGCCCTGTTTGCCGCTGCCATGCCATAAACGTCACGTTGTCGATTTTTGATTCATCCGGTTTGCCAGGATGGACTGCCCTATGGGTCGTGTGGTTACGCCCAGCGAGCTTACTTGAGGCCGATGCCGGCCGGGTTGTTTGATATCGCGTGGACAATTGAGGAACGGTGTTTGCGGTGGATGTTATTAAATAAATGGCATATTTGTTAACAAATATTTGCAATTTGCCTGAGGTGAGACTGCCCACTCCCCATTTATCATTGCGGCACCCACAAACAGGAGCCCACTGATGACATCGCACAAAACCCTGCCCCATCCTCGCGAAGTTCGTCAAAAGCGAGGGCTGAACCAGGTGCAATTCTGGAGCCTGATTGGCGTGACTCAATCCGGAGGGTCGCGCTACGAGTCAGGCCGAAACATGCCGCGCCCGGTGCGCGAACTGTTCCGCCTGGTGCATATCGAGCAAGTTGACCTTGCCGTCATCAACCGTGAGGACATGGAGGTCATTGCTCTTCTCAAGACGCAATTTCCCGATTTGTACGAAAGTTTGAAGAAGGCGGTGTCGGCGACATCACGTTAAGAGCAGTGATTCACCGTGCGGATTTTCAGTCTCCCTACCGTCTGGCCAAATGGCTGACATCGGAAGCCCGGGTTTGACGAAGCGCCCCTTGCCATGCGGACGGGGCGAGGCATTATCTGCTGCGCAGGAATCCCGTGGAATCGGGCTTTGGGCCCGTGGCTGGCGCCAGATTTCAGGTCAATAAAAAAGGCGGGAGAGTAAAACTTCCCGCCTGTTTCTTATGCTTGGTATAGCCTTGCTTGGCTCGCTTCTTTCGGTCTGTAAAGCTGGCACAGCGCTGTAGACGTTGTGCGAATTTCGCTACCGGGTTGGTGCGTGGTGATTTGGCCATCGAGTTCCTTCCAGTTGAGTCGAGGATGCGCTCTCGACAGACGAATGAGTAGACTGCGCCACCGGTGTTCCGTTCCCCAAGAGGGTCAATTTTTCGAACGGCGACGAGGCCGGCCCGGCATTCGGGGCGCCTGCCTCGGGCGTGAGGCCTTGGCCGCTGGAATTTCATTCCTGGATCGTCTTCCCGATGGCCTCTACATTGGCCGACGGGGAGCGTCCGTCTCTGGAGTTCGCCACCCGCAAGAACGGCAGCGCGTCTCAATGTCCATTGTTGCAAGGCGCGCGTTGAATAGGAATGTTCAGATACGTACTTCGCCAAACGCCAAAGTATCGGGCCGGGCCTTTGATGCCGAGAGGCCCGTCTGGCCTGGATTTGCGCCAGAACCCGGCGTGAGTGGGCGGCCCGTGTCGTTTGTCGCCCATCCGGGACCTGGCCGTTTTGCTGTTGGCAGTCTCGGAGCCCCTCCTCTAGATTGGGCATCAAGCTATCGGGATGTGACAGGAGAGGCCGCCACGTGGCGGCGCCGAAGGGGAACCGCCCCAGAAACTCTCAGGCAAAAGGACTGCCGCATCGACTAGCTACTCTGGAGAGTAGGCCCGCGAGGACTCGCCGAAGGAAAAGCGTTCCCGTCCGGGTCCGTAATCTCTCAGGCAAATGGACAGAGGGGGCATCAGGCTCACGCAGCCTGGAATGCCCCGCCAAGGTCCGGATGCCGATCCCCTGATCGTCCCCTGCGTTCGCCGTTGCACTTCCAGCTTGCGTTTGCCCGTTTCACTTAACGCAACCCTGTCTGGAGAGAGCAATGAGCGACATCAAATACACCGAATCCCACGAATGGCTGCGTCTGGAGGCGGACGGTAGCGCCACCGTTGGCGTCACCGACTACGCTCAGAACTTGCTGGGCGACCTGGTTTACGTGGCGCTGCCCCGAGAGGGCGACAGCTTTGTCCTGGGCGACGAAGCGGCCACCATTACACTGCCTCCACCCCGTACCAGCCGGAGATTTCGCAGGGCCGCCTGGAGGCGCTGCTCAACTTCCAGACCATAGAACACAAGCCGAAGATGATCGTGGCCGGCTTCTCCGCCTACTCCCTGGTGCTCGACTTTGCCCGCTTTTGTGAAATCGCCGACTCGGTGGGCGCCTACCTGTTTGCCGACATGGCGCACGTGGCCGGCCTGATCACCGCCGGGCTGTACCCGAACCCGGTGCCGTTCGCCGATGTCTTCACCACCACCACCCACAAGACCCTGCGCGGCCCGCACGGCGGCCTGATCCTGTGCAAGAGCAACCCGGAGCTGGAGAAGAAGTTCAGCTCGTTGGTGCTCCCCGGCATCCAGGGCGGCCCGCTTATGCACGTAATTGCGGCAAAAGCTGTCGCTTTTAGAGAGGCGCTGCTGCCGGAATTCGCGGACTATCAGCGATGGGTCATCGCCAACGCCCGCGCCATGGTCACGGTATTCCAGGAGCGCGGCTACGAGGTGGTGTCCGGTGGCACCGACGATCACCTGTTTCTGTTGTCGCTGATCGACAAGGGCATCACCGGCAAGGACGCCGACGCGGCGCTGGGGCGGGCGCACATCACGGTGAACAAGAACGCCGTGCCGAACGACCCGCAAAGCCCGTTCGTTCCCAGCGGCATCCGCATCGGCTCGCCGGAGATCACCACGCGCGGCTTCACAGAGTACGAATCGGCGCGCACCGCGACGCTGATCTGCGACGTGCTGGACCACCTCGGCAACGAAGAGGTCGTCGCCTCGGTGCGCGCCAAGGTGGCGGAGTTGTGCGCCGCCTTCCCGGTGTACGGCCGGTAACGGAACGGAGGGTCCGGAGACCCTGCTTCGGCCAGCGTTGGCGCCGCGCGCCGCTGGCTGATCACGCCATCCGGCGAGGCTGGGCGTACCCGGGCCCCAATGAAGAAATCCGCATACGGCGACCTGGTCGCCGCGTGTTCGAGAGTGAAGGAGCTCAGCATGAGCCACGATGAAACGCTTTCCGGGGGCCGCCGCCTTGCCGGATAGGGCCGCTGCATACCGTCACGATCACCCCGTATTTCGATAAGGAGCGTTGCATGTCCATACCCTTCAGTATTGAGCTCTACCCGCCTACTTCGCCGCAGAGTGCAGGGCAACTGGAGCGGGCGCTGCCTCGTCTGGCGGCGCTCGGGCCCGAGTGCTTCTCGATCACCTACGGGGCCGGCGGCTGCACGCGCGAACGGACGCTCGACCTGGTCGGGCAGCTGCACCAGGCCGGCCACACCGTGGCGCCGCACCTGTCGGGTGTGGGGGCGGAGCGTGCCGAAGTGGCGGCGCTGTGTGCGCATTACCGGCACCTCGGCGTGCGCCGCCTGTTCGTTCTGCGCGGCGACACCCCGTCCGGCATGGGCAGCCGCGGCGACTTCGCCTACGCCAGCGACCTGGTGCGCTTCATCCGCGAGCGCAGCGGGGACGACTTCCGTATCGAGGTGGCGGCCTATCCCGAGGTCCATCCGCAAGCCAAGAGCCCGGCCGCCGATCTGGCCGCACTCAGGGCCAAGCAGGAGGCCGGCGCCGACGCGGCGGTCACCCAGTATTTCTTCAATACCGATGCCTTCCTGTATCTGCGCGACAGCTGCCACGCCGCCGGCATCACCCTGCCCCTGGTGCCCGGCGTGCTGCCGCTGACCCGTTTTCGCAGCACGGCGCAACGGGCCGAGGCGCGAGGCATCGAGATGCCGCGCTGGATCTACCGTAAGATGGAAAGCCTGGCCGACGATACCGCGGCCGTGCGCGCCTTCGGGCTCGATGTCACCGCCCGGCAATGCGAGCGGCTGATCGCCGAAGGCGTGCCCGCCCTGCACTTCTTCAGCCTCAACCAGATTGACGCCATCGAGACCTTGCATGCCCGGCTGGGTCTGGCCAGGTCGGCCGGAGTGACCGCCTCGCCGCCGAATTGAATTCCTTAGCTGCCGGCGCGTGCGCAATACCTTGCTGTCCGGCCTTTTCAATTGACTGCCTTGTTTGGACCCGTGTGAACCATGAAGCCCATTCGTAGCCTCCTGATCGCCAACCGCAGCGAGATCGCCATCCGCGTCATGCGCGCGGCCGCCGAGATGAACATCCGCACCGTCGCCATCTACGCCGAGGAAGACAAGCTCGCCCTGCACCGCTTCAAGGCCGACGAGGCCTACCAGGTCGGCGCCGGCCAGAAGCCCATCGC
>NZ_FXAG01000003.1:0-92508 GCF_900177275.1 Pseudogulbenkiania subflava DSM 22618
TGGACGCGGTGGAAGCCGCCAACGACGCGCAGAAGCTGCGCCTGGTGGAGAAGGCTGTGGCGCGCTTCGGCGAGGACCTGTCCGGATGCCGCTTCGCGCTGTGGGGGCTGGCCTTCAAGCCCAACACCGACGACATGCGCGAGGCGCCGAGCCGGGTGATCGTGGCCGAGTTGACGCGCCGTGGCGCCGAAGTGGTGGCGTACGACCCGGTCGCCGTCGAGGAGGCGCGCCGCGTCATGGGCGACAATCCGCGTCTGCGCTTCGCCGAGGACATGATGAGCCCGCTCGACGGGGCCGACGCCCTGCTGATTGTCACCGAGTGGAAGATGTTCCGCGCACCGGACTTCGAGGCGATCCGCGCTGCGCTCAAGGCCCCGGTGATCATCGACGGGCGCAATATGTACGATCCGGCCTGGCTGCGGAACCAGGATTTTGAATATTTGGCTATTGGTCGTTGACACCCTCCTAGCTGACCCGCTGCCAGTATCCTTGAGGGAACAGCCGCCGGACCCTACAACCTCCTCAACATCATTTGCTGGTCGGAAGATCTACGGAACTGAAACAATAGTCCCCGACTGCTAAGTTGTTGAATTAAAATTATTAATTGACAAATATATTTACAAAGCCAATATGCGCGAAAAAGTATCAATATACATCCCAACAAAGAACAGAATTTCATTATTAAAAAGAGCCATTGAATCCGTCCATAGGCAAACCTATAAGAATATTGAACTAATAGTTGTTGATGATGGATCGAATGACGGAACAAGAAAATATCTACTCGAAGCACAAAAAAACAACCGGCTTAAGGCGATACTACAGCCTGAAAGTTTTGGGGCTTGCGTAGCTCGAAATACAGCAATAAACAACAGTACCGGTCACTTCATAACGGGCCTTGACGATGACGATTACTTCTTATCAAAGGACAGAATAACCACTTTTGTTGAACAATGGCATTTGCTCACAAAAGGAGAATCAAAAATTGCCGGCCTTTATGACAGCGCCAAAATAAATACGCCTCAAGGTATAATTGATAGCCATACTGACGAAACTTCAAGCTATAAAAAATTACGACAAAAAAACAATATAGGCAATCAAGTTTTTGCTCCAAAATCCCACTATATTAAATCTGGGAATTTTGATCCCTCCATGCCAGCATGGCAGGATTGGGACCTATGGTTAAGAATGTCGAACATGTTTGGCGAATTTATCAATATCAACCATTTCAGCTACATGGTGGACGAAACGCATGAATTCAATAGAATAACCCAAAAAAGCGAAGACAAAATAAGAATCGCATTAATGCGCATTCACTCAAAAATGGGAAATGTTTCACTACGCGAAAAGTCATCCTTGCTCGCGGCCGCCCTCGCCTACCCTCAAGTACAGCCGCGTCTGAGCGATTTAGTTATATTGATTATTACTGGCCGATTATATACTGCTATCAAAGCAACCAAAAAAATAATAACGCCATCAATATGAAATCATTGATTATTTCCCAATCGGACAACTCTGGCGGTGCCGCCCGAGCAGCCTACCGCCTGCACCGAGCCCTGCTGCAATCCTGTATTGAGTCGCACATGCTAGTGCGAATAAAAAAAACCGATGACTGGACAGTAAATGGCCCAGCCAGCAAAGTAGCTAAAGCGCTTGGCATGCTACGCATGCCTATGGGTT
The DNA here is from genome assembly GCF_900177275.1 of Pseudogulbenkiania subflava DSM 22618. GTDB lineage: Bacteria > Pseudomonadota > Gammaproteobacteria > Burkholderiales > Chromobacteriaceae > Pseudogulbenkiania > Pseudogulbenkiania subflava. The sequence continues at coordinate 1,678 of NZ_FXAG01000003.1, forward strand.
TACAATTCAACCGGTTGCAAAACAGTGCAAACGGCAACCTGCACAGCGGCAATTGGCTATCCTCGCATTGGAGCTCTCGACTCAACACCTGTCACGCCGATGTAGTAAATCTACATTGGGTAGCAGGTGAAACAATGTCCATTGAAGATATCGGTCGGATTCAAAAACCAATAGTCTGGACACTTCATGACATGTGGGCGTTCTGCGGTGCAGAGCATGTCACCTCTGATGATAAACATGCTCGCTGGCGTGCAGGGTATGACCGTAATAATCGCACGCTAGGTGATAGTGGAATCGACCTGAATCGAATAGTCTGGCAACGTAAACGAAAAGCCTGGAAGCACCCCATGCATATCGTCACCCCCAGCACTTGGTTAGCCGATTGCGTTCGTAACAGCGTCCTGTTACGCGACTGGCCTGTGTCAGTGATCCCCAATGTGCTCGACACGGAATGTTACCAGCCACTCAACCAAGCTTTTTGCCGACAAGTCTTGAGGTTGCCGAATGACAAAAAAGTCGTTTTATTTGGGGCAATGGGCGGAGGCAACGATCCAAACAAGGGTTATGACCTTCTACTGGAAGCACTCCAGCGACTAGCCATACAGATCAATCCGGAAGGGATTGCCTGCGTCGTGTTTGGGCAGAGTGAGCCAGAGCAGCCCCCGTCACTTCCATTTCCAACTTACTGGATGGGCCATATCCATGACGACACTACGCTAGCGCTACTGTACAACGCAGCAGATGTGATGGTGGTACCCTCACGGCAGGAAAACCTCCCACAAACCGCGACAGAACCACAGGCCTGTGGTTGTCCGGTTGTTGCATTCGACTGTACTGGCCTCCGCGATGCCATAGAACATCAACAGACCGGCTTCCTCGCGCAAGCCTATGATCCAGCCGATATGGCTAACGGCATTGCCTGGCTCCTACAGAACAAAGAGCACAGGCAGCGTCTTGGCATGGCCGCACGCCAACGCGCAATACAGTTGTGGTCGCCTAAGGTAGTGGTACCACAATACATCAACCTCTACCGACAAGCGATTGAATCGTACAAGGACAGCAGATGAAAAAAGCCCTCATCACCGGTATTACTGGTCAGGATGGTTCCTACCTTGCCGAGTTTCTTTTGGAAAAGGGTTATGAAGTCCACGGCATCAAGCGCCGTGCGTCCTCATTCAACACCCAGCGCGTCGATCATATCTATCAGGACCCGCACATCGAGAATGCCCGCTTCAAGCTGCACTATGGCGATCTGACCGATAGCAGCAACCTGACCCGTATCATCAGCGAAGTGCAACCTGATGAAGTGTATAACCTGGGTGCACAGTCGCATGTAGCTGTCAGTTTCGAATCCCCGGAATACACTGCCGACGTCGATGCCATGGGCACGCTGAGACTGCTGGAAGCGATCCGTTTTCTGGGTTTGGAGAAGAAAACCCGCTTTTATCAGGCATCGACTTCGGAACTGTATGGTCTGGTGCAGGAGATTCCGCAGCGGGAGACGACTCCGTTCTATCCCCGCAGCCCCTATGCGGTAGCCAAGCTGTACGCCTACTGGATCACGGTCAACTACCGCGAAGCCTATGGCATGTATGCCTGTAATGGCATTCTGTTCAACCATGAGTCCCCACGCCGAGGCGAGACCTTCGTCACCCGCAAGATCACCCGCGGCCTGGCCAATATCGCGCAGGGCCTGGAAAGCTGCCTGTACATGGGCAATATGGACGCTTTGCGCGACTGGGGCCATGCAAAAGATTACGTCAAGATGCAGTGGCTAATGCTGCAGCAGGAGCAAGCAGAGGATTTCGTCATCGCCACCGGGGTACAGTACAGTGTGCGCCAATTCATTGAATGGTCCGCTGCCGAGTTGGGCATCTCGCTTCGTTTCGAAGGCCATGGCACGGATGAGGTGGGGATCGTGACGGCTATCCAGGGCAACAATACTCCTGCCTTGAAGGAAGGCGACGTCATCGTTCGCGTCGATCCGCGCTACTTCCGTCCAGCGGAAGTGGAAACCTTGTTGGGCGACCCGACGAAGGCCCGCGAACGGCTGGGGTGGGTGCCTGAAATCACGGTGCAAGAAATGTGCCGTGAAATGGTGGCAACCGACCTGCAAGAAGCCAAGCGCCATGCGCTGCTCAAGAAACATGGCTTCGCAATTCCGGTCAGCACCGAGAATTAAACTCTCCCTTAGCCGCAACACCTTTGAACCTTGCCAAGGCCGGCACAAGCCAGTTGCTTGCACCGGCTGAGACTCACAGACACGTTATGACTACCAATCTCGATGCCCGTATTTTCGTTGCAGGCCACCATGGCATGGTCGGCTCCGCCATCGTTCGCCGTCTTGAACAGAAAGGGTGCCGCAATCTTGTCACCCGCAGCCGGACCGAACTGGATCTTACCTGCCAAACATCCGTTGATCGTTTTTTTGCCGAAGAGAAAATCGATCAGGTCTATCTGGCGGCAGCTCGGGTTGGGGGCATTCATGCCAACAATACCTACCCGGCCGAGTTCATCTATCAGAATCTGATGATCCAAGCCAATGTGATCCATGCCGCCCACACCCACAACGTTCAGAAATTACTGTTTTTAGGCTCAAGCTGTATCTACCCCAAGTTGGCCGAGCAACCGATGGAGGAGTCAGCTCTTCTCACGGGGGCACTTGAGCCCACTAATGAGCCGTACGCCATCGCCAAAATCGCCGGTATCAAATTGTGTGAGAGCTATAACCGTCAGTATGGCCGTGATTACCGCAGCGTGATGCCGACCAATCTGTATGGCCCAGGCGACAACTACCATCCGGAAAATAGCCATGTGATCCCGGCTCTTATCCGTCGTATCCATGAGGCCAAGCAAGACAATGCTCCGGAGGTCCTGGTCTGGGGCAGCGGCATGCCCAAGCGTGAGTTTTTATATGTAGATGACATGGCCAGTGCATCTGTACATGTGATGGAGCTGCCTCCAGAAGTTTGGAAAAAACATGTCTCCCCGATGTGTTCTCATATCAACGTCGGCAGCGGCATAGACTGTACAATTGGAGAACTGGCTCAGACCATTTCTCAAGCTCTTGGCTATAAGGGCGAAATTAAATTTGACATCAGCAAACCAGACGGAACACCTCGGAAGCTTATGGATAACCAACTATTAAATAGCCTTGGGTGGAAAATTGAAATTGATTTAAATCACGGCATCTCTATGGCATATCGTGATTATATGTTGAACAACATCAAAAAATGAGGCCTCTTCATTGTAGATTTCAATTACAGACTTTCAAATACACCTTCCACATGGGATAAATATTTTATCAGAAGCCCAATATTACCGGTAATATCATATACTTACCCTTAAAATCACTTCCGCATAATTTTATTAAGTAAAATATAACCACACTAAGCCAATAGAATATTTTCATCTTGCATAATTAAAAAATTCTCATCATTAGCCATTTTCGTCATATTGCTATATGGCCCAGCATGAAATGCAATCCACATAAAGTAAGGAGGTCAATTCATTGATTAGCATCGTAAGCGTTACTTACAACAATGCAATTGGGCTACATCAAACATTGACAAGCCTAGTAAAATCCAAATGTACCCCACATGAGGTCATCGTGATCGATGGAGGATCACAAGATGCCACATTTACTGTTATCTCCGAATTTTCGGACTTATTACCAATAAAATTTTATTCATCAAAAGACGCTGGAATTTACGATGCCATGAATAAGGGGCTTTCCCTCGTTTCTGGCGATCTCATTCACTATCTTAATGCCGGCGATACCATTCAGGGAAACATTTACAGTAACGTCAAGGGCCCTTGCCGTTTGCCTGTCAGGTTAACAGATGAAACCGGCCAGGATTTGGGCTATGCCACTACTGGCCTTGGCGGCTATGGCTACTGTCATCAGGGGGTTATCTTTCCCGCCAAACACGAGCAGTACCAATTAAACTACTCCATAGCAGCCGATCTCGACCTGCTGATCCGGACTTTTCCCGATGGCGTTTTAAATTTGCCATTAATACGGGGAGGAGAAGTCATTTATGATCTTTGCGGCGTTTCTGCCAAGCGGCGCTGGAGCCGAGACAAACAAATTGGCGAAATACTTTTCAAGCAAAAGAAATATGTCGCGTTCTTCTTGTTTTCATCTGCTGCCGGGGCAAAATATCTGATGTCCAAGTCGATACGTAGGAAAATAAGACAATTATTTTCGAGAAAATGATATGGCACTCGTTTCCATCATCACGCCTGTTTTCAACGCAGAAAAATGGCTACCTGGATTGTTCGCCACCGTACAGGCTCAGAGCATGCATGACTGGGAGCATATCCTGATCGATGATTGTTCTGGTGATGACTCGCTGAACATCATGCGCTCCTATGCCGCGTCCGACTCCCGCATCCGCGTGATTGCAAGTGACCAGAATGGCGGCCCAGCCAGGGCCAGGAATATAGGGATACGTGAGAGCCGAGGGCGTTTTTTGACATTTCTCGATGCGGATGATGAATGGATATCCACCAAACTCGAAAAGCAAATCGGTTGGATGCAGCAAAACCATGTGGGCATGTCTTATCATGATTATCGACACATGTCTGAACAGGGCGACCTGATCGGAAAGGTTGTGAGCGGTCCAGATTCACTTGATTGGCCCACCCTGCATAAACGACGTGGTGTAGGTTGCTTGACCATGGCCTTCGACCGGCGGAGCTGCCCTCTTCCTGTGTTCTCTGAGGATATGGGAAAGTTGATTGCTGAAGACTTCTTGGCGTGGGCTGACATCCTGGCCAAAGGGGTCATTGCTAGACGCTTACCTCTCGACCTTGCTCGCTATCGGGTAATGGCTAGCTCCCGCTCGGGAAGAAAGTGGGATGCCGCCAAGTCTGTCTGGTCCATTTATCGTAACATTGAGAAAATTCCTCCAGCGCTAGCTATGTGGTATTGGGCCAGCTATGTCATTGATGCCTATCGTATCCACAAGCGTGCGAAGCCTATCTATTCAACTAAATCGATAGCCAAACTATGATTCCTGTGATTTTATCTGGCGGATCAGGTAGCCGGTTGTGGCCACTATCGCGCAGCTTATTCCCCAAGCAGTTCTTGCCCCTGATAACGGAAGAAAGCATGCTCCAGCAAACGGTGCTGCGACTGATGGGCATAACGGAGTGCGAACGGCCGATTCTGATTTGTAATGAATCGCATCGATTCATCGTAGCCGAGCAATTGCGACAGATCGATATCAAGGCTGAAGCGATCATCCTCGAATCAGTTGGCCGCAACACCGCCCCCGCAATTGCCATTTCCGCTCTGGCCGCCATGCAGCACGGCAAGGACCCGCTGCTCCTCGTCCTCGCGGCAGACCATGTGATCGCCAACACGGGGGCCTTTCACACCGCCGTAGCTACCGCGCGCAGGGCTGCCGAAACCGGAGCGCTAGTGACATTCGGGATTGTTCCCAGCCATGCTGAAACAGGCTATGGCTATATTGAACAGGGTTCCCATTCCGATTGGCGCACCGGCGGTGATTTGCCACCGGGTGTCCACCCCGTCGCTCGTTTCGTCGAAAAGCCGAATCTCTCGACCGCGCAGTCTTATGTCGAGAGCGGACGCTACCTGTGGAACAGCGGGATGTTCCTGTTCCGCGCCTCCGCGCTGATTGCTGAGCTTGAGCAGCTAGCGCCCCAGATTCTGTCGGCCTGTCGCTCCTCCCTGGCCACAGCCAAGGCAGACCTGGATTTTCTGCGCCTGGACAGCGAAGCATTTGCGTCTTGCCCCGAAGACTCCATCGACTACGCTGTGATGGAAAAGACCGATAAAGCGGTAGTGGTTCCGCTGGATGCGGGGTGGAGCGATGTGGGGTCGTGGAATGCCTTGTGGGAAGTGTCCGAGAAGAATCCCGATGGTAATGTGATCAAAGGTGATGTACTCGTCGTGGACAGCCAGGATAACTATCTACACAGCGCCAATGGCCGCTTGATAGCAGCTGTCGGCATCAGCGACCTGGTCGTAGTGGATACCGAGGATGCGGTCATGGTTGCCCACAAGGGGCAGGTGCAGCAGGTCAAGAAGATTGTCGACCAGCTCAAGGCGGATGGCCGCAAGGAAGCCGCCCAGCACCGCGTGGTATACCGCCCGTGGGGTTGCTACGACAGCATCGACAACGGCGCTCGCTACCAGGTGAAGCGCATTACGGTGAAGCCCGGCGCCAAGTTGTCGGTTCAGATGCATCACCACCGCGCCGAGCACTGGGTGGTGGTATCGGGCACGGCCAAGGTACTCAACGGCGACAAGGAAGTCCTACTCACGGAGAACCAGTCGATCTATATCCCCGTCGGTGTGGTGCATGCCCTGGAAAACCCGGGGAAGATCCCTCTGGAGCTGATCGAGGTGCAATCCGGTGCTTACCTGGGTGAGGATGATATCGTACGCTTCGAGGACAAGTATGGCCGTATATGAGGAGCTAATTAGCCCCATCTAACTTATCCCGACCGATAAAAAAACCCGCCTTGCGGCGGGTTGTAAGCTAGGTCGAACATTCTTTTTCTTACCAAACCTGCAGGTACTCCAGCATGCCTTCGGCGGCCTGACGGCCTTCGAAGACGGCACGGACCACCAGGTCGGCGCCGCGGACCTGGTCGCCGCCGGCAAAGATCTTGGCGTTACTGGTCTGGTACTTGTATTTGGCGCGACCCGAGGCCAGGGTGCGGCCGCGTTCGTCGACAGAGATGGAGTGGCGTTCGAACCAGTCGGCGGCTTCGACCTGGAAGCCGAAGGCGATGACCACGTGGTCGCACTCGATGACCTCTTCGCTGCCCGGCACGATTTCAGCGCTGCGGCGGCCCTTGGCGTCTGGAGCACCGAGGCGGGTTTCCGCCAGCTTAAGGCGCAGGCTGCCGTCGGCGGCTTGCTCGATGCCCAGCGGCTGGCGGTTCCACAGGAACTCGACGCCCTCTTCCTTGGCGTTGCCGACTTCGCGCTTGGAGCCCGGCATGTTGGCTTCGTCACGGCGATAGGCGCAGATCACGCGCTCGGCACCCTGGCGGATGGAGGTGCGGTTGCAGTCCATGGCGGTATCGCCACCGCCCAGCACTACCACACGCTTGCCCTTCACCGAGACGGGGGTTTCATCGGCCGGCAGGGTGCCCAGGTGCTGACGCACGTTGTTGACCAAGAACGGCAGCGCTTCCAGCACGCCCGGCAGGCTTTCGCCATCGAAGCCGCCCTTCATGTACTTGTAGGCACCCATGCCCATGAACACGGCGTCGTACTGTTCCAGCAGCTCTTCGATCTGGATGTCACGGCCGATTTCGGTGTTGAGGCGGAATTCGACGCCCATGCCTTCCATGATCTCGCGACGGCGCTTGACCACGGTTTTTTCCAGCTTGAATTCGGGGATACCGAAGGTGAGCAGGCCGCCGATTTCTTCGTAGCGGTCGAATACCACCGGCTTGACGCCGTTGCGCACCAGTACGTCGGCACAGCCGAGACCAGCGGGGCCGGCACCGATGACGGCGACTTTCTTGTCGGTCCACACCACCTTGGACATGTCAGGGCGCCAACCGGCCTTATAGGCTTCGTCGGTGATGAACTTCTCGATGGAGCCGATGGTCACGCCGCCGAAACCGCCTTGTTCGAGGGTGCAGGCGCCTTCGCACAGGCGGTCTTGCGGACAGACGCGGCCGCAGATTTCCGGCAGGCTGTTGGTCTTGTGGGAGAGTTCCGCCGCTTCGAACAGGCGGCCTTCGTTGACCATCTTCAGCCAGTTGGGAATGAAGTTGTGTACCGGGCATTCCCATTCGCAATAGGGGTTGCCGCAGGACAGGCAGCGCCCGGCCTGTTCGGCTGCATCGGCGCTGTTCAGCGGCCGGTAGATTTCCTTGAATTCGATCTTGCGCACCTCGGCTTGAACCTTGTCGCCGGGGTTGCGCGTGAGCGTCATGAACTGGAATACGTCACCCATGGTGGCTTCCTCTTGCCGGGGCAAGGCGTGCTAACGCACGCCGCCCGCTAACTATCATATCTGTGTGATTCAGTGCAGCTGCCGAAAGGGATGGGGCCTTGCCCCATCCGCGATCAATCCTTCAGCAGGCTATCGAGCTTGGCGGCCTTGGGCTTCACCAGCCAGAAGTAGTCGACGTAATCGTCGAAGTTTTCCAGCATGTTGCGGCCGATATCGGAACCGGTGTATTCGACGTGTTTGGCCAGCTTGTCGAGCAGGAAGGCACGGTACATGCCCATGGCCTCGCCGTTGATCAAGTGGATGTCGATCAGCTCGTTGTTGTAGCGGTAAGCGAAACGCTCGTTGGGGTCGTAGACGAAGGCGAAGCCCCCGGTCATGCCGGCACCAAAGTTGTAGCCGGTTTCGCCCAGCGAGATCACGCAGCCGCCGGTCATGTATTCGCAGCAGTGGTCGCCCGCGCCTTCGATCACTGCCAGCGCGCCGGAGTTACGCACGCCGAAACGCTCGCCGGCGATGCCGGAGGCGTACAGCTGGCCACCGGTGGCGCCGTACAGGCAGGTGTTGCCGATGATGATCGATTCGTGCGACTTGTACGCCGCGCCTTTCGGCGGATAGACCACCACACGGCCACCGGCCATGCCCTTGCCGACGTAGTCGTTGGCGTCGCCTTCCACTTCCAGGTGCAGGCCGGAGGCGTTCCACACACCGAAGCTCTGGCCGGCCGAGCCGGTGAACTTGACGGTCAGGCAGCCTTCCGGCAGGCCGGCGGCCCCGTGCACCTTGGCGATTTCGCCGGACAGGCGGGCACCGATGGAGCGATGGATGTTCTCGATCGGGTATTCCAGACGCAGCATCTGCTTCGAGTGGATCGCAGGCAGGGCATCCTTGAGGATGGCTTCGGCCAGCTCGCCCTTGTCGAACGAGGGGTTGCGGTCATCGATGCAGAAGCGCGGTTCGCTGTCCGGGATGGTGCCCTGATTGAGCAGCGGTGACAGGTCGAGGCGCTGCTGGCGCTCGCTTTCGCCCGGCAGCAGGTCCATCAGGTCCATGCGGCCGATCAGTTCTTCCATGCTGCGCACGCCGAGCTTGGCCATCCATTCGCGGGTTTCGCGGGCGATGAACAGGAAGTAGTTCATCACCATTTCCGGCAGGCCGATGAAGTACTTGGAGCGCAGCTTCATTTCCTGCGTGGCAACGCCGGTAGCACAGTTGTTCAGGTGGCAGATACGCAGGTATTTGCACCCCAGCGCTACCATCGGGCCAGTACCGAAGCCGAACGATTCGGCGCCGAGGATGGCGGCCTTGACCACGTCGAGGCCGGTCTTCAGACCGCCGTCGGTCTGTACCCGCACCCGACCGCGCAGGCCGTTGGCGCGCAGCACCTGCTGGGCTTCGGAGAGCCCCAGCTCCCACGGGGTGCCGGCGTACTTGACCGAGGTCAGCGGACTGGCGCCGGTGCCGCCGTCGTAACCGGAGATGGTGATCAGGTCGGCGTATGCCTTGGCCACACCGGCCGCGATGGTGCCGACACCCGGTTCGGCCACCAGCTTCACCGATACCAGCGCTTCGGGGTTGACCTGCTTGAGGTCGAAGATCAGCTGTGCCAAGTCTTCGATCGAGTAGATGTCATGGTGCGGCGGCGGCGAGATCAGGCTGATACCCGGCTTGGAGTGACGCAGCTTGGCGATCAGCGGCGACACCTTGTCGCCCGGCAGCTGGCCGCCCTCGCCCGGCTTGGCGCCCTGGGCGACCTTGATCTGCAGCACTTCGGCATTGACCAGATAGTGCGGGGTGACACCGAAACGGCCGGATGCCACCTGCTTGATCTTGGACATTTTCTCGGTGCCGTAGCGCGAGTGGTCTTCCCCACCTTCGCCGGAATTGGAGCGGCCGCCGAGTCGGTTCATGGCGGTGGCCAGCGCTTCGTGCGCTTCCGGCGACAGCGCGCCCAGCGACATGCCGGCGGAGTCGAAACGCTTGAGGATGGCCTCGATCGATTCCACTTCGTCGACCGGGATCGGGTTGTCGGCGAGCTTCAGTTCCATCAGGTCGCGGATCATCGCCACCGGGCGCTCGTTGACCAGCTCGGCGTACTTCAGATAGGCGTTGTAGTCGTCGTTCTGCACTGCCTTTTGCAGTTGCATCACCACGTCCGGGTTGTAGGCGTGGTATTCCTCGCCATGGACGTACTTCAACAGACCGCCCTGGGTGATGGAGCGCATCGGGTTGAAGGCCAGGCGAACCAGCTTCTGCTGGTCGTCTTCGAAGTCCTCGAAGTTGGCGCCGGAGACACGGCTCACCGTGCCCTTCAGGCACAGGTCGACGACTTCTTCGTGGATGCCGACGGCTTCGAACAGCTGGGCGCCACGGTAGGAGGCAACGGTCGAAATACCCATCTTCGACAGTACCTTCAAGAGACCCTTGTTGATGCCCTTGCGGTAGTGCTGCAGCGCTTCGTTGGTTTTCAGTGCCACCTCGCCCGACTGCACCAGTTCGGCGATGATCTGGTAGGCCAGGTAGGGGTAGACGGCGGTCGCACCGTAGCCCAGCAAACAGGCGATCTGATGGGCGTCGCGCGCGGTGCCGGTTTCCACCACGATATTGCTCTTGCAACGCAGACCGGCGTCGATCAGCGCGTGGTGCACGGCGCCGGTGGCAAACAGCGCATGGATCGGCAGGCGGCCTTCGCCGAGGGTGCGGTCGGACAGCACCACGACCACGGTGCCTTCACGTACGGCATCGACCACGTGCTGGCAGAGCCGCTCGATGGCCGCCTTCAGGCCTCCCTCGGACGGGTCATAGCAGAGGTCGAAGGAGGTCGACTTGAGGTAGGCTTCCGGGCGCGTGGTGACGCGCACGAATTTCTCGTGGGACAGCACCGGCGAGCGCACTTCGAGACGCTTGGCGTGCTCGGCGCTCTCTTCGAACATGTTACGCTCGGGACCGAACACGGTGTTGAGCGACATCACCACTGCTTCGCGGATCGGGTCGATCGGCGGGTTGGTCACCTGGGCGAACTGCTGGCGCAGGTAGTCGAACGGCGAGCGGACTTTTTGCGACAGCACGGCCATCGGGGTGTCGTCGCCCATCGAGCCGATGGCTTCCTGAGCGTCGTCAGCCAACACGCGCAGCACCTGGTCGCGCTCTTCGAAGCTGACGTTGAACAGCTTCTGGTACTTGAGCAGGTCGTCCTTCGGCATCGCTTCGAGCGAGGAGTCGTCCTCGATCGATAGTTCGAGGTACTTGCCGCTGTCCTTGATCCACTGGCGGTAAGGCTTGGCGCTCTTGAGCTGAGCGTCGATGTCTTCAGGCATCAGCAGTTCGCCGGTGGAGAGGTCGGCTGCGAACAGCTGGCCTGGCTTGACGCGGCCCTTGCGCACGACGTCTTCCGGCTTGTAATCCCACACGCCGACTTCGGAGGCGATGGTAAGGATGTTGTCCTTGGTCAATACCCAGCGCGCCGGACGCAGGCCGTTGCGGTCCAGCAGACAGGCGGCATAGCGGCCGTCGGTCAGCACGATGCCGGCTGGGCCGTCCCACGGCTCCATGTGCATCGAGTTGAATTCGTAGAAGGCGCGCAGGTCCTTGTCGGTGGAATCGACATTCTGCCAGGCCGGCGGCACCAGGAGGCGCAGCGCGCGGAACAGCGGAATGCCGCCCATCAGCAGGCCTTCGAGCATGTTGTCGAGCGACATGGAATCGGAGCCGTCGGTCTGCACGATCGGGCGGATGGCGTCCATATCGAGGTGCGGCGTCGACATGATGCGCTCGCGCGCCTGGGACCAGTAACGGTTGCCCTGGACGGTGTTGATCTCGCCGTTGTGGGCGAGGAAGCGGAACGGCTGAGCCAGCTTCCACTGCGGCCAGGTGTTGGTGGAGAAGCGCTGGTGGAACACCGCCAAGCTGGCTTCGAAGCGTTCGTCCTGCAGATCGAGGAAGAACTTCGGCAGGTTTTCCGGCGTCACCAGGCCTTTGTACGACAGGGTGTGCGGCGACAGGGTCGGCAGGTAGAAATAACCGTCTTCGGCCTTGTTGGCCTTCTCGGCCTGACGGCGCGCCATGTAGAGGCGGCGCTGGAACGTGGTGTCGTCCATGCCGAACGGACAGTTGACGAACACCTGCACGATGGAAGGCAGGGTCTTGATGGCGTACTCGCCACAAGCCGAGACGTCCACCGGCACGGTACGGAAGCCGGTGACTTCGAGCTCCTGCGTTTCGAGGTATTCTTTCAGGCGGCGCAGGCTGCGCTGGCCCTGTTCCTGTTCCGGGTGATGGAACACCAGGCCCGCTGCATAGCTCGCCTTGAGGGCGATGCCGGCCTCGTGGGCGACTTCACGCAGGAAGCCATCGGGTTTACGGAACAACAGGCCGCAACCGTCGCCCGATTTGCCATCGGCAGCCACCGCACCGCGATGGGTCAGTTTGGCGAGCGAGGAGATTGCGGTCTGCACCAGCCAATGGCTCGGTTTGTCCTCCAGTTGGGCGATCAAACCAAAGCCACAGCTATCCTGCTCGAAATCCGGGCGGTACAAGGTGCCCTGCAGCCATTGCTGTCTTTCCATACCATCTACCTGATTATAATGTGAAGCGAATGTCTTTGATTCTAAGGTCAAGGCGCGCCCTCCTGCAACCGCTTTTTGTGCGGCGCATAATTACTTTTAAATCAAAGTGTTACGATATTTTTTTTGACAAAAAAATTGGAAAATCCGGATTTTTTCAAAGAATTATTTTTCATCTTTGTGACACGGATTTTCATATAAACGACACAAAAAGCACCATTTTGGTGCCATGCGTGGTGCAAGTGCATCACCTTGGTTCATACAATGTCTGACAATATACAATCTGGCCATGCCCAGCCCTAAACCCTCCGCCGCCGCCCTGGATTTCGTCCGGCAGTTGGCCGATCAGGCATTCGCCCGATCGGCGGGCGCGCCGCTGATCAATGGCAACACTATTGACCTGCTTTTCGACAGCCGCGAGAACTTCCCGGCCTGGGAGGCGGCACTGTCGGGAGCCTGCGATTCGATCCTGATCGAGATGTACATTTTCGCCGACGACGCCTTCGGCCAACGCGTCAGGGACATCCTGCTCGAGCAAGCCACCAAAGGGGTCCAGGTGCGCCTGCTGGTCGACTGGCTGGGCAGCTGGAAGGCCCACATGCGCGGCTTTTTCAAGCCCTTGCAAGCGGCTGGAGCCGAGGTGCGGCTCTACAACCGCCCCAGCCTGTCGGGCAGCAGCCCACTTGGACGGAACCATCGCAAGCTGATCATTGTGGATGGAGCGGTGGCCTTCATTTCCGGGCTCGGCATCAGCTCACGCTGGGAGGGCAAACCGGCCAAGGGGGAGGAACCCTGGCGCGATACTGGTGCACGGCTCTGCGGGCCGGTGCTGCAGGATGCCATCGACGCCTTCGCCGACAGCTGGGCCAGTTGCGGCGAGGCGCTGGACGAATCGCTGCGCCAGGCGAGCCGCAGCATGATCGGCGGCAGCGTGGCGGCGCGGCTGATCGCCACCACCCCGGCCACCGCCAACCTGATGCGGCTGGACCTCTTGATCGCCAGCTTCGCACGCCGCTCGCTGTGGCTGACCGATGCCTATTTCATGGGCACCAGCACCTACCTGACGGCATTGCAGAACGCGGCCAAGGATGGCGTCGATGTGCGGCTGCTGGTGCCGCGCTCGAGCGATATCGGCTGGATCGCGACGGTCTCGCGCACGCTGTACCGGCCGCTCTTGGAGGCCGGGGTGCGGGTGTTCGAGTGGGACGGACCGATGATCCACGCCAAGACAGCGGTGGCGGACGGACGCTGGGCGCGCCTGGGCTCGTCCAACTTGAACCTGTCGAGCTGGCTTGCCAACCGCGAAATCGACGTGGCCGTGGAGGATGAAGACATCGCCGGCAAGCTCGCCGACAAATTTCTCGACGACCTGGAGCACGCCACCGAGGTGCGGCTGTCGGCTCACCGCCACCGCCCGGTACTGAGCCGCCCACGCCAGCGCGACTACCAAAGCCTGCTGTTGCCCAAACCTGGTGCAGCCGCATTGGGCGCCTCGGCGGCGGCGCGCCAGGCGGCGCGCATCGGCGATGCGCTGGGGGCGGCGGTACGCGGCACGCGCACGGTCGAGGCCAGCGAAGCCAGCTCCTTCCTGACCATCGGCGCGGCGCTGCTGCTGCTGGCCCTGGTCAGCGCCCTGTTCCCCTACCTGATCGCCGGCCCGCTGGCGCTCTTGCTGATGCTCTCGGGCGGGGCGGTGGTGCTGAAGGCGCTGGGACTGTACAGGGCACGGTGGAAAAAAAAGCGACAATCGCCGGGCACCTTGGAGCCTCATCCGGAGTCTGACGATAAACCGCCCCCGGGGGGCTGAAATGCCCGTTGCACGGCCGATTCCGGGCCCCGTGCCGGCCCGGCGCAGAGGGTCTTGGCCAGCCTGATCCGGCGTAGCGGCGAAGCGCGCAAAACCGCGCTTTCCGTAGTGCAACATTGTTCACGATTATCCGCTACACTACGCGCTTTTCTTTCGGGTTGACCTAAGCCGGCTGGCGAAACGATTGCCAAAGGGCGGGTTTAGCGTCGTGCGTCCTCAGTGACAAACCGACGGTGAACGCCCCCCTACCAATCCCATGCGTACCGCGGTGCTAAGCGCCCTTTTCCCAGCGTGCCGGTGACGTTCCGGTACGCCGTGTATGAGGACACAGGCATGCGTTTCCACTTCCCCATCGTCATCATCGACGAAGACTTCCGTTCCGAAAACACCAGCGGCTCCGGCATCCGCGAGCTGGCCGCTGCGATGGAGAAGGAAGGCATGGAAGTCGTGGGTTATACCAGCTACGGCGATCTGACGTCGTTTGCCCAGCAACAGAGCCGCGCCGCCGGTTTCATCCTGTCGATCGATGACGAGGAGTTCGGCTCCGGTACGCCGGAAGAAGCGCTCGACGCGTTGGCCCACCTGCGCAACTTCGTGGCCGAGATCCGCCGCCGCAACCCGGACATCCCGCTCTACCTGTACGGCGAGACGCGCACCGCGCGCCACATCCCGAACGACATCCTGCGCGAGCTGCATGGTTTCATCCACATGCACGAGGACACCCCGGAGTTCGTGGCGCGTCACATCATCCGCGAAGCCAAATCGTATCTGGACACGCTGGCGCCGCCGTTCTTCCGCGCCCTGGTGCATTACGCCCACGACGGTTCCTACTCCTGGCACTGCCCGGGCCACTCCGGCGGCGTGGCGTTCCTGAAGAGCCCGGTGGGCCAGATGTTCCACCAGTTCTTCGGCGAGAACATGCTGCGCGCCGACGTGTGCAACGCGGTGGACGAACTGGGCCAGCTGCTGGACCACACCGGCCCGGTCGCCGCGTCGGAGCGCAATGCGGCGCGCATCTTCAGCGCCGACCACCTGTTCTTTGTCACCAACGGCACCTCGACCTCGAACAAGATCGTCTGGCACAGCACCGTGGCGGCGGGCGACATCGTGCTGGTGGACCGCAACTGTCACAAGTCGAACCTGCACGCCATCATGATGACCGGGGCGATCCCGGTGTTCCTGATGCCGACGCGCAACCACTACGGCATCATCGGCCCGATTCCGAAATCCGAATTCCAGCTCGACAACATCAAGAAGAAGATCCTGGCCAACCCGTTCGCGCGCGAGGCGCTGGAAAAGAACCCGAACGCCAAGCCGCGCATCCTGACCATCACCCAGTCCACCTACGACGGCATCCTGTACAACGTCGAGGAGATCAAGAGCATGCTGGACGGCGAGGTCGACACCCTGCACTTCGATGAAGCCTGGCTGCCGCATGCGAGCTTCCACGATTTCTACGGCGACTTCCACGCCATCGGCGAGGGCCGTCCGCGCTGCAAGGACTCGATGATCTTCTCCACCCAGTCCACCCACAAGCTGTTGGCCGGCATTTCGCAGGCCTCGCAGATCCTGGTGCAGGACCCGCAGAACCGCCAGCTCGACACCGCCTGGTTCAACGAGGCCTACCTGATGCACACCTCGACCAGCCCGCAGTACGCGATCATCGCCAGCTGCGACGTGGCGGCGGCGATGATGGAACAGCCGGGCGGCCAGGCGCTGGTGGAGGAGTCGCTGGTCGAAGCGCTGGACTTCCGCCGCGCCATGCGCAAGGTGGACGAGGAGTACGGCCACGATTGGTGGTTCAAGGTATGGGGCCCGAACGAGCTGTCCGACGACGGCATCTGCGACCCGGCCGACTGGGAACTGGAGCCGGACGAGCGCTGGCACGGCTTTGCCGGCATCGAGGAAGGCTTCAACCTGCTCGACCCGATCAAGGCGACCATCCTGACACCGGGCCTGGACGTGGACGGCAGCTTCGAAGAGATGGGCATCCCGGCCGCCATCGTCACCAAGTACCTGACCGAGCACGGCGTGGTGGTGGAGAAGACCGGCCTGTACAGCTTCTTCATCATGTTCACCATCGGCATCACCAAGGGCCGCTGGAACACGCTGATCTCGCTGTTGCAGCAGTTCAAGGACGATTTCGACAAGAACCAGCCGATGTGGCGCATCATGCCGGAGTTCATCGCCAAGCACCCGCAGTACGAGCGCGTCGGCCTGCGCGACCTGTGCCAGCGCATTCACCAGCTGTACAGCAAGCACGACATCGCCCGCCTGACCACCGAGATCTATCTGTCCGAGATGGAGCCGGCGATGCGTCCGGCCGACGCCTTCGCCAAGATGGCGCACCGCGAGATCGAGCGCGTGCCGGTGGAGGAACTGGAAGGCCGCGTCACCTCGGTGCTGCTGACACCGTACCCGCCGGGCATCCCGCTGCTGATCCCGGGCGAGCGCTTCAACAAGACCATCGTCGACTACCTGCGCTTCGCCCAGGAGTTCAACGGCGAGCTGCCGGGCTTCGAGACCGACGTGCACGGCCTGGTGGCGATGGAAAAGAACGGCAAGAAGGTGTACTGCGTGGATTGTGTGAAGCAGTAAGCCGCGTACTCCCGGAAAACCAACGGCCTCCCCTGCGGGAGGCCGTTTTGTTTTCTTCACAGCACGACGTTATACCAAGACAACCTGTACCGCCTCGGCAATCGCCCAGCTATCCTCAAAGATTTCATAACGTCGGATCAGTCCATCAGCGACGTCGAAACGCATGACGAAACTGCCGTCGTATTCGCTGCCTGTACGATAACGATAGGCAAAGCGGCCTCGCACCAGCACTTCGTTTTCGGCATCGAACCAGCGCAGCGGTTCAAAGCACAACGGTTCCGCCTGGGTTGCAATCAGGGCGAGCACCTCTCGCACCGCGGCGCGCCCTCTTCTCTGCCCGGCCCAGGGCACCCTGGCCGGATCGCCCGGGATGTGCCATTCCACCTCCTCGGCCAGCAGTTCCTCGCGCAGCACGCCCTGCTGCAGCCCTTGCAGAAAGCCCCGCACCACGGCCATTGGGGCGAGCGGAATGGTGGCCTGGACATGCTCACGAAACGCCTCGCGTGCGGTGAACAGCGCGTTGAGCGCCGCCGGGAAGCCGGCATAGAGACACATTTGTTGCAGGGTTTCGAGAATCTCCTCGCGGGTAAGGCCGACGTTCAAGGCAGCGTGCAGGTGCACCTTGAGCTGCGGCTGGGCGTGGCCGATGGCCGCGAGTGCGGCGATTGTCGCCAGTTCGCGCTGGCGCAGGCTGAGGCCAGGGCGGTTGTAGACCTCGCCGAAACCGAACTCGATGATCTGGCGGGCAAAATCGGGGGCGATATCTTGCAGGGCAGCCACCACCGCCTCGCCGGCGGTATCGTCGACCTCGCGCAGGCGCTGCCAGCCACGTTGAAATACTTCGTCATGTCGAGATGCTTGATCGTGCAGGTTCATGCGCTCATTCCTTGTCGAGTTGGTAGGACAACGGCAACGAGGCTTCCCATCCGCGGTAAATGTCGATCTTGCCCTGCAGCAGTTGGAGAGTGGACTGCAATACGGCGATCTCCTCGGCCACCTTGTCGGCATGCGCGGCCAGCAGTTTGCGGCGTAGCGCCAGGCTCTCGGCCGTGTTGCCGACGCGGCGCTGCTCGGCATACGCCAGCATGTCGCGCAGCGGCATGCCGGTCGCCCGCAGGCGCAGCAGGAATTCGAGCCAGCGCAAGTCCTGCTCGCGGTAGCGGCGTTGTCCACCAGGACCGCGTGGCACAGGATCGAGCAGGCCGATCTTTTCGTAGTAGCGCAGGGTGTGTTCGGTCAGGCCGGTCTGGGCGGCGACCGCGCCTATGGTCAGCATCGTCATGGCTCGGGATCATAAAAGTTGGAGTGCACTCCAACGCAAGCGGGAAATGGTAGAAACAGAAGCGCGAGTAAAGTGCGGCCTGTCGCCGCGAACCGCACCTGAACGACTCTAGCGAAAGCAACGCTCGGCAGTTGGGCTGCCGAGGAGAATCGAAGCAGCAGGAAAACCCCCGTTACCAGCCGTTCTCCAGCGCCAGCTGGGCCGGGGCCGACAGCCGGCTCAAGGCATAGCCCATGCTCTTGAGCCGGCGATGGGTGTCTTCCACCATCTGCGGGCTGCCGCAGATCATGATGCGCGAGCGCTCGGGCGACAGCGTCACGCCGGCGGCGCGCTCCAGGCTGCCGTCGGCCAGCATGGCCGGGATGCGTTGCGACAGGGTGCCGGGGAGCGTTTCGCGCGTCACCACCGGCAGGTACTGCAGCTTGTGACCGTGTTCGGCCCACAGCGGGTGCTGCCGCAGCGCCGCGATCTCGGCCTGGTAGCTCAGCTCCGCCGCCTCGCGCACGCTGTGCACCAGCACGATGTGACGGAAGCGCTGCCAGACCGCGGTCTCGTGCAGAATGGAGAGGTAGGGCCCGAGCGCGGTGCCGGTGGCGAGCAGCCACAGGTCTTTGCCGTCGGGGAAGCGATCGGTGGTGAAGAAGCCATTCGGGGTCTTGTCGACCAGGATCTGGTCGCCGACCTCGAGCCGTGCCAAGCGCGGCGTGAACTCCCCTTCTGGCACCACGATGGAATAGAACTCGAGGTAGTCGTCCCAGCTCGCCGAGACGATGGAATAGGCGCGCCAGACGAAACCGGTCTCGGAGATCTGCAGGCCGAGCCGGGCAAACTGGCCGGGGGTGAAGCGGAAGGCGGGATCGCGGCTGAGACGGAAGCTGATCAAGCGGTCGGTCCAGTGGTGTTTCCACAGGATGCGCTCGGCGGTGTACTTCGCGGCGGGAGCTGGCATGGCGGTTCTCCGTAATGTCCGACTATTTTACTCGGATATTACCGCAAGCCACATCCTTATGCCAGCGAGGTTAGCCGAAGGGAGGGGTGGAGCTTAGTCGGCCAGCAGCTCAAGCAGTTGCGGCAGCGCCGCGATCGCCTGCACGCCGGGCGGTGGCGCAACGCCGGCGGCATTGAGCCAGATGGCGCCAAGCCCGGCGGCCTGGGCCGAGTGCACGTCGTTGGCGAGCGAGTCGCCGATCATCCACAGCTCGTGCGGCGCCACCCCCAGCTCGGCCGCGATGCGGCGATAGAACGCCGGGTCGGACTTGGTCAGGCCCAGCTCGCGGCGGCAGAACACCCGCCCGATCAGGTCGTCCAGACCGACCCGTGCCAGCGCGAGGCGCACTTCGTCGGCGCTCGACTCGGCCGCATTGGTGGCGACGTGGCACGGCAAGCGGCCGGCCAGCGTCGCCAGCGTATCGTACGCGCCGGGCATGGCGCGCACCTCGGGCCAGCGCCACATGCTGCCCGCCTGTCCGGGCAGGTCGGCCATCAGCGTATCGCCCCAGTCGAACAGCAGATGGAGGGGACGCTTCATCGCCCACCCCGCTCGCACGCAGATTGGCCGAAGAGCCCGGCACGGGCGCAGCCGGGCCGGTTGCTGCCGCGCGTCCGTTCCCCGGGTGAGGCGCGTCTCCTCTGCGCAGGAGGGCGGTGCGGCACGGATCGATGTCTCCGCTCTCAGGCCAGGGCCTGGGCCAGGTCGGCCAGCAGGTCGTCGATGTCTTCGATGCCGACCGAGAAACGCAGCTGGCCTTCGCGGATGCCCAAGGCGGCCTTCTGTTCCGGCGGCATGCCGCCATGCGACATGGTGTAGGAATGATTGACCAGCGACTCCACCCCGCCCAACGATTCGGCCAGCAGGAAGTACTGCAGGCGCTCGGCCACGCGGCTCGCCGCGGCACGGCTGTCGTCCTTGAGGTAGACCGTGACCACGCCGCCGAAACGTCGCATCTGGCGCCGCGCCAGCTCGTGTTGCGGGTGATCGGCGAGGCCGGGGTAGAACACCTTCTCGATGGCCGGGTGCGTGGCCAGGAAGGCGGCCACGCGCTCGGCGTTGTCGCAGTGGCGCTCCATACGCAGGTGCAGCGTCTTGATGCCGCGCAGCGCCAGGAAGCAGTCCTGCGGACCCGGCACGCCGCCGGTGGCGTTCTGGATGAACTTGATCGACTTGGCCAGTTCGGCGTCCTTCACCGCCACCAGCCCGAGCAGCACATCGGAGTGGCCGCCCAGATACTTGGTGGCGGAGTGCATCACGATGTCGGCGCCCAGATCGAGCGGGTTCTGCAGGTAAGGCGTGGCGAAGGTGTTGTCGACCGCCACCTTGACGCCGTGCCGGTGAGCGCTGGCGGCCAGCGCGGCGATGTCGACCAAGTTGAGCAGCGGGTTGGTCGGCGACTCCAGCCACAGCAGCCGGGTAGCCGGGGTGAGCGCGGCGGTCAGGCTGGCCGGGTCGGTCAGGTCGGCAAAACGCACCGTGATGCCGGCCGGCGCCATGACCTTGGTGAGCAGGCGGTAGGCGCCGCCGTACAGGTCGGCCACCGCCAGCACCTCGTCGCCCGGCTGCAAGGTAGCACGCAGCACAGCGTCGATGGCGGCCATGCCGCTGCCGAAGGCGAAACCGTGCGTGGCGTTTTCCAGCGCCGCAAAGCAGGCTTCCAGCGCCGCGCGCGTCGGCGTGCCGGTGCGCGCGTAGCCGAACTCCAGCGCCTCGCCGACATGGTCGTGAGCGAAGGCCGAGGTCTGGTACACCGGCGGCATCAGCGCGCGGTTGTGCTGGTGGTGGTCGTAGCCGCTGTGGATGGTCTTGGTGGCGAATTTCATGGAGAGCCTGCGCGTATCGCGTCCCGGGATTCTAGAGATGGCCGAGAACTTACCGCCGTACGCCGGCGCGCTTCGCCGGCGACGGCGGGGCAGCCCCGGCGTCGGTATTTTCAGATCGGCAAACCGCCGTCAACGGCGGTAAGCCTGGGCCAGGCGCAGCTCCAGGCGCTTCTGCACCTGTTCGAACAGCGCGCTCATCGCCCAGTAGATGGCCGCCGCCATCAGGTACAGCGGCAAGGGCTGGAAGGTCTGCGCGATCACGTCCTTGGTCGCCATCATCAGCTCGGACACGGTGATCACCGAGACCAGCGAGGTGTCCTTGATCAGCGAGATCAGGCTGTTGGCAAGGCTCGGCACCGCCAGCCGCAGCGCCTGGGGGGCCACCACGAAACGCATGGCCTGCCACCAGTTCAGCCCCAGCGACTGCGCCGCGTCCCACTGTCCGCGCTCGACCCCTGCAATCGCGCCGCGCAGGCTTTCCGACAGGTAGGCCGCCACGTTCAGCGTCAGCGACAGCACCCCGGCGGTGACCGGCTCGAACTCGATGCCGACCGACGGCAGGCCGTAATAGATGACGAAGATCTGCACCAACAGCGGCGTGCCGCGCATCACGCTCACGTAGAGCGCCAACAGCGGCGCCAACAGCGGCACGCGGGCGATGCGAACCAGCGCCACGACAAAGCCCAGCAGCAGGCCCAGCACCATGGTGCTGAGCGCAAAAAACACGGTGTACCCCGTCCCCTTGATCAGTACCGGCAGCGCCTGCCGCGCCAGTTCAAGCCATTCCATCGCTCATCCTCAAAAACAGCGACGCCCCCGCAAGCCGCGGGGGCGTCCAGTGCGACCATCGACGGCCGGAGCGTCACCAGCCCGGCGTCACGCCGCGGCTCAGCGCGCGCCCGGAGCCTTCGACACGTCGATCCCGAACCACTTCACCGAGATTTTCTTGAAGGTGCCGTCCTTGTGCAAGGACGTCAGCGCGCCGTCGATGGCGGCCTTGAATTTCGGGTTGCCCTTGGCGAACGGGATGCCCATCTGCGTGGTCGTGCCCACCGCGGCGCCGGCCTTCAGCGGCAGCTTGGCTTCCTTGATGGCGAACGGGATCAGCAGGCTGTCGTTGATCGCGGCGTCGATACGGCCGGAGGCCAAATCCTGGAAGATTTCCGCGGCCGACGGGTAGAACTTGGACTCGATGCCGCCCTGCGCCTTGACCATATCGGCGTAGTTGCTGCCCTGGGTCACGCCCATCTTCAGGCCCTTCAGGTCGTCCAGCGACTTGAACGTCCGCTTCTCGTTCTTGCGCACGATCAGCTGGGCGCTGGAGATGGTGTACGGCTGCGAGAAGTCGAACACTTCCTTGCGCTTGTCGGTGATCGACACCTGGTTCATCACCACGTCGAACTTGCCGCCCTGCAGACCGGCCAGGAGGCCGCTCCACTCACCGGTGGTGAATTCCGGCTTCACCTTGAGTTTCTGCGCCAGCGCGGTGCCGAGGTCGACCTCGAAGCCGGCCAGCTTCTGGTCCTTGTCCTTGAAGTTGAACGGCGGGTAGGTGCCTTCCAGCGCGATCTTGAGCGTGCCGCGCTGTTGTACGGTATCGAGCAGGTCGGCGGCGAAGGCGTGCGAGGTGGCGCCGATCAGGGCCAGCAGAGCGATCAGTTTCTTCATTTTAATATAACCTTTAGTTTCAAATTAAAGAAACAACATAACACATGGAACTATAACAACCCCCAACGGCATTGCCTAGCCCGCGCCAAGAAAAAAACCGCCACCCAGGGGGATGACGGTCTTCGGCGCATGGCGGGCAACCGCCTCAGACGTTGAACAGGAAGTTCATCACGTCGCCGTCCTTCACCACGTACTCCTTGCCCTCGGAGCGCATCTTGCCGGCTTCCTTGGCCTTGGCTTCGCCGCCGCAGGCGATGAAGTCGTCGTAGGAGATGGTCTGGGCGCGGATGAAGCCGCGTTCGAAGTCGGTGTGGATCACCCCGGCCGCTTGCGGCGCGGTGTCGCCGACGTGGATGGTCCAGGCGCGCACTTCCTTCACCCCGGCGGTGAAGTAGGTCTGCAGGCCGAGGAGCTTGTAGGCGGCGCGGATCAGGCGGTTCAGGCCCGGCTCCTCCAGCCCCATCTCGGCCAGGAATTCGGCCTTGTCGGCGTCGTCGAGCTCGACGATTTCCGATTCGATCGCCGCGCACAGCGCCACCACCGGAGCGCCCTCCTTGTCGGCCAGCGCCTTGAGCTTGTCGAGGTGCGGGTTGTTGTCGAAACCGTCCTCGGCCACGTTGGCGACGTACATCGCCGGCTTGATGGTCAGCAGGCAGAACGGCTTGAGCAGCGCAACCTCTTCCGCGTCGAGGCCCAGCGAACGCGCCGGCAAGCCTTGGTCCAGATGCGCACGCACTTTCTCCAACACGGCGATCAGGCGGATCGCGTCCTTGTCACCCGACTTGGCCTTCTTGCCGTCGCGCTGGATCGCCTTTTCCACCGTGGTCAGATCCGCCAGGGCCAGTTCGGTGCCGATGGTTTCGATATCGGCGATCGGGTCGACCTTGCCGGCGACGTGCACCACGTTGTCGTCGTCGAAGCAGCGCACCACGTTGACGATGGCGTCCGTCTCGCGGATGTTGGCGAGGAACTGGTTGCCGAGGCCTTCGCCCTTGGAGGCGCCCGCCACCAGGCCGGCGATGTCGACGAACTCGACGATGGCCGGCTGGATCTTCTGCGGGTTGATGATCTTGGCCAGCTCGGCCAGACGCGGGTCCGGTACCTCGACGATGCCGACGTTGGGCTCGATGGTGCAGAACGGATAGTTGGCCGCTTCGATGCCGGCCTTGGTCAGCGCATTGAAGAGGGTCGACTTGCCGACGTTGGGCAGGCCGACGATGCCGCACTGGAGACTCATGACTGCGTTCCTCTCGAAAATCTTTGCAAAGGTTGGCCGAAGCAGGCTTGCGGCCGGAAAATTACTTGGCGGCGGTATGCAGGGTTTTCATCGCGCCCGGCATGTCGCCGGCGATGGCCTGCGGCAATACCCGGAGCGCCGCCGCCATGGCGTCCTCGATGGCGCCCTGTTCTTCGCTGCGCGGCTTCTTCAGCACGAAGCCGACCACCTCGCTGCGCTCGCCGGGGTGGCCGATGCCCAGCCGCAGACGCCAGAAGTTCGGCGAGCCAAGGCGGGCGATGATGTCCTTCAGGCCGTTGTGGCCGCCGTGCCCGCCACCCTGCTTGAAACGGGCGGTGCCGGGCTCGAGGTCGAGCTCGTCGTGCACTACCAGGATTTCCTCCGGGGCGATCTTGTAGAAGCGCGCCAGCGCCGCCACCGCCTGGCCGGACAGGTTCATGAAGGTCATCGGCTTCAACAGCCACAGGTCGCTGCCGCCCGGCTGCGGCGCGCGCGCCACTTCGCCGAAGAACTTGCCTTCGCCTCTCAGCGCCGCCTTGTGCTGCCAGGCCAGTTCGTCGACCAGCCAGAAACCGGCATTATGACGGGTTTTCTCGTACTCCGGGCCAGGGTTGCCCAGCCCGACGATCAATCGAATCCCGGACATGATTGCATTCCAATAAAAAAGCCCGTTGCGAGGCCGTCAGGCAACGCAACGAGCTTGATCGTGCACGACCGCGGAATTACTCGGCGGCAGCGGCACCGCTGGCGGAGGCCACAGCCTGGTCGCCACCGCGAGTCAGGGCGGTGATTTCCACGCCTTCCGGCAGCTTCAGGTCGGACAGGTGAATGGTCTGGCCAGCCTGGATGGCGGACAGGTCCACTTCGATGAAGGACGGCAGTTGGGCCGGCAGAGCGCGCACGTCGACTTCGGTCAGCACGTGCGAGATCTTGGCGCCTTGCAGCTTGACGGCTTCGGACGCATCGGCACCGACGAAGTGCAGCGGCACCTTGACGTGCATCTTCTCGTTCAGATCGACGCGCTGGAAGTCCATGTGCAGCACCAGCTGCTTGTACGGGTGCATCTGGTAGTCACGCAGCAGCACGGCCTGCTTCTCGCCGTCGATCACCAGGTTCAGGATGCCGGTGTGGAAGCCTTCTTCCTTCAGCGCGTAGTAAACCGGGTTGTGTTCCAGCACCACGGAAACCGCTTCGGTGTTGGCGCCGTATACCACGGCCGGCAGTTTGCCGGCGTGACGCAGGCGGCGGCTCGCACCCGTACCCAGCTGTTCACGCTTGGCAGCAATCAGTTCGTAAGACATGAGTAAAACTCCAGTTCAAGTGAATGGCACCGTGTGGCCGCGACCAGCCACACGATGTTTACGGCAGGCAGGCGCCCGTCGAAACCAGGTCCTCGTTGAAGAGGTAGGACACCGACTCTTCGTTGTTGATGCGGCGCAGCGTCTCGGCCAAGAGGCCGCCGATGGAGGCCACGCGGATGTTCTGGCAGGCCTTGGCTTGCGCCGACAACGGGATGGTGTCAGTCACCACCACCATGTCGATGTCGGAATTGGCAATGCGATCGATGGCCTGGCCCGAGAAGATGGCGTGGGTGGCGTAGGCCAGCACGCGCTCGGCACCGCGCTCTTTCAGCGCGGAAGCGGCCTTGCACAGGGTATTGGCGGTATCGATCATGTCGTCGACGATCAGGCAGGTACGGCCCTGGACGTCGCCGATGATGTTCATGACTTCGGCCACGTTGGCCTTGGGACGACGCTTGTCGATAATGGCGAGGTCGGTATTCAGCGCTTTGGCCATGGCGCGCGCGCGCACCACGCCGCCGACGTCCGGGCTCACCACGATCAGGTCTTCGATGCGCTGCGAGCGGACATCCTTCAGCAGCACCGGGGTGGCGTAGACGTTATCCACCGGAATGTCGAAGAAGCCCTGGATCTGGTCGGCGTGCAGGTCGACGGTCAGCACGCGGTCGATACCGGCCGACGTCAGCATGTTGGCGACCAGTTTGGCGGAGATCGGCACACGCGCGGAACGCGGGCGGCGATCCTGGCGGGCATAGCCGAAGTACGGGATGGCGGCGGTGATACGACCGGCGGAGGCGCGCTTGAGCGCATCGGCCATGGTCAGGATTTCCATCAGATTGTCGTTGGTCGGGTTGCAGGTGGACTGCAGGATGAACACGTCGCGACCGCGCACGTTTTCCAGCAGCTCTACAGCCACTTCACCGTCGCTGAACTTGCCCACGTCGGCACGGCCGAGCGAGATGTCCAGATGCTTGACCACGTTCTGGGCGAGTTCCGGGTTAGCGGTCCCGGTGAAAACCATCAAACTGTCGTATGCCGCCATAACTCGTTATGCCTTAGCTGAATAAAGAAAAAGCGTGTAAGGGAAACTTACACGCTTTTATTCTCGTTCTCTATATTGTAGAGATTCTTGGCTGGGGAGGTAGGGATCGAACCTACGAATGCCGGAATCAAAATCCGGTGCCTTACCACTTGGCGACTCCCCAGTAACTGGGCTAGATGCTGCCGAACAACGGGTGGACCGAAAGGCCTCTTGCGACAAATCCGTTGTACTTCTGCGACAGCGTCTTATAAACTTTATCGGCTTCGTTTTCCGAATCGCACTCCAGAAAAACACAACTTCCGGAGCCTGTCATCAGCGGCGAACCGTATTTCTCAAGCTCGCTTAACGCTTCGTTTACCGCTGGGTACTTACTCGTCACAACCCGCTGCAAGTCGTTTCGTCGTTGCTGCGTTGTTTCGAGGATTCGCATTATGCTGATACCGGAATCCCTTGTCAACAGTTCTGACGAAAAAATTTCAGCAGTCGGTACATGCACCCCCGGATGCAGCACCACGTACCACTTTTCCGGCAGCTCCAGCTCGGTCAGTTCCTCGCCGATGCCGGTGGCAAAGGCGTTGCGGCCGAAGATGAAGACCGGCACATCGGCCCCCAGCTTCAGGCCCAGCTGCATCAGGGTTTCGCGCGGCACAGCGGTCTGCCACAGCGCGTTGAGCGCCAGCAGCACGGTGGCGGCGTCGGAACTGCCGCCGCCCAGACCGCCGCCCATCGGGATGCGCTTGGTGAGGCGGATCGAGGCGCCCAGCGGGGTGCCGCTGTGCTGTTGCAGCAGGCGTGCCGCGCGCACCGTCAGGTCGCGCTCGGCCGGCACGCCGTCGATCGGGTTCAGCAGCTCGATCACGCCGTCGTCGCGCACCGCCAGTTCGACGGTGTCGCTGTAGTCGATGAAGCGGAACACGGTTTCCAGCAGGTGGTAGCCGTCGGCACGGCGCCCCACCACCTTGAGCATCAGATTGAGTTTGGCCGGAGCCGGATAGGCATGGAAGACGGCGGTCATGTCGGAAGAACTCGAAAACGGAATGTGGAGAAAACTCAGAACCGGTTCAGGCTCTGTCGCGAACAGCTCAACGAAAGGAAAAGCGGCGCAGGAACGCAATGGCCATGGAGTGCATGGAAATCATGGCGGCGCGAATCTCCACCGGAGCCGCGCACGCGCAGAGCGACACATACGCCCCGGGGATCGCGCAGCAAGACCATGGACAGGTTCTCAGCGCCAGGCGTGCACGACCAGGCGGATCGACAGCCGGTCGCGCTCCATTTCGACCCGCTTCGGGTACGGGCCGGGCTGATCGGCGTCGCTGACGAAACGGATGGACCAGCCCTGCTGATGCAGCACACCGTCGGCGGAGACGTTCTGCGGCCAGTCCGGCGCCGCCTGGCCACGAATCCACCAAGCGAGGTTGGAGAGCGGCAGCGGCCAGCCCAGCGTCTTCTCGGTCAGGCTTTCCACGTCCGCCGCCTGGTAGGTCTTGCCGTCGGCCTGCAGCGTCACGCCGTTCGCGTCGCGCTCGACGCGCGCCACGGTGGAACCGATCGGGCTGTTGATCGACAGCTGGTCGCGTACGGCATCGTGATTCCAGTCGAAGTTGGCGACCTGCCCCTTGCCGTCGGCCTTGACTGACAGCCGGCCGGAGATCGAAAACGGGGTATCGCGCGGCAGGGTCGCCTCGGCTTGCGGCCGGAACGCGACGTCGCGCGTGGCGCAGCCGGTCAAGAGCAGGCCGCACAGGCCCAGTGCCAGCCAGCGGCTCATGGCTGCTCCAGGCGGTGCACGGTGTTCTTCAGCATTTCCAGGCTGGATTCGCTGCCGGTGGCCTTCTGCCACACCGCGCGCGCTTCGTCGCGACGGTTGAGCTGCCACAGCACCTCGCCGTAATGTGCCGCGATCTCGGCGTCTGGCGACACCGCGAAGGCACGTTCGAGGTGCTCGCGCGCCGGCTCGAGACGGCCCAGCTTGAACAACACCCAGCCCATGCTGTCGAGCACCATCGGGTTGTCCGGCTCGGCCTGCAGGGCTTTCTGGATCAGGCCCAAGGCTTCCTGATAGCGCGTGGTGCGGTTGGCCAGCGTGTAGCCGAGGGCGTTGAGTCCCTGCGGGTCGTCGGGTTTTTCCTTGAGATAGGCGCGCAGGTCGCTCTCGGCGCCGTCGACGTTGCCCATCAGATCGGCCACCAGGGCCCGTTCGTAGAGCAGCTCCGGGGTGCCCGGGGCTTCTTGCAGCGCCTGGCTCAAGAGGGCGTGCGCCAGGTCGTACCGCTTGGCCTCGCGGGCGATCTGCGACTGCGCCAGCACCACCTGGACGCGGCCGGCGCCGCCGATCTCGAGCTTCTGCAGCCGGGCGATGCCGGCATCGGCGTTGCCGGCGGCGGCGTCCAGCTCGGCCAGGCGCCCCTGCGCCGGCAGGTACTGCGCGCCCTGCCCCACCGCTTCGTACCAGCGCCGGGCGCTGGCGACGTTGTCCTGCTCTTCGGCCAACTGGCCGAGGGTGTAACGGATGAAGTCGCTTTCGGGGTGTTTTTCCGCCAGCGCCGCTTCCAGGTGCTGCTTGGCCACAGGCAGATCACGCTGCTGCAACGCCAGCAGGCCGGCGCCGTACAGCAACTCGGCGTTCTTGGGCTGGGTCCGGAGCAGTGCCTCGAAGGCGCGGCGCGCTTCGTCGAAACGCTTGGCGCCGACCAGCAGGCGCGGATAGGCCATCTTCAGCTCCAGCCCGGCTTCGGGGCGCCGGTCCAGTTCCTTGTTTAGGAAGGAGATTGCGGCGTTGAGATCGCTGCGGCGCAGCCGGTCGGTCTGCCATGCCACCGGCAGATCCCATTTGGGAGCGATGCGCGCCAGGCGGTCGAGTTCCTGCTCGACCACGGTGTCGTTGCCGACCTCCGCCGCCACCGCGAGCACCGCGAAGCGTGCTTCCGGCAGATCGGGGTAACGCTCCGCCAGTTGCTGGATCAGTTGGTAGGCGCCTTGCTTGTCGCCCTGCAGCGCGGTGAGCCGCGCCAACTGCACAAAGACGGCGCCGGCCCGCGCCGGCTCGCGCTTGAGCAGCTCTTCCACCAGGGGCCGGCTTTCGGCCAGCTTTCCTGAGCGCAGCAGGGTGATCAGCAGCTGTTCGCGCGCGGTGTCGGAGTCGGGGTCGAGCTCGACCCACAGTGTCAGCGCCTCGGAGGCGACCTTGAGCTGGCCGGAGAACAGCGCGAACTCGGCGGCACGCTGCGCCAGGCGCGGGTCGCGGGTCTGCCGTGCGAGGTCGAGATAGGTGACCGCCGACGCCCCCGCCGCGCCACGTTGGGCGGCGATCTCGCCGGCCAGCACGCCGAACAGGATGTGGCTGTCGAGTTCGACCTTGGGCAGCTTGGCGTCGGCCGCGGCGGCTTCAGCCTTGGCGGCTTCGACACCGTCACCGTCGTCGTCGGGCGCGTTGTCCGTCGCCTCTGCCTGGGGGATGGCCGGCGCCGCGGTGCGTTCAGGCGGACGAGTCACCGCGCAGGCGGACAGCAGCAGCACCAGGAGGAGGGGAAGGGTTCGGTTTAACGGTTTCATGTGCGTGGAATCTTGACCCGGCGAAAGCGTAGAATACCACGCTCATTGATATTATTGATGGCCGTGGAGCGTGGAATAACATGCCAGAATTACCTGAAGTGGAAACCACCCGGCGCGGGGTCGAACCTCACCTCACCGGCGCCACCGTGACCGACGTCGTGGTACGTGAGGGCCGCCTGCGCTGGCCGGTGCCGCCGGCGCTGGCCGCCACCCTCAGCGGCCTGCCGGTACTGGCGGTGCGCCGCCGCGCCAAGTACCTGCTGCTGGAGTTCGCCAGCGGCACGCTGCTGGTGCACCTTGGCATGTCCGGCAGCCTGCGGCTGGTGGCGGCCGACACGCCGCCGCAAAAACACGACCATATCGATCTCATCCTGGACGGGCGCACGGCGCTGCGCTATCGCGACCCGCGCCGCTTCGGCGCCATGCTGTGGCACGTGGGCCCGGTGGAGTTCCACCCGCTGCTGGCGGAACTGGGACCGGAGCCGCTCGGCGACGCGTTCGACGCCGACACGCTGTACCGCGCCAGCCGCGGGCGCACGACGTCGATCAAGCAGTTGCTGATGGATAATCATGTGGTGGTGGGGGTGGGTAACATTTATGCCAACGAGTCCCTGTTCGAGGCCGGCATCCGTCCCGGGCGTGCCGCACGCCGCCTGACCCATGCCGACTGCGAGCGCCTGGCTGTGGCCATCAAGAGCATCCTGGCACGCGCAATCGAGGCCGGCGGCAGCACGCTGCGCGACTTCGTCGGCGCCAGCGGCCAGCCCGGCTACTTCCAGCAGACCTACGCGGTGTACGGTCGCGCCGAGGAGCCCTGCCACACCTGCGGCTCATTGATACGTCAGATTCGCCAGGGGCAGCGGAGTTCCTACTACTGTCCGCATTGCCAGCCATGGTAGAGTCGGAGCATCGCCTTCCTTCCCCATCCTCGCCGTTGCCAATGCGCCCGACCCGCCCCACTTCGCTACCCACCCGCTGTTTCCGTCTGGCCCGCATGGGATGGCACATCGCCATCGGCCTGGTCATCGTCGCCACCCGCTTCCCACGCCTGGCCTACGCCGAGCGGGCGGTGGTGACGCAACGCTGGTCGCGCCAGTTGCTGAAGATCCTGGGGATAACGGTGGAGGTGGCGGGCGACTCGCCCGGGTTCTACCCGAACAATACCTTGCTGGTGGCCAACCACGTGTCGTGGCTGGATATCTTCGTGCTGAACAGCGCGACGGTGTCGCGCTTTGTCGCCAAGCAGGAGATCCGGCGCTGGCCGGTGGCGGGCTGGCTGGTCGCCAGTGCCGGCACGGTGTTCATCGACCGCAACAGCCGGCGCGATGCCAGCCGCGTCAACCAGCACTTGGCGCGGGCGCTGGAGAACGGTGGCTGCATGGCGGTGTTTCCCGAGGCGACCACCTCGGACGGCAGCGTGCTGCTGCCGTTCAAGCCCTCGCTGTTCGAATCGGTGCGCCAGTCGCGCGGCACGGTGCAGCCGGTGGCGCTCAATTACCGCACGCCGCACGATACGCCGTGCACCGCCGCCGCCTACGCCGGCGACACCACCTTCATGCAGAGCCTGCGCATGATCCTCGCCACCCCGGCGATACGGGTGGAACTGCGCTACGGCAGCCGCATCAGCGCCGACGGTGCCAACGGCAGCGAGCCGACCCGCTTCCAGTTGGCCGAGGCGGCACGTGACGAGATCGTGCGCGGGCTCAGGATAACGCCTGCTCGGCCGGACACGGCAGCGAGAACACCTGCCGATCCTCCAGCCTGAGCGCGGTGAGGCTGCCGCCCCACAGGCAGCCGGTGTCGATGGAGAGGATGTCTTCGGTGACGTAGAGGCCGAGCGCCGACCAGTGGCCGCAGATGATCGGGGTGCCGGCGCTGCGCCGCCCCGGGGCATCGAACCACGGCAGCAGGTTGGCCGGCGCCTTGTCGAGTTCGCCCTTGAACGCGAGGTCGAGCTCGCCGTCGCGCGTCACCAGCCGCATGCGTGTCATCGCGTTGACCACCAGCCGCAGCCGGTCCATCCCCTTGAGCTCGTCACTCCAGCGCGTCGGCTTGTTGCCGTAGAGACGCGACAGGAACTCGCGGTAGCGCGGCCCGGACAGGCTGTCCTCCACCTCTTCAGCCAGGCCCATCGCCCGGTCGACGGTCCATTCCGGCATCAGGCCGGCGTGCACCATGGCAAAGCCCTGCTGTTCGATCATCAGCGGCTGGCAACGCAGCCAGTCGAGCAGCAGCTTGCCGTCGCTGGCGTTGAGGATGTCGAGCAGGGTGTCGTCGGAGCGCACCTTGCCGAAGCCCTCGGCCACCGCCAACAGGTGCAGGTCGTGGTTGCCCAGCACGATCTGCACCTTGTCGCTGTGGCGGAACACCCAGCGCAGCACCTCGAGCGACTCGGGGCCGCGGTTGACCAGGTCGCCGGTCAGCCACAGTGTGTCGCGCCCCGGGTTGAATTCGATCTGGCGCAAGAGCTGCTGGAACGGGCCGAAACAGCCCTGAATGTCGCCGATTGCGTAGGTTGCCATAGTTAACTGTCCTCGATTGGCAGACCAGAAGGGAAAGGCTGTCTGCACAAGCACGATGATACCGCATGCTACAATGCCCGGCCTGCATTACCGATTTGCGACGCGCCCCGCCCTGCCGCGCCCTCAGAGCGGGAGATGAAAATCGTCCCACAGGGATTCCCTGCGGTCATCGCCGCGCCCCCAGGCCGGTTCGAGAAGCACAGCCGTACACGCGGTACGGCGAGCATCACAGGGCCGGAATGGGGGCGCGCAGCAGAGTTATTCACAAACTCTCCGGAAACGTCATGTCCGCACCGCAACTCAATCCGCCGCAGCGCGCGGCCATCCATTACCTCGACGGCCCGCTCCTGGTGCTGGCCGGCGCCGGCTCGGGCAAGACCCGGGTGATCACCTTCAAGATCATGCACCTGATCCGCGAGGCGAAGATGGATGCGCGCAACATCGCCGCCATCACCTTCACCAACAAGGCTGCGCGCGAGATGCTGGAGCGCGTCACCAAGCTGATGACGCCGGCCGAGGTGCGCGGACTGACGGTGTCGACCTTCCACTCGCTGGGCATGCAAATCCTACGCCAGGAAGCACCGCACCTGGGCTACAAGCCGCAGTTCTCGATCCTCGACGCCTACGACGCCGGCAAAATCATCTCCGACCTGCTGCGCACCACCGCCAAGGACGAGGTGCGCAAGGTGCAGAGCCAGATTTCGCTGTGGAAGAACGACTTCAAGAGCGCCGAGGAGGCGCTACAGTTGGCCGAGAACGAGTGGGAGCGCATCTGCGCCACCACCTACCTCGCCTACCAGGACACCCTCACCGCCTACCAGGCGATGGATTTCGACGACCTGATCCGGCTGCCGGTGGAACTGTTCCGCAACAACGAGGAAGTACTGCAGAAGTGGCAGCACAAGCTGCGCTACCTGCTGCTCGACGAATACCAGGACACCAACACCTGCCAGTACCAGTTGGTGAAGCTCCTGACCGGGGTGCGCGGCATGTTCACCGCAGTGGGGGACGACGACCAGAGCATCTACGCCTGGCGCGGCGCCAACATGGAGAACCTGCGGCTGCTGCAGCAGGACTTCCCCAGGCTCAAGATCATCAAGCTCGAGCAGAACTACCGCTCCACCGCGCGCATCCTGCGCGCCGCCAACTCGGTGATCTCGAACAACCCCAAGCTGTTCGAGAAGCAGCTGTGGAGCGAACTGGGCCTGGGCGAGCCGATCCACGTGATCCGCTGCAAGGACGAGGAGCACGAGGCCGAGGTGGTGGTGCAGCGCCTGCTGGCGCACAAGTTCGAGTGCCGCACCGAGTTCAAGGACTACGCCATCCTCTACCGCGGCAACTACCAGGCGCGCATCTTCGAGCAGGCCTTGCGCAACCAGCGTATCCCCTACCAGATGTCCGGCGGCCAGAGCTTCTTCGACAAGGCCGAGGTCAAGGACGTGATCGCCTACATGAAGCTGATCACCAACCCGGACGACGACCCGGCCTTCATCCGCGCCCTGACCACGCCCAAGCGCGGCGTCGGCGCCGGCACGCTGGAGAAGCTCGGCGCCTGGGCCGGCGAGCGCAAGAAGAGCCTGTTCGCCGCCGCGCACGAGGAAGGCTTCCGGCTGCAGGTACAGCACGCCCAGCTGGAACCGCTGACGCAGTTCTGCGACTTCATCAGTCACCTGCAGTACCGCGCGCTGCGCGAACCGGCCGGCGAACTGGCACAGGAGATGCTCAAGGCCATCGGTTACGAGGCCTGGCTGTACGACAGCGAGGACAGCCCACGCGCCGCCGAAACCAAGTGGAAGAACGTGCAGGAGATGGTGGCCTGGCTCGCCAAGAAGGGCGAGGCCGACAACAAGAACCTGATCGAGCTGACCCAGCTGATCGCGCTGATCACCATGCTGGAGGGGCGCGACGAAGGCGAGCTGGACGCCGTGCACATGTCGACGCTGCACGCCTCCAAGGGCCTGGAGTACCCGCACGTGTTCCTGGTGGGCTGCGAGGAAGGCATCCTGCCGCACAGCGAGTCGGTGGAAAACGGCATGATCGAGGAAGAGCGCCGGCTGATGTACGTCGGCATCACCCGCGCCCAGAAGAGCCTGACGCTGACCCACTGCGTCAAGCGCAGGCGCGCCGGCGAGTGGCAGTTCGTCGATCCGTCGCGCTTCATCGACGAGATCAATGGCGACGACCTGCGCCATTTCGGCAAGCCGGGCGCCGAGCCGGTGGTAAGCAAGAGCGAGGGCAAGTCGCGGCTGGCGAGCCTGAGTGCGATGCTGGAAGGCAAGAAAGGCAAGGGCGGCGCCGAATAAGGCACCACCCTTGATAGTGAAGACTTAGCACCGGTTCACGATCTTGCTGCGCGTCCCTGATCGGGGCTCATGTGCACTGCGTGCGAATCTATCGCTGGGCAAATCCCTGCGTGCCGATCTTCGATTGGCTCAGCGAGAGATTTGCACGCAGAGATTCTCCTTAGCGATCGGAAATCCTCATGTACTACTTGTACATGAGGCCCATGGCTGAACGAGTCTCTGCAGGAGACTCGCACGCGCAGAGTACTGCCGGCGCTCAAGATGCACAGGCACAGCCGCCTAATGATAATGAGCTCTCACCAGCGCGCCGGCAGGTGCTCCCTGATGGCCGCAGCATCGAGGTGGGTCAGTTCCTGCGACACCTTGAGCGCCACCATGCGCTCGACCTCCTTGGGCAGACACTCGCCCAACTGGCCGAGGAAGTGCGGCGGCGCCACCAGCACCAGCCGCTCGAAACTGCCGTCGGCGCGCCCCTGCATCAGGGCGTTCGCCAGCTTGCGGGCGAACGCGGCGGCGCCGTGCTCCTGCGGGTCGCTGCGCGTCACCATCGTCCGGTGCCCGCCGCGCGGCGGTTCGGCATGGTTGCCGCCCGCGGCGGCCTCCCCCTCCTCCGCGCTGATTTCCGCCGTTTCCGTCAGCTTGTGCCCGCCGGCCTCGGGCTGGAAAATCCGTGCACGCCGGCTGTCGGCGACGACAATCCATGAAACGTCCATATCGCTCCCTCCACTCAAATTGGCGGTCTTGACGCCCCCTATCGCCAGGCCGCAGCCTGTCGTCCGTATTCGCCGCTGGCCGCCATACTCTCTCCGGCACGGCAAAACAGCGGCTGTTTCTAGGGTTATAGTGCATACATGCCACGCCCCCCGAAGTCCCTCAAGCACTGCGAATTCCGCTTCTATGAGGAGCTGAACGATTTCTTGCCGCCCGCCCGGCGTAAGGTCAGCTTCCGCCATGCCTTCACCGGCAGCCCTACCGTCAAGGACCGCATCCAGGCGCTGGGCATCCCGCACACCGAGGTCGACCTGATCCTGGTGGACGGCGTGTCGGTGGATTTCCAGCACCATCTGCACGGCGGCGAACGGGTAGCGGTCTACCCGACCTTCGAGCGCTTCGACCTCGCCGAGCTGAACCGGCTGCGCCCGGCGCCGCTACGCCACCCCAGCTTCGTGCTCGATGTCCATCTTGGCCGGCTGGCGCGCTACCTGCGCCTGCTCGGGCTCGATACGCTGTACCGCAACGACTGGCCGGACGAGGAGCTGGCGCAGGTCGCGCTGGCCGAGCACCGCATCCTGCTCACGCGCGACATCGGGCTGCTGAAGCGCAATGCCGTGACGCACGGCGCCTTCCTGCGTGCCATCGTGCCGCGCGAGCAGTTGGTCGAAGTGTTGGAGCGCTTCGATCTGTGGCGTCAGTTGCGGCTGTTCAGCCGTTGCTCACACTGCAACGGCGCCATCGAAGCAGTGACGCGCGCCAGCGTCGCCGCCGAGACCCCGCCGCGCGTCTACGCCTACCAGCGCCACTTCTACCGCTGCCAGCGCTGCCGCAAGCTGTACTGGGAGGGAAAGCATTGCGACCGGCTGCGCCACTGGCTGGAGCCGCTGCTGCGGGAACACGGCCTGAGCTGGCCCGGCTCGGAGCAGGCGCCACGCGGCTGAGGCGGCCCACGCTGGTCGGAAGGCTTCGGGCGCGGCGGCGAGGCATAAAAAAACGCGCCTTGAAGGCGCGTTTTTCTTGTATCCGCAAAGCGTTGGCCGGCTTACTTGGAGTTGTTCACCATGTATTCCACGGCGGCCTTGAATTCTTCGTCGCTGCCGGTGAAGCCACCCTTGGGCGGCATGGCGTTCAGACCCTTGGTGGCGATCTTCACCACTTCGTCCAGGCCCGGCTTGAGACGCGGTGCCCAGGCGGCCTTGTCGCCGAACTTCGGCGCACCGGCGGCACCGGTGGAATGGCAGGCGGTACAGACGCTGTCGAAGATCTTCTTGCCGGCCACGTTCGGGTCGAGCGCCGCACCGCCTTCACCGCCGACTTTCGGCTCGGTGAACTTGGCGCCGCCGGCGTTGGCCATGTAGGCCACGGCGCGCTTCACTTCGTCGTCGCTCAGGTCGGCGGCGCCGCCCTTGGCCGGCATGGCGTTGAAGCCACCCAGCGCGTGCTGTACCAGGGTGTCGAAGCCCTTGGCGATACGCGGCGCCCAGGCGCCGGCGTCGCCGAACTTGGGCGAGCCGGCCAGGCCGGTGCCGTGACAGGAAATACAGATGCCCTTGAACACCTGTTCGCCGTTGCGCATGCCCGGGGGCGCGTCGCTGGCGACGGATTCGCCGACCGGTTTCAGGCGAGCGGCTACCGCTTCCTTGGTCATGACTTCGGCATCCACGTTGAAACCACTGGTTGCCAGCTTGGCCAGCAGCCAGATCGCCACGACCAGAAAGACAACGACACCGATCAGGACCTTGACAACCTGTCCCGGGGCCATCCCGTTCCCATTACTCATTCCGAGCCTCGCCTGAAATATTAATGACAATGAAGAAATCAGGGGCATTATACGAGAACCCTCTCGGCATGGCAAAAGCCCCTCACTGGACGTGCCAGGGCAGTTAAGCTATCATCCGCCTGCTCTGCAAAGCACCCGTAGCTCAGTTGGATAGAGTGTCAGCCTCCGAAGCTGAAGGTCGTTGGTTCGATTCCAATCGGGTGCGCCAGGAATTCAAGAGGTTAGCGAGACCAACTCGCTAGCCTCTTTTCATTTTCTCGTCGCCACAGCCCCGCCAGCCAGTCCGGGCTCTCCGTCCACGCCCCCTCCCCGGCAGCTCGATGTTGAGCGTCAGCACGCCTTCGGCAGCGTTGGCGGCGCGTGGCTCAGCCCCTGCAGTGGCGGCCGTCGGCGCGTGGCCGAGCTTCTGGCGGAATGAGCATGGCCCGCCCCCTCACCCCAGATACGCGAAACGTCCCTGCAGCTGCGGCAATACCGGCGCGCCGTCGAAGCGTGCCTCGCGCGGCGGCGGCAGCACGCTGGCATCAAGGCAGTAATCGAGCGTCATGCGCATGTAGTCGTAGCTGTTGCAGATCACCGCGTGCAGGTGGGCGAAGTCGCGCTCGGTCGGGTGGTTGCCGAGCAGGGTGCTGATGATCTCGAGCGCCTCCCAGGGGTGGGCGTCGTCGTACTGCGCGTGCAGCTTGAGCCAGCGCATCGCGCGGACGCGCTCGGCCGGGGCGAAGCTCTGCTCGTAGAGGTCGCGCGAGCACACCTTGACCGCCCATTCGCCGGTGGCGCCCTCGATCGCGAAGTTGGTGGCCGCCATGCCCAGCACCAGGGTGTCGCGGTCGCAGGTGTGCCAGCACCAGTGGCACAAGGCCAGCATCGGCACCGGCACCGGGCTGAACATCAGGTCTTCGCGCGTCACACCGCTGGCCAGCGCCCATTCCACCCAGTGCTCGGCGTGGCTCTGCTCGACGCGGATGTTGCGCACCAGGTAGCGGCGCGCCATGTCCTGTCCGCGCGTGCGGCCGTAGCGGATCTTCAGCAGATTGAGCGCCATGTACTGCGGGAACTGCTCGATCACCGGCCACACCCCGATCAGGAAGTGATGCAGGATGGCGGTATCGAGCTCGCCGTCGCGCAGGCGGCGGAACAGCTCGTGCTCGACCACCTGGCTCTTGCTCTCCTGGCACAGGCGCACCAGCTCGCGTGCCCATGGCGGATAGCTGTCAATCTCCTTGAGCGGGCCCACCCGGACGAATTCGTCGCTCATGTTGGATCTCCTCACACGTTGTGCTGCGGACAACCGGGCCGGCAGCCGGCCGCCACGGGCGGCACCTCGTCCTGCCCGGCAGCGGGAAATTGCTGGGCGAGCACCTCGGCCAGCGGCAGCGGTCTCGCCACGCCGTAGCCCTGGGCGTAATCGACCCCCATGCGTTTGAGCGCCTCCAGGATGCCCTGGTGTTCGACGAACTCGGCGATGGTCTGCTTGCCCATGACGTGGCCGATGTGGTTGATCACCTCGACCATGGCGTGGTCGATGGGGTCGTCCAGCATGTCCTTGACGAAGCCGCCGTCGATCTTCAGGTAATCCACCGGCAGGTGCTTGAGATAGCCGAACGACGACATGCCGGCGCCGAAGTCGTCGAGCGAGAAGCGGCAACCCAGCTGGCGCAATTCGCGCATGAATTCGGTGGCGCAGGCCAGGTTGGCGATGGCGCTGGTCTCGGTCACCTCGAAACACAGATGCGCCGGATCGATGCCGCTGCCGGCGAGTTCGGCACGCAGGAAACCGAGAAAATCGTCGTCGCCGAGCGAGGCGCCGGACAGGTTGATGGCACAGGTCCACTCACTGCCCGGCGAGGTCTGCGCCGCCAGCATGGCCAGCGCCGTGCGCACCACCCAGCGGTCGATGGTCGCCATCAGGTTGTAGCGTTCGGCGGCCGGGATGAAGGCGCTCGGCGGCACCAGCATGCCGTACTCGTCGAGCAGCCGCAGCAGCAGCTCGAAGTGCGGTGCGGACGAGCCGTCGCCGAGCGGGACGATGGTCTGCGCGTAGAGGCGGAAGCGCTCGTCTTCCAACGCGCGGTGCAGGCGTTGCACCCACTCCATTTCGCCGTAGCGGGTGGTCAATTCGGCGTCGTCCGCGGCGTACAGCTGGACCCGGTTGCGCCCCTTCTCCTTGGCCATGTAGCAGGCCACGTCGGCGGCGCGCATCACCTCCTTGAGCGTGGTTGGCACCCCGGAAATGTGCACCACCCCGATGCTGGCGCTGATGGCAAACGGCTGGCCGCTCCAGCTGAAGTGCAGGTCGCACACGGTCTGGCGCAGCTTCTCGGCGACCTGCAGCGCCGCTTCGGGCGGACAGTTCTGCAGCAACACGCCGAATTCATCGCCGCCCAGGCGCGCCAGGGTGTCGTCCTCGCGCAGCTGCTGGGACAAGAGCACGCACACCTGGCGCAGCAGTTCGTCGCCGGCGGCGTGGCCGCAGGTGTCGTTGACCACCTTGAACTGATCGAGGTCGAGGTACATCAGCACGTGATACTGCTGGCGTCCGACGGTGACTTCCAGCAGCCGGGTCAGGCGGCGCTCGAATTCGTGGCGGTTGGTGAGCCCGGTGAGGGCGTCGTGGCTGGCCTGCCAGGACAGGCTTTCGATGTACAGGCGTTCGCGCGTCATGTCGTGGAACACCAGCACCTTGCCGGCCCCCCCGCCCTGGCTGTCGAAGATCGGGGCGCTCACCATGCACACCGAGACGCGCGAGCCGTCGTGCCGCTCCAGCAGCAGGTTGCGCCCGGCGCCGGGCTGTGCCGCCTCGTTGAGCAGGGGCTCGAGACGGACCGGCCGCTCCGGCGACAGCCCCTCCTCGAACAGGCAGCACAAGGCGCCCAGGCGGCGGCCGTGCGCCTGCGCCAGCGGGTGGCCGATCAGTTGCTCGGCCACCGGGTTGAGGTAGTCGACCTGGCCGCCGCCGTCGAGGGTGATGACGGCGTCGCCGATCGAGGCCAGGGTGACCTGGGCGCGTTCCTGCTCGGCGTGCAGGGCGCCTTCGGCCAACTTGCGGTCGGTGATGTCGAAGATCGAGCCCGACATGCGCACCGCCCGCCCGGCGGCGTCGCGCAAGGCCTGGCCGCGCGCCCGGAACCAGCGATAGCCGCCGTTGCGGGTGCGCAGGCGGTACTCGACGTCGTAGCCGCCCTCGCCCGCCAGGTGCCGCTCCAGCCGGTCCCGCGTCGGCACCGTGTCGTCCGGGTGCAGATGCTCCCAGAAAGCGCCTATGGAGCCTTCCAGCTCATGCTCGGCCAGACCCAGCATGGCTTTGAAACGCGGCGAGTAATAGACGCTGCCCTCGACGATGTTCCAGTCCCAGATGCCGTAGTCGCTGCCATTGACCGCGAGGGCGAGACGCTCCTCGCTCTCGCCCAGAGCCTGCTCGAACAGCTCGCTCTGGCGGATCAACTGGCGCGTGCGCAGCAAGGCGAACAGGATCAGGACGGTGGCGCTGACCAGGTTGACCGCGGCCAGCAGGCGCTGGATGACGCGTCCGCCCTCCGCCAGCACGTTGGAGAAGGCGTTCTCCAGCGGCGTGACCTCCCGGTTGATCTCCTGGATCTGGAGCTTGAGCTCGACCGCTTGCGCCGCGCTCAGGGCGCCGCTCGCCCGGCCCTGGCGCAAGCGCTGGGCCACCTGATCGAGCTCGCCCAGCAGGCGATCACCCTCGGCCCAGTAGGCGATGGCCTGATCGAGATAGCTGACGCGGCGAAAGCGCAGGAACAGCCAGATCAGCTCGGGGATGTCGTCCGGGTCGTTGGCCCCCTGCAGGAACCCCACGGCGGCGGCGGCGGTATCGGGATCGGGACGATCCAGCGCCTGGCGCGCCTTGCTGTCGGCCAGCGGCACGCGGATGGCGTCGCGGTATTGCTGGTAAGCCAGCTCCGAACCGGTCTCGGCGTAGCGCTCGAGGTAGTAGACCGCATCCTTCTGCCCCTTCGACCACAGGCTCTCGCCGGCGATGTAGGCCCGTACCGCCGACAGCACGTTCTGGCTCAGCCCGCCCAGCAGCACCAAAAGCAGCACGGCCACGACGAATGGCCAGGCGAAACTCAGCAGGCGGCGGTTGGTACTGACGCGGGGTGGTTGCATGCCAGTTTTCCAGGGTGGGTGGAGAAAAAGCGCTGCCGGCGAAAGCAATCAGGGGAAAGTGGCAAAACGGTGCCAAACCCGTTTCATCAGCGTGCCATACAGCCCCCTTGTTTGGCCTGTACGCCGGAGATCCGCACCTGCGCGCATGAAGATTCCGGACGTCATCGACGATATCCTGCCACAGCGGCTATGCCATACAAACTGGAATCTGCATGGCATGCCGCTATGAAGAAGATATAGTCACTGCCAACCAAAATGCATAGCCAGCGACGTGGCCGCACCGGGGGTCGGCCAGGCTGGCACCGGGTCGGATCGCGGGCAGCCGGGGCCACACAAACCGCAGGGGAAAGGCCGCCGCACCGCCACGGAGCGGCGGCAGCGCCGTGCGGCATCAACCGCGCTCGTCGGCCGGAACGGTGGACAGCCCCTGTTGGCGACGCGCCGGCCAGGTGCCGCTGAGCATCACCAGCGCCGCGCCCACCAGGCCGGCCAGCGGATGCGACCAAAGCGGCAGGTGACGGGGCCTGCTCACCAAGGCCGTATCCCCCAGCAGCATCGAGCCGCCGATCCAACCCAGCCGGCCGCCGCCCAGCGTGATCACCAGTGGGAAGCGGTCCATCAGCTTGAGCACGAACTGGCGGCCCCAGACGATGATCGGAATGCTGATGGCGATGCCGAACGCCACCAGCCCAAGACGGCCGCCCGGCGCAGGCGCAAAAAAGGCAGGCTCACAGGCCTGCCTGTCGTTCCCGGCATGGTCCGAGTCAGAGCGGATGACGCAGTGCGGCCAGGGCGGCCTCGACGCGGGCGGTCTGATTCCCCCAGTAGCCCAGCCGGCTCAGGCAGTCGATGGCCACCAGCGCGGCGTCGATCATGAAGCGCTGGTCGACGATCAGCTGCTCCACCTCGGCGAGCTCGAGCAGCACGTGCCCGGCCACCTCGCCGTCCTGGTTGCAGGGGATCTCGCCATCGTTCAGCCACAGGTCGAAGGTGTACAGCCATTCGCGGTGCAGGCCGCGCTGCACCGGGCGCTCCGCCAGGAGACGGGTGGCGGGACGCAGCAGCTCCAGGCGGTCGGCCGGAATACCGGCCTCTTCCCAGCCCTCGCGCTCCAGCGCCAGCGCGATCGACTCGCCGGCGGCGATGCCGCCCCCCATCAGGTTGTCCATGCGGTTGGGATCGACCGCCTTGTCCGGACTGCGCCGGCCGATCCACATGCGGAGCGCGCCGTCGGCGCCGCGCGTGAGGCCGTTGAGATGGACAGCGCGGCTGGTGAGGCCGAGCGGGCGGAAGGCGGCGCGTTCCAGCTCGAACAGCGGGGTGCCGTCGAGGCGGAACGCGGTGAAGTTCTCGTTGCGCCAGCCGTTGAGCCAGCCGGCCTGCTGCCAGCGCTGCGCCGCGGCGGCGAGTTCGCGGCTGAAGTGGGCGTAGTCGCCCGTCAGGGTACAGGACAGACCGTGCTCGTCGGCGACGAACAGCGCCGCCTCGCTGGCGAGCAGACGTTCGCTCCAGGCGGCGTTGACGCTGCCCAGCACCTCACCGTCGATGACGAGTTCGGTAAAGGCCGATCGGTCGTAGCGGGTGACGCCGGACAGGTAGTCCAGCACGGCTTCCACTTGCATGGGTCCTCCATGACGCTG
Organism: Pseudogulbenkiania subflava DSM 22618; assembly: GCF_900177275.1. GTDB lineage: Bacteria > Pseudomonadota > Gammaproteobacteria > Burkholderiales > Chromobacteriaceae > Pseudogulbenkiania > Pseudogulbenkiania subflava. The sequence continues at coordinate 44,580 of NZ_FXAG01000003.1, forward strand.
TTTTAGTCGAAACAGCCCGCCATGTTACGGAAGTTTCAAGCAGTTGGCTCGGATTTCTGCACGGTTCGAGGCGCCACGGCCCCAAGCCGATGCCCCGCCCCACCCCTTGCCGCATCGCCGCCCGCTGGGCGTGCGCCGCGTGAGGACGCGCCCGGGGTTACGGCCGCACCATGGCGCCCCTCGTCCGCCGGGGCCGGCCTCAGCCCTCCGCGAGGCGCTCGGCCAAACCGGAAGCGCGCTCGGGGGCGCGTTCCAGGGCGGCGCTCCACACCGCCGCGCTGCCCTGCACCGCGAAGTCGCGCCGTGCGCGGGTGATCGCGGTGTAGACCAGGGCGCGGTTGAGGTTGGCCGAAGCCGCCTCGGGCAGCGCCAGCCAGACGCGCTCGAACTCCGAGCCCTGGCTCTTGTGCACCGTCATCGCGAACACCGTCTGATGTGCCGGCAGTCGCCCCGGCGCGATGTCGCGCCAGCCGCCGTCGGCCGTAGGAAAGGCCACGCGCAGGCCGTCGGCGCGCTGCACCGTGAAGCCGATGTCGCCGTTGAACAGGCCGATGCCGTAGTCGTTCTCGGTGATCATCAGCGGCCGGCCAGGGTAGTTGTCGCGCTCCGGCGACTTGCGCCCGGCCGCTTCCAGCCGCGCTTCGACGGCGCGGTTGCAGGCGTCGACCTGGCGCCGCTCCGCCGCCAGCACCATGAAGCGGCCGAACTCGCGTTGCAGCTCGGACGGCGCGGCGCCGGCGGCGACCGCGGCGAAGTAGTCCTGGCGCGCCCGCCACAGCCCCTCGGCGAGGTCGCCGGGCTGCCAGGCAACGTCGGGGCGGGCGGCGTCGTCGAGCACGGCAAGCGCTTGGGCGGCATCGCCGGCATTGACCGCGCGCGCCAGCGCGCCGATGCCGCTGTCGGCGGCGAAGCGGTGGCTGTGCGTCAGCAGCACCACGCTGTCGGCCAGCGCGTGCGGGGTGGTGGCGAGCCCGTCCGGCAGCGCGCCGCAGGCCCGGGCGAGCCAGGCCAGCGTGTCCGGGCGGTAGCTGACCGTGCGGCACAGTTCGCCCAGCACCGCGCCGGGGTCGACCGAGGCGAGCTGGTCGCGGTCGCCCAGCAGGATCAGGCGCGCGTGTGGCGGCAGCGCGTCGAGCGTCTTGGCCATCAGCGCGAGGTCGATCATCGACGCCTCGTCCACCACCAGCACGTCGAGCGGCAGCGGGTGGCCGGCGTGGTGGCGCGGCGTGGCGAGCCCGGGGCGCAGGCCGAGCAGGCGGTGCAGCGTCTGCGCGCTGTCGGGCAACTGGCGCCGCACCGCGGCGTCGAGCGCGAGCTGCGCGCTGGCCCCCTGCACCGACTCGGTCAGGCGCGCCGCCGCCTTGCCGGTGGGTGCCGCCATTGCCATCGCCAGCGGGCGCGGCGACAGCTCGGCCAGCGCCGCCAAGAGGCGCACCACGGTGGTGGTCTTGCCGGTACCGGGGCCGCCGGAGATCACCACCAGGCGCTGCCGGACCGCCAGCGCCGCGGCCAGCTTCTGGCGGTCCGGCAGCGCCGGGTCGGCGGCGGGAAACAGCCGCGCCAGCACGCCGGCGAGGCACGCCGCGTCGACGTCGAAGGGCGAAGCCGCGAGCGCGGCAAGACGGCGCGCCAGGCGCTCCTCGTCGTGCCAGTGGCGCGCGAAATAGAGTCGGCCGGCCCGGTCCAGGATCAGCGGCGCGTAGTCGCCGGGCCGGCCCAGCAGCGGCGAGGCCGGCAAGCGCGCGGCGCGCGCGCCGAGCGGCAGGCAGACGTGGCCGGCCTGGTTGGCGGCGGCGAGCTGCTCCACCAGCGCCGCCAGCTCGGCACCGGCGGCGGGGTCGAGCCGGGCGAATAGCGGCAGCAGCTGGGCGGCAAGCGGATTGTCGGGCGGGGTCGGAATCATGGGGCGTCAATCGTGCTCGGGTTTGTCATTACCATTCTTGTGCTCGCCGTTCCTGCCGCCGCCCTTACCCTTGCCGTTTTCCAGGCGCGCCTCCAGCGCGTCGCACACGGTACGCAGCACCTTCAGGCGGGCGAAGTACTTGTTGTTGGCCTCCACCAGCGTCCACGGCGCCTGGCTGGTGCTGGTGCGGTCGATCATGTCGCACACCGCGCGCTTGTAGTCGTCCCAGCGCTCGCGGTTGCGCCAGTCCTCGTCGGTGATCTTGAAGCGCTTGAAGCCGGTTTCCTCGCGCGCCTGGAAGCGCTTGAGCTGCTCGTCCTGGCTGATGGCGAGCCAGAACTTGAGCACGATGGCACCGTTTTCGGCCAACTGGTGCTCGAAGTCGTTGATCTCGTAGTAGGCGCGCATCCAGTCGGCTTCGGCGGCGAAGCCCTCGACCCGTTCCACCAGCACGCGGCCGTACCAGCTGCGGTCGAAGATGGTGCTGCGGCCCTTGCCCGGCGCGTGGCGCCAGAAACGCCACAGCCAGGGCTGGGCGCGTTCTTCCTCGGTGGGCGCGGCCACCGGCACCACGCGGTAGCGGCGCGCGTCGAGCGCCTGGGTGATGCGGCGGATGCTGCCGCCCTTGCCCGCCGCGTCGTTGCCCTCGAACACCAGCACCAGCGAGTGGTGGGCAAAGCGCGGATGGCGCGTCAGGCGGTTGAGGCGGCCCTGCAGCTCTTCCAGCTTCACCAGGTACTCGTCCTTGGACAGCGCCTGGTCGAGCGCCAGCGTCTCCAGCAGCAGCTTGTTGTCGAGCGGCGGCACGATCGGCGCGCTCTCGCTGCGCGCCAGATAGGGGTGGTCGAGCTGCAGGCGCTGGCGCAGCGCGGCCAGCAGCACCTGGCCCACGGTGAGGCTGCGGTAATTGGCGTCCTGGCCGTCGATCATCACCCACGGCGCATAGGCGGTGTTGGAGAGCCGGATCATGTGCTCGGCGCTCTTCCGGATTTCCGCGTACTGCTCGTAGTGCTGCCAGTCGCCGGGGCTCACGCGCCAGGCAGTGGCGGGGTCTTTCTCCAGCGTCTTCAGGCGCTTCTTCTGCTGCTCGCGCGTCAGGTGGAACCAGAACTTGATGATCAGCGTGCCGTCGTTGACGAGCATGTGCTCGAAGCGCTGCACCTCGGAGATCTGGCGGTCGAAGCGGTCCTTGCTGCTGTTGCCGTCGAGGTAGTCGAACATCGCGTCCGAGTAGTAGGAGCCGAAGAAGATGCCGAGCCGGCCCTTGGGCGGCAGCTCGCGCCAGTAGCGCCACATCCACGGCCGCGCGCGCGCCTCGTCGTTGGGCTGGTCGAAGGCCACGGTGTCGATCAGGCGCGGGTCGAGCCACTCGTTGAGCAGGTTGAGCGTCTCGCCGCGCCCGGCGCCGTCGATGCCGTGGATCAGCACCAGCACCGGGAAGTCGCCCTTTTCCTTGAGTTCGTACTGCACGTCGAGCAGCGCCTCGCGCAGGGCCGGCAGCGCCGCCTTGTAGCTGTCCTTGTCGATGCTGTGGCCGATTTCCGCCGATTCGAACATGAGGTGGTTTTCCTTTTCTTGATTCAGCCGAACAAGGCATCGAGTTGCGCGATCAGCCGCTCGCCCGGCTGATCGCGCCACACCCCGCCGCCCTCCGAGGTGAGGCCGCGCAGGTAGAGGTAGCGCACGCCGCCGAAGCGGGCGCCGAAGTCGATGCCGCGCGCGGCGAGGTAGCGCCTGAGCGCCACGCAGTAGAGCAGGTATTGCAGGTAATAGTGTTCGCGCGCCACCGAGGCCAGCAAGGCGTCGTGGTGGTAGGCGGCGGCGTCGTGGCCGAGGTGGTTGGATTTGTAATCGACCAGGTACCAGCGCCCGTTCGCCTCGCACACCAGATCGATGAAGCCCTTGAGATAGCCGACCACGCGGTAGAAGTCGAGCGCAGCGGCGGCGTCGCGCAAGGGTTTGGCCAGTCCGTTGGCGGGGTCGGTCAGCACGCCGACCAGCGCCGCCACGTCGAGGCGGTCCACCGGCAGGGTGAATTCGAGTTCGACCAGGCGTCGCCCGGCCGGCACGTCGGCGAGGCACACGCCCTCGTCCAGCGGCACGGCGAGCGTGCGGCGCAGCATGTCGAGTGCGGCTTCCTGCCAGTGCAGGGCGAAGCCGGCGCGTTCCAGCTGCTCGACGGCGGCGGCGCGCAGCGTGTCGTCATCCGCGGCGAAGTCGATGCGTTCCAGCATGGCGTGCAGGCAGGTGCCGGCGCGTGCTCCACGCGGAAAGGCGAAGCGGTCGAAGGCGGCGCTGTCGTCGTCGGCCAGGGCCAGTGCACCACGGTCGTGGTCGGGTGCTTCGGCCTGGACCGGCGCGGCGTGTGCGCTGGCGGTCAGCGAGGTGAAGCTGGCGACGCGCCACGGGGTGTAGAGCTTGCGCGTGAACGGCTGCGCGGCGAGCGCGGCATCGGCGTGTTCGGGCGGTGGCAGACGCAGCGTGAGTGGGCTGGCGTCGAGGCGGCCGATTTCACCGCTGTGGGCGGCACTCAAGCTGGCCAGGTCGGCCTCCAGCGTGGCGGAGTTGAGGGCAAGCTGCTCCAGCTCGGGCAGGGTGCGGGCATCGCGGCCGTGCAGCAGCCAGGACAGCGCCGCCGTGGCCATGCCCTGCACCCAACCCCAGGCCAGGTATTGGCGGTACTGCGCCCGGGTCAGCGCGACATACAAGAGGCGCAGCTTTTCGGCCAGGGTTTCGCTGCGCGCGAGCAGGCGCACGTCGTCGTCGGCGACGCTGTCGGGCGCCAGCCAGGAGGTGCCGTCGCGGCGGAAGCGCCAGAACGCCGTCTCCTTGGCGTCGAGCTTGCCGTCCCACAGGAAGGGGCAGAACACCACCGGGTACTGCAGGCCCTTGGAGGTGTGGATGGTGACGATCTTGACCAGCGCGGCGTCGCTTTCGAGGCGCAGCAACGCCTCCTCGCCGCCGGGTGGATCGGCCACGCGACCCTCGAACCAGGCCAACAGCGGTGCCATGCCCTGGCGCTCCTCGCTCTCGCGCTGCAGCAACTCGGCGAGATGGGCGAAATTGGTGAGGCGGCGCTCGCCGTCGGGCAGTGGCAGCAGCCGTTCGGCCAACCTTTCGCGGCCGAAGAAGCCGCGCCAGGCCGCCATGAAGCCGTGCTCGCGCCAGCGCCGGTGGTCCTCGGCGTTGGCGGCGAGCTGCTCCTCCCAGGCCGGTTCGTCGTCGACGCGCGCCAAGAGTTGGGCGGCGTCGAGGCCGAACAGCTCGCTGGCGAGCGCGCTCCTCAGCCGCCCCTCGCTGGCCGGCTCGGCCCAGGCGCGCAGCAAGGCCAGCAGGTCCTGCGCCTCGGCACTGGCAAACACGCTTTCCTGCGTCAGCGCCACGCTGGCGACGCCGCGTTCGGACAGCGCCTGGCGCACGCGCTCGCCCTGGCGGTGGGTGGCGACCAGCACCGCGATGTCGCCGCCGACCAATGGACGTTCCCGCTGCTCGGCGACCAGCCGCGCCCGTCCCTGCCCTGCCAGGGTCAGCAGGCGCGCGATCTCGTCGGCGCTGGCCTCGGCCGCCGTGTCCATCGCCACTTGCTTGCTGGCGCCCTTGGCGGTGGCGGAGAAGTCCAGCCACTGGAAGGTGAGCGGCGCTCGTCCGTCGTCCACATCCAGCTGCCAGCCGGAGGATGGCGCGGCGTGTACCGGCGGGTAGTCGATGTCGGCCAGCACGAAAGGCTTTTCACGAGCGAACAGCGCGTTCACCGCCGCTACCAGCGGCTCGGCCGAGCGGCGATTGGTGTCGAGCGTGTAGTGGCGCGCGGCGTCGGCGCGGGCGCTGAGGTAGGCGAAGATGTCGGCACCGCGGAAGCTGTATATCGCCTGCTTGGGGTCGCCGACCAGGAACAGCGGGCAGTCGCGGCCGACGAAGCAGGCGCGGAAGATGCTGTACTGCACCGGGTCGGTGTCCTGGAATTCGTCGATCAGCGCGACGCGGAAGCTGCGCGCCACGTGCTCGGCCAAGAGCGGGCCGCTGTCGGGGTGTTCTAGCGCGGCGGCGAGGTCGGTCAACAGGTCGTCGAAACTGCGCGTACGTTCGCTGGCGCGGCGCCGCGCCAGTTCGGCGTTGACCCAAGCGATCAGTTCCAGCTTGAGCGCGGCGACGTGTGCCGCGACGTTGGCCAGGTGGGCGTCCCAAACGGCGAGCCAGACGGCGACGGCGTCGAACAGCGGGTGTGCCGGCGCGGCAAAGCCCTTCTTCATGCCCTTGGCCAGCGCGGGCGGGGTGAGCTTGTCGAGGCGCTTGCGGTCGTCGCTCGAAAGCAGTGGCAAGCCGCTGTCGGCGGTCCATTGCTGCAGCCGCCGCACCAGTGTCTGTTGCTGCGCCGGGCCGTAGATATTGGCCTTGAAGCCTTCGGTGGCGCACAACAGTTCGAGGCCACCCTGCACCAGCTCGGTGTCGCCGGCCAGGCGCTGCCAGGCGGTGTCGGCCGCGGCGAGCGAGTCGGCCAGCGGCGTCAGCGCTGGCGCGAGGTTGTGCAGGTAGGGCTTGGCGAGGAAGGGACGCACTTCGGCGAGCCAGCTGTCCGGCGTCTCGCCGGCTTCGGCCAGCACCCGTGCCAGCAGCACGTCGGCCACCACGCGGCGGCGCCAGAAGTCGTCCACCACCTCGGTCAGCCGTTCGGCGTCGTCGGCGATCAGCTCGGCGGTGAAGGTCTGACCGCTCTCGAACGCAGCGTCGGTCAGCACGCGCTGGCAGAAGCCGTGGATGGTGTAGATGGCGGCGGCGTCGAAACCGGTGATGGCGGCAGTGAGGCGCTGACGCGCCAGTTCGCGCGCGGCCGGTTCGGCGAAGCGCTGCGCCATCGCCGTGAGGAAGCCGTCACGCGTCGGCGTGCCGTCGAGCACGGCGGCCAGTTCGGCCAGGCGATGGCGCAGCCGGTCACGCAGCTCGGCGGTGGCGGCCTTGGTGTAGGTCACCACCAGGATCTGCTCGATGGAGGGCGGCGGGGCGCCGTCGCGTTCCTCCAGCAGCAGCCGGGCGTACAGCGCAGCGATGGTCCAGGTCTTGCCGGTGCCGGCCGAGGCTTCGATCAGGTTGACGCCGGTGAGCTCGCAGTGGAGCGCGTCGAGCGCGTGCGGGGTCATGCTTCGTCTCCTTCGGCCGCGCCCTGCAGGCGCTCGGCCAGCGGCAGCAACAGGGTGTCGGCCAGCTGCGCGAACAGCGGATCGGCCAGCGGGTCGAGATGGCGGAAGGCGAGGCGGATCGCCGCTTCGTCCTTCTGCGGGGTCTTGCCGGGGTAGGACGGATCCCATTCCGCCAGCGCCTTGTTCATTGCCTGCTCCGGTGCTTCCGGCTTGGCGGCGAACGCCTGGGCGTAGGCCCAGCTGGTGCGGGCGAAGAACGGCAGCGGAAGGTTCTGCCCCTGCTGCCAGCGGATAAGCCACGGCCGCAGCAGCTCGGCTGCCTCGGGCTCATCGTGCAGTTCGACTACGCCCTGTTCATCGTACAGCGCCGAGTACGGTTCCACTCCGGCTGGACGGGCGGCACATAGCATCAGGTGCGTGAGCCACAGTTCGATCAGCTCGCCGGCGTAGGCCTTGCGCGCCACCACGCGCAGCTGGCCGGCGTCGCGCAGGCCGGCCAGTTCGCCGACCACGGTGATGCCGTCCAGCGTCAGTTCGATACTCTCCGGTGCACGCAGTGGCTGCGCCAGTTCCGGCGGCAAGCGGCGGGCGAAGCGCACGCTGGCGGTGGTTTCCTCGGCGAGCCAGGCCTGCCCCAGTGCCGCGGGCGGCAGCAGGCCAGCTCCGACCAGCTTCTCCTTGACCGGGGTAAGCGGACGCGACGCCACCAGCGCGCCAACCAGTTCGCGGCGCAGCGTCTCGCGCGTGTCGCGCTCGACGGTGAACGGCTCGCGCACCGGCACGTCCTCGGCACTGCCGGCGAGCTTGACGCCGAGCCGGTCGGCCAGCCAGGCGCGTGCCGGGTGGCGCCAGAAGCGCAGCAGCTCGTCGAGGCGCAGCACCGTGGCGTCACCGCCCGGCAGCGCCACCGCGAACGGCGCCGGCGCATGGTGCGGGGCGGCCAGCGCGGCGGCGTAGCTCGGCTCGAAACTGTGGCGGCGCGGGTCGCGGCCGTCGAAGGCGGCGCGCGCGAACGGCTGCAGCGGGTGCTGCACCACCGCGATGGCGTGGCCGGCCATCCTGGCCAGGGTATCGAGCAGTTCGGCCACCAGCGGCGAGGGCGGCAGCGGCTCGTCGGTGCGCACCGAGCGCCCGACCCAGGACAGGTAGAGCGCCTCGCGCGCCGACAGCAGCGCCTCGAGGAACAGGTAGCGGTCGTCGAAACGGCGCGAACGGTCGCCGCGCCGCGGGTGGCGCGCCACCAGGTCGAAGCTGACCGGGCGCTCGTCGCGCGGGTAGGCGCCGTCGTTCATGCCGATCAGGCACAGCACGCGAAACGGGATCGAGCGCATCGGCACCATGGCGCAGAAGGTCACACCGCCGGCGAGGAAGCCGGAGGGTGCCGACAGCGTCAGGCGCCGCATCAGCCAGTCGCGCACCACCGCCAGCCCGACCGGGGCGTCGAAGGCGGCGAGCTGGGCGTCCTCGGCGAGTTCGGCCAGCGCATCGAACAGCAGCGTCAGCGCGGCCTCGCCGGCCTCGTCCACCGCAAACAGCGCCTCGACCGCGCCCTGCAGCCGCGTACGCCAGACCGCGGGGCTCGCCGGTTCGGCCCAAGCGCGGGCGCAGCCGTCGAGCACGTCAAACAGCTGACCGAAGCGCGCCAGCGTCTCGGCCAGTTGCCCTTCCGCCCCGGCCGCCGGCAGCAGGCCGCCGAACAGCGGCGAGGCGTCGCCCGCCAGCGCAGGCGGCAGCACGGTGCCCAGCAGCAGGCGGTCGAGCCCCCAGCGCCAGGTGTAGAGCGGGTCGGCCGGCAGCCCGAGCGCCGCCTTGTGCGCGGCGTCGCGCCCCCAGCGGATGCCGGATTCGCGCACCCATTGCTGCAGCAGCGGCACCTCGGCGTCGGTGAGGCCGAAGCGCGCCAGCAGCGCGTCGCAGTCCAGCAGTGCCAGCACCGCGTCGGCGCTGAAGCGCGAATCGGCCAGCCGCAGCACCGCGGCGAAGGTGGCCAACAGCGGCTCCTCGCGCTCGATACGGCGGTCGGCGATGGTGTAGGGGATATTGGGCGCGTCGTCGCGTTGGCCGAACACCGCGTCGATGTAGGGCGCATAGGCGTTGATGTCCGGCGTCAGCACCGCAACGTCGGCCGGAGTCAGCGTCGGGTCGGCGGCGAAGCGCGCCAGCAGGCGGTCCTTCAGCACCTCCAACTCGCGCATCGGGCTGTGCACGGCGTTGAGTTCGATCGAGTGGTCATCGGGTGCCGGCAGCGTGGGCGCCTCGCCGGGCGGCGTCAGCGTCAGGATGTCGCGCTGCAGCCGCGCCAGCAGCGTGTCGCCATCCGGTTCGAGGAACAGCGGGTGGCCCTCGGGAATCTCCTCGGCGATCTGGTCGAAGAAGTCCCGCCCCTGCTTGCCCAGCGAGGCCAGCAGTGGGTGATCATCGTGCGCCTCCATGCCTTGTTGGAACAGCTTGAGCTGGCCGCGCGCGTCGACGATGTCGCCCCAGTAGGCCTCGCACGGGTTGAGCAGGAACACGCAGACGTCGGTCAGCGCCGCCAGGCGCTTGATCATGGCCAGGTACATCGGCGCCAGGCTGGCGATGCCGAACAGGCTGACGCGCTCCGGCAGGTGCTCCGGGCGCAGGCCACCGAGAAAGTCGTCGAGCAGGCGCACGCGGTGGCGGCCGGGGTCGGTTTCGGCCAACCTTTGCCACAGCGCCGCCTGCCACGCTTCATCCTCGCCCAGGTCCAGCAGCTCGCCGCGCTCCCAGGCGCGAATCCAGTCCGGGCGGAACACCAGGTACTGGTCGAAGATGTCGGCGATCTTGCCGGCGAGCTCGAAGCCCGCCGCCTCACCGCCCTCCAGGTAGCGTTCGAGCGGCGTGAACGGCGCGCCGTGCAGGGTCGGCAGCAATTCCAGCAGCCGCCACTGCAGCACCTCGGGCGCGAACGACGACTTTCGCGGCAGCCCCGGCAGCACCGCCTGCATCAGGCGCCAGGCGAAGGCCGCCGGCAGCACGAAATCGAGGTTGGCGGCGATGCCGGCGCGCCCGGCCAGCTCCAGCGTCAGCCAGCGCCCCATGCCGCGGCTCTGCACCAGCACCGTCTCCGGCTGGAACGGGTCGGACAGGGGCATGGCGCGGCTCATGCCGGTGAACAGTTCCCCCAGCGCTTCGAGGCGGTTGGACTGGTAGAGGTGCAGCATGGCGATGACGGATGCTTGGAAAAGAAGGCATTCAGTGTACCATCCGGGAACCGCCGCTCCGTCACTGCGTCACAACGCAGTCACCAGAACCTAATACCAATAGGCGAGCGAGCCAAAGCAGGTTGAGTGCCGTCGGAGCGCAGGAACCGGAATGGACACGGCGTCCATGAGGATTCCTGATCGCCGAGCCAATCCCTGCGCGCCAATCTATCGCTGGGCAAATCTAAAAATTTGCCCGCAAAGATTGGCTCAGCGATGGATTGGCACGCAGAACCGCCGGCACTCAAGATGCAAAGGCAGAGCCGCCTAATGCGGGAAAAAACATGTCGACGTACACCCTCATCAAGCACGCCCACATGGGCTGCGCCTACCTCTCCATCCTGCTGTTCACCGTGCGCGGCGGGCTGATGCTGGCCGATTCGCCGCTGCTGCGCGCCAAGCCGCTGCGCATCCTGCCGCACGTGGTCGACACCCTGCTCCTGACGCTGGGCATCACGCTCGCCGTGCAGGCCCACTTCCTGCCCACCCAGCAGGACTGGCTGATGGCCAAGATCGTGCTGCTGCTGGTCTACATCGGGCTCGGCACCGTGGCGCTCAAGCGCGGCCGCACCAAGGCCATCCGCACCACGGCCTTCGCCGCCGCGCTCGCCACCGTGCTGTGGATCGTGCTGATCGCCAAGACCAAGATGATCTGGCCACTGTGAGAAGAGCCTGTTTCAGAGCCAAGGCAGGTTGAACGCCACCGGAGCACCGAAACCGGAATGGACACGGAGTCCATGAGGATTCCGCATCGCTGAGCGCATCTCTGTGTGCCAATCTCTCGCTGTGCCAATCAAAGATTGGCACGCAGGGATTTGTTCAGCAATGGATGCGCACGCAGCCCGCCGGCGTTCAAGATGCCAAGGCACAGCCGCCCAATGGGACAGGTTCTTGGCCGAAGCTTGACCCAGAGCAATGGCCCCACCGCCCCGCTCTGCTACTGTCCCCCGGTTTACGTTTCCTGGCGTTAACCGATCATGACCCTGCCCGAACTGGTGTGCCCCGCCGGCAGTCTCCCCGCCCTCAAGGCGGCGGTCGACAACGGCGCCGATACCGTCTACATCGGCCTGAAGAACGACACCAACGCCCGCAACTTCGCCGGGCTCAACTTCGACGACAAGAGCGCCCGCTCCGGCATCGACTACGCCCGCGCGCGCGGGCGCAAGGTGCTGATGGCGATCAACACCTACGCCCAGGGCGGCAACGTGTCGCGCTGGCACCGCGCCATCGACGAGGCCGCCGACCTCGGCGTCGACGCCGTGATCCTGGCCGATCTCGGCCTGATGGACTACGCCGTGCGCCGTCACCCCGACCTGCGCCTGCACCTATCGGTACAGGGTTCGGCCACCAACTACGAAGCCGTCAACCTGGCACGCGAGCTGTTCGGCATCCGCCGCGCCGTGCTGCCGCGCGTGCTGACGCTCGACCAGGTGCGCCACGTCATCGAGCACACCGACGTCGAGATCGAGGTGTTCGGCTTCGGCAGCCTGTGCGTGATGGTGGAAGGCCGCTGCCTGCTGTCGTCCTACGCCACCGGCGAATCCCCCAACACCCACGGCGTGTGCTCGCCCGCCAAGCACGTGCGCTGGGAACACGGCGAAACCTCGCTCGACGCGCGCCTGGGTGGCGTGCTGATCGACCAGTACGGCAAGGACGAGCCGGCCGGCTACCCGACGCTGTGCAAGGGCCGCTTCGCGGTGCAGGGCGACACCTACTACGCGCTGGAAGAGCCGACCAGCCTCAACGTGATGGCCATGCTGCCGCAGATCATCGACATCGGCGTGGCGGCGATCAAGGTCGAAGGCCGCCAGCGCAGCCCCGCCTACGTCAGCCAGGTGACGCGCACGCTGCGCGCCGCGCTCGACGCCGCCGGCCGCGAAGCGCAACGCTTCAGCGTGCGCCCCGCCTGGCAGCAGGAACTGGGCAAGCTGTCGGAAGGCCAGCAGCAGACGCTGGGCGCCTACAACCGCCCGTGGAAATGATGGAACCGACGACCATGACCCCCCTGAATCTCAAGCTCACCCTCGGACCGGTGCTGTTCTTCTGGTCGCGCGACGAAATCTTCAACTTCTACAGCGAAGCCGCGGCCTGGCCGGTCGACACCATCTACCTGGGCGAAGTAGTGTGCTCGCGCCGCCAGCAGCTGCGCACCCAGGACTGGATCGGCCTGGCGCACGACCTGGCCGACGCCGGCAAGGAAGCCGTGCTGTCGAGCCAGGCGCTCTTGGAAAGCGAATCCGACCTCAAGCGCCTGCGCAAGCTGATCGACAACGGCCGCGTGCGCATCGAGGCCAACGACCTCGGCGCGGCACGGCTGGCGCGCGAGCAGCGCCTGCCCTTCGTCGCCGGCCCGCACCTCAACATCTATAACGGCGAGACGCTGGCGCTGATGCAACGCCTCGGCGCCTACCGCTGGCTGCCGCCGGTGGAAATGGACCGCGCCACGCTGGCCGAGGTGCTGCAACACGCCCCGGCGATCGAGACCGAAGTGTTCGCCTGGGGCAAGCTGCCGCTGGCGTTCTCGGCACGCTGCTTCACCGCGCGCCATTACAACCTCAACAAGGACGACTGCCAGTTCCGCTGCCTCGACCACCCGGACGGCCTCACGCTGACCACGCGCGACGGTCAGGATTTCCTCACCATCAACGGCATCCAGACCATGTCGGCCGGCTGCCAGTCGCTGCTGCCGCACCTGGCGGGCATGGCGGCCGCCGGCGTCAACGCGGTGCGCGTCAGCCCGCAGGCGCAGCACTGCGCCGAAGTGCTGCAGGCGTTCCGCGCCGTCATCGACGGCCAGGCCGCTGCCGGCGAGCTGCTCTCCGGGCTCGCGGCACAGAGCCGGGACCCGCTGGTCGACGGTTACTGGCTGAGCCAGCCCGGCATCGTCAACACCCAGGGAGCCGATCATGCGCGTGCCTGAACTGACCGTCCCCACCCGTCTCGCCCGCCTGCTGGGCCGGCTTCCGGCCACCCCGCCGGCCTGGCTTCTAGTGACCAGCCTCAACCAGCTGGTGAAGCGCGGCGTGCTGCCCGCCGACATGGAACTCCTGGCCGAGCGTCGCTTCGAGGTGCGCCTCGTCGACGCCGGCGTGAGTCTGCGCTTCGCCGCCGACAGCCGCCGCTTCATCCTCGACCGCCAGCCCGGCGAGCCCGACCTGCGCCTGTCGGCCAACGTCGCCGACTTCGCGCGCATGATGCTGCGCGAGGAAGACCCGGACACGCTATTCTTCAACCGCAAGCTGAGCATCGAAGGCGACACCGAGCTCGGCCTCATCGTCAAGAACCTGCTCGACAGCGTCGACTGGCACGAAACCCCGCTCGCGCGCTTCATGGCGAGCTGAGCCTCACCCATCTCCCCCGGTGACGCCGCTGACGGCGGCGTCTCCCTCCCCTCCCGCCCACACGCAGGACAAACAATCACTGGTTAAAACGCCTCGCCTTGCTATGCTCAAAGCATGCCCGGCTCGCGAGGGAGGCGCATCCCCGCGCCCCCCTCTCCCGGACCCGACCACGGCCAATGGCGCAGCGGACACTGCGCGGCCCGGACATGAGGTGCGCCATGCCTTTTCCGAAGCGACTCACCGGCCTGCTACCCGACCCGGGAATGCTGCGCGGCATCCTGCTCCCCGTTGCCCTGCTGTTCTTCCTGACGGCCGGCGGTTCGCTGCTGGTCGCCAACCTGATCGCCCACCAGGACGACAACCTCGCCCGCCAGCGTTTCGATCACCAGGCCGGCCAGGTCGAAGCCGCCATCAACGAGCGCATGCAGTCCTACCACTTGGTGCTGCACGGCGTGGTCGGCCTGTTCCAGGCCAGCGGCGACGTCAGCCGGCAAGAATTCAACGACTATCTCTCCACGCTGCAGCTGAGCCAGCACTACCCCGGCCTGGCGTCCCTCGGCTACGTGGACCGGCTCGCCCCGGCCGCGCTGCCGTCCTACCTGAGCCGCATGCAGCAGGAGCGGCCGGGTTTCCGTCTGCATCCAGACGCCCCGCGCGCCGGCTACACCGCCATCCGCTACCTCTACCCCCCGACGCCGCGCAACGAAACCGCGCTGGGCCTCGACATGTATACCGAAACGACACGGCGCAACGCCATGGACCAGGCGGTCGACAGCGGCGCACCGGCGGTGACCGGCAAGGTCGTGCCGCTGCTGCAGAGCAGCTCGAAGGATCCCAATGCCTTCCTGATGTACTGGCCGCTATACCGCAAGGGCGCAGCGCAGGGCAGCGTCGAGGCGCGCCGCGCCGCGTTGCAAGGCTGGGTATTCGCCACCTTCCGCATGGGGGATCTGATGCAGGGTATTTTCGGCGATGGCGCCGCCCTGCTGAACCTGCGCATCTACGACGGCAACGAGGCTCTCCCCGCCAGCCTGATGTACGGCACCGCGCGCCAGGGCACCGGCCGCTACCATGTGCAGCGCCACTACCGGCTGGGGGGCCACCCCTGGCTGCTCGACATCGCCAGCGACCCCGAATTCGACCGCAGCACGGCCAGCACGCGCTACCTGTGGGTGATGGGCCTCGGCCTCCTGGCCAGCCTGCTGCTGAGCGTGTTCATCGGCAGCATCCTGTTCACCCGCCGCCGCGAAGCCGCCATCAGCGACGCCAGTGCCGCCGCCGCCAAGAAACGCGAAGAACACTTCCGCGCCGTGATCCAGTCGGCGCCCAACGCCATGCTGGCGGTGGACCAGCAGGGCTTCATCACCATGAGCAACCCCGCCGCCGTACGCTACTTCGGCTACTCGCCGGAAGAGCTGCAGGGCAAGACCATCGAGATGCTGCTGCCGGAACGCTTCCGCAAGCATCACCCGATGCTGCGCCAGGCCTTCAAGGCCGACTCCAAGCCGCGCCAGATGGGCGAAGGGCGCGAGCTGTTCGCGCTGTGCAAGGACGGGAGGGAAATCCCGGTCGAGATCGGGCTCTCCACCATGCTCACCGAGGAAGGCGTGCAGACGGTGTGCTCCATCATCGACATCTCCGAACGCAAGCTCTCCGAACTGCGCCTGCGCGAACAGGCCGAGCAGATCTCGCGCGCCAACCGCTACAAGACCGAATTCCTGGCCACCATGTCGCACGAGCTGCGCACCCCGCTCAACAGCATCCTGATCCTCGCCGACCAGCTGGCGGAAAACCGCCAGGGCAACCTCACCGCCAAGCAGGTGGAGCACGCCACCATCATCAACCGCTCCGGCAAGGACCTGCTGGCGCTGATCAACGACATTCTCGACCTGTCCAAGATCGAAGCCGGACGCATGACGCTCAACCGCGAAAAGGTGCTGGTGAACGACCTGATCACCACGCTGCGCCAGAATTTCCTGCCGGTGGCGGAAAACCGCCAGCTGACGTTCCAGACCACCAAGGAAGACAGTGCCGGCGACGTGTTGATCACCGACGCCACACGACTGTTCCAGATCCTGAAAAACCTGCTGTCCAATGCCTTCAAGTTCACCGACCATGGCTCGGTGCACCTGCGCGTCTACCAGCCGCAGAGCGTGCCGCCCGGCATGGACAGCCTGCCGCAACACACTCTGGCCATCGCCGTGACCGATACCGGCTGCGGCATGCCGTCCGACAAGCTGGACCGCATCTTCGAGGCCTTCGAACAGCTCGAACAGGGCAGCAAACGCCAATTCGGCGGCAGCGGCCTCGGGCTCAGCATCTCGCGCCAGCTGGCCCACCTCCTGGGCGGCACCATCGACGTGCGCAGCGAACTCGGGCTCGGCAGCACCTTCGTGCTGTACCTGCCGGTGCATCCGGCCGGCGGTGGCGTGAAGGAAATCGCGCTGCCGCCGGAACCGCATGTCGTGATCCCCCCGGCCAAGGCCAGCAGCCGCAGCGACGTGCTGGTCGTGGAAGACGACCAGCAATTCGCGCGCATCATCATGAACAAGGCGATGGAGTCGGGCTTCAAGACGCGCATCGCCAACACCGGCATCGAGGCCTTGCAGGAGATGCGCCAGCACCCGCCGGCCGCCTTCATCCTCGACATCCTGCTGCCCGACATGAACGGCTGGGAGCTGCTGCGCCAGGTGCGGGGCACCCCTGCCACGCGGCATGCGCCGGTCCACATCATCTCCTGTCTCGATCGCAGCGAGCTGCACGAGCAGCTCGACATCCAGGACTACCTGGTCAAGCCGGTCGACCAGAGCACCCTGGCGCGGGTGTTCCGCGAACTGCACGCCGAGCTCGGCCACCGTCCGGGGCAGGTGCTGCTGGTCGAAGACAACCTGGTGGAACGGGAGCACTACCAGGCCCTGATCGAGCAGCTGGGCGGCACGCCGCAGTGCTGCGGCAACGTGCTCGAGGCCAAGAACCTGCTGCTGCAGCAGACCTTCGCCTGCGCCGTGATCGACCTCAACCTGCCCGGCGGCAGCGGCTTCGAGCTGCTGCAGTGGATCAGCAGCCAGCCCGGCCTCAGCCAGCTGCGCATCATCATCAACACCGGCATGGATCTCGACCGCGACACCCTGCAGGCGATGAACGAATACAGCGCCGTGGTGCTCACCAAGGGCGCCGCCAACGAACTCAAGCTGTCGCACGCCATCCGCACCTTCCTCGATCAGGTGTCCGATCCGGGAGGCAAGGCCGCGGCGGGCAACGCCGCAAACCGGGAGCGCGCCACGCTGCTGCTGGTGGACGACGACATCCGCAACATCTACGCCATGAGCAGCGTGCTGGAAGAGCGCCAGTTCAACGTGCTGACCGCCATCAACGGCGAAGAAGCCCTGGCCCAGATCGAACAGAACCCGGGCATTCAGCTCGTGCTGATGGACATGGCGATGCCGGTGCTGGACGGCTATGAAACCACTCGCCGCCTGCGTAACGAACTGCGTTTCGAGCGGCCGATCATCGCGGTCACCGCCTACGCGATGAAGGACGACAAGGCCAAATGCCTGCAAGCCGGCACCAACGACTACCTGCCCAAGCCGGTAGACAGCAAGGAACTGCTTAGGATGATCGACCAATGGCTCACGCAGACCTGATCGCCCCCCGCCACGATACCGGAACCCCCGCCGCCGCCAAGTCAGAACGACTGCCGGTCGTGCTGTCGATCGACGACAAGGCGGTCAATCTGCGTGTCATCGAAGTGGTACTGGAGCCCCTGCCCTGCCAGGTGGTGTCGCTCGGCTCGGGGGAGGAGGCGCTCAAGTACCTGCTCACCCAGCCGGTATCGGTGATCCTGCTCGATGTCTCGATGCCGGGCATGGACGGCTACGAAGTGGCGATGCTGATCCGCGGCCGGCGCCAGACCCGCAGCACCCCCATCCTGTTCATCACGGCGGCGATGTGCGAAGAACAGGACATCCAGCGCGGCTACAGCTGCGGCGCCATCGACTACTTGGTCAAGCCGTTCGACCCGCTGACGCTGCGCAGCAAGGTGCGCCTCCTGCTGGAGTACGATCAGCAGAAACGGCAGCTGCTGAGCGCCTACCAACGGCTCGATGAACAGCGCGATTACTACCAGTCGCTGCTGAGCTCCGCCGGCGAGGGCGTCATCGGCGTCAGCCCCGATGGCATCGTCCGCTTCGCCAACCCCGCCACCCAGAACCTGCTCGGCATGTCGGCCGAACACCTGGTCGGCTACCCGATACAGCAGCTGTTCCACGAGAGCGACCGGGCAACCGACTGGGACAGCAGCCCGTTCGCCATCGCCTGCCGCGACAATGTCGAAGTGCTGCACGAGGAAACCATGCTGTACCCGCCGGGGCGGCCGCCGCTGCCGGTATCGCTGCGCTGCTCGCCGATGGGTGGGCAGCAACAGGGGCTGGTGGTGATCTTCCGCGACATCCGCCAGCAGCTGGAAACCGAGAGCCAGCTGCGCCAGCAAGCCCTGACCGACTACCTGACCGGGCTGCTCAACCGCAACGGCTTCACCATCATGCTGGAAAAGGTGCTGAGCCACGCCGAGCGCTCGCACCAGGGGCTGGGACTGCTGTTTCTCGACCTCGACCGCTTCAAGGAAATCAACGACCGTCTCGGCCACAAGGTCGGCGACATCGTGCTGCAGCAAGTGGCCGAGCGGCTGCGCGGTTGCCTGCGCCGCGAGGACCATATCGCCCGGCTCGGCGGCGACGAGTTCATCATCATTCTGGAACAGCTGGAAAGCCCCGACCGTGCCGCCTACAGCGCCCAGCGCATCATTGCGGCGCTGGAGCCGCCGCTGCAGATCGACGACGACGCCATCACGATCCGGGCCAGCATCGGGATTGCCACTTTCCCTGACTGCGGCCGCACCGTCACCAGCCTGATGGAGGCCGCCGACGTGGCGATGTACCGCGCCAAGGAAGATGGGCACCACCTCTACCACTTCTTCACCACGGAAATGAACCAGCGCGTCCAGGAACGGCTGCGCCGCGAGCAGCAGCTGCGGCAGGCCCTCGTCGAGCAGCAGCTGTTCCTGCTCTACCAACCGCAACAGGATCTGCACAACGGGCGGCTGGTCGGGATCGAGGCACTGCTGCGCTGGCAGCCGCCGGGACAGCCGGTGCAGGCAGCGGGGACCTTCCTGCCGCAACTGGAAGAAAACGGCCTGATCGTGGCGTTTGGCGAGCGCAGCATCGAACTGGCCTGTCGCCAGCGGGCGGCCTGGCTGGTGGAGGGCTGGCTCGACAGTGCCTGCCCGCTCTCGATCAACCTGTCGGCCCGCCAGCTGGCCGACGACAAGCTGCCCGGCAAACTGGACTATATGCTGAAACACTACGGCATACCGCCGGCGCTGATCGAGCTGGAGTTCCACGAAGCGGCGCTCGACCAGCACAACACCAAGGTCATCGAAAACCTGCACTGCCTGGGCATGATGGGACTAAGGCTGGCGCTGGACGACTTCGGCAGCGAACTGGGCGAACTCACCATCCTGCGCCGCTTCCCGATCAGCACGCTGAAGATCGGACAGGCGCTGGTCAAGACCCTCGCCGACTCGCCGCGCGATCAGGCTATCATCACCGCCACCGCGCAGCTCACGCGGGCGCTGGGCATCCGGCTCCTGGCCGCCGGCGTCGAGACACCGGCCCAGCGCGAGCTGCTGCAGGCGCTGGGCATCCCGGCGGCGCAGGGCCACTCCATCGCCAAGCCGATGACACCGGGGGAGTTGGCGGCACGTTTCGACCGGCGCTGACGACCTACCCCAGGACTCCGGAAGGACTTGTCCGCGCCGCAGGGGTTCGGCATGCCATGCCGCGCGCCACACGGCTCACACCGGCCTGGCCGCGTGCCGGGCAGGCCGCGGCAGGACGGCGTCACATCCCAAGCCGGTCGCGGAGGCTGTAATACCACGCCCCCATCGTCAGCATCGGCACGCGGAACAGCCGCCCGCCAGGGAAGGGGTAATGCGGCAGACGGGCGAAGGCATCGAAGCGTTCGCTCTGGCCGCGAATCGCCTCCGACAGCAGGCGGCCGGCGAGATGGGTGTAGGTCACGCCGTGGCCGCTGCAGCCCTGCGAGTAGTAGATGTTGTTGCCGAGGCGGCCGGCCTGCGGCAGACGCGACAGCGTCAGCGAGAAGTTGCCGGTCCAGCCGAACTCGATCTTGACGTCTTCCAGCTGCGGGAAAGTCTTGAGCATCTTGGGTCGGATCAGGCGCACGATCTCTCCCGGGTCGCGCGCGCCGTACACCGTGCCGCCGCCGTACAGCAGGCGCTTGTCGGCGGTCAGGCGGTAGTAATCCAGCAGGAAATTGCAGTCCTCGACGCAGTGGTCTCCCGGCAGCAGCGCACGCGCCAGTTCGGCCGGCAGCGGCTCGGTGGCGATCACCTGGGTGCCGCACGGCAGCGTCTTTTCGGCCAACTCGGGCAGCAGGTTTCCGAGGTAGGCGTTGCCCGCCACGATCACGAAACGCGCGCTCACCTGGCCTTCGGCGGTACGCACCACGGCCGGCTCCGCACGCTCCACGCTCAGCACCGCCGACTGCTCGAAAATCTGCCCGCCCAGCGACTCCAGCGCCGCCGCCTCGCCCAAGGCCAGGTTGAGCGGGTGGAGGTGGCCGCCCCAGTTGTCGAGCAGCGCGCCGACGTACTGCCCGGAGCCGACGATATCCTTCATGCCGGCCTGATCGATGATCCGCAGTCCGGTGTGGCCGAAGCGCTCCCACAAACGCTGCTTGGCCTCCAGTTCATCGAGCTGCTTGCCGGTCAGGGCGGCAAACACGTTGCCCTGCTTCAGGTCGCACCGGATGCCGTACTTGGCGACCCGCTCGCGGATGATGCTGCCGCCCTCGAACGCCATGCTCCCCAGCGCGGCGGCGGCGGCCTTGCCGTGGCGGCGCTCGATCACGTCCAGGTCGCGGCTGTAGCTGTTGACGATCTGCCCGCCATTGCGGCCGGAGGCGCCCCAGCCGACCCGCGCCGCCTCCAGCACCATGACCCGGTAGCCGTGCTCGGCCAGGTGCAGCGCCGCAGACAGGCCGGTGTAGCCGGCCCCGATCACGCACACGTCGCAGTGATGCGCGCCGCGCAGTACGGGACGGTCCGGCGCCGGGTTGCGCGAGGCGGCGTAGTAGGAGTGGGTGTGTTCGAGAGGACGGTCCATGGTGCACCTGTTGCAATCGTTTTCCAGACGGGCCGAGGAAGGGCCACCCGCCTGTCATCACGATACACGCGTCGAAAATACTCGACAATGCGGGCTTGGCCGTTTGCCACGGGCAGAAAAAAGCCCGGCCAGGCCGGGCATGCGATCGGGCTGGCGCGTCAGCTCAGTGCTGCGCCGCCTCTCGCTTGGCAGTCAGATCCAGACCGGGGAGATCGGCGACGATGTCGGGATGTTCGGCCAGTTTCTCCGCCACATAGTCGACGAAGACCCGGGTGCGCGGAGCGATGTGCTCGCGGTGCGGGAAGCAGATGTAGATCGAACGTTCCAGCGAAATGAAGTCGGTCAGCACCGCCTCCAGTTCGCCGCTGCGCAGGTAAGGCATCGCCTCGTGACCCGGCACCTGCGCCACGCCGAAGCCCAGGCGTGCCATTTCGCACACCGCCTCGATGTCGTTCAGGGTGTAGATGCCGTTGACCTCGAGTGGGATACGCTCGCCGTCGCGCTCGAACTCCCACTTGCACAGTCGGCCGGAGGTCGGGAACTGGTAGTTGATGCAGTTGTGGTTGGCCAGATCGTCGGGTTTCTGCGGACGGCCGTTCTTGTTCCAGTATTCGGGCGACGCCACGGTGTAGAGCGGCAGTTGCGCCAGGTGGCGCGCCGACAGGCGCGAGTCCGGCATCATGCCGACGCGCACGCCGACGTCGTAGCCGTCCTCGATCAGGTCGCTGAAATGGTCGTCGAGGCCGAAGAACACGCGGATCTTGGGGTGACGCTGGCAAAACTCGCCCATCAGCGGCAGGATGAAGTGCCGGCCGAAGGAGTTGGGCAGGCTGATGCGCAGATGCCCGGCCGGCTCGTCGCGGCTCGCCTTGAGCTGGTTAATGGCCGCGTCCAGATTGTTCACCGGGCCGCGACATTGCGCGTAGAAACGCCGGCCGTCCTCGGTCAGCGTCAGCTGGCGCGTGGTGCGGTTGAACAGGCGGACTTCCAGTTCCTGTTCGAGCCGGGCGATACTCTGGCTGATGGCGGCGGGAGAGACGCCGAGCTTGCGCGCCGCGTCGGAGAAACTGCCGTTTTCGGCGGTGGTCATAAAGACCATCAGTGCCTTCAAGGTATCCATGCGCTACGGATTCCATGCTAGGGCCGGCCCCTGCGGGCCCCGGGCGGGGTCGTCCGGCGTCGAGCTGAGGGGCTGACGAAAATTAATTGGGTATTTCTTTAAAAAGGTTACACCATTCTTTGAAAACAATGAAGATTGAAATGATTTGTGCCAGCTCAAGCCCGGCAAGCCTCACCTGCGCTACGATGACCGCATGAAATTCCTCCGCCCCTTGCTGCTGCTGGTACTGACTGTGTGGCTGGCCTTGCCGCTCTCCACCCTGGCGCAAAGCGCACCGCCGGAGGCGTGCCATGGCAGTACGGCAGCGTCCTGCATGGAGACGGCTGATGCCGGCTGCCGCCACCGGGCGCTGCCGTCCGATGCAGCAGCGTGCTGTCATTTTTACGCAACAGCTGCCCATGCCGATGTCGGAGAAGTACGGCGGGCCTCGTCCGGGGCGGTGCAGGTGGGACACGAATGCGGCGGGGAGGCACAGTTCATCCCGCCGGTGGCCACCCGCCCCCCGGTCGCCTGAGCAGGCAAGCGAATCCAGCACGCGGCGGCCCGCCACCGGGCCGCCAGGTTCTCCCTCTCAGGACAGCTATCGACCATGAATACTCCGCAACGACTCGCCGTGATCGGCGCACTGATCTTCTCCGGCCACGCTCTGGCCGCCCAGGGCACGCTGTACAAGGACCCCAACTGCGGCTGCTGCACGGCCTGGGCCGAGCATCTGCAAGGCAAGGGCATCACGCTGCAGGTAGAGCCGAGCCGCGAACTCGCCAGCGTGCGTTCGCGTTTCGGCGTCCCCTCCGACATGGGCGCCTGCCATACCGCGCGCATCGGCGGCTACACCTTCGAAGGCCACGTGCCGGCCGATCTGGTGCAGAAGGTGCTGCACGACAAGCCGAAGAACCTCGTCGGCCTCGCCGTGCCCGGCATGCCGCCGGGCAGCCCGGGCATGGAGGGCATGGGCAAGGTGGCGTACAAGGTGTACGCCTTCGACAAGGCGGGGAAACGCTTCGTCTACGCCGAGCGCTGAGAGCCTGAGCACGATCCTGCCGCGCGCCCCTGATCGGGGCGCATGTGCACTGCGTGCGAATCTATCGCTGGGCACATCGAAGATGGGCACGCAGAGATTCGCTCAGCGATGCGAAACCCTCATGTACTCCAGTACATTCCGGTTTCTGCGCTGCTCTTCACCCCACTGAGGGCCGCTCGCGACAGATCCTGAACAGGTTCTGAGCCAGTTTGCAGGATGAGTGAAGACATTATTCCTTCGCAACGCGGCGCTCACTTGCTCTGTCTGTGCCGGAACCCGTCGATAGCGGTCGACGGGTTCCGCTTTACTTCACCCCTCCTGCGCTTCTACGTTACCCGGCCCAGTCATGCGGCCTTGCCCGCCAGCATCGACATCCATTGATCGGTATTGGCGGTGATGGCTTGCGCTCCGTTCCACCCGGCCTGCCGGCCACACCCCAAAAAGGCACAGCATGCTGTGCCTTTTTCATTTCGCCGACACAACATGATGCGGTTTTCCGCTTGATCCACGTCAAGGGATTCCCGCATCGCGCACCCGAGCGTCATTCCACCATTTATAGTGCACATCAACGAAACAAACACCATATGTTGAGCCATGACTGAAGCAGCCCGCCTTTCTGACCACCCTGTCGCCCCGGTCGACGCCGTCGCCTCCATCGACGAATACCTGAGCCGCGCCGACTGGCGCGTGCAAGCCAACGCCAACCAGGGCTATAGCTTGGGCGGGCTGATTCTCAACGTGGCCGGCAAGGTGACTGCCAATTACTGGCTCGCCAAGGTATTCAGCGCCGAGGCCGCCCGCGCGCACCGCGAGGGCGACTTCCACATCCACGATCTGGACATGCTGTCGGGCTACTGCGCCGGCTGGTCGCTGCGCACCTTGCTGCAAATGGGCTTCAACGGCGTGCCGGGCAAGGTGGAGTCGCAGCCGCCGCGCCACCTGTCGTCGGCCTGCGGCCAGATCGTCAATTTCCTCGGCACGCTGCAGAACGAATGGGCCGGGGCGCAGGCGTTCAGCTCCTTCGACACCTACCTCGCGCCGTTCGTGAAAAAAGACGATCTCTCCTACGAGCAGGTCAAGCAGTGCATCCAGGAGCTGATCTACAACCTCAACGTGCCGAGCCGCTGGGGCACGCAGACGCCGTTCACCAACCTCACCTTCGACTGGCTGTGCCCGGAAGACCTGCGCGAGCAGATCCCGCTGATCGGCGGCGAGGAGATGCCGTTCACCTACGGCGACTGCGCGCGCGAGATGGCGCTGATCAACCGCGCCTACATCGAGGTGATGCTGGAGGGCGACGCCAAGGGGCGGGTGTTCACCTTCCCGATCCCGACCTACAACATCACCAAGGATTTCGACTGGTACGGCGAGAACACCGAGCTGTTGTTCGCCATGACCGCCAAGTACGGCCTGCCCTACTTCCAGAACTTCGTGAACTCCGACCTCGAGCCGCACATGGTGCGCAGCATGTGCTGCCGCCTGCAGCTCGACCTGCGCGAGCTGTTGAAGCGCGGCAACGGCCTGTTCGGCAGCGCCGAGCAGACCGGCTCGGTGGGCGTAGTGACGCTCAACTGTGCGCGCCTGGGCTACCGTTTCAAGGGCGACCTGCCCGGCCTCTTGGCGGAAACCGACCGCCTGATGGCGCTGGCGCGCGACACGCTGGAGGAGAAGCGCCGCGTGGTGCAGGGCCTGATCGACGAGGGCCTCTACCCCTACACCAAGCGCTTCCTGGGCACGCTGCGCAACCACTTCAGCACGGTGGGGGTGAACGGCATCAACGAGATGATCCGCAACTTCACCGCCAACCGCGACGACATCGCCAGCGCCTGGGGGCACGATTTCGCCTGCCGCTACCTCGACCACATCCGCGAGCAGATGCTGGCGTTCCAGGAACAGACCGGTCATCTCTACAACCTGGAGGCGACGCCGGCGGAAGGCACCACCTACCGCTTCGCCAAAGAAGACAAGAAGCGCTTCGCCGACATCCTGCAGGCCGGCACGGCCGAGCAGCCCTACTACACCAACTCCAGCCAGCTGCCGGTGGGCTTCACCGACGACCCGTTCGAGGCGCTGACGCGGCAGGAGGCGCTGCAGCGCAAGTACACCGGCGGCACCGTGCTGCACCTCTACATGAGCGAGGCGGTGTCGAGTCCGGAGGCCTGCCGCCAGTTGGTGAAGCGCGCGCTGGCGGGGTTCCGCCTGCCCTACATCACCATCACGCCGACCTTCTCGATCTGCCCGAAACACGGCTACCTGTCGGGCCACCACGAGTTCTGCCCGCGCTGCGACGCGGAGCTGCTGGCGGAGAAGCGGCGCCGCCAAGGCTGAGGGCCTGTTCATTAGGCAGCTACGCCTGCGCATCTTGAGCGTCGGCGGTGCTCGGAATCCTCATGGACTCCGTGTCCATTCCGGTTCCTGTGCTCCGGCGACACTCAACCTGCTTTGGCTCGCTTGCCTACTGATTCAGGCCCAGGCCATATCCCTCAGCTTCGCCAACCTTTTCACCCTGAAGAAAGGCAACACCATGAGCAATCTGTCCGAACAACGCCATTTCGACACCGTGCTGGACGACAGCGAACGCACCCGTTGCGAGGTGTGGACCCGCGTGATGGGCTACCACCGTCCGGTAGCGGCATTCAACATCGGCAAACAGGGCGAGTTCAACGAACGCCTGCACTTCGATGAGCGTGAAGCCGGCTAAGGCGGCGCGCATCGGCGGGCTGGAGCCGTTCTCGGCCTGCGACTGGCCGGGCAAATTGGTCGCGGTGATCTTCCTCGCCGGCTGCCCGTGGCGCTGCGGCTACTGCCACAACCCGCAGCTGTGGCGGCGCCGCGACGGCAAAACCGACTGGCCGGCGCTGCGCGAGTGGCTGGAGAGCCGGCGCGGCCTGCTCGACGGCGTGGTGTTCTCGGGCGGCGAACCGCTGGCCGAGGCGGCGCTGCCGGCGCTGCTGGCCGAGGTGCGCGCGCTTGGCTTCGCCACCGGGCTGCACAGCGGCGGGGCGTACCCGGCTAGGTTGGCCGAAGCGCTGCCGCTGCTCGACTGGGTTGGTTTCGACGTCAAGACCGAGTGGGCCGGCTACGATGCGCTGACTGGCGTGCCCGGCAGCGGCCGCGCCGCGCGCCGCAGCCTCGAGCTGCTGCTGGCGAGCGGCGTCGCCTACGAGTGCCGCACCTCGATCCACCCGCACTGGCACGACGCGGCGGCGCTGGCCCGACTGGCCGAGGAGCTGGCGGCCGACGGCGTGCGTCACTACCGCTGGCAGGCGATCCGGCCACCGGCGCCGCTACCCACGCCGTGGCCCGCCGGCTGGCCCGGCAACCTGCAGGACGTGGCGTGGCGCTTCGCCGATTTCGACTACCGCCAGCATTGAGATACGGTATCACCAGGCGACCACGCCCCTCCCTCGCGCAGCGGCAGGCCGAATGGGGCACAGCATGACGCCGCCGCGACGCGGTGCCACCTTGCCCAGCCAATGCCGGACCCGGTCGGCAGCGAGACCGGTTCCGCTCCACGCCGCCCAGGCGACGTTTGTCGCGGCGCCCGCTCCCTTGGCCCGCGGGCGGAAAGCGGCTCCAGACACCGGGAGACACCCAGCGCCGGCCCTTCCTTGACTGCGGTCAAAGCCCCGTTTCGATGTGTCCCTACAATGAAAACCTTTCCCCGCAGCAGAATCCCCCCACCATGATCCACCCGTTCTCCCCCCTCGTGATCCGCGGCCGCACCCTCCTGCCCATCGTGCAGGGCGGCATGGGCGTCGGCGTCTCGGCCAAGAGCCTGGCCGGTGCCGTGGCCCGTGCCGGCGGCGTCGGCACCATCGCCAGCGTCGACCTGCGCCACCTGCACCCCGACCTGATGGAACAGAGCGAACGCGCCGGCGGCGCCGACGAACTCAACCGCCTCAACCTGATCGCGCTCGACCGCGAGGTGAAGGGCGCGCTGGCCAACGCCGAGGGTCAGGGCCTGGTCGCCGTCAACGTGATGAAAGCAGTCGACGCCCACGCCGACTACGTGCGCCAGGCTTGCGAGTCGGGCGCGCACGCGGTGGTGATGGGCGCCGGCCTGCCGCTCGATCTGCCGGAGATGACCGCCGGGCATCCCGACGTGGCGCTGATCCCGATCCTGTCCGAGGCGCGCGGCATCGGCATCGTGCTCAAGCGCTGGATGAAGAAGAACCGCCTGCCCGACGCCATCGTCATCGAACATCCCAAACATGCCGGCGGCCACCTCGGAGCGGCGCGTCTCGACGACATCGGGGATGCCAAGTTCGACTTCAAGCGCGTGCTGGACGAGACCTTCGAGTTGTTCAAGACACTGGGGCTGGAGCGCGAGCAGATTCCGCTCATCGTCGCCGGCGGCGTCAACAGCCACGAGAAGGTGCAGACCTATCTCACCGACTACGGCGCCGCGGCGGTGCAGATCGGCACCGCCTTCGCCGTGACCGAGGAAGGCGACGCCCACCCCCACTTCAAGCAGACCCTGGCTGGCGCGCGCGCGGAAGATATCGTCGAGTTCGTCAGTGTGGCCGGACTGCCGGCGCGCGGCGTACTGACGCCGTGGCTCAAGAGCTACCTCAAGCGGCTGGACAAGCTGCAGGCCAATGCCAAAGCCGATCCGCGCCGCTGCACCCAGGCGCTCAACTGCCTGTCGGTGTGCGGCCTGCGTGACGGGCTCGCCAAGGTCGGCCAGTTCTGCATCGACCTGAAACTGGCCGCCGCCTTCCGTGGCGAGGTGAGCAAGGGCTTGTTCTTCCGCGGCGCCGAGCCGTTGCCGTTCGGCGACGCCATCAAGAGCGTGCAGGAGACCATCCAGTACTTCCTGCACGGCGAGAAGCCGGCCGGCCTGAGAGCCTGAGAGTAAATCGGCTGTGCGTCCCTGATCGGGGCTCATGCGCTGCTCTGCGCGTGCGAGTATCCGATGGAGATTCGCTCAGCCATGATCCTCATGTACTTTGTGTACATTCCGGTCCCTGCGCTGCTCTTCACTCCGCTGAGGGCCGCTCGCGACGATTTCTTTCACAGGCTCTGACGCCGGCCTGAACGCCTGCGTCGCCTACGCTCATAGCCCCGGCTGCCCTAGGCCGGGGCTTTTTGTTACAGTGATGTTCACTACCGTGTTCCCAACCCTGCCATGACAGCCTTTACCAGTTGCAACCCCGCCAACGGCGAGGTGGTGTTCACCCGTCCCGCCTGGCCCGAAGACAAACTCGCCGATGCCATCGCCCGGCTCAAGGCCGCACAGCACCCCTGGGCGCGCCTGACCGTGGCCCAGCGCGCCGAACGGCTGCTGAAGCTGGCCGACGCCCTCACCGCCGAGCGCGTTGCGCTGGCCGACCTGGTGACGCTGGAAGTCGGCAAGCTCACCGCCGAGTGCCTGGCCGAGATCGACAAGTCGGTGCAGCTGATCCGCTACTACGCCGAGCTGGCGCCGGGGTTGCTGGCCGCCAAGACCATCCCCACCCAGGCCAGCCACAGCGGCGTGGCGTTCGAGCCCCTGGGCCTGGTGCTGGCGGTGATGCCGTGGAACTACCCGATCTGGCAGGTGCTGCGCTTCGCCGTGCCGGCGCTGATGGCCGGCAACGCCTGCCTGGTGAAGCCGGCACCGTCGGTGCCGCAGAGCACGCAGAAGCTGCTCGACATCGTCGCTTCGGCCAACCTGGCGGTGCTGAACGCGGCCTGGATCGAGCACGACCAGGTAGAGGACGCAATCAAGGCCGCCGACGCGGTGGCGTTCACCGGCTCCACCCATACCGGCCGCGTCATCGCCAGCCTGGCCGGGCGCCACCTGAAGAAGACCGTGCTGGAACTGGGCGGCAGCAACCCCTTCATCGTGCTGGCCGACGCCGACATCGAGACCGCGGCGCGCGAGGCCTGCCACTCGCGCTTCCGCGACGCCGGCCAGAGCTGCAACGCCGCCAAGCGCATGATCGTGGTGCCCGAGATCGCCGACGCCTTCGTCGACGCCTTTCTCGCCGAGACCGCCCGCCTGATCCCCGGCGACCCGCGTCATCGGGCCACCACGCTGGCGCCGCTGACGCGCGCCGACCTGCGCGAGGCGCTGCACGCCCAGGTGCTGGACGCCGGCGCCAACGGCGCCAGCCTGCTCTGCGGCGGCCAGATGCCGCATGGCGCCGGCTTCTACTACCCGGCCACCGTACTCGACCACGTCAACCCGGCCTGCCGCGTCTACCACGAGGAAGTGTTCGGCCCGGTCGCCAGCATCCTGCGTGCGCGCGACGAGGCCGACGCCATCCGGCTCGCCAACGACACCCCGTTCGGCCTCGGCGCCTCGATCTACACCGCCGACACCGAGCGCGGCTGGACGCTGGCGCGCGACATCGACGCCGGCAGCGTCTACCTCAACCGTCACACCAGCTCCGACCTGCGCCTGCCGTTCGGCGGCGTCAAGGCCTCCGGCTACGGGCGCGAGCTGTCGGAATTCGGGCTCTACGAGTTCGTCAACGTCAAGACCTACTGGCAGAAGTGACGCCGGCGGGCACGTCATCCACCCACAGCGCGGCGGGCCACCCCGCCGCCCTTTCGAACGGACCACGATGAGCACCCTTACCCTGTACGGCAACCGCTTTTCCGGCCACAGCTACAAAGTCCGCCTGGCACTGATGCTGGGCGATGTCTCGCACGAATACCGCCACGTCGATCTGGCCGCGCCGCGCGCCGAGCGCCCGGACGACTTCCGCGCCGCCAGCCGCTGGGACGAGGTGCCGGCGCTGGTGGTGGACGGCGTGGCCATGGTGCAGTCCAACGCCATCCTGCAATGGCTGGCCGAGAGCGAAGGCGTTCTGGCCGGCCGCCCCGGCGAGCGCCAGGGCATCCGCGAAT
Organism: Pseudogulbenkiania subflava DSM 22618; assembly: GCF_900177275.1. Lineage (GTDB taxonomy): Bacteria > Pseudomonadota > Gammaproteobacteria > Burkholderiales > Chromobacteriaceae > Pseudogulbenkiania > Pseudogulbenkiania subflava. The sequence continues at coordinate 74,345 of NZ_FXAG01000003.1, forward strand.
GGCTGGGCTGGGAAGCCAACCGCATCGGCCTGTCGGTACCCAACCTGCGCTATTACCGCCGCTTCGCCAGCGTCCCGGCCGAGGTGGAGGCCTGGCTGGAACTGCGCACCTGCGCCGATCTCGCGGTGCTGGACGCCCAGTTCGCCCGCCAGCCCTTCCTGCTGGAGAGCGGCCCCACCATCGCCGACCTCAGCGCCAGCGCCTACCTGTGGTGGCTGGACGAGGCCGGGCTCAGCATCCGCGATTGGCCGCACGTCGCCGCCTGGCTCGAGCGCCTCGCCGCCCTGCCCGGCTGGCAGCATCCGGACCAGCTGATGGCGCCGGACATCCCCGACTGAGGTCCGCCATGAACGACTTTCTCGCCCGGCTGGCCGGCGTCATCGGTTCGGCCAACCTGTTCACCGCCGACACCGACACCGCGCGCTACACCACCGACCAGCGCGGCCGCTACCACGGCCGGCCGCTGGCGGTGGCGCGCCCCGGCTCCACCGCCGAGGTGGCCGCCCTGGTGCGGCTGGCACGCGCGCACCAGGTCGCCATCGTGCCGCAGGGCGGCAACACCTCCACCTGCGGCGGCGCCACGCCGGACGGTTCCGGCCGCCAGTTGCTGGTGGCGCTGGAGCGCCTCAACCGCGTGCGCGCGCTCGACGCCGCCAACCACAGCCTCACCGTCGAAGCCGGCATGACGCTGGCGGCGGTGCAGCAGGCGGCAGCCGATGCCGACCGGCTGTTCCCTCTGTCGCTGGCCTCGGAGGGCAGTTGCCAGATCGGCGGCAATCTTTCCACCAACGCCGGCGGGCTCGCGGTGCTGCGCTACGGCACCATGCGCGAGCTGACGCTGGGGCTGGAAGTGGTGCTTCCGGATGGCCAGGTCCTCAACGCGCTGTCCGGGCTCCGGAAAGACACCAGCGGGCTGGACGTCAAGCAGCTGTTCATCGGTGCCGAAGGCCAGCTCGGCCTGATCACCGCCGCCACGCTCAAGCTGTTCGCGCGCCCGACGGCGCACGCCACCGCCTTGGTCGGCGTCCGGGACGCCGCCGCCGCGATCGCCTGGCTCAACGCGCTGAAGGACGCCTTCGGCGACCGCCTCACCACCTTCGAAATCATGTCGGAGGTATGCCAGAACCTGCTGGCCAAATACCACCCCGGCCAACTGCCGTTCACCGCGCCGTGGGCACTGCTGATCGAACTCTCCGACAGCGGCGACTCGGCCGAGCTGGGTGAGCGGCTGGTGGCCTGGCTCGCGGAACAGGACATGCTGGACGGCGTGGTGGCACAGAGCGAGGCGGAACGCCAGAAGCTGTGGCAGCTGCGCGAGGCGATGTCGGAGACGCAGAAACGCGACGGCCCCAGCATCAAGCACGATATCGGCGTGCCGAGCTCGGCCATCCCGGCCTTCCTCGACGAAGCCGGCACGGCGCTCGAAGCAGCTTTCCCCGGCGTACGTGTGGTCGCCTTCGGCCACGCCGGCGACGGCAACCTGCACTACAACGTCAGCTACACCCGCCCCGGCAACGCCGAGCTGTTCTCCGACGAGCCGCGCGTCAACGAGATCGTCTACGACCTGGTGTACCGCCACGCCGGCACGTTGGCCGCCGAACACGGCATCGGCCAGCTCAAGCCGCACTGGCTGGCACGCTACAAGGATCCGGTGGCGCTCGCCGTGATGAAGACCATCAAGCAGGCGCTCGACCCTGCCGGCCTGATGAACCCGGGGCGCTGGCTGTAGCGCCGGCCGAAGACGGGCGGGAGGCGCCGTCGTCATGCGCAGCTTGCCGTATCGTCTAGCATGAAAACGGATGACACCCCGCCAAGCAGACACCGACAGGAGCCGCCGATGCACCGCCACCGCATCAACGCCTACGTCTTGCTACTCGGCCTGCTGGCCGGCGCCGGCCCCCTGCACGCCGGCGAGCTGGTAATCAACTTCGATGCCGGCAGCCCGCCCACCATGTATGCCGGCCGCCACGGCGAGGCGCAAGGCATCTATCCCGCCATCCTGCGCCGCGCCTTCGAGCGCATGGGCGAGAAGGTCGCCATCCAGGCTCGTCCGTTCAACCGGCTCATGGCCGAGTTTCTGGACGGCCGCTCCGCCGTCGGCAGCCTGGTGCACTCGCCCAGCCGCGACCTCAGCGGCGATTTCAGCAGCCCCTACTTCACCGAGAACGTCGCGGTCTATTACGATGCCGGCCGCTGGAGCGGCTTTCGCTACGCCGACCCGGCGAGCCTGAAAGGCTACCGTGTCGGCGTGATACGCGGCTGGTCGTACGGCGCGGCGTTCGACCAGCTGCGCCACGAGGGCGGCGTCGAGGTGGAAGAGGTGGAGTCCGACGCACAAAACTTCAGCAAGCTGGCGTGCGGGCGGCTGGATTTCGTGCTGGCACCGGAACTGGCCGGCAAGAAGCTGCTCGCCCAGCCGCGCTATGCCGGCATCGTCGCGGCGCCAAACTACCTGGTCTCGGTCGGCATCAACCTGGCGATCAACAAGCAGGCGGCCCAGCGCGAGCTGCTCCGGCGTTTCGACAGCGCCATCGCCGAGATGCGCCAGCGCCGGGAAATCGAGTCCATCGTCACCGCGGAGCTGCAGCGCGCGCCGCTCCGGAACGAACGACCGTCCTGCGCCAAACCGCAATGAGTGCTACCGGTGTCAGTGCGCCGCCGGCTTTCTCAGCACGATCTTGAATTCCGCCTCGTACGGCGGCACATGGCATTCCACGATGTCGGGCGGGGCCACCTGCAAGTGCAGGCCCACCACGTCGGCATGCAGCGGCAGGCGGGTGACGTGGCGGTCGGCCAGCATGGCGGCGTAGATCGCCGCCGGTTGCTTGCGCGCCAGGTACTCGACGGCACGCAGCAGCGAATGGCCGGTGTAGAGCACATCGTCCACCACCAGCAGCGCGTAGCCCGCCAGGTCCAGGCTGGCGTGCGCGGCGTTCTCGGTGAACTGTGTTTCCGGATGCAGCAGCGTCAGGTCGTCGGCGTAGCGCTTGATCGACAGATCGAGCCGCAGCGGCGGCGCCAGCCGGTACTGCGTCACCAGCGCGGCGGTGAGACGCTCGGCCAGCGGCGCGCCGCGCCGCAGCACCCCGATCACCGCCACCCGCTCGTGGCCGGAAAGCAGCTGCGCCGCCCGGCGCGCCATGTCGGCGATCACCTCCTCCAGTTGCGCGCTGTCGTACAGGCAGGGATCGGGGAGCGTTGCGGATTCCATGCGGGGTTTCCTTGTGCGGGTCCGGAGGACAGGGACGGGGGCCGGGCGGTGCCACAGGGCATGCCCGGCGCCCACATCCTGTTACCGGTATAGCAAGTGGGCGAGCACGCGGCGGCCGGCTTCGGCCAACCTTTGCCGCCCGGCCCGTTGCCAGGGGTGGCGTTTCTTGCTGTGATGACGCGCAACCCTGGCCGTGGCGCAGCGGTCGAATTCAAAAGCAAGGGCCGGAGTGCGGCGCGGCACCCGCGCCGCTAGCATCACGGTCATCCCCTGCCTTGTCGAAAGGAGCGCGTCGTGAACGCCGCAACGAAAAACGCCGAACTCGCCGCCGCCACCGAGAGCGACCCGCGCTGGGCCGCGGTGCTGGCGCGCGACCCGCAGGCCGACGGCACCTTCTACTACGCGGTCCGGACCACCGGCGTGTACTGCCGGCCGTCCTGCGCAGCGCGACGGGCGCGGCCGGAGAACGTGTGCTTTTACGCCCGCCGCGAAGACGCCGAACGCGCCGGCTTCCGTCCCTGCCGGCGCTGCCAGCCCGACCAGCCGAGCCGCGCCGAACAGCACGCGGCCAAGGTCACCGCGGCCTGCCGCCTGCTCGACGCCGCGGACGATGCGCCGAGCCTGGCGCAACTCGCGCAGCGCGTCGGCCTCAGCGCCTACCACTTCCACCGCGTGTTCAAGCAGATCACCGGCCTCACGCCCAAGCAGTACGCCGCGGCGCAACGCGAACGACGCGTGCGCGAGCAGCTGGCCACCAGCGGCACCGTGACCGACGCCATCTACGACGCCGGCTACCACGCCAACAGCCGCTTCTACGAAACCGCCGACGCCGTGCTCGGCATGACGCCGAGCGCCTACCGCGCCGGCGGCGCCAACGCCCGCATCCGCTTCGCCATCGCCCAGTGCTCGCTCGGCGCCATCCTGGTGGCGCAGAGCGAACGCGGCGTGTGCGCCATCCTGATGGGCGACGACCCCGACGCGCTGGCGCGCGACCTGCAGGACCGCTTCCCGCGCGCCGAGCTGATCGGCGGCGACGCCGGCTTTGAACAGCTGGTGGCCCGGGTGGTGGGCTTCGTCGAAGCCCCGGCGCTCGGCCTCGACCTGCCGCTCGACCTGCGCGGCACCGCGTTCCAGCGCCGCGTCTGGCAGGCGCTGCGCGAGATTCCCCCCGGCAGCACCGCGAGCTACACCGAGATCGCGCAGCGCATCGGCGCGCCCAAGGCGGTGCGCGCCGTCGCCGGTGCCTGCGCCGCCAACGCGCTGGCGGTCGCCATCCCCTGCCACCGCGTGGTGCGCACCGACGGCAGCCTGTCCGGCTACCGCTGGGGCGTGGAGCGCAAGCGCGCACTGCTGGAACGGGAAGCGCAGCAATGCGAGAGCAAGACGTGAAGGCCGGCCATCAGGAAAGAACCGTGCGATGACCTTCGACCTGTTCGGTGACGAACCCCGGACCTGGCGTGAGGAACTGGCGCCGGGAGCCGTAGTGCTGCGCGGCTTCGCCCTGCCCCACGTCGACGCCCTGCTCGCCGCGCTGGGCGACGTCACCGCCGTGGCGCCGTTCCGCCAGATGATCACGCCGGGCGGCTATCGCATGTCGGTGACGATGAGCGGCTGCGGACGCTACGGCTGGGTCAGCGACCACAGCGGCTACCGCTACGACCCGCTCGACCCCACCAGCAGCCAGCCCTGGCCAGCCATGCCGGAGAGCTTCCATCTGCTCGCCCGCGACGCTGCCGCCGAAGCCGGCTTCCCCGGCTACGAACCGGATGCCTGCCTGATCAACCGCTACGTTCCCGGCGCGCGCCTGTCGCTGCACCAAGACAAGGACGAGCGCGACCAGGTCGCCCCCATCGTCTCGGTCTCGCTGGGACTGCCGGCGATGTTCCTGTTCGGCGGCCTGCACCGAAACGACCCCACGGTACGCATACCGCTCGCACATGGCGACGTGGTGGTGTGGGGCGGCCCGTCGCGACTGCGCTACCACGGCGTGCTGCCACTCAAGGAAGGCTGCCACCCGCTGCTGGGCGCGGAGCGCATCAACCTGACGTTTCGGAAGGTGAGGTAAGCGATTGCCGGCGGAAAACCGCAAGCAGAGCCGGCTGACGCCCGTTTCCCTCCAGGCAAAAAAAATCCCCCGGGGATCGCTCCGCAGGGGCCAACACGAGGAAGAAACACCTCGCCGGAGCTTATCCGGCTACGATGTTTCGAGGGGCTAACACACAAAAGCCTGAGCTCTTAGGTGCGCCAAACAATCTAGCGTAAATGCTCTAGTTCGTCCAATGTTTAATCAGTCTAAACATATGCCGGCAAGCTGAAGCCGCAGCCCCGCTCGCAGCGCGACAGTTCAGCATGGGGTCGGATGTGCCAGCCCCGAACGGGGCTGGCCGTAGGATCGGATGAGGTGGCTAGTTCTTTACCGGCTTCTTGGCCAGCATGCGCTGCAGGGTGCGGCGGTGCATGTTGAGCGCGCGCGCGGTGGCCGAGACGTTGCCGTCGTGTTCGGCCAGCACGCGCTGCAGGTGTTCCCAGGTAACGCGCTTGAGCGACATCGGCTGCGGCGCGAGCGGCAGCTCGGGGTTAGCCGACACCTGCTCGAAGGCGGCGAGGATGTCGTCCACCGTGGCCGGCTTGGCCAGGTACTGCACCGCGCCGAGCTTGGTAGCCTCGACGGCGGTGGCAATGCTGGCGTAGCCGGTCAGCACCACCACGGCGGCGTCCGGCCAGCGCTGGCGCAACAGCGGCAACAGGCGCAGGCCGCTGTCGCCGCCCAGGTTGAGGTCGAGCACGATGCGCGTGGGCGGGGCGTCCGCCACGCCCAGCGCCGCCTCGGCCGAGTTCGCCACCGTCACAGCGTGGCCGCGCCGCGTCAGCGAGCGCGCCAGCACCGCACTGAAGGCTTCATCATCGTCGATCAGCAGCATCTGGCCGCTCATGTTTCCTCCTTCATCCGAAAACCTGCTCATGGCCTTGCTGCGCGCCCCTGATCGGGGCTCCTGTGCGGCGCTTCACCCCAAGGAGGGCCGCTGACAGGCTCTGAACAGGTTTTCAGCGGCAGCGTCACCCGCGCGTGCACCCCGCCCTGGGCGCGGTTGGTCAGTTCCAGCGAGCCCGACAGGCGCGCCAGCGTGGCGTGCGACAGCAGCATGCCGATGCCGAGCCCGGCCGGCTTGTCGGAGTCGAGCGGCGTCAGTCCGGCGCGGCGCAGCTGCGCGGCGCTGAGGCAGCCCTGGTGGTTGACGATGTCGAGCTGCAGCGCCTCGCCCTGCAGCCGCGCGCTCACCGTCACCTCGCCGCCGCCGGCCTCGGCGGCGTTGTTGATCAGGTTGAAGAAGGCCGGCCAGAACACCGGTTCCAACAGCACGCGCGGGTCGTCGCCGGGCGGCGGCTGCCAGTCGAGCCGCACGTCGGGACGCAGGCTGCGCCAGCCGTCGAGGCGCTCGGCCAAGGTGGCGAACAAGGGCTGCGCGGCGGGGGCGGGCTCGGCGCCGAGCTTGAGGCGCGCCAGCGCGTCGCGGCACACCGCCAGTTGACGGCGCATCAGCGTCAGGTCGTCGGCCAGCTCGGCGTTGCCGCCGTGGCTCGCGGCCAGTTCGTCCACCAGCAGCGTCAGGGTGTTGAGCGGGGTGGAGAGCGAGTGCGCGGCGCCGGCCGCCTGCATGCCGACCGCCACCAGTTGCTCGTCGCGCAGCTGGGTTTCGCGCGCGGCGTCGAGTTCGGCCTCGCGTTCGGCCAACAGCCGCGACAGGTAGGAGACGTAGGCGGTGATGAGGCAGGCCGATACCGCGAAGGTGAGCCACATGCCGATGATGTGCAGGTTGAAGACGATGGCGGGCTCGCCGAAGTCGGGCAGTGGCAGGTGCCAGAAGATCAGGAGGCCGTAGAGCAGCATCGCCAGTGCGGCCAGCAGCCAGGCGAACGCGCCGGGGGCGATCAGCGCGGCGAACAGCACCGGCGGCAGGAACAGCGAGGCGAGCGGGTTGGCGGCGCCGCCGGTGAGCGCCAACAGCGCCGCCAGCACCAGCACGTCGGCACCGAGGCCGAGCTGGAGGATCAGCGCGGCACTGCCGCCGCGCCCCAGCCAGTGATCCAGCGCCAGGTTGGCCGCAAGCAGCCCGCCCAGCCCCAGCCCGAGCGGCAGCCAGGGCAGTTCCACGCCCGCCAGCGCCGTGCCCAGCACGGTCAGGAACGCGCTCAGCAGCATCACACGCCGCACCAGCGAGAGGCGCCGCACGGCACGCGGCAGGTCGGGGGTGAGCAGGGTACGGGGCAGGCGCGGGGCGTTCATGCGCGCACTTTACCACCTGGCGCCGCCCAGCGGCTGCGGCCGATTGCCGCGGCGCCCGCCCCGCTCCGGCTTCGGTTATCTCAGATCAAGTCGCTCCCAAGCGCCAGCTTCTATCATGCCGTCATCCTGCCCACCCGGCTGGCCGAGCGTCGCCTCGGCACGACCGGATGGCAATTTCCGCGAAAGCCCAGAACCATGAAAGCCCTGCTCCGCCTCGCCGCCCTGTGTTGCGGCCTGCTGCTGGCGACGGCCGCCGAGGCCGGATCCGGCTCCTACGAAGCCAAGCTGCCCCCCGAACTGTTCGATTCCCCGCGGCTGTGCGACTACGCGCCGTGCCGCGACGTGCTGCCCGGCGCCGACAGCTTCTCCGAGCGCCAGGGCAAGCCGCCCTTCGTCGAGGGGTACCATACCGTCAACGGCCGGCGCGAGCGCGTCGGCTTCGTGTTCCTGTCCACCGATATCGTCGACATCCCGGCCTACTCCGGCAAGCCGGTGGTGACGCTGATCGGCATGGACAACGCCGGGCGCTACACCGGCTCGAAAATCCTCAAGCACAGCGAGCCGATCCTGCTGCTGGGCATCCCGGAGGGCGAGCTCACCCGCTTCACGCGCCAGTACCTCGGCAAGCACGTCACCGATAAGCTGGAGATCGGCAAGGGCAGCGATGCCGGCAACGCCGGGCTGGACGGCATCACCGGCGCCACGGTGACGGTGATCGCGCAGAACCAGGTGATGATGAAGTCGGCGATGAACGTGGCGCGCCAGGTCGGCATCGTCAAGTCGCAGCCGAAGCCGGCGGCGCGCTTCCTCGACCCGGCCGACAAGCCCGACTGGGCCAAATTGGCCGAAGAAGGCGCGGTGCAGCACCTCACCGTCAGCCGCAAGCAAGTCGGCCTGCCCGACGACGCCCGCCCCTATCTCGACCTGTGGTTCGGCTACCTCAACCAGCCCACGGTGGGGCGCGCGATCCTCGGCGAATCGGGCTACCAGAGCCTGATGGCACGCCTGCAGCCCGGCGAACACGCGCTGTTCATCGTCAACGACGGCAGCGAGTCGTTCAAGGGTTCGGGCTTCGTGCGCGGCGGCATCTACGACCGCATCCAGGTGCAGCAGGATCTCGACAGCTACACCTTCCGCGACCTCGACTACCTCAACCTGTACGACATCGCCGCACGCGGCGCGCCGGCCTTCCACGAGTCGGGCATCTTCATCGTGCGCCACGCGCCGAACTTCTCCGCCGCCTACCCGTGGCAACTGGTGTTCCTCGGCAACAAGATCGACCAGCAGACCGCGCAGAAGACTTTCGCCGCCTTCGAGCGCGAGTACTGGCTGCCGGCGCGCTACCTGCAGGGTGGCCGCCCGCACGTCGAGCGCCCCGATCCGACCTGGCTCAAGGTGTGGAAGGAGAAGCGCTGGCAGATCGCCGGGTTCGTCGCCTTCCTGCTGACGGTGAGCCTGACCTACGCCCTGCGCGACAAGCTGGTGCGCCGCTCCTCGCGCAAGGACAAGCGCTGGGTCAGCATTCCGAAATACACCGCCTGGGCGATCAGCGTCGGCTTCGTCGGCTTCGGCGCCATGGCGCAACCGTCGGTGACGCAGGTGCTGACCTGGGTGCACGCGCTCATCGGCGAATGGCGCTGGGAGCTGTTCCTGTCCGACCCGCTGATCTTCATCTTCTGGTGGTTCATCCTGTTCAGCGTGCTGCTGTGGGGGCGCGGGCTGTTCTGCGGCTGGCTGTGCCCGTTCGGCTCGCTCACCGAGGGCCTGTACAAGATCGTCGCCGCCACCCCGCTCAAGCGCTTCCAGAAGAAGCCCAACGCGCGCCTGCACGCCCGCCTCAAGTGGCTCAAGTACGGCGTGTTCCTGGAGCTGCTGGGGGTGTCGCTGTACTCGATGACGCTGGCCGAGCAGTTGGCCGAAGTCGAGCCGTTCAAGACCACCTTCCTGGTCGGGGTGCTGCACCGCAGCTGGCCGTTCGTGCTGTTCTGGACCTTGATCGTCGGCGTGTCGCTGTTCGTCGAGCGTCCGTTCTGCAAGTACCTGTGCCCGCTCGGCGCCAGCCTCGCCATCCCGTCGCGCTTCCGCCTGTTCGGCCTCAAGCGCAAGGCCGAGTGCGGTCCGTGCGCCGCCTGCGCGGTAGGCTGCGGTTCGCTCGCCATCGACGACAAGGGCCGCATCGACCAGAAGGAATGCCTGCTCTGCCTCGACTGCATGGTGATGTACTACGACGACCACGCCTGCCCGCCGCTGGCGCAGGAGCGCAAGCGCCGTACCAAGGCCGGCCAGGCGCTGACGCCGATCGGCAAGGACGGCTACTTCATCCCGATCACCCCGCTGCCGGCCGAGTCCAAGCCGGCCCGCCCGCAGCCCAAGAAGGAAACGGTGTGAGCCCGGGCCGGTACAAGGTTGGCCGAAGCGCGCTGCTGTTGGCGCTGTTGGCGGGCCCGGTATCGGCCGCAGTGCTGACAGTGGCGCCGGGAGGATCGATCCAGGCCGCGCTCGATCGCGCCGCCCCTGGCGACACGGTCGAGGTGGCGCGCGGTCTCTACCGCGAAAACCTGCGCCTCGCCAAGCCGCTGACGCTGCGCGGTATCGGGCGGCCGACGCTGTCCGGCGGCAACCGTGGCGACACCATCCGCATCGCCGCGCCGGACGTGCGCGTGGAAGGCTTCATCGTGCGCGACAGCGGCGACGACCTGGGCGCGCAGAACGCCTGCGTCTACCTCGAGCCCGGCGCCGACCGCGTCACCGTGCGCGGCAACGACCTCAGCTACTGCCTGTTCGGCTTGTGGATCGAGAAGGTGCGCGACGCGCGCATCGAGAACAACCTCATCACCGGCAAGCGCGACTACGCCTCGGTCAACCGCGGCAACGGCATCCAGCTCTACAACACCGAGGGCGCCGCCATCGTCGGCAACCGCATCAGCTTCGTGCGCGACGGCATCTACGTCGACGTCTCGCACCACGCGCTGTTTCGCGGCAACACCATCCACGACGCGCGCTACGGCACGCACTACATGAATTCCTACTACAACCGCTGGGAAGGCAACGAGGTCTACCACAACCGCGGCGGTCTGGCGCTGATGGAAGCGCGCAACCAGGTGGTGGTGAACAACCACGTGTGGGGCAATTCCGACCACGGCATCATGCTGCGCACGCTGCAGGACTCCGTCGTGGCCAACAACGTGGTGGCCGGCAACGCGCGCGGCCTGTTCGTCTATGACGCCGAGTACAACACGCTGCGCGGCAACCTGGTGATCGGCAACCAGGTCGGCGTGCACCTGTCGGCGGGCTCGGTGCGCAACGTGGTGACCGACAACGACTTCATCGCCAACCGCGAGCAGATCCGCTACGTCGGCTCGCGCGACGAGGAATGGGGCCCGCCGCGCGGCAACCACTGGAGCGACTACCTGGGCTGGGACCGCGACGGCGACGGCCGCGGCGACGTGCCCTACCAGGCCAACGACCTGGTCGACCGCCTGCTGTGGCGCTATCCCGCCGCCAAGCTGCTGCTCAACAGCCCGGCGGTACAGAGCCTGCGCCTGATCGCACGCCAGTTCCCGCTGCTGCGCGCCCCCAGTGTGCTCGACCCGCATCCGGCAATGCGCCCGAACCACCCCGGCTGGGCGGCGTGGAGTGCGCCGCGCTACCGCTTTACTTCGCAGTGAGCCCACCATGAACCCACCCGTGATAGAACTCCACCAGGTCGAACGCCGCTTCGGGACGCTGGCCGCCGTCGACGGCGTCAGCTTCCGCGTCGAACGCGGCGAGCTGTTCGGCCTCACCGGCCACAACGGCGCCGGCAAGAGCACCCTGTTCAAGATGATGCTGGGGCTGCTCGAACCCAGCGCCGGCAGCGTGCGCGTGCTGGGCACGCCCACCCGCGGCGCGGCGTTCCGCGCCGTACGCCGCCGCATCGGCTACCTGCCGGAACAGCTGGCGCTGTACGACAACCTGAGCGGCGCCGAGACGCTGGCCTACTTCGCCCGCCTCAAGGGCGCCAACGCACAACAGGTCGTGCCGCTGCTGGACAAGGTCGGCCTGGCGCACGCCGCCCAGCGCCGCGTCGGCACCTACTCCAAGGGCATGCGCCAACGCCTGGGCCTGGCGCAGGCGCTGCTCGGCGACCCGCAGCTGCTGTTCCTCGACGAGCCGACCAACGGCCTCGACCCCGAGGCGATCCACGCCTTCTACCAGTTGCTCGCCGAGCTGCGCGCGCAGGGGGTGAGCATGATCCTGACCTCGCACATCCTGGCCGAAATCCAGCAGCGCGTGGACCGCGTCGCCATCCTCAAGGCCGGCAAGCTCGCCGCGCTCGGCAGCGTGGCGCAACTGCGCGAAGCGGCCGCGCTGCCGCTCGGCGTCACGCTCAGCACCAGCCGCCCGCTTACCGCGGACGAACTGGCCCGGCTCGATCGCCACGCCCCGTTGCGGCAGGCGGCGGACGCCGGCCAGTTGCAGCTCGCCTGCCCGCCCCTGGCCAAGATGGCGCTGCTGGCGGAAGTGGCGGCGCTGGGCGCGGCGGTGCGCGACGTGCGCCTGGCCGAGCCCTCGCTGGAAGACGTGATTCTGGGCTACGCGGGAGTGACGCCATGATCGACCTCGTCGCCATCCGTACCGTCGCCGCCAAGGAATTCCGCGACCGCCTGCGCAACCGCTGGGTGCTGGCGGTGAGCGCGGTGTTCACCCTGTTCGCGCTGGTGATCGCCTACTTCGGCGCCGCCCAGCAAGGCGAAGTGGGCCTGCGCGGCATCGAAGTCACCATCGCCAGCCTGGTCAGCCTGGTGATCTACCTGATCCCGCTGATCGCCCTGCTGCTCGGCTTCGACGCCATCGTCGGCGAGCGCGAACGCGGCTCGCTGGAACTCTTGCTGTCGCTGCCGATCAGCCGCGCCGAACTGCTGCTGGGCAAGTACAGCGGCCTCGCCGCCGCGCTGAGCATGGCCACGCTGGCGGGCTTCGGCGTCGCCGGCGTGCTGCTCGCCACGCGCCTGCCCTTCGCCGCGCTCTACCACTACGCCGGCTTCATGCTCTCGGCGCTGCTCTTGGGGCTCGCTTTCCTGTCGCTGGCGCTGTTGGTCTCGGTGCTCTGCGGCGACCGCACCCGCGCCTCCGGCGCCGCGATCGCGCTGTGGTTTTTCTTCGTGCTGGTGTTCGACCTGCTGCTGCTGGGGCTCTTGGTGATCCAGGGCGACGGCCCCGCCGGTTCGCTGCTGCCCTGGCTGATGCTGCTCAACCCGGCCGACCTGTTCCGCGCGCTCAACATGTTCGGCAGCGACGAGCTGCGCGCCTTTTACGGACTGGGCAGCGTGCTGCCCGACCTCATGACCCAACCGCTGTTGCTGGGCGGCCTGCTGACGGGCTGGATCGTGGCCCCGCTCGCCGTCGCCCTGTGGAGATTCCGATGAAACTACGCACCGCGCTCACGCTCGCGGCGCTGCTGGCCGGCCTCGCCGCCTGCCAGGACGAACGCGCCGCCAAGACCGACCCGCTCGCCATCAAGCCCGACACCGCCTGCGCGCTCGACGGCATGCTGCTCGCCGACTACCCCGGCTCCAAGGCGCAGATCCACTACGCCCAAGGCAAACCGGAATTCTTCTGCGACACCGTGGAGATGTTCTCGCTCTACCTCAAGCCGGAGCAGGCCAAGCGCATCACCGCGCTCTACGTGCAGGACATGGGCGCCACCCACGGCCAGGCCGCCAAAGCGGACTGGATCGACGCGCACCAGGCGTTCTACGTGCAGGGCTCGTCGCAGCAGGGCTCGATGGGGGCGACGCTGGTACCCTTCGGCCAACGTGCCCAAGCCGACGCCTTCGCCAAACGCTTCGGCGGCAAGGTCCTGGCGTTCGCCGAGATCAAGGCCGACATGGTCGGGCTCGACGGCGGCGCCCTTCACGACAGCCATATGTGAGATCACCATGTCCTACCAGAACTTCTTCCGCGACGTCGACACCCCGCTCGCCGACGAGATCGACGGCCTGTCCAAACTGATGTACCAACTGCGCGAAAGCCGCCGCGAAATCCTGACGCGCTACGCCGTCGACAGCGAGGAGGCCTTGCTCGACGCCATCCACGGCGCGCGCCTGGCGGAACACCCGGCTTATGACGATTACCTGTCTGCCCGGCAATTGCAGCAGCAATTTTTGGCAGTGCGCGACGAAATGACACTCAGCCTGGAGAAAGCATGAAAAGCGCCGTTGATTACGAAATGCTGCGCGATGCGATTATCGACGATTACGGCGAAATATTGGCCGGCGATATTAACTTATTCCAGGACGCCATTTCCCTCGAGTTATTAAATGGCACTTTGCTCGAGATCAAAGCGGCGTCGAATAGCGAATATAGTTTCATCTGGAAATACGGCGCCCATATTCTGCGCCTCGACACCGCGCCGCTGCACCCGGAACTCGCCACCTTCCCGCATCACCTGCACGATGCCGGCGGCGTCGTGCGCCCCGACCCGGTCACCACGCCGGGACGGCCGCTGGCCGACAACGTGCGGCGGCTGCTCGCTGCGCTGGGACACGACCCGCTGCTCACCGCCGGCTGACACGCCGCAGCCATAAAAAACGGCGGCCACGGCCGCCGTTTCGACACTGTCTGGATGCACCACACGGCGCGTATAGCCTGTTTCAGTAGGCGAGCGAGCCACAGCAGCTTGAGTGCTGCCGGAGCACAGGAACCGGAATGTACACGGAGTACATGAGGATTCCGAGCACCGCCAGCGCTCAAGATGCAAAGGCGCAGCCGCCTAATGAAATAGGCGCTCTTACGATACCTTCGACAGCATGTAGTCCACCGCCGCCTTGACGTCGGCGTCCGACAACGCGCTGTTGCCGCCACGTGCCGGCATCGCGCCCTTCTCGCCGGTGAAGCCTTCCAGCGCGTGCTTGTACAGGGTGTCCTTGCCCTGCGCCACGCGTGCCTGCCAGTCGCCCTTGTTGCCGAGCATCGGCGCGCCGGCGGCACCGGTCTGATGGCACATCACGCAGGTCTTCTTGAACACATCCTCGCCCGCCTTCAGCGCCGGATCAGCCGCCGCCGTGGTGGTTGCGGCAGGCGCCGCTGCCGGAGTCGCCGCCGCTTGGGCGGCACCCTCGGTTGCCGCCTCTTTCTTGCCGCAGGCCGCCAGCGTCACCAGGCTCAACAGGGCCAGAACCAGAACCTTCTTTTTCATGCTTATCCCCTTAATTCGGAAACCGAAAAAATCGACAGCACCATTTTACCCGCTGCCCGCGCCATTAAAACGGCACCCGGACGGTTTCTTTTAAAGGCTTGATGCGCGTCAATTCCAGCGCAGGGTCAAAAGGATTGCAATAGCGGCGAATTTCAAAATCATAAAACACGCTATTTCAGTACACTTGGAGTGAAAATTATGGCGAAGGAAGAATCCGTGTCCGACCTCAGCCGCCGCCAATTCCTCGGCACCTCGACCATGCTGGGGCTGGCTGGCATCGGCCTGAGTGCCGGGCTCAGCGCCTGCAAGGATGGCGGCGCCCAGGCGGCCGCCGACAGCAGCGCGGGCGCTGCGGCAACGGCACCGGCCCACGGTGCCGGGCACAACCCGCACAAGCTGCCCGGCCAGCTCGACGACTACTACGGCCTGTGGTCCGGCGGCCACTCCGGCGAGATGCGCGTGCTGGGCCTGCCGTCGGGGCGCGAGATCAAGCGCATCCCGGTGTTCAACATGGACTGCATGAGCGGCTGGGGCATCACCAACGAATCCAAGGCCATCCTCGGCACCAAGCCGGACGGCACACCCAAGTACATGGTCGGCGACACCCACCACGTGCACGCCTCCTACGCCAAGGGCACCTACGACGGCCGCTACGCCTGGGTCAACGACAAGATCAACTCGCGCCTGGCGCGCATCCGCCTCGACACCTTCGAGTGCGACAAGATCACCGAACTGCCCAACGTGCAGGGCTTCCACGGCATCTTCCCGGACAAGCGCGACCCGGTGGACCAGAACGTCGACCACACCACGCGCGTGTTCTGCGGCAGCGAATTCCACATCCCGCACCCCAACGACGGCCGCGACCTCGAGTCGCCGGAGAAATACGGCGCGCTGTTCACCTGCGTCGACGCCGAGACCATGGAAGTACGCTGGCAGTGCAAGGTCGACGGCAACATGGACCTGGTGGCCACCTCGTACGACGGCAAGCTCGCCGCCTCCAACCAGTACAACACCGAGAACGGCATCCACTACGAAGACATGATGTCGGCCGAACGCGACGCCTGCGTGTTCTTCAACATCGCCCGCATCGAGCAGGCGGTGAAGGACGGCAAGTTCAAGACCGTCGGCGATTCGAAAGTCCCGGTGGTGGACGGCACCAAGGCCGCCAACGCCGACCCCAAGACCGCGCTCACCGCCTACGTGCCGGTGCCGAAGAACCCGCACGGCGTCAACGCCAGCCCGGACGCCAAGTACTTCATCTGCGCCGGCAAGCTGTCGCCGACCGCCACCGTGATCGAACTGGAGAAGGTGCTGGCCTGGTTCGACGGCAAGCTCGACGACATCAAGAAGACCATCGCCGCCGAAGTGGAACTGGGTCTGGGCCCCTTGCACACCGCCTTCGACGGCCGCGGCAACGCCTACACTACGCTGTTCCTCGACTCGCAGATGGTGAAGTGGAACGTCGCCGAGGCGATCAAGTTCTACGGCGGCGACAAGAACGCCAAGTACGTGGTGGACCGCCTCGACGTGCAGTTCCAGCCCGGCCACACCAACGCCTCGATGTCGGAGACGCGCGAGGCCGACGGCCAGTGGCTGGCGGTGGGCTGCAAGTTCTCCAAGGACCGCTTCCTGCCGGTGGGCCCGCTGCATCCGGAAAACGAACAGCTGGTCGACATCAGCGGCGACAAGATGATCCACGTCGCCGACCACCCGGTGTACCCGGAGCCGCACGACTTCATCATCGTCAAGCGCGACAAGATCAAGACGCGCCAGGTCTACAACCTGGACGACTTCCCGCTGGCGCTGAAAGACCCGAAGGAAAGCCGCGTCGAACGCCACGGCAACAAGGTGACAATCCACCTCGCCTCGCAGGCGCCGGCGTTCAGCCTGAGGGAATTCAAGGTCAAGAAGGGCGACGAGGTGACAGTGATCCTGACCAACCTCGACAAGGTGGAAGACCTCACCCACGGTTTCGCCATTCCGAAGTACAACGTCAACTTCATCGTCAACCCGCAGGAGACCAAGTCGGTCACCTTCAAGGCAGACAAGCCGGGCATCTACTGGTGCTACTGCACCCACTTCTGCCACGCGCTGCACCTGGAGATGCGCTCGCGCCTGATCGTCGAGCGCTGATCCGGCACTCACCCCTTGCAACGAAGCGTTTCGGGAAGGCCTGCGGCCTTCCCGCTTTTTTTTGGGTGCGCTGCCCGCTCAGCGCGGCGCCGACAGCGCCGGTTTTTCCACCGGTAGCCCCGCGGCGACCCAATCGTCGAAACCGCCGGCGATGGAACGCACCGTGGTATAGCCCATCTGCAGCAACGACAGCGCCGCCAGCGCGGCGCAATTGCTGGTCTGGCAATACAGCAGCACCGGACGCTGGCGCTTGGCCCACTCCGGCGCCGCCTCCAACTTGAATTCCAGTACGCCGCGCGGCAGGTTGACCGCGCCGGGTACATGGCCGGCGGCGTACTCCGCCGGCTCGCGCACGTCCACCACCAGCACGCCGTCCGGCCGCCACGTCGCCGCCTCGGGCAGCGGTAGCTCGACGATGCGGCTACGCGCCTCCCGCACCAGATCGTGTGCGCTTCTCATCGCTTCGTCCTCTCGGCTCGTGAGGGAGGAATGTTCTCGATCACAACATGAATGATAGCCAGCGCCACCTCCAAAGGCAGCCCCGGAGGCTAGGCAGATACCCACGACGATAAGCACTCCAAGCTGAAAAAGAAAAACCGGCCCGAAAATCGAGCCGGCTTGGTAGCAGATACTGACAACTAGACGATACTGCAATTACTTCCAGTTGGCCGCCAGAACGGGTTGTAGCTGGCTCTGGTAGTCCTCCGGCAAAGTCAGTTGGCCTGCCGCCGGCGGGCTGAAGCTGGCCATGGCATCGACCAGGCTTTGCACCTGGCTGGAGAGCAGGGTTTTGCCATCACTAGTATGAAACTGCTCCACTTGGTAAAAACCATCTTTGTACCAATTTTTCACGGTGATCTTATCCGTTGAGCCAATGACACTAACTTCGAGATCACTGCTGCGCCGCTTGAACCACAACTGCTCATAGCTAATACCTCCGCCAAGAAACAGTTGGTCTTCGCCCTCTTTCTCACTCAGGAGGTCGGCCCCATCACCACGGCTGAAATAGTAGCGATCATTACCAGCATCTCCCACAAGTACATCACTCCCAGCACCGCCGGCCAGAGTGTTGTCAAGCGAGTTACCAGTAAGGTGGTTGTTGAGTTCGTTACCCGCGCCAAGCAAGGCACTGCCTTTGAGGAGCAGGTGTTCCAGATTCTCACCCAGCGTGTAGTCGGTGGTGCTGGTGACAGTGTCTATGCCTGCATCCGCAAGCTCGACCACCATGTCACCGGCGTTATCTACAAAGTAGTTGTCGTTGCCCTCCCCCCCAATCAGGGTGTCGACACCCGCGCCGCCGTTGAGGGTGTCGTTCCCCATCCCGCCATCCAGATGGTTATCCAGTCCATTGCCGG
>NZ_FXAG01000003.1:92773-315007 GCF_900177275.1 Pseudogulbenkiania subflava DSM 22618
TTACCCGTGCCAAGCAAGGCACTGCCTTTGAGGAGCAGGTGTTCCAGATTCTCACCCAGCGTGTAGTCGGTGGTGCTGGTGACGGTGTCTATGCCGGCAACCGCAAGCTCGACCACCATGTCACCGGCATTATCCACAAAGTAGCTGTCGTTGCCCTCCCCCCCAATCAGGGTGTCGGCGCCCGCGCCGCCGTCCAGGTGGTTATTAAGTGCATTACCGGTGAGACGGTTATTGAGTGCATTACCCGCGCCAAGCAAGGCACCGTCTTTGAGGACCAAGTGTTCCAGATTCGCACCCAGCGTGTAATCAGTGGTGCTGGTGACGGTGTCTATGCCGGCATCCACAAGCTCAACCACCATGTCGCCAGCGTTATCCACGAAGTAGCTGTCGTTGCCCTCCCCCCCAATCAGGGTGTCGGCACCCGCGCCACCGTTGAGGGTGTCGTTCCCCATCCCGCTGTCCAGATGGTTATTAAATGCATTACCGGTAAGACGGTTGTCGAATTCATTACCTACTCCATCACGTGCCGCCCCCACCAAGGTCATCTCATCAGCATCTCCCAAAGCCGCCTTTACTGCTTGACTGAATAGTACGTGGCGGCCTTCCAAGGCATAGTAGATAGAATATCCATCTTGCCCGCCTGAAAAGTCCGGCTCCGGGGTATCAAAACGAAGAGTAAAGGTTGTACTGATAGATGCACCAGATTGATCTGTAGCCGTGAGCTTAACCCCCAGCGACCCTCTACTCTCGGTCCCAGTCCATTCAAGTACATTATCGTTCCAGCTCCGGCTCCAGACAGGAAATACTACCTCTTTCCCGTCTCCTATACTGACAGATTCCGTTTGGATCTGATTAGCGTAATGAATCCACTCAGGCAGCTCCCCACCATCGGACAAGCTCATCCGGATTGAAAGCGGATCGTCAATATCTCTATCCTGGAAAACAACCTGCCCCAAGCGCTCCAGATCGAGACTGCCTGCACCTCCCACAAACACAGCATCGAACTGTCTAACCAATTCGGGTGTGTGGGTCAAACCCGGTCGTTGGGGTAAACGGGATAACATATCTTCCATGGATAGCACGCGGCCATCAGCAAACTTGAACTGTTCGATACCCACCCCTGTCCGACCATTCATGTCGAAAAGCTCTTGGTATTTAGCCAATACAGGATCACCCGAGGAAGGGGAATGAATACCCTTATATTGCCCCTTTTCCGGCATGACAAGACGTACTCCTTGACCATCCTCTCCCCAAGAAATATCGAGGGCAAGGTGTTTTCGTCCGCCCTTTTCGTTGTCATCAACCCACTCTCCCCATGACAGCAGAAGATCCTCCGGCGTGACTCCCTCGTCAAATACTATTGCATCGGTGGCCAAGATACCGGCTCGGTATAACGGTGCAAGAGCCTCAAAGTTCCATGAATCAATCGATTGAATTCCACTGTGCAGAACATCATACTCACCGCCCGCTCTATGTTCCTCCACATACCAAGCCATATAGATATTGCTTGCAAGCTGATCTCTTTCAAATGAAGACCAATCCACAGCAGAATTTTCGTCAAATATATTTATTGACCCAGAATCAAATATCACATCCACACCTCGATGGCTCTTGCCGATATAATAGACATCGGCACCAAGCCCGCCATCAAGAAAATCACTACCTTTTCCGCCTATCAATACATCATTTCCACTGGACCCAAAAATACTATCACGACCATCACCACCATCCAAAAAAGCACCTAACAGCCTCTGCTCTGATATATTAGTATTTTCAGAATATTGACTCGCATCCAGCAATATGTAATTGTTATAATCAAATCTATATGGTGTTCTCTGTGCAGAAATGATGTCATCCCCCTCACCTCCTTCTACCAGACCGGGCCCAATCATAACGACAACATCATCAGTAGCAAGGCCATGCACATCCATGGCAACAGTAGAATATTCCACCGTATATTCTACTATTTTCGTAGGAACATACTTGTAGTAGCTACGTTCTGTGACTATCGGTTCACGCCCGCCACCTCCAACAAAAGACAAAAGCACGTCACCTTCTGAAGTACGAACCCATTTAACCACTTGGGGGGAGGGGCGATATAAGTACGAGGTTTCCGTAATGTACCGATAATCCCATTCAAATTTATCCTTAGTTGTATTCCATTCTTTTTTATGCTGCAATTCAAAAACATGAGGGTTTTGCCCAAAATCAGATTCGACCTCGTCCCCAGCAGCAACCTCTGCATCCCTAACAACAAAACTGCCTGTGTAATTATATGTTGTACGGCTTCCACGCTGATCATAAGAATCCCAATACGTATGAGTAGTTGGCTCGCCATAGAAACCCCCTGGTCCATTTGGTTTTAACCCCATTTCTATGTAATCGCGCGTTACGATTCTATACAGCAAATCCAGATAGGCTTGCCGTGCTTCTCCTGGCAGCACTGACTTCTCATGAGAAGCCTGCGTCATCCAATCTGCCAGAGCCAATATATTGCCGTCAGCGGAACGCAACTTCCAACCTTCTAGCGTGTCGAAATATCCTTTGATCAAAACCCCATCCCGGCTATTCATCACAGAAAGACGTATATCCTGGCCATCACGTTGCCAGCGTAACATCTCCATTGACACGCCCTCACCAAGCTGCACTTCGTTGCCACCCGAAGTATCAACGATGACGTCCTGCCCCATACCCCAAGTCAGAAGGTAACGGTCAGTTCCGTCACCACCTTGCAGTTGATCGTTACCCCCTCCCCCCTCCAACATGTCATTACCAGCACCGCCCTGGATAGTGTCACTACCTCCTCCCCCTGCGAGAGTATCTTCCCCCGCAGACCCTACGATCAGATCATCCAAATATGAACCATCACTCCGGATTGGATTGCTACTATTGCCCAACAGCTCGGCGATGCTCAGAATTCTTCCATCAGCAAAACGAATCGAGCTGAGAGTACCCCGTTCTCCACCAGAAACAGCCACGCTGTCTTGTTCGGAATAACGAATGTCAAGATAATAAGACCCATCCTTACCAAGATGCTGGGAAAACTGCAAATCCTCTGGTCTGATACCTTCGTTGAGAAAGATGATCTGATTACCATAATCGGTATCCGTGATCACATCCACCCCATCACCAAAGGCAAAGAAGAATTGATCCTCTCCACCTCCACCCCATAGTGTGTCAGCTCCAGCTCCACCCTGTATTTGATCCCCATAGGAAGAACCACTAATAGAGTCATTTCCGGCTCCAGTATCTACCTGGGCCTGATATTTATCATCTAGTTGAACTAGATCGTTCCCTCTCCCAGTAAAGACACGCTGACCAGACGTCATATTTGACAAACGGATCGGGTCGATTAAGTATTGCTGGATCAATTCTTGCAAACAGAGGGATTCTCCATTGGAAAAAATGAATTTTTCTATCCCTCGGTCTAAGGCATTCTCGATTAGGACTGCATCAGTATTGGAGTACTCGATAAGTAAGGATCCACCATTTGCTTCTTGTATCCAACGCAAGCGGAGTGATGCCGGAGAAATTCCATCCCCGAAGATGATCTGGTCATCCCCCCCCCCTCATCGTAAATGGTATCAATCGCCCCATTGACTGAGTTCCTAAGACCATCCCCCAAATTGAAAACATAGCTATCACGACCCTCTCCCCCATCCAGATAATCACTGCCGCGCCCCCCAACTAGGATGTCGTCCCCACTCTCACCACTCAGTTGATCATTGCCATCGCCCCCATCCAGATAATCATGTCCTCCGTTCCCCCAAAGAATGTCATTTCCGTCCTCTCCAAGGAGGGTATCCGCACCATCTGCCTCCCCTTCGTCCTCATAATTATCGCCAAACAGAGAATCATTGCCTGACCCGCCAAGCAACATATCATCCTGTTTGCCACCAGAAAGGGTATCGTTACCATTGCCACCTTCCAGATAGTCAGCACCATGATCGGTTATATCTATCCAGTCACCATCTCCGATCAATACGTCATCTCCGTCACCGGCCTGTAAAACATCATGGCCAGCCTCGCCGGCCAGGTTGTCATTCCCCTGTCCACCGACCAGCATATCGTCCCCACCACTTCCCCTAAGCTGATCATCGCCCTCACCGCCATCCAGATAATCGTTGCCGTGATATGGAGTAGGCAACCACACAAGCAGATCATTGACAATATCGCCTATCAAATTGTCTGCCCCACTCCCCCCGATCAGAATATCATTACCACCATTCCCACGAATGGTGTCGGCACCATCCCCTCCGTCCAGATAATCCTGACCATGCTCACCTAAAGCAACCCAGAATGCATCACCCTCCAGCACATCATCATTCTCCCCACCAAGCACGACATCATCGCCCTCCTCTCCATGGACAGTGTCGTTACCGATCTCTCCTATGAGAAGATCATCCCCCCGGTTTCCCCAGATACGATCATCCCCCGCGCCACCATAGACCGTATCCGCACCACTGTTTTGCTCAGAAGGATTTCTGCTACCAATCGACGGCCGATACTGAATTTCACTCCAAGGCTTATCCGCCAAGGGAGAGAACGGGGAGGGACTCCACTCAAAGCTAAGGGCACGGGAGGTACTATCCCCCATAATGTGGTCATTCCCGGCCCCTCCGATGGCAAGGTCCGCCCCCCAACCACCCACCAAAGCCTCATCATTCAGGCCACCAACCAAAGTATCATCGCCTGCGTTACCATATAGCCAGTCACCCAGATGCCCACTACCCTGAGCCGTATTGGCATCAGCCAGGTAGGTGGCCAAATCATCGATTACTATATCGGCGTAAATCTGGTCATTTCCCGAGCCTCCCAAAGCAACGTCACGCCCGCCTCTTGTTTCAATCACTACGCCGTTATCAAGCCCCGTCAAGGAGGCTGTATCCCCCTGGCCATTGACCGCTTCAGTCACACTGGCACTATTGTCACTTCGCACATAAACATCGTTGCTGAGAAGCTCGTCTTTCTCCGAACCGATCAGGGTGGCAATCACGGGAGAGGCGATAGGAGCACCGCTGTTCCCTCCCAAGCTGATTCCCAATTCACCCTCGGTCCACCCTTCCACCCTTACGGTTTCCCCCTGCTTGCCAACCAACAGCGTTTTGCTGCCATCCGCCAGGGTTTGCAGCGTGTAGACGATGCGGTGCTCCTTGTCGAGCCAGACGGTATCGCCGAGCTTCTTCCACTTGTTCGGGTCAAGCCCCGCATCGCCCTTGATCGTCAGTCCGTCCCAGATGATCTGCCCCAGGCCATCGGTGTCGAGAATCACGTCCGCACCGTCGCCTTTTGCATGGACGTAGGTATCAAATCCCTGGCCGCCTTCGAGGCGATCATCACCTTTGCCTCCGGTCAGGGTGTCATTGCCGGCGCCGCCATAGAGGCGATCAGCCAGGGACTGGCCGGTGAGGGTATTGCTGGTGTTGTCGCCAAAGACAATCTGGTGGTTATCGGGGGTGGAGAGGTCGACGCCATCGATGGCGAGCTGCAGGGGGGGCACCATTGATGGCGGTAGTGTAGTCGATGAAGTCCCAGTCACCGGGAGTGTGGCTGTCCCAATCTTCGGCATAAGGTTTGTCACTGCGATCGCCGAAGAACAGGGCATCGTCGGCATCTTTGGCACCGATGTCGTATTTGAGCTTCCACGACAGCATGGCAGCGCGGTCGGCGATCCATTCTTTGCTCAACTCGCCGGTGCCGGTATTCACTTCGTAGAGGTCTACCTCTTTGCCATAGGCATAACCGGCAATCGCAAACGGGCTGAGTTCCTTCAATGCAAACCGTACCGCCTGACCTTGTGGCGTATCCTGATGAGCCAAGGCAGCGATGTCTCGGCTGGATAGTTCGCCCAAGCCGATGATGGAGAACGGGCTGGATTCGCCCAGCAGGTCAAGCCGGGTAGTGATTTGCACGAGGGCTGCATAGAAGGCTTCCCGTCCCGTATCAAGACTATCCAGCCCATCCGGAATACGCGCACTGCCAAATACTTTGGCTACGCTGTTCATGGCATCTTCCAATGACCGGGAGGAAGTGCCGCTGGACTCTTTCTGCAGCTGGTTGAGCTGGCTGACCGTGAGGGAACGATCCAGCCGCCATAGCATGCCCATCACCGCCAGGGTATCTGTCATCTGCCCGGCGCCGTGGCCCAGCGTGGTGTTCGGCGCAACGACCCCCGCTCCGAAACTTTCAGTTTCGATCTCGATTTTTTGCCCAGGCTGCTGAAGTCCTATCCACATGTCTTGCGATACAAAATCCCAACCCGCCGAACCGATGTAATTGGTGATTGTGCCGGCATTGAAGGCCGATTGACCGCCCAGAGCGGCAAACAGATTATCGATATTGCGGTCTTTGTTGAGCGCCTGCCCGTAGTTGAAACCCGCTCCGTTGATCATGGTGGCGTCGAGAGTCACGTCTGGGAACAGCCGCGAGAAGGCAGCGGCGAGGTGCCCGCCGAGCGAGTGGCCGGTGACATGCAGCGGGGTGGAGTCATTAATCAGGCCCAGCCCGTCGGTGCGGGTTTCGCTGAGCTCGATTTTCCAGACGGTGCCGCTGGGGTTGTCGTATACATAACCGTTCTTTGCGGCCCAGTGCTGGGTAGCCAGATCCACGCTCATCAAGGTATTGGGTGGCAACCACGGGTTGGCCACATTTTCGGCCTGCTCCATCTGAACAACGTTTAACGGTGGCTCTATCCGCACCTTGGTAGCAATAGTGTAACTGCCACCTTTGGCCGCACTCAGACGCTGCACATAGTTGTACAGATCGATGATCTGGTCGGTGGCGGCGCCGTCGAGGACGATATCCCCTCCATCCGCCTGCAGGTCATTGCCTCCCGCCGTGCCACGCAGCGCCAGGACGTAATCCTCCCCGCTCTTGGAGCGGAACAGCGTGGCGGAAAAATCGCTGCTCGGGGTGTCAGACAGGTGATCGAGCACCGACCACTTTTCTACAAACCCGGCGGCCTGGGTGGTGGAGAAGCTCATTCCATTAAATCCGGCGTCTTTAAGTGCTCTTACTACATCGGGATCTGAGTGCTTCTCCAAGTCTGCATACGATGCTTCAGCAAGTTCGGCCATATCGGCAACAAATTTAAAATCGATTCTCATTTATTTTCTCCCTTTACCCATTTCATAAAGCCTATCCAAGTACTCATGGAATGGTTTGTCATAGCCATTTTGCCGACCTGGTCCGCAAACGCGCTTTCCCTCCGCCAGCCAGAATTGATAACTGACCAGTCCTCCGCCTCCCAGAGCCAATCCTGTACTGCCACGATAAAACTCTATCTCCCTCGCTAATACCTCCCCTGTCCTTGCATCCACCAGCTTCTGCTCCTTTCGGTCAATGGCATAGAAAGGCTGAGCATTGATTACGTCCCAATACACACGACTTGAAAGCCATAACCTATCAATAGTTGGGCTGATATTTTCCTGGCGATGAAAAGAACCCCATGGTTCCCCTACAGTATCCGGGTTCTCCTTGATCCACTGCTCCGGGGTCTTGTACACCCAGAACCCCGCCTCGGTTTGGCAGTAGTGCTCATGCATCTGGTACACCTCTCTCGGGCTCCCCAATACATAGACGTAGGTAATCTGATAGATAGCCACGGTCGCCAGCACACCCATTAACCAGCCATGCCGCCATTTATGGCCCGCCCATCGCCAGATAGCGATCACGATCAGCAGCGAGACCAAAAGATAAAGGGCAAAGAAAATCAGAAATGCGATGAGGATCATCGGCCGGGCTCCAGTAAAAGCTCATCAGCATGGGGGAGACTCAGACGCCGCACATAGTTGTACAGATCGATGATTTGGTCGGTGGCGGCGCCGTCGAGGACGATATCCCCTCCATCCGCCTGCAGGTCATTGCCTCCCGCCGTGCCACGCAGCGCCAGAACGTAATCCGCACCACTCTTGGAGCGGAACAGCGTGGCAGAAAAATCGCTGCTCGGGGTGTTGGGCAGGTGATTGAGCACCGACCACTTTTCCACGAACTCGGCGGCCTGGGTGGCCGAAAAGGTCATTTTGAAATCTGAGTCTGAATCCTGTAGCGCAGCCTGAACAGCCTCATCTGTGTACTTTGCCAGGTTTGCATATGACGCCTCAGCCAGTTCAGCCATGTCAGCAATAAACGAGAAGTTTGTATTCATTGCACGTTACCTTTACTAAGTTTCAGAATTTTCCGTTCATATATTCCAAACATTCCGTCATAACCAGAGAAATGTTTTTCAGGATCATATGAGATGCCATCAAACGTACTTACTGGCCCACAGTTCCTCTTTCCCCATGTCAACCAAATTCGATACCCGTCTTTTCCAAACTCCCCACCAGGCCCTCGATAAAATTCCACTGATCGAGCGAGTAATTTTCTAGTGCGACCATCTACTAGACGTAATTCTTTTTTGTTAATTTCGTAAAAAGGATGCATACCAATCGATTCCGAATAAATATATGGCGTTATCCAATATCTATATTTTCTATCCATTTGATTAGTAACTCCTTCAGCAGGAGGTAAGGAATTTCCCCCTACATTTCCCTCGGCATTAGGGTTCTCTTTGATCCACTGCTCCGGGGTCTTGTACACCCAGAACCCCGCCTCGGTTTCGCAGTAGTGCTTATGCATCCAATACACCGGAATCCAGTCCCAGAACACTAGGTGGTACATCACCAGTAAGGCCACCCCGCCACCGATCCAGCCGCGTCGCCAGCGGCGCTGGGCAAAAGAGTAGGATTTGACGGTCGCCCACAGCGACAGCAGCAGATAAAGGAACAAAAACAGTAGGATACCGAGGGCCATCATAGGTAGTGCCCCGATGAAAGCACGCCATCTTGGGCTGCGGAATGCGAGGATGTGTGGCAGGCGGACGCCTGCTCGATCAGTCTCCGATAGGCAACCACCCCCTTGGCCACGCTATAGCGTGCCGCCGTGGCTCGTGCTGCCGCGCGCTGGTTTTGATAACAGCCTGGCTCATGCAGGGTGCCGAGCACTGTCTCGGCGAGGGCGGGCTGGTCGAAGAAGTCCACCAATAGCCCGTTCTCGCCATGCGAGATCACCTCCCGCACTGGCGCGGTGTCCGAGCCGACCACCAGACAACCGCTGGCCATCGCCTCCAACAGGCTCCACGACAACACGAACGGGTAGGTGAGGTAGACGTGGACGGCCGATACCTGCAGCACCTTGCGGTAAGTGTCATAGGGCAGCTTGCCGAGAAAGTGCACCCGATCCAGATCGACCGGGACCTCACGGAGCAGCTTCTCACGCCAACTGACCATGTCTTTCGGCCGGCTTCCATAGCTGACGTCATCACCGCCAACAATGAGTACTTGTACTTCTGGATGACCTCTGAGAATGATCGGCAAGGCGCGCATGAAGGAATGGAAGCCCCTGTACGGTTCCAGATTGCGCGCAACATAGGTGACGATCGGTTGGCCGGCGTGCAGAGTACGGCCGTTTGGAAGGGTGAGCGTGGCGTGCGGGTCGGCGTGGAGCCGTCCGGTATCGATGCCTTCGTGGATAATGGTGATCTTATCGCGATAGGCGGCCGGGTGCAGGCTATGCTGCCAACGGGTCGGCGTGATGCCAAGGTCGCAGTTTTCCAGGTTCAACAGGTGAAGCGCATTGCGCGCGCGCAGCCGTGCCGCACCGTCCAGGCTGAGCGGGAATTCCGGGTCGAAGCCGGCATCGGCGCCCCGGGCAGGGTAGTAATACTCGCAGAAGTGGATCAGCTGGCTGTCGGGAAATACATCCTTGGCAAACAGCGTCTCGCCCCAGCCGGGATGGGCCACGATCACGTCCGGCAGGAAACCCTGCTGGCACAGTTGCAGCAGCAGCCGCGATACCGCCTGGCCGTGCAGCACGGCATCTTCGTAGCGGCGCAGATAGGGATGGCCATCTTGCTTGGGGCTACGGTGGGGCGTATAGCGCAATAGCCGGACACCCGGCAGGCCGGGGGCAGTATCGCGACCGATGGCAAGCACCTGGTAGTTGGGGCTTTGGGCTAGCTCCTGGGCAACATGGCGGAACTGGCCGGGAAAATTCTGGTGAATGAACAGGATGTTTTTCATATGAGTTGTCAGCGCTCCCTCATCCCCTCCCCCGCATACTCCCGCAGCGGGCTCAGGAAATAATCGATCACCCGCCGTTTGCCGGTTTTCACCTCCGCGCTCACCGCCATGCCGGAGGTGAGATTCACTTTGGTGCCGTCGATGATCAGGTGGGTCTGGTTGAGCTTGATCCGCGCCTGGTAGACCAGCCCCTTTTTCTCATCCTGCATGGCGTCGTGGCTGACGGTGTCGACTTTGCCCTCCAGGTAGCCATAACGGGTGTAGGGGAAGCTTTCGATCTTGACGGTGGCGGGCTGGCCCGGTTTGACGAAGCCGATGTCCTTGTTTTCGATCTGCGCCTCGACTTCCAGCGTTTCGTTGTCGGGCACGATGGCCATCAGCGGCTGGGCTTCGGTGACGACGCCGCCAACGGTGTGCACGGCAAGTTGCTGCACGGTGCCGGCCACCGGGGTGGTGAGCGTCATCCAGGCTTGGCGCTGGCTGGATTTGCTGGCGTCGGCGCTGTATTGGGTGATCTGGTCGCGGGCCTGGCGCAGTTGGTCGAGCGCTTCGCGGCGGAAGTCGGCGGTCAGCGCCTGCAGTTCCTGGCGCTGGTTGGCGATGGCCGCCTGGATTTCCTGCAGCCGACTCTGTTGTGCCGCGAGATCGCTTTCCTGAGTGATGCGGTCTTGCTGTTTTTCCAGATAGGCGTGGCGGGAGATGAAGTTGCGCTCCAGCAGATTCTTGTAATCTTGCTCACGGCCTTGGGCGATCTGGGCGGTGCCTTCGAGCTTGGTGACCAGTTGACGGGTGGTGGTGAGTTCAGCTTCACGCTGGCGCAGCGTGGCACCGAGCGCGTCGCGCTTGGCGAGGTAGGCGCGCCATTGCCCGACAGCGAGGGTTTCCTCGGCCAGCCGATGGTTCTCGGTCACGCCATCTAGCGCGCCCAACCGGGGCAGCTGGCCGCTATCGAGCGCGTCCAGCAGCGCCTGGTAGCGCAAGGCGGCGAGGCGGGCGGTGTCCAGCGCCTCGCCGGCCTTGCGCACGTCGGTGCCGGCGCCGACGCCGTCGAGCTCCACCAGCAGTTGCCCGGCCTTGACGTGCTGGCCGTCCTTGACGTGGATGGTCTTGACGACGGCGGTTTCCAGCGGCTGGATGATCTTGGTGCGCCCGCCGGTGACGGTCTTGCCCCCGGCGACGGCGACGATGTCGAGCTGGCCGACGATGGCCCACAGCAAGGCGATACCGAACAGCCCGACGATGATCCGCATGCTCCAGCGCGGCAGCGGCGAGACCGGGGTGTCGGTCAGTTCGAGGTGGGCCGGCAGAAAGGCGAGCTCGTCGTCGCGCCGGGGCGGCGGGTCGAACGTGTCGCGGATGTCCCAACTGGCCTTGAAGGCCTGGCGGTAACGTTGGATGAAGTCGTTCAGCCCCAGCAGCAGATGTCTCATGGCGGCCCCTTATCCTTGCTGCAGGCTGTGCAGGTGGGCGTAGTAGCCGCCCTTGCGCTGTATGAGTTCGTCGTGCCGGCCGCTTTCGACGATGCGCCCCTTGTCCATGGCGATGATGCGGTGGGCGCCGCGCACGGTGGACAAGCGGTGGGCGATGATCAGCACGGTGCGGCCCTGGCAGATGGCGTGCATGTTCTGCATCACGGCGCGTTCCGATTCGTAGTCGAGCGCGCTGGTGGCTTCGTCGAAGATCAGGATGCGCGGGTTGGTGACCAGAGCGCGGGCAATGGCGATGCGCTGGCGCTGCCCGCCGGACAGGCTGGCGCCGTGCTCGCCGACCACGGTGTCGTAGCCTTCGGCCAGTTCCATGATGAAGTCGTGGGCGCCGGCCAGCTTGGCGGCTTGGATGACACGTTCCAGCGGCATGCCGGGGTCCGTCAGCGCGATGTTGTCGCGGATGCTCTGGTTGAACAGCAGATTCTCTTGCAGCACCACGCCGATCTGGCGGCGTAGCCAGGCGGGGTCGGCCAGCGCCAGGTCGTTGCCGTCGACCAGCACCCGGCCGCGTTCGGGTACGTAGAGCCGCTGCACCAGCTTGGTCAGCGTGCTCTTGCCGGAGCCGGAGCGGCCGACGATGCCGACCACTTCGCCGGGGCGGATGTCGAGGCTGAGGTTCCGGAGGATTTCCGGGCCATCCGAGCGGTAGCGGAACACCACATCGTCAAAGCTGATGCGCCCTTGGATCGGCGGCAGCGCCGCCCGGCTGGCGGGAAGTTCGGTGCGGGTGTTGAGGATGTCGCCGAGCCGTTCGACCGAGATGCCAACCTGCTGGAAATCTTGCCACAGTTGGGCGAGGCGGATCACCGGCGCGGCAACCTGCCCTGCCAGCATGTTGAACGCCACCAGTTGGCCGACCGACAGCTCGCCGCCGATCACCAGCCGCGCCCCCAGCCAGAGGGTGGCGACGGTGACCAGCTTCTGGATCAGTTGCACGCCATGCTGGCCGATATTGGCCAGCCGAGTGACGCGGAAGCCCGCCGCAACATAGGCGGCCAGTTGCTGGTCCCAGCGCCGAGTCAGGTGCGGTTCCACCGCCATGGCCTTGACGGTGCCGATACCGCCGACCGCTTCGACCAGAAAGGATTGGTTGTCGGCCCCACGGGCGAACTTCTCGTCCAGCCGCTTGCGCAGCATCGGCGTCAGCGAGGCCGACCACAGCGCGTAGCACGGCAGCGAGACCAGCACGATCAGCGTCAGCCAGCCGCTGTAATAGGCCATCACAGCCAGGAACACCACCGAGAACAGCAGGTCCAGCACGCTGGTCAGTGCTTGGCCGGTGAGGAAGTTGCGGATGTTCTCCAGCTCGCGCACCCGCGCCACGGTGTCACCGACGCGGCGGGCTTCGTAATAGGCCAGCGGCAACGCCAGCAGATGGCGGAACAACCGCGCCCCCAATTCCACGTCGATGCGGTTGGTGGTGTGCGAGAACACGTAGTTGCGCAATGCCGAGAGCGTAATGTCGAACAAGGATACGACCAACAGGCCGGCGGCGATCACGTCGAGCGTGGTGAAGCCACGATGGACCAGCACCTTGTCCATCACCACCTGGAAGAACAGCGGCGTGATCAGCGCGAACAGCTGCAGCACGAGCGATACGCCGAGCACTTCGAGCAGCAGCCGGCGGTATTTGACGACGGCGGGGATGAACCAAGTGAAATCGAAGCGGGCCAGCGCGCCGGCCACCGAGGCACGCGAGGCGACGACCAGCAGCCGGCCATCGTAACGCGCGGCGAACTCGGCTTGGGACAGCACCACAGGCCGGCCCGCCTTGAGGTCGTGGATCAGCAGCTTGTCGCCATCGCTACGGGCAACGATGAAGTGCTCGCCGGTGGGCGACAGCGCCAATGCAGGCAGGGCCGCCAGCGCGATGCGCTCTGCCGCTTGCCGGACGATTCTGGCCTTGAGTTCCAGCGACCTGGCGGCGAGCAGCAGATCGGTTTCGCTGAACGGCTCGGCATGGCGGCCAAACTGATGGGACAGCTGCGCCGGGTTGGCGGCAACGCCGTGGAACTGGGCAAGCAGCACCAAGCCGAGCAGGCCGTGGTCAGCAATGGTGTTATCGGGTGCTGATTCGGACGGAGGAGGAGAAACAGGCATCAAGCGGCAGTACAAGTAATGAGCAATGCCACATTTTTAACAACTTCCACCCGTCATTCAATATGACATTGGCAATAATATACTTATTATCATAATATGTTGTTTTCACAACTATTTCTGATAGGTGAAACTACGTATTAGTCTTGACACCAATAAACTTTTCATTCCATTGGAATGATATGATTGAGTATACCATCGCCCCCCATGTCATGATCCCCTTACAGAAGCATGCCCATCAGGATGGCGGCAAGGAGAATATGGCAGGAAAAGAAAAGGGCCCATGCAAAACATGGGCCCAAACACTTGGAGCGGGGTGGCGAACCCCGAGTACCGACAGCTTAGTACGCGCTGGCGAGGCGGGGAATGCGACCGATTGCCGCAGCCGCTCGCAACAGCTCGGCCGCAGCCTCAGGCACGCACCAGGCGCGCGACCAGCCCGCCTTCGGGATGGTTTTCCAGCTGCAGCGCCAGGCCATGCAATTCCGCCACGCGCTCGACGATGGAGAGCCCGAGACCGCTGCCAGGCTGGCTCTGCCCCGGCGGGCGGAAGAAGCGCTCGCGCACCCGCTCCAGCCATTCGGCGGAAATGCCCGGCCCGGTGTCGCGCACCGCGACGTGGTCGGCGGCCAGCACCAGCGTCACCGTGGCGCCGTCCGGCGAGTAGCGGATGGCGTTGTCGAGCAGGTTGCGCAGCAGCAGCCCGACCAGGGTTTCGTCGCCGGAAAGCGGCAGCACCTCGGCGTCGGGGACGCTCTGCTGCAGCTCGACACCAATGCCGTGCTCCGCGGCGACACGCCGGGCCTCCTCCAGCGCCCGCGCGGCGATCGCCTGCCAGCGCAGCGGGGCGAGGTGGGCCGGGGTCTGCAGCGGGTCGAGCCGCGACAGCGCCAGCAGTTGCTCGGTCAGCCGCGTGGCGCGGTCGATGCCGAGCGTGAGCTGCCCCAGGGCGTGCTGCCGCGCCTGGGTGGTGGTGCTCAACTGCGCCACCTCGGCCTGGACCCGCAACGCCGCCAGCGGGGTGCGCAATTCGTGCGCGGCGTCGGCGGTGAAACGGCGCTCGCGCGACAGCATCTCGGCGCCGCGCGCGATCAGCCCGTTCATGCCGTCGATCAGCGGCGTCAGTTCCGAGGGTACCGCGCGCGACAGCGGGGTCGGGTCGTCCGGGGTGCGGTGCTGCAGTTCCTCGCGCACCCTTTCCAGCGGCGCCAGCCCCCGCGCCACGCTGCGCCACAGCAGGATCAGCAATACCGGCACCATCAAGAGCCAGGGCAGCCATTGCGCCGCGAGCAGGCCGCGCACCACCTCCCAGCGCTCCTTGCGCTCCATCGCCACGGCCACGGTGCGGGCGTTGGCGCTGAGGTAATAGACGCGCCACTGCTTGCCTTCGGCCTCCAGCGTGAGGAAACCCGAAAAACCGGGGTGCGGGCTCAAGTTCAGCCCCTCGCCGTCGTGCAGCATCAGTTCGCCGTGCGCATCCCACAGCGCAAGCGCCATGCCGTCCACGGCATCGGAGCCTGGCCCTGGCGGCGCCACCGGCCGGGCGATAGCCGGGGTGGAATACAGCAGTTGGCGGGCGAACAGCCGCTGCTGGTTGTCATACAGTTCGTTGACCTCGTGCCAGGCGGCGTAGCCGGACAGGCCGGTGGCCACCAGCCACACCAGCGGTACCACCAGCATGATCATGCGCATCAACCTGCCACGCAGGCTCGGTACCGCCATCAGCTTCCTCCGAGGGTATAACCGATACCGCGCACGGTCTTGATGAAGGCCGTGCCCAGCTTCTTGCGCAGGTGGTGCACGTGCACTTCGACAGCGTTGCTGTCCAGCTCCTGCCCCCAGCCGTACAGCTTCTCCTCGATCAGTTCACGGGTCAGCACCCGGCCCTTGCTCACCAACAGCAATTCCAGTAGCGCCAGCTCGCGCGCGGTCAGCTCCAGCGGCTGGCCGGACAACGTCGCGCGCCGCGCCACCGGGTCGAAGCTGAGCGCGCCGTGCTGGTAGAGCGGCCCGCTCTGGCCGTGACGACGGCGGATCAGCGCGCGCAGCCGCGCCGCCACCTCGGCCAGCGCGAACGGCTTGACCAGGTAGTCGTCGGCACCGGCGTCGAGCCCCTTGAGCCGTTCCGGCAGCGCGTCGCGCGCGGTCAGGATCAGCACCGGTTCGCTGCGCCCGGCGCGGCGCCAGGCGGCCAGCACCTCCATGCCGTCGAGGCCGGGCAGGCCCAGGTCGAGGATCACGGCGTCGAAGGGGGCGCCGGAGAGCGCCGCCAGCCCCGACTTGCCGTCGCGGAACCAGTCCACCACGAAGCCCAGCTGGCCGAGCCCGGCCTTGAGGCCGTCGGCGATCATGTCGTCGTCTTCAATCAGCAGAATGCGCATGGCGAGTTCCGTCGCAAGAGGGGTCCATGAAGCACGTTAGCGTGCACTGTCGCGCACCGGGCGCACCTTGATCCCGGTCACCATGGCGCGCACCAGGTTGACGCGGGAGAGCCGGCTCATCAGCAGCGCCGCCAGCACGTGCAGGCCGACGCACGCGGCCAGCGTGTTGGCCAGCGCCTCGTGCAGGTTCTCCAGCCACTCCTCGCCCCAGTAGGCGTCGGTGCCCATCAGGTAGCCGGTCACGCCGAGCGCCAGCACCAGCGCCATCAACGCCAGCATCATCAACGCGCCCAACGGGTTGTGGCCGGGGTGGTGGTGGTCCCGTCCCTGGCGCAGCAGGCGCCAGTGTTCGGCCAACCTTGACGGGGTCGGGAAGAAGTCGGAAAAGCGCGCGTGGCGGCTGCCGATGAAGCCCCACACGATGCGCGCCAGCACCAGCGCGGCGGCGGCATAGCCGACCCAGCGGTGCGGCGGATCGCCCTCCTCCAGCAGCAAAAGATTGACCAGGATGCACCCGGCCAGGGCCCAGTGGAAAAAGCGCACGAAACGATCCCAT
Source organism: Pseudogulbenkiania subflava DSM 22618 (assembly GCF_900177275.1). Classification (GTDB taxonomy): domain Bacteria; phylum Pseudomonadota; class Gammaproteobacteria; order Burkholderiales; family Chromobacteriaceae; genus Pseudogulbenkiania; species Pseudogulbenkiania subflava. Next base: position 109,356 of record NZ_FXAG01000003.1, read on the forward strand.
ACCCTGATGGTTTCGTACTGTACGGTGTGGTTCATGCTCGGCTCCCCGCAAACAAAAAGGCCGCAGGCGCGGCCGGGGTGTGATCCGTCCTGCGGACTCAATCCTGGATTTCGCTCTTCACCGGCTTGCCGGAGACGGTATCGTAGTAGATTTCCACTTTCTTGCCGTCCTTGTTCTTGCCGTAGAGCTCGTAGCAGTTGCCGTCCACCTTGAATTTCTTGATCTGGTAGCCCTCTTTCCCCAGCTTCTGCTTGAAATCGGCTTCCTTGATCCACTGCTCCTTGGGGTGCTGCTCGCACTTGGCGGCGGCAAAGGCGGCAGGCGCGGCGACGGCGGCGATCAGGGCGGTCAGAACCAGTTTTTTCATGACAGTTTCCTCGAGTTGACGGTGGGGGGTAACGACGTGATGGCAGCCATTTAATCCACCGCAACTTAACCGCACATTAATCGCGGCCATTATCCCGCCACTGTGGCGCGGCTGTCACATAGCCGTCACCGGACGCTCACCGCGGCGTCATGTTGGCGCGGCACCATCGAGCTGTCATCCGGACCGGGATACCGCCATATGTCGCCCACACTCCAGCAAACCGCCCCCCGCCGCTACCGCGCCATCTGGATTTCGGACGTGCACCTCGGCACCTCCGGCTGCCGCGCCGAACACCTGCTCGATTTCCTGCGCCACCACGACGCCGATTACCTCTACCTGGTCGGCGACATCGTCGACGGCTGGCAGCTGCGCAAATCCTGGTACTGGAAGCAAAGCCACAACGACGTGGTGCAGAAGATCCTGCGCAAGGCGCGCAAGGGTACCCGCGTGGTATACGTGCCGGGCAACCACGACGAGGCGGCACGCCAGTACGGCGGGCTCGACTTCGGCGGCATCGCCATCCGCCAGGAAGCCGAGCACCACACCGCCGACGGCAGGCGCCTCTTGATCATTCACGGCGACGAGTTCGACGGCGTGATCCAGTACGCCAAGTGGCTGGCCTATCTCGGCGACAACCTGTACACGCTGATTTTGCAGCTCAACCGCGGCTACAACTGGGTGCGCAGCCAGCTCGGCCTGCCCTACTGGTCGCTGTCGCAATACCTCAAGCACAAGGTCAAGAACGCGGTGAACTTCATCAGCGACTTCGAACAGCTGCTGGCCGGCGAGGCGCGGCGGCGCGGCTTCGACGGCGTGGTGTGCGGCCACATCCACAAGGCCGAGGTGAAGGACATCGACGGCGTGCTGTACGGCAACAGCGGCGACTGGGTGGAGAGCCTGTCGGCGCTGGTGGAGCACCCCGACGGCCGGCTCGAAGTGGTGTACTGGACCCAGCTGCTCGGCAAGCCCGCCCAGGCCGCCCACAGCGCCGAACCCGCGGCTTCGGCCAACCTTGAACCCGCCCCGGAGGCCACATGCGCATCCTGATCGTCACCGACGCCTGGCAGCCCCAGATCAACGGCGTGGTCCGCACGCTGACCGAGACCGTGCGCGAACTGCAAGGCTTCGGCCACGACGTGGAAATGATCACGCCGCTCGAGTTCCGCACCCTGCCCTGCCCGACCTACCCCGACATCCGCCTGTCGCTGCGCCCCTACCGCGGCGTCGCCGCGCGCATCGCCGGGTTCGCCCCGCACGCCATCCACATCGCCACTGAAGGCCCGCTCGGGCTGGCGGCACGGCGCTACTGCCTGCGCCACGGCCTGGCCTTCACCACCGCCTACCACACCCGCTTCCCCGAATACATCCAGGCACGCAGCCGGCTGCCGCTGGGCATCAGCTACGCCTGGATGCGCCGCTTCCACAACGCCGCGCGCGCCGTGATGGTGCCGACCCCGTCGATCGCCGCCGACCTCACTGCGCGCGGTTTCACCAACGTGGTGCTGTGGAGCCGCGGCGTCGACACCGCGCTGTTCACCCCGGGCGAGCGCGACCGGCTCGACGAATCGGCCCCACCGCGCTTCGTCTACATCGGCCGGGTGGCGGTGGAAAAGAACATCGAAGCCTTCCTCAAGCTCGACTTGCCGGGATCGAAATGGGTGGTGGGCGATGGCCCGCTGCTGCCGCGGCTGAAGAAGGACTACCCCGAGGTGTACTTCGCCGGGGTGTTCCCGCAGCACGAGTTGGCACGCTTCTACCGCGCCGGTGACGTGTTCGTGTTCCCCAGCCTCACCGACACCTTCGGTCTGGTACTGCTGGAAGCGATGGCGTGCGGCACCCCGGTGGCGGCCTACCCGGTGGCCGGGCCGCTCGACGTAGTCGGCAACAGCGGTGCCGGCGTACTCGACCGCGACTTGCGCCAGGCCTGCCTGCAGGCGCTGCAGATCGACCGCGCCCACGTGCGCCGGGTGGCGGAAGGCTACTCGTGGACGGCGGCGGCGCGCCAGTTCGAACGCCACCTGCACCCCAACCCCGAAGGCCTGGCTCAACTGCAGCAAGCGCTTAGCGAAAGCCGTTAAAAGAACTTGCCCCAGCCGTAACGAGAGCTATAGTGAGTACAGGACATCACAAGGAGGGCAGCGGATGCGTCATCGGCTAGAAATCGGTTGCTTTGCCTTGTTTCATCGCGCCCTGCAAAAAGCGGGCAGTGCCGGTCGGCACTAAAATCGGACCGGCTTCATTCTGCCCAAGGGCGTTACCAGCATCGCTTCCCGGTGCAGGAACCCAGAAACAACCGGTTATGCCCAGGCGTTTAATCGAGAGAAAGAACAGACGACTTAATCCAGCAGTCGAGGAATGAGGTTGCCGGTAAAGCAGCCGCATTTCGGGATGCCCGCAAGGGTTTGTCGAAACCGCTTCCAATATAGCCAGTTGTTCCGTTTGGAAGCATGGTAGTGTTGACCGTTCTTTATCCCTTTATACCGTTTTGGCAGGTAGACCTCGCTCACACTCCCCCCTCAGTGCATGAGGGCTTGGGTGTGAGGCAGTTAAGGTGTGAAGTAGCAGTAACATCATCGTTGACTGTTCATTGTGTATCCACTGATCTTTACGTCGTAGCAGAGGGCGCACCCACAGGGGCGCCCTCTTCCGTTTTCTCCCGCCCCTCGCCCGGCCCCATCGCGCCCGCTTGACCCAGCGCAAGCTCCGCCCCCTTTTGTCTTGCCCTCACTCCAGCGCGCGCTAAGGTGGTAAAGAGACAAACCGAGCGGAGAACACCATGCGACAAAAACACGGGTTGAGCGGCCTTTGCGCCCTGCTGCTGGCAGCGTCGGTCGGGGCGCAGCCCTGGCAGGCCGGCCCCGACAACACCCCGGGCTGGAAGATGATGACGCCCGAGGAGCGCAGCGAGCACATCAAGACCATGCACTCCTTCACCTCGCTGGAGTCCTGTCAGGCCTACCTCAAGCAGCACCGCGACCAGATGCAGCAGCGCGCCAAAAGCCGCCACATGCGCAGCCTGGGTCGGATGCGGCACGACCCGTGCCAGCAGATGAAGGCGATGGGGCAGTTCAAACCCGCCCCCTGACCCCGGCGCTCAGCGCCAGCGCGCCGACGGCGGCAGCGGAATGAACTCGGTCTCGCCCGGCACCGCCGGGAAGCGGCCCTGCTCCCAGTCGTCGCGCGCGGCGATGATGGCCTCGCGGCGGCTGGAGACAAAATTCCAGTGCAGGTAGCGCGGGCCGTCGAGCGGCTCGCCGCCCAACAGCATCAACCGCGTCTCCTCGCCGGCCTGCAACTGCACCGTCACCCCCGGCTCCAGCACCGCCAGCTGGCCGGCCTTGACGCTGGTGCCGTCCAGCGTCAGCCCGCCGGACACCACGTACACCGCGCGCTCCTTGGCCACGGCGTCCAGCGACCACGCCGCCCCGGCGGCCAGCCGCACCGCTGCAAACAGCGTGCCGGAATAGCAGTGCACCGGCGAACGCAGACCGAACGCCTCGCCCATCAGCAGATGCAGCCAGACGCCGTCGGCCTCCTGCTGCGGCAGTTGCTGCTCCGGGTAGTGGCGGAATTCCGGCGCCATGTCCTCCAGCGCCTTGGGCAGCGCCAGCCACATCTGCATGCCCTCGACCGCCACGCCGCCGGCCCGGATATCCTCCGGCACCCGCTCGGAATGGACAATGCCGCGCCCGGCCGCCATCAGGTTGACCGCGCCCGGCTCGATGCGCTGCACGCTGCCCAGGCTGTCGCGATGCATCATCGCCCCTGAAAACAGATAGGTCACCGTGGCCAACCCGATATGCGGGTGCGGCCGCACGTCGCCGGCGGTAGTGACCGCGGCAAAACGCGCCGGGCCCATGTGGTCGAGAAACACGAACGGCCCGACCGCCTGCGTCACGGGGGCCGGCAGCAGGCGCTGTACCGGAAAGCCGATATCGGCGACGGCGGGGTCGATCAGGTAACGAATGGCACTCATGGCATTCTTCCTTCCGTAGTACGAATCAATAGCCTGTTCCAGCAGGCGGGCGAGCCAAAGCAGCTTGAGTGTCGCCCGCACACGGGAACCGGAATGGCCACGCAGGGCATGGGGATTCCTTAGCGCCGGGCGAATCGGCAAGGGAGATTCGCACGCGCTCCTGCCGACACTCAAGCGGCGAAGGTGCCGCCTGATGGGACAGGCTAAAAGCGGCCGTGGCGGAAATCGTCGATGGCGGCCTCGACTTCCTCGCGGCTGTTCATCACGAACGGCCCCCACTGCGCGATCGGCTCGTGCAGCGGATGGCCGGCCACCACCAGCAGGCGGGCGCCAGCGGCGCTGGAAAGCGCCACCCCCTCGCGTCCCGGATGGTTGTCGAGGATCGCCATCTGCCGCTCGTGCACCTCGCGGCCGTGGCCGCCGACACCGGCGGTACCCTGGTAGACGTAGACGAAGGCATTGTGGCCGTCCGCGATCGCCACCTCGTGCGTGCAGCCGGCAGGCAAGTGGATGTCGAGGTAGAGCGGCAGCGTCACCGGCCGCTCCACCGCCCCGGCCACGCCGTCGGCGGCACCGGCGATCACCTGCACCTCGGCGCCGCTGGCGGCGGTATAGCGCGGGATCGCGTCGGCCGGAATGTCGCGGTAACCCGGCGTGGTCATTTTCTGCTGCGACGGCAGGTTCAGCCACAGCTGGAAGCCGTGCATCAGGCCGTCCTCCTGCTCCGGCAGCTCGGAGTGCACGATGCCGCGCCCGGCGGTCATCCACTGCACCCCGCCCGAGGCCAGCACCCCTTCCCCGCCGCCGCTGTCACGGTGGCGCATGCGCCCGGCCAGCATGTAGGTCACCGTCTCGAAGCCGCGGTGCGGGTGGTCCGGGAAACCGGCGATGTAGTCGTCCGGATCGTCCGAACGGAACTCGTCCAGCATCAGGAAGGGGTCGAGGCGGCGCTGCAGATCCTGCGTCAGCACGCGCAGCAGCTTGACGCCGGCGCCATCGGACACCGCCATCCCCTGCACCAGCCGCTCGACGTCGCGGCTGGCAAACGTGGTGGAAATCATCGATCTATACCTCAAGCAATAACGGGATCAACGTGCCGGCTTGCCGGCGCCCAGCGCCCCCGGGAAAGCCAGCAACAGCAGGCCACCGGTGATCGACAGGTTCTTCATGAACATGATCATCTGGATCTGATCGGCAAAATGGGTGTGGAAGATCAGCGCCGACACCAGGGTGAAGCCGGCCAGGGCCAGGGCCACCCAGCGCGTGAACAAGCCGGCCACCAAGAGCAGGCCACCACCCAGCTCCACCAGGATCACCAGCGGCAGCAACGCCCCCGGCACCCCCATCGCCTGCATGTAACCCTGGGTTCCGGCGTAGCCGGTAATCTTGCCGAAGCCGGAAATGATGAAGAGCTGCGCCAGCAGCACGCGGGAGGCGATCAGAGCCAGTTTATCCATGACATTCTCCTGTGGGGGTCAAGCACGGAGACATTCCGTGTTGGTGTGCTGCATTATTGGCATGATTTTTTTGATTAAAAAGCGCAAAATTAAGCTCAGAAACATCCATTTTTTCGATATATGAATTTTCCCCGTACCTCGCTGGAACAATGGCGCGTGCTGCAGGCCATCGTCGAGCACGGCGGTTTCGCCCAGGCCGCCAGCGCGCTGAACCGCAGCCAGTCGGCCGTCAGCTACAACGTGGCGCGGCTGCAGGAACAGCTCGGCGTCAGCCTGCTGGAGGCGGAAGGGCGACGCATGAAGCTGACCGCCGCCGGCGCCGCCCTGCTGCGGGAGGCGACGCCGCTGATCGAGGCCGCGCTGCGCCTGGAGGCGCGGGCCCGTGCCCTGGACGCCGGCTGGGAGGCCGAGGTCCGGCTGGCGGTGGACAGCCTGTTTCCCACCGACGCCCTGCTGCGCGCCCTGGCCGGTTTCGCCGGCCACTGTTCCGACACCCGGCTGCAGGTGCACGAGGTGGTGATGTCCGGCGCCGACGACGCGCTCTACGCCGGCGCGGTGGAGCTCGCCATCGTCACCCGCGTTCCCAGCGGTTTCATGGGCGACTGGCTGATGGATGCCACCTTCGTCGCCGTGGCCGCCCCCGGGCATCCCCTCCTGGCGGCGGGGCACCGGCTGAGCGACGACGACCTGCGCCGTTACCCGCAGGTGGTGGTGCGCGACTCCGGCACGCGCCAGCCGCGCGACGAAGGGTGGCTCGGCGCCAGCCAGCGCTGGACCGTGAGCAGCCCGCACACCGCGCTCGACGTGGTCAGCGCCGGTCTGGCCTATGGCTGGCTGCCGGAACACCGCATCCGCCAGCCGCTCGCCCACGGCCTGCTGCGCCCGCTACCGCTGGCACAAGGGCAGCAGCGCAAGAGCTCGCTCTACCTGGTCAACGCCGCGGCCGAGGCGGCCGGGCCGGCCACGCGCTATCTTGCCGAGGGATTACGCCAGGCGGTGCAGCAGCACCTGCAACAACAACTACAACAGATTCCCTCCGCGCAACAAAACAGCGACATGGCATAAGCACCACGATTCGCCACTTTGTCGGCAATATCCCACCAGGAAATGGCAAAAATTCGTGGGAAAACTGACATATATCATTTTTCTATAAAAACATAAGATATCAGTACAAAACAGTTATAGCGCAAAGGTGTAGAATGCCGGTCATTCTTCTCTTCATGTTTTGACGGACTGGCACATGGCGACTCTGACTTCCGAAAAAGTCCTTAGCGTTCACCACTGGAACGACACCCTCTTCAGCTTCACCTGCACCCGCGATCCGGGCCTGCGCTTCATCAACGGTCAGTTCGTGATGATCGGCCTGGAAGTCAACGGCAAGCCGCTGATCCGTGCCTACTCCGTCGCCAGCGCCAACTGGGAAGAGCACCTCGAGTTCTACTCGATCAAGGTGCCGAACGGTCCGCTGACCTCGCGCCTGCAAGGCATCAAGCCGGGCGACAACGTGGTGATCTCCGGCAAGCCGACCGGCACCCTGGTGCAGGACAACCTGCTGCCGAACGCCAAGAACCTGTACCTGTTGTCCACCGGTACCGGTCTGGCACCGTTCATGTCCATCATCAAGGACCCGGAAGTCTACGACCGCTACGAAAAGATCGTGCTGATCCACGGCGTGCGCTGGGTGAGCGAGCTGGGCTACTACGACTACATCACCAAGGAACTGCCGGAGCACGAATACCTGGGCGAGCTGGTCAAAGAAAAGCTGATCTACTACCCGACCGTGACGCGCGAGCCGTTCCACAACCAGGGCCGCCTGACCGACCTGATCCTGAACGGCAAGCTCGCCGCCGACATCGGCCTGCCGCAGCTCAACCCGCAGACCGACCGCGCCCTGCTGTGCGGCAGCCCGGCGATGCTGGAAGACACCTGCAAGCTCCTCGACAACCTGGGCTTCAAGGAATCGCCGCGCATGGGCGAACCGGGCGACTACGCCATCGAGCGTGCCTTCGTCGAGAAGTAAGCCAGGGCTCTCGAAGCCTACCGATAAAAACAGCCCAGCCGACGCAAATCGGCTGGGCTGTTTTCTTGGTACGATTGAAGTTGTATGTTGCAAGGATCGAGCTTCACGGTGTTGTGTCCGCCAGGCGGACCCGGTTTGGGTGCCGCTTCCGCGCGGCAAACGGGCAGGGGCCTGTCGCGCCAGCCCCCTTACATCCCCGGCGCCCCTGCAGCCTCGCGAAATCCCGCTAAAAACCCACTTGCCAAGGCGCCGCCGAAACTCGCCGTTTGCTAAGGTCAAACGGCTCAAACAGCCGGCGGCTTAACACCTTGGCAAGCGGGCTTTTACCGGCGCGAATCTGACGGGGTTTGTCCGCTACCGATATTGCCGGTTTCTCCGATCATGCCGACACAACGCATAGCTTGTTCCATCTTGACGAGCACATCACCCTGCCTGCCCAGAGCTTGTGAAAGAAATCGTCCCACAGGGATTCCCTGCGGTCATCGCCGCGCCACCAGGCCGGTGAGACCCAAGGAAGATCGAATGACTCAGCCGTACAAATGATACGGCGAGCATCGCAGGGCCGGGATGGGGGTGCGCAGCCGATTTATTCACAAGCTCTCAATCCTCCTCCTGCTCCGCCTTATACCCCGCCGCCAGCCGCTGCTGCACCTCCTGCGGCACCGTGTCGTAGTGACTCAGTTCCAGGGAATAGGCCCCCTGCCCGGCCGTGATCGACTTGAGGCGGCCGGCGTAGCCTTCCAGCTCGGCCAGCGGCACCTGGCCGCGGATCAGCGTCAGCCCCTGCGCCAGCGGCTCGGTCCCGCCCACCTGGCCACGCCGGCCGGTGAGATCGCCCGCGAGATCGCCGAGCCGGGCCTCGGGCGCGGTAATCTCGATCGCCACGATCGGCTCCAGCACGATCGCGCCCGCCGCCCGCAGCGCCGCCAGCATCGCCCGCCGCCCGGCGGCCTGGAAGGCGACGTCCTTGGAGTCGACCGAGTGGCTCTTGCCGTCGTACACCGTGACCTTCACGTCCTCCACCGGGAAACCCGCCAGCGGCCCCGCGGCCAGCACCGAGCGCACGCCTTTTTCCACCGAGGGGATGAATTGCCCCGGGATGACGCCGCCCTTCACCGCGTCGACGAATTCGAAGCCGGTACCGCGCGGCAACGGCTCGACGCGCAGGAACACCTCGCCGAACTGGCCGGCACCGCCGCTCTGCTTCTTGTGCCGGTGGTGACCCTCGGCGGCGCGGGTGATGGTTTCGCGGTAGGGCACGCGCGGCGGCCGGGTCGCCACCTCCAGCTTGAAGCCGCCGGCCATGCGATCGAGCAGGTAGCGCAGGTGCAGCTCACCCATGGCGCGCAGCACCGTCTCGTGGGTGGCCGGGTGGTAATCGACCTTGACGCACGGGTCCTCCGCCACCAGGCGTTGCAGCACCTCGGCGATGCGCTGCTCGTCGCCGCGCCGCTTGGGCTCGATCGCCAGGCCCTGCATCGGCACCGGGAACGCCAGCGGCCTGAGATGGATGTGATCTTCGTCGTGCGAGTCGTGCAGCACCGCGTCGAACTCGATCTCGTCGACCTTGGCCACCGCGCCGAAGTCGCCGGGGATCAGCCGGTCGACCTCGTCGTAGCGCTTGCCCTGCAGGCGCAGCAGGTGGCCGACCTTGAACGGCTTGCGGCCGTCGCCGACGAACAACTGGGTATCGCGCGTCACCGTGCCCTGGTGCACGCGGAATATGCCGAGCTTGCCGACAAAGGGGTCCATCACCACCTTGAAGACGTGAGCGAGCACGTGGCGCGCCGGATCGGGCTCGGAATGGAAGGCCAGCGCCGCCTCGCCCTCGCCCTTGTAGAACAGCGGCGGGTTGCCCTCGGTGGGATTCGGGGCCAGCCGCGCCAGCACATCGAGCAGCTCGGCCACGCCGGCCCCGGTCCTGGCCGAGACAAAGCAGAGCGGGATCAGGTGCCCCTCGCGCAGCGTGCGCTCCAGCGGCGCGTGCAGTTCTTCCGGGGTGACCTCGCCCTGCTCCAGGTAGCGCGCCATCAGTTCCTCGTCGACCTCGACCACCTGGTCGACCAGCGCCTGGTGCGCCTCGGCCACCGACGAGAAATCGGCCGCGCCGGCCGGGCTGAAGAAACAGTCGACCACGCGGCGGGCTCCCTCGGCGGGCAGGTTGAGCGGCAGCACCTCCCTGCCGAAGGCCTCGCGCAGTTGGGTCAGCAGGGCCGGCAGGTCGACGCGCTCGGCGTCGATCTTGTTGACCACCAGCATGCGGCACAGGCCACGCTCCTCGGCCCACGCCATCATGCGGCGCGTGGTGAGCTCGATACCGTTTTGCGCGTTGACCACCACCAGCGCCGTCTCCACCGCCGCCAGCGCCGGAATCGCCTGGCCGATGAAATCCGGGAAGCCGGGGGTGTCGAGCAGGCGGATCTCGGCCCCTCCGTGCTGGAAATGCACCAGCGCCGAACTCAGCGAGTGACGGTAGTCGCGCTCCAGCGGATCGAAATCGCACACCGTGTCCCCCCGTTCCACCGTCCCCGCCACAGTGATCGCGCCACTCTGGTACAGCAGCGCTTCGGCCAACGTCGTCTTGCCACTATCGCCATGCCCGACCAGGGCGACCGTGCGGATGGCTTCGACCGGGTAATTCGACATGTTCGTCTCCTCGCATACGAATGCTCGAAGTATAGACATGTCATGGGGCGGTGCAGGTGGCGGAGGGGGCGGCAAGGACAAGGGAGCGACCGGGTCCGGTATCGGGGTTAGCGAAGCCGTCTTCATGGTGACAGCCCCGCAAGTGACGTTACGTTTGACCGTCGCCATGCTGATCGATAGCGATAAATCTCCTGGACGTGATGCGTCCGAAATCGGCAGGCGTGCGACGGTGCAACGCCCGATGGGAACCGAACACCACACTACTTCCTGCCAATCCATGGCAGCATGGAGGGATTCACCATCCAGGGCTCTCATCGTGTCCCGTGCCGAACGCCTGCTGCAACTGATGCAAGTCTTGCGCCGCCACCGCTATCCGGTCAGTGGCGCCTCCCTCGCCGCCGAACTCGGCATCAGCCTGCGCACGCTGTATCGGGACATCGCCTCGCTACAGGCACAAGGCGCATGCATCGAGGGCGAGCCGGGGGTCGGCTACGTGCTGCGCCCCGGCTTCCTGCTGCCACCGCTGATGTTTTCCGAAGAAGAGATCGAAGCCCTGGTGCTGGGCTCGCGCTGGGTGGCGAAGCAGGCCGATACCCCGCTGGGCGAGGCGGCGCGCAACGTGATCGCCAAGATCGCTGCCGTGCTGCCGCCCGAGCTGCGTCACGAACTCGACACGTCGGCGCTGCTGGTAGGACCGGCCGAACCCGCACCGGCCGGCGAGGTGGATTTGGCCGCCATCCGCCTGGCCATCCGCAGCGAACGCAAGCTGGAAATCCGCTACCGCGACCTCCAGGGCCAGGAGTCGGCACGGATCGTCTGGCCTTTCGCACTCGGCTTCTTCGAACGCGTCCGCGTCGTCGCCGCCTGGTGCGAGCTGCGCGGGGCCATCCGGCATTTCCGCACGGACCGGATCGTGAGTCTGGAGGTGTCGGAGACGCGCTATCCCCGCCGCCGCCAGGCACTGCTGAAAGAATGGCGCCAGAGCGAAGGCATCGCCCCGTCCTAGCAGATTCACTACTGACAGAATCTGTCAGGGGTGGCGTCTACGATTCGTTGCAACAGACCCTTGCCGTGCGAATGGTTCGCCGGCGACGGCCTTGTCGCAGACCTTCGGAGAACCGCCATGATGCACCCCAACTTTGTGATCCTGTACGTCGATAACCCCGCCGTGAGCGCCGCGTTCTACGCCGAATTGTTCGACCGTCAGCCCGTCGAAGCCTCCCCCACATTCGCGCTGTTCGCCTTCGAATCCGGAGCCAAGTTCGGGCTGTGGTCGAAACACACCGTGGAGCCCACCGCCAGCACCGGCGGCGGCGGCACCGAGCTGGCCTTCTCGGTGAGCGGCGACGAGGCCGTCGATGCCTGCCATGCCGAGTGGAGCGGCCGTGGACTCGAGATTCGGCAAGCACCGGTCCGGATGGACTTCGGCTATACCTTCGTCGCCCTCGATCCCGACGGGCACCGGCTGCGCGTGTTCGCCCCGAGCGCATCATGAGCCGGAACTGGATCGCCGTCGCCTCGGCCGAGCATGTTCGCCATGGCCGCGCCGAGGGCTTCATGCAGGTGTGCCACGGCAAGGCCGCACCGTTGCGCCGCCTGCGCCCTGGAGATCGGGTGGTCTACTATTCGCCCACCGAACGCTTCGGCGGCAGCGCCCCGCTCAGGACGTTCACGGCGATCGGCACGGTGCGGGACGGCGGGCCTTACCAGGTGGACATGGGCGACGGCTTCCTGCCGTTCCGGCGCGATGTCCGCTGGTTGGACGCGCACGAGACGGCGATCGCCCCGCTGCTCGGGCTGCTGGCGCTGACCGCGGGGAAGAGCAACTGGGGCTACCCGTTCCGCTTCGGTCTCGTCGAGATCGCCGAGCCCGATCTGCGGCTTATTGCGACGGCGATGGGGGCGATGTTGCCGGAGTGAATCTCAGGGTGGGCGAGCGCGGCATGCCCACCCTGCTTGTGTTGACAGGGTCAGATGGGCGGGAACGAGGCGAAGAACCGGCACAGCTCCCCATCCGGGATTTGTCGATCCGCAAACGAGAAGCTTCCCTGCTCCTTCATCTCGACCGCCGCCTGCCGGATCAGGCCATACGTCGCTCGCGCCAGACTGCCGCCGATGGTGATTCTCCTGACACCCAACGCCGCCAACTGGCTGACGGAGAGCGTGGAACCGGACAAACCCATGACGACGGTAAGCGGACCGTCGATTGCCTTCACCAAGGCCGCGATCACGTTCGGATCGGAGACGCCGGGCACGAACAGACAGTCGGCTCCCGCTTCGCGGTAGCGGTTGGCGCGCTCCACCGCCGCGGCGAAGGGATTGCCGACCCCCGCCAGATAACAATCGGTCCGTGCCGTCAGCGTAAAGGGCAGGCCCGAAGCATCGGCCGCTTCACGGGCGGCCCGGATGCGCACGGCGGCTAGGGCGAGGTCGAACAGCGGCGCGCTCGGCTCGCCGGTAAAGTCCTCGATGTTCCCGCCAACGGCACCGGCGGCGATAGCCTGTCGGATGGTCTCACCAACCTGTTCCGGCTTGGCGCCGTAGCCGGCCTCGAGATCGGCGCTGACGGGAAGGTCGACGGCCGCGGCGATCTGGCCGACGCGTTCCAGCATCGCCTCCCGGCTGACCGCCCCTTCGTAGTCGGGCAGTCCCAGGGAAAACGCGATGCCGGCGCTGGTGGTGGCGATGGCGGGAAACCCGAGCGATGAAAGCAGGCGCGCACTGCCGGCATCCCAGGCGTTCGGCATCAGGAAGGTGCCGCTGCGGTGATGCAGCTCCTTAAAAAGCCGGGCCTTGTGGCGTTGATCCATGGGGCTTCTCCTCAGCGGGCGTCAGCCCGAACACGGTTGGGACAGGGCAAGAGGCGCATGCGGATAGTGCGGATGACGCGCTCTTCCCTGCGTCGCAGCATGCCACAGCACACTTCATGACAAAAGAATCCGGTGCAGTCTATCGACGAGAACAGACGCCACGTCAGGGTGCTTCAGAAACACCAAACGGCCCAGGCGGGCCGTTTCGGGTCTCGACGTTGGCCGAAGCCTCAGAACCTGTTCACGATCTGTCGCGAGCAGCCCTCAGCGGGGTGAAGAGCAGCGCAGGAACCGGAATGTACTGCAGTACATGAGGATTCCTGATCGCTGAGCGAATCACTGCGTGCCAATCTTCGATTGGCTCAGCGATAGATTCGCACGCAGAGCACATGAGCCCCGATCAGGGAGGCGCAGCAAGATCGGGAACAGGTTCTCACTCCGCCAGCGTCAGCACCACCGGGGTATGGTCGGACGGGCGTTCCCACTTGCGCGGGGCCTTGTCGATGACGCACTCGGTGGCGCGCGCCTTGAGCGCGTCGCTGATCAGGATGTGGTCGATGCGCAGGCCGAGGTTGCGGCGGAACATCATGGCGCGGTAATCCCACCAGCTGTACTGCTTCTCGTCCTGGTTGAACAGGCGGAACGAGTCGGTCAGGCCGAGGCCGATGAGGCGGCGGAAGGCATCGCGCTCGGGTACCGAGCACAGCACCTTGTCCTTCCACGCCTCCGGGTCGTACACGTCGCGGTCGTCCGGCGCGATGTTGTAGTCGCCGAGCAGGGCCAGCGCGGGGTGGCGCGCCAGCTCGTCGGCCACGTAGCGTTCCAGCTCGGCGAGCCAGGCCAGCTTGTACGGGTACTTGGGCGAATCGACCGCCTCGCCGTTGACGAAATAGGCGCAGATCACGCGCACGCCGCCGACGGTGGCAGCGATGACGCGACGCTGCTCGTCGTCGTAGCCAGGAATGCCCGGCACCACGTCGTCCAGGCTGTGGCCGTCGCGCACCAGGATGGCGACGCCGTTGTAGGTCTTCTGGCCCAGCCAGGCGGCGCGGTAGCCGGCGGCCTCGATGTCGGCCAGCGGGAAGGCGTCCTGGTCCATCTTCAGTTCCTGCAGGCACAGCACGTCGACCGGGGTCTCGGCCAGCCATTGCAGCACCTGCGGCAGGCGCACTTTGAGCGAGTTGACGTTCCAGGTGGCTAAACGCATCGGCAAGGTGTTCTCCAGTCAATCATCGGGAGGCCAAAGGTAACCGCTCGTGCGGGCTTCGGCCAACCTTTTTTGGCACGGCCCTAGCCCTTGCAGCTCTGGAACAGGTCCAGCTTGGCGTCGTAGACCTGGGTCTGCACCCCCAGTACCCCCAGCACCGAGTGGAACAGGTTGTCCTGCGACCAGGCCTGGTCCTTCTTCGCCGCCAGACAGCGGGCGTTGACGCCCAGTTCCTTCTGGAAGCCGTCGGAGAACCACATCACCGCCGGGATGTGCTTTTGCGCCTCGGGGGCGAACAGGTAAGGCATGCCGTGCAGGTAGACGTTGTTCTCGCCCAGCGATTCGCCGTGGTCGGAGAGGTAGATCATGCCGCTGTTGACCCCGGCGTTGGCGCGCAGCAGGTCGATCAGGCCGGATAGCATGTGATCGGTGTAGCGGATGGTGTTGTCGAAGCCGTTGACGATGTCCTGCTGACTGCACTGGCTCAGCTCGCTGGTGCGGCACACCGGGGTGAACTGCTCGAAGCTCTTGGGGTAGCGCTTGTAGTAGGCCGGGCCGTGGCTGCCCTTCTGGTGCAGCACGATCACGCTGTCGTGCGGCAGGTTCTGCAGGCGCTGTTTGAGACCGTCGAGCAACACGTCGTCGTAGCACTCGCCGTCGTCGCACAAGCCCGGCGTCTTGAGATTGGCCAGGTCTTCGTAGGCGACGCGGTTGCAGACGCCCTTGCAGCCGGAATTGTTGTCGCGCCACAGGATGTCGAAGCCGGCGTGCTTGAGCACGTCGAGCAGGTTCTCACGCTTCGACGCGGCGTCGCCGGAATACTGCTCTCGCCCCATGCCGGAGAACATGCACGGCACCGACACCGCGGTTTCGGTGCCGCAGGAACGCACATTGGTGAAATTCAGCAGCCCGGCCTGCTTGGCAAGCTGCGGGTTGGTATCGCGCGAGTAACCGTTGAGCGCGAAGTGGTCGGCGCGGGCGGTCTCGCCCACCACCACCACCAGCACCGTCTTGCGCTGATGCGCGGCCCAGGACGGCGCCTTCTTGGCGTCGGTGCCGAGCGGCGTCACCACCACCGGGCCGCTGTCGGCGACGTAGCGCAGGTAGCTGTTGGTGGCCTGGATGTAGTTGCTCGGCGTGACGATCAGACGCAGCTGGCGGTTGTTGCGGAACAGCGAGGCGAAATCCTGGTAGGCGAAGAACACCACCCCCAGCAGCACCGCCACGCTCACCAGCAGCGTCACCACCCGCACCCCCAGCTCGCGCAGCGGCGGGCGATAGGCGATCGGGGTCTTCCACAGCCACAGCGCCGGCAGCACGCCCAGTCCCAGCGCGAACAGGCCCATCTTGACGGTGAGCAGGTCGCGCGTTTCGGCCGGATCGGTCTGGAACACGTTCTGGACCATGTGCATGTCGACCATGATGCCGTACTGGTTCATGAAGTACGTGACGAAAGCCGTGCACACCAGCAGCAGCGTCATCACCGGCTTGAACACATAGGGCCAGGCCAGGAGCGCCAGCACCAGGTTGAAGAAGGCCAGCAGCAACACGAAGGCTTCCGCCAGCAGCACCGGGCCGTGGCTGCCGAGGCCGGCGGTGATGCGGCCCATCTCGCGCCAGAACGGCACGTTGTAGAACACGATCAGCGCCAGCGAAAGCAACAGCGTCATGCGCTCGGGGCGCAGGGGTCGAAACAGGGACATGCGATTTTTATTCAGCAAGTAGAGGAATCGTAGGGTGCCCAAGGCACCCGGAAAGCCGCCATACTAACGCAGCTCGGCCGTCTTGGTACAAATACTCCCTATTTATCAGAGGGATGGCGTGTACGATCGCCACAAAAAAGCCCCCGCCACGACGGGGGCCAACAGACACGCCAACCCTGTCCGCAGACAGGGCCAGGGTCTGGTCGCTTGCTGCTCCGGTTGCCCTGAGAGCCTTGATTAGAGTCGGCCGCGGCGCTGCGGTTCCGGCTGGACGCACGGAACCTGCGGCAGGAGCCGTGCCGGGCCCAGGGCAGCCGCCGCCGCGCGGCGGGCGAAACCAACGGGGACGCGCGCGCCCTCGCCTGATCGTCCCATCTGCGGGCGTCGGCGCATGGTCAGACCGGCGCGATCTCGACCATGCCGGAGTGGCGCAGCAGCGCGTCGATCTGCGGGTCGCGGCCGCGGAAGGCGCGGAACGACTCCAGCGCCGGGCGGGAGCCGCCGACGGCGAGGATTTCGTTCCAGAAGCGGCGGCCGGTCTCGGGGTTGGCTCCACCGGCTTCCTCGAAGGCGGCGTAGGCATCGGCCGACAGCACTTCCGCCCACTTGTAGCTGTAGTAGCCCGCCGAGTAGCCACCGGCGAAGATGTGACCGAAGCTGTTGGGGAAGCGGTTGTACTCCGGCGGGAAGTTCACCGCCACCTCCTCGCGCACCTTGCCGAGCAGTTCCAGCCAGTTGCCGTGTTCGGCATCGAAGGCGGTGTAGAGCAGCATGTCGAACAGCGCGAACTCGAGCTGGCGCACGGTCTGCATGCCGCTCTGGAAGTTCTTGGCGGCCAGCATCTTGTCGAACAGCTCACGCGGCAGCGGCGCGCCGGTCTCGACGTGGGCGGTCATGCCTTGCAGCACGTCCCATTCCCAGCAGAAGTTTTCCATGAACTGCGAAGGCAGCTCCACCGCGTCCCACTCCACGCCGTTGATGCCGGCCACGCCCAGTTCGTCCACCTGGGTCAGCATGTGATGCAGGCCATGGCCGAACTCGTGGAACAGCGTGGTGACCTCGTCGTGGGTGAACAGCGCCGGCTTGTCGCCGACCGGGCGGCTGAAGTTGCAGGTGAGGTAGGCCACCGGCGTCTGCAGCGTGCCGTGGCGCACGCGGCGGCCGCGCGCGTCGTCCATCCAGGCGCCAGAGCGCTTGCCCTCGCGCGCGTAGAGGTCGAAGTAGAAGCCGCCGATCACGGCGCCGTCCTTGACGATATCGAAGAAGCGCACGTCCTTGTGCCAGGTCGGCGCCTGGCTTTCCTGCACCGCCACCCCGTACAGCGTGTCGACCACACCGAACAGCCCGGCCAGCACCTTGGGCTCCGGGAAGTACTGCTTCACTTCCTGGTCGGAGAAGGCGTAACGCGCCACGCGCAGCTTTTCCGCGACGTAGGCGAGGTCCCACGCCTCCAGCGTCGCCATTCCCAGTTGATCGCGCGCGAAGGCCTCCAGCTCGGCGCGGTCGCGCAGCGCGAACGGCTTGGCGCGGCGCGCCAGGTCGCGCAGGAAGTCCACCACCTGTTCCGGGGTCTCGGCCATCTTGGTGGCCAGCGACAGCTCGCCGAAGCTGGCGAAGCCCAGCAGATGCGCTTCCTCGCGCGCCAATTGCAGCTTCTCGCGGATCACCGGGGTGTTGTCCAGCTCGGCCGGGCCGAACTCGGAAGCGCGCATCACGTAGGCGTCGTAGAGCTTGCGGCGCAGCTCGCGGTTGTCGGCGTACTGCATTACCGGCAGGTAGCAGGGGAACTGCAGGTTGAGCTTGTAGCCTTCCTCACCCTCGGCCTTGGCCATCTCGGCCAGCATCGCGATCACATCTTCCGGCAGGCCGGAGAGCTCGGCCTTGTCGGCCACCCGCAGGCTGAAAGCGTCGGTGGCGTCGAGCACGTGCTGCTCGAACTGCGCCGACAGCTCGGCAAGGCGGGTCTGGATCGCGGCAAAGCGGGTCTTCTCGGCCTCGGGCAGTTCGGCGCCGGAGAGACGGAAGTCGCGCAGGTCGTTGGCGATGATCTTCTTCTTGGCGGCGTTGTAGCCGGCGTACTCCGGCTGCTCGGCCAGGGCCTTGAAGCGCGCGAACAGCGCCAGGTTCTGCCCCAGTTCGGTCCAGAACGCCGACACCGCCGGGATGTTGGCGTTGTAGGCCTCGCGCAATTCCGGCGTGTTGACCACGGCGTTGAGGTGGCCGACCACGCCCCAGGCGCGCGACAGTTTCTCGGTGGCGTCGGTCAGCGGTTCGACGAAGTTGTCCCAGCTCGGCGCGGCGCTCTCCGCCGTAAGCCGCGCCACGGTGGCGCGCGCGTCGGCCAGCAATTGTTCGACGGCCGGGGTGATGTGGGCGGGGGTGATCTCGGCAAAGCGCGGCAGACCGGAGAGATCGAGCAGCGGATTCTGGCTCATGGGAATGGCATCCTTGGACGGTTCGGCTGATGGACTCCTCCACATCGCCTCCCCCGTGCCGGCCGGTAACGCCATCCACGGGCCGTTTCGCCTGTCCCATCAGGGACATGCCATGCCGAAACGGTCCATGCGCGCCGGATCGTGCACGAAAGCGGAGGTTTTGCGAGGAGCCCCTGTATCATAATGATGGTTTTTAGATGAGGACGTTCCGATGAATCGCAATATCCGCCGCTACGACGGCCACACTCCGCAAGTTCCCGATTCCTGCTTCGTCGACCCGTCCGCCGTGGTGATCGGCGAGGTGACGCTGGGCGAGCGCGCCTCGGTCTGGCCGTGCGCGGTGATCCGCGGCGACGTCAACAGCATCCATATCGGCGAAGGCAGCAACGTGCAGGACTTCGCCATGTTGCACGTCAGCCACAAGCGCGATGAGGACCCGCTGGGCGCGCCGCTGGTGATCGGCGACAACGTCACCATCGGCCACCACGTCACGCTGCACGGCTGCACCATCGGCGACGAGGTGCTGGTGGGCATCGGCAGCACCGTGCTCGACCGCGCGGTGATCCAGCACCAGGTGATGATCGGCGCCGGCAGCCTGGTGCCGCCGGGCAAGGTACTGGAGTCGGGCCATCTCTACCTGGGCAACCCGGTGAAGCAGGTGCGCCGCCTCACCGACAAGGAAATCGCCTTCTTCAAGTACTCGGCCGAACACTACCAGCGCCTGGCGGTGAAACACCAGCAGGCGCTGGACGAAGCCGACGGCGCCGCGGGCTAGAACCGGCTCACGATCTGTCGCGAGCGGCCCTCAGCGGGGCGAAGAGCCGCACAGCAACCGGAATGGACAGGGAGTCCATGAGGATCATGGCTGAGCGAATCTCCACCGGAGATTCGCACGCACAGAGCAGTGCCTGGGCCCCGATCAGGGATCGCGCAGCAAGATCATGAATAGGCTCTAACGTGCGCTGTAGCTGATGCCGTTCGGTCCGGCCCCGACGGGATGGGTGGCCACTACCTTCCGGCTGGCGGTATCGATCACCGAGAAGGTGCCGTCCTCGAGATGGCTGACGAAGGCGTAGCTGCCGTCCTGGCTCATGGCCACGCCGTGCGCCCCGCGCCCGACCGGAATGGTGGCGAGGAGCCGGCGCGTGGCCGGGTCGATCACCGAGACCCGGTTGTCCGGAGACTCCGTCGTGCCCTGGTTGGCGACGTAGAGCTGGCGCCCGTCGGGCGTGGCGAACAGCTGCACCGGCAGGCGGCCGACCGCGACCTTGCCCGTGAGCCGGCGCTGCGCCCGGTCGATCACCCCCACCTTGTTTTCCGCGCTGAGCGAGACGTAGACCTGCTTCCCATCCGGGGCAAAGCCGACCTGCACCGGGGCGCGTCCCACCGCGATGCGCGCCGTCTCTTCCTGCTTGGCAACGTCGATCACCGACACGCTATCGTCCTTCATGTTGGCGACGTACAGCTCCTTGCCGTCCGGGCTCAGGCGCAGACCGTGCGGGTAACGTCCGGTCGGGATCGCGCCGACCCGGGCGCGGCTGGCGAGGTCGAACACCAGCACGGCGTTGGCGCCGGAATCGCTGACGAAGGCGAGCCGGCCCGCCGCGTCGCTCACCACGTGCGCCGGGTGGCTGCCGGCCGGCAGCACGAAGGCCGGCCGCTCCAGATCGGCGATGTCGAACACCAGCAGCTGGCCGGCGTCGCCCGCCGCGGCGTGATGGCTGGCGTGGGCGCTCATGCCCACCGCGAGCAGCCATTGCCCGTCGGGCGTGACCTGCACGTTGTGCGGCGCGATGTCGAGCGCAACGGTACGGGTGGCGCCGTCGGCCAGGTGCACCGCGCTGATCGAGCCGCCGCGTTCGTTGGCGGTGAACACGGTGCCGCTCGGCGCGGCCTGGCTGATGACGCTGGCCAGCAGCAGCGCGCCGGCCAGCAGGGTGAATCGGGGGAAAAGCATGCTTGAGACTCCGGCAATACGGTACAAGGGACAGGGGACAGGGGACAGGCAGGGGCCTGCCACGGGAGACCTCTGCCTGGCTGCCGCAGCAGCGGCTACTTCGGGCGGATTACGGCCGCGGCGGCATGCGCGCGTTCTCGCGGTCCATCATCATCTGCATCATCATCTGCATCATGTCCATGCGCTTCATCATCATGTTGTTGCCCATCTGATCGCCCATCATGCCCATGCCGCCGCGCGGCCCCATCATGCCGCCCATGTCCTTCATCATGCCCATGCCCTCCTGCATCAGCTTGGCTTGCTCGTCCATCAGCTTCTGGCGTTCCTCGGGCGTCTTGGCGGCCAGCATGCGCTCGTGCATGTCCTGCATCCGCTTCATGTGCTCGTCCATCAGGCGGAACGACGGTCCCTGGGCCGCCGGGGGTTTGGGGGCGTCGGGAGCTTTGGCCGCCAGCAGGATACGCGGGCTCGCCGCCGGCGCGGCATCCGCCGGATGATGGGTTTCGTTCGCCCACGCGGCGCCGGCCACGAGCGGCAGGAGGGTCGAGACGGCAACGACAATGATCTTCTTCATGGTGTGACTCCTGAGTGATGTCGGGAAAACTGCAGGGCTTGCGCACCGTGGCCGGATCGACCCGGACGGATCGGACGGCCGTGCGCCCCCCGGCCCTGGAGCGGGAAGGAAGGTGAAACAGCAGGCTAGTTGTTGAAGCGGTGAAAACGGATGGTTGGCGGTGGATCGCCGACGATGGCGACCAGGGCATCGGCAAGGCGCCGGGCTGGCATCGCCAGCGGCAAGCCGGCGAGTCGCACCACGCTACACAGCACCAGGATCAGCATGCCGAGCTGGAAGAGATTGGATACCGGTGGCTTCAGCACACCGCCGAGGCTGTCCCCGCAGTGTTTGGCACAGGCCACGCGCTCGCCGGCGTCAGGGGCGGCGGGGGCGACAACCTGGACATGGTGCGGGTGCGCCGTTGCCAGCTGCGGCGTCGCCGTGTTGGCCGGCTGCGCCGGCGGCGGGGTGAAACACTCGCCCAGCATGCCCGCCGAGAGCGAAAACAGCCAGAGTGCGGCCAGCAGGCCGCACAGCAGAAGCAGGTGTTTTCGCAGGAAGGTCATGTCGTCGCCTTGGCGGAGGACTGTTTTCAGCCTAGCAGGCACGACGCCGATAATCATTGCGGCAGATCAAGGGGAGATCGTGGGGCGCCGTCATCGTCGTGTCATACGCGCACGCTAGACTCAGTCATCTATCATTGTGGCGCTCCCCCATGACCCTCGTGAAACGCTTGTGGCTGACGGTGCTGTTCAGCGTCGCCAGTCTGATCCTGGTGCTGGCACTGGCCGGCTACCAGTTGACCGCCCTGACCCGCCAGTTCGAGCACTACCGCGAACGGCAGGCGCTTTCGGCCAACCTCAACGAGCTCAAGGCCGCGGTGCTGTCGCTGGCACGCGCCGACCCGCTGCTGCCGGACACCCCGCAGCGCCTGGCGGGCATCGAGGCGAACGTATCCCGCTTGCGCCAGCACATCGTCCCCGCCCTGCCCGCCGCCCAGCGCCAGGCGGTCGGCGCGGCGCTCGACAGCCACTGGGGCGAATTCGCCAAGAACCTGAAGAACGCCATCACCATCGCCGAGACCGCGCCGCAGGACGCGCTGTCGATCCCCGAGCAGGCCTACCAGCTGCACATCGTGCCGCTGGTCGAGCTGATCGATGCCCGCCTGCAAGGCGAGCAGCAGGAGCTCAGCGGGGAAGAGGCGCGCATGCAGAATGCCCTGGGCGAACTGGCGATCATGGTGCTGGGGCCGATGGCGCTGGCGAGTGCCCTGGTGGTGCTGATCCAGCTCGCGCTGGCACGCCACCTCAAGCGCCAGCTCGCTGCCATGTCGCAGGCGGCCGACCGCCTCGGCGAAGGCGACCTCGGGGTGCGCCTGCCGGCGCACGGCAAGGACGAGCTGGCGCAGGCCTCGGCACGCATCAACCGTTTTCTCGACCAGTTGGGCAAACTGATCCGGGCAGTGCACGACAATGCCCAAAGCGGCGAGCGGCACAGCCGTCAGGTGCGGCTGCTGACCGCGCAGGTGGAAGAGGAAACCCGTCTGCAGGCCGCCAAGAGCGAGGACAGCCGGCTCGCGGTGGGGCTGATCGCCGAGGCTTCGGCCAACATCGCGCGCCACGTCAGCCACGCCGGCCTCGGCACCCAGGACGCCGCCAGCCGCACCGACGACGCGCGACGCGTCGGCGCCGCCAGCGCCAACGCGATGGCCCTCCTGGCCGAGCGCATCCAGCACGCACTGGCCGACATGCAGGCGCTGCGCCAGTCGATCGGCGACATTTCGCAGATCAGCACGCTGATCCGCGACATCGCCGAGCAGACCAATCTGCTGGCGCTCAACGCCGCCATCGAAGCGGCGCGCGCCGGCGAGGCCGGGCGCGGCTTCGCCGTGGTGGCGGACGAGGTGCGCAAGCTGTCGGAACGCACCTCGGACGCCACCACGCGCATCTTCACCACGCTGCAGCAGGTCGAGAAAGCCACCCACACCCTGCAGCAGACCATGGACGAGGCACGCGGCGCCAGCGTCGAGAACACCGCGGCGCAGCAGACGCTGGGCAGCGCCCTGCTTGCCGTCGACCAGGCGCTCGCCGAGGTCAACCGGCTGATGAACGACATCGGCCAGGCCACCGAGGAACAGGGCCAGACCAGCCAGCAGATTCGCCAGTCTGGCCAGGAAGTGGCCGAGCTCGCGGCCGGGATCAACCGCCAGATGCAGGAAATCACCCCGGCCATGGAACAACTCTCCAGCGCCGCTCGGGAACTCAATCAGAACCTGGCCTGGTTCCGCCTGGATGGACGGACGGGCACGCCCCAGCCGGACGCCGCCCTGGCGACGGCGCAACCGGCCTACCTGGCCGGCTGAGACGACGGCGGCAACAAAAAAAACGGGGCGAATCATCGCCCCGTTTTTATTGTGCGTCGAACCGGCTTACAGCACGGCCAGCGCCGCGTCGTAGTTCGGTTCGTTGCCGATCTCGGCCACCAGTTCGCTGTGCAGCACGGCGTTGTTCGCGTCCAGCACCACCACGGCGCGCGCGGTCAGGCCGGCGAGCGGGCCGCTGGCCAGCTTCACGCCCAGCGCCTCGGCGAATTCCGGGTGGCGGAAGGTGGACAGGGTGGTGACGTTGTCGATGCCTTCGGCGCCGCAGAAACGCTTCTGCGCGAACGGCAGGTCGGCCGAGATGCACAGTACCACGGTGTCGGCCAGGGCGGCGGCCTTCTCGTTGAACTTGCGCACCGAGGTGGCACAGGTCGGGGTGTCGATGCTCGGGAAGATGTTGAGGATCTTCTTCTTGCCGGCAAAGGAAGCCAGGCTGACTTCGGACAGGTCGGCCGCGGTCAGGGTAAAGTCGGCGGCGCTGGCGCCTTGGGCCGGGAGTTGGCCGGCGACGTCGACCGGGTTGCCGCGCAGGGTTACGGTTGCCATGGTGTGCATCCTCGAGAGTGGGTGGACGAATCCCGTAAGTGTGGGGGAACGCGCCAGGATTTCAACCCCGCCGGCAACAGGGTCGACACCGCGGCCCGACGTAAATAGCCTATTTGCCGGATGGAAAATCCCTGCTCAAGCTGGCATACTCCGGGCCCTTCCACTGGGTAAGGGGATGATTTCGATCATTTTCATGACACCCGGCTGTACATATCGTTACAGAACTCAGGACGGCACCGCACTACAGTGCCGGACTTTCATCCAAGGCAGACCTACAAGAAACCGGCCACGATCCGGGCGCATGACGGAGCCGTACCACGGCCCCTTCCCAACACACAGACAGGAGAGTCTTCCCTTGAATCACCAGCATTCCCGCCATATCGGCCCGATCGCCCTGATGCTGACGGGCCTCGGCTCCATCATCGGCTCCGGCTGGCTGTTCGGTGCCGCGCACGCGGCGCAGATCGCCGGGCCGGCCGCCATCGTGGCCTGGCTTGTCGGCATGGTCATCATTCTGTCGATCGCCCTGAGCTACGCCGAACTGGGGGCGATGTTCCCGGAGTCCGGCGGCATGGTGCGCTACGCGCGCTATTCGCACGGCTCGCTGCTTGGCTTCATCGCCGCCTGGGCCAACTGGATCGCCATCGTCGCGGTGATCCCGATCGAAGCCGAGGCCTCGGTTCAGTACATGAGCTCGTGGCCGTGGCCGTGGGCGCAGGCGCTGTACCAGCACGGCGAACTGAACCCGACCGGTCTGGCCATCGCTGCAGTGCTGGTGGTGGTGTACTTCCTGCTCAACTACTGGGGGGTGAAGCTGTTCGCCAAGGCCAACAGCGCCATCACTGTGTTCAAGCTGGTGGTGCCGGCGCTCACCGCGCTGGCGCTGATCGGCAGCGGCTTCCATAGCGGCAACCTGGGCAGCGCCACACCGGGCGGCTTCGCCCCGTTCGGCTGGGCCAGCGTGATGACGGCGGTGGCCACCAGCGGCATCGTGTTCAGCTTCAACGGCTTCCAGAGCCCGATCAACCTCGCCGGCGAGGCGCGCAACCCGGGCAAGAGCATCCCGTTCGGCGTGATCGGCTCGATCCTGCTGGCAGCGGTGATCTACATCCTGCTGCAGGTCGCCTTCCTCGGCGCGCTCTCCCCGGCCGACCTGGCGCACGGCTGGCAGGGCATCGACTTCAGCTCGCCGTTCGCGCAGCTGGCGCTGGCGTTCGGCCTGAACTGGCTGGTGATGACGCTCTACTTCGACGCCTTCGTCAGCCCGAGCGGCACCGGTGCCACCTACATGGCCACCACCTCGCGCATGATCTACGGCATGCAGAAGAACGGCACCATGCCGGCGCTGTTCGGCCACATCCACCCGCTCTACCGCATCCCGCGCGCGGCGATGTGGTTCAACCTGGCGGTGTCGTTCGTGTTCCTGTTCTTCTTCCGCGGCTGGGGCACGTTGGCGGCGGTGATCTCGGTGGCCACGGTGATCTCCTATCTGACCGGCCCGATCAGCGCGGCCGCGTTGCGCCGCGCCGCGCCGGACCTGCCGCGCCCGCTGCGCCTGGCCGGCCTCAAGCTGATCGCGCCGTTCGCTTTCGTCTGCGCCTCGCTGGTGCTGTACTGGGCGCGCTGGCCGCTGACCGGCCAGATCATCTTCCTGATCGTGGCGGCACTGCCGGTGTACTTCTGGTACCAGGCCAAGGCCGGCTGGCCGGATTTCGGCCGCGAGGTGAAGGGCGCGCTGTGGATGGTGCTGTACCTGCCGGTACTGGCGCTGCTGTCCTACGTCGGCAGCACCGACTTCGGCGGCATCGGCCTGCTGCCGTACGGCGTGGACATGGCGGTGGTGGCGCTGGTGGCGCTGGGCTTCTACGCCTGGGGCGTGAACAGCGGCTGGCGCACCCGCTACCTGGACCAGGAGCATGACGCCGCCGCGGTGGCAGCGATGCACGAGGAGTCGCAGCAAGGCAAAGCCACCGGTCGCCTGGCCGGGCAGCGTGCCTGATCGCCCCCTTCTCGAGCCATAACGCAACAACGGCCAGCTTCGCTGGCCGTTTTGTCGTCCGGGCTACTGGTCGTCGGGCAGCTCCAGCCCGAGCTCGGCCAGCACTTCGCGCGCCACGCGCACCGCCTCCAGCATGGCCGGAGCGCCGGCGTAGACGGCGGAATGCAGCAGCACCTCGCGCAGCTCCACCAGGCTGGCGCCGTTGTTGAGGGCGCCGCGCACGTGGCCTTTCAGCTCGTGGCTGCGCCCGAGCGCGGCCAACATGGCGCAGGTGACCAGGCTGCGCGTCTTGAGGTCGATGCCCTCGCGCTGCCAGGTACTGCCCCAGGCGTGCTCGTTGATCCAGTCCTGCACCGGGCGCGAAAAGCCGTCGAGGTTGTCCATCGCCCGCTCGACGAAGGCTTCGCCCATCACCCGGGTGCGCATCGCCCGGCCATTGTCGCGGTCTTGTTCGCTCATCGAGATGCTCTCCTTATCTTAATTTGGTGCAATGGTTCGGGTCAGCCCCTGGCGAAACGGGTGGACAGCAGCACCCCGGCCAGGATCGCCGCAATGCCCGCCACGTGGTAGACGCGGATCGTCTCGCCGAGAAACAGCAGCGACAGCAGCGCGCCGAACGCCGGCATCAGGTGGATGAAGGTGCCGGCCCGCGCCGCGCCGACCTGCGCCACGCCGTAGTTGTAGCAGTAGTACGCCGCCACCGAGGGCAAGGTACCGACGTAGAGGAAGGTGGCCAGGGTGGCAGCGTTGAGCGGGGTGGTGCGTCCCGAGGCCAGCTCAGCGGCGAACAGCGGCGCGATGCCGACGAGCCCCACCGCCACCAGCACGGTAAGGATGCCGATGCGGTCGAGCCCCGCCGGCAGGCCGCGCAACAGCAGGGTGTACAGCGCCCAGGCGACCATCGCGCTGAACACGATGGCGTCGCCGTGGTTGATGTCGAGCGCCAACAGCCGCGCCGGCTCGCCGTGCGCCACGATGGCCAGCACCCCGGCAAAGGACACTGCGATCGCCAGCGCCTGGCGCACGCTCAGCCTGAGGCCGAAGCCCAGCGCGCCGAAGATCACGATCAGGATGGGAATGAACGAGTTCATCAACACTGCGTTGGTGGCGGTGGTGCTCTGCACCCCGAGATAGACCAGCGAGTTGAAGCCGGTCACGCCCAACAGGCCAAGCAGCAGGATGCGCCGCCAGTGCGGCAGCCACAGTTCGCGCTGTTGCCAAGCAGGGCGTGCGCCGAACGGCAACAGCAACGCCAGCGCAATGCTCCAGCGGGCGAAGGACAAGGTAAGCGGCGCGACACTGGCGTGCATGGCGCGTGCCAACACAAAATTACCGGCCCAGAACAGCGTGGCCAGCGTCAGAAACAGATAGGCAAGCGAGGGAGAGGTGCGGGAAGTCATCGCATGACCATGCCATGGCCCCCCGCGGCTGGCAAGCCCCGAGCCCCGGCACTCACGCCTCGGCGAGACGCTCGAGGAACAGTCCTTCCTGATCGACCTTGTGTTGCCGCTCCCGTATCGCTTCGGCCAACTTCGCCAACGGTGGCGGCAGCGTGCCGCCCTCCAGCCGCGCCAGCCGCACCGCGTCCTGCTCGGTCAGGGGCTGGGCGCCGTTGGCCAGCGTCAGCGCCTCGGCCTCCATCTTCCACGGCTGCCAGACGCAGCCGGCCTGCTCCGCCACGGCGCCGACCTGCAGCGCGATGGCGATGCCGGCCGGGTCGAGGTCGCACGCCACCTGCAGCGGCAGGCGCAGCAGCGCCAGCAGGTGGCCCACCGCCGCGCGCCAGCGCCGGTGCGGGTAGCCCGGCACCCACACCGTGAGGAAGGACTGCGCCGCACGCGTCAGCCCCTCGAACACGCTCAGGTTCTGCACCACACGCACCCCGCGCACGCTGCCCTGCAGCGCCGTCACCGCCAGCAGCGCCTCCGGCGCCAGCGCCACGCCCAGCCCGAGCAGGCGGGCCGACACCAGGGGCTCGGCGCCAACCAGCAGCGTCAGCGGCCCGGACAGGAACAGGTGCGGGGCATGCTCGGTGATGCCGCAGGCGTCGAGCTCGATGCCGTGGCTGGCGAGCCAGTCGCGGTCGCCGGCGTTGAACGCCTTGCTGCGGCCGAAGGCGTGCTGCGAGAACTGGCGCTCGCTGCCCCACTGCCCGGCGCCGAGCCAGCTGTCCAGCGCCTGCGCCAGCTTGAGGCGCCGCTCCAGCGTCGAGGTCGGCAGGCGGCTGCCGAGGCTGTCGGCGAGTCCCGCCAGCTCGGCGTTGCGCGGTTGCCAGCCGCGCCACAGCGCCACTGTCTCGGCCTGCTCGCGCGGATCGACCAGCCCGGTCAGGCTGCGCAGCCCGTACATGTCGCGCCAGCTCACCCAGAACGGTTGCAACGGCGACTGGCGCAGGCCGGCTTCGGCGTGCAGCTCGATCTCGCACCAGCCCGCCTCCAGCAGCCGGCGCAGCAGGTCTTCGGCCAACCCCGGGTTGGTCGTGGCGGCCAGCAGCGTGCTCCAGCGTACCCGGCTCGCGCGCGAGCCGAGCCAGGTGCCGATCAGCTGCGCCTCCTCGGCGCCAAGCAGCAGGGCGCGCGGCTCGCCGCGCGGCGTCAACAGCAGGTTGTGGCCGCGCACGCCGAGCGGGGTGCGGGCGACGTGGTCGGGGTCGATCAGGGCAAACCAGCGGGACATGGGCGACTCCGGAAACAGACGGGAGGAAAGGAATAGACCGGGTCGGCGACGGTGGTTTCCGCCACCCGGCAAAAAAAGGGGGCGCCCGGGAGCGGCCGGCACTCCCGGGCGGGCGCTCACGGCGCCTTGTCCGCGCCCTCGACGCGCCGCCGCGCCTGCAGGATCGGCGGCGCCCAGGTTTCCCCCGGACGCTTCTTGCGCGTGGCCAAGGTGAGTTCGGACGGCGCAAAGATGTTGACGTTGTGGGTGTTGGGCGTGGTGATCAGGTACTGCGCCTCGGTGGCCTTGAGGAAGCCGGCGACGCGGTCGATGTTGAAGATGTCGAGGTGCGCGAACGGCTCGTCGATGAACACGAAGCCGGACGGGTTGGCCTCGTCCATCATCAGCGCGATGAGCAGGATCAGCGACTTCATCACCTGCTGGCCGCCGGAGGCCTCGCCGTCGTTCATGCCCATCATGCCCTTCTGATCGAAGTTGAACTTGAGCACCAGGCCAGCCTGCGCCAGCACCGCATCGTCGTTGGCAAGCTGCGGCAGCTCGACCTCGACACCGATGCCGGCCAGTTCGCCCAGACGGCGCACATTCTGGCCGTAGGCACGCACCGTGGCGCGCAGCTTGCCGATGTAGGCGGCGCGCGCCTCGTCGGTGAGCTCGCGCGAGCGGTCGACCTCGGCCTGGCGGCGGCAGCGTTCACGGTCGATCTGCGAGAGGTCGTCGACCAGCTTGTCCTTGAGCTGCAGCACCGCGTCGTCGGTCTCCCACTCACCGTTCTGCAGCCGCTCCTCGAGGTAGTTGAGCTGATGGCGCACGTCGGCGGCGCTGTCGAACTCGTCTTCCAGCGCGGCGATGTGCTCCGGCGCCAGCGCGCCATCGGGCAGGTGTTCCGCGCCCTCGCGCAGCTCGGCCAACAGGCGGCGCAGCTGGCGACGCCCGCCATCCACTTCCTGGCGTTGCTGCTGGTAGGCAGCGAGGCTGTCCTGCTCGCGCTGGCACACCCGGTCGTGCGCCAGGCGGGCGTCGCCGTAGCGCGTGTCAGCGGCGTTCTTCTCGGCCGCAGCATCGGCCAACACGGCACCGAGGCGGGCGATTTCCGCCTCCAGCGAACCCTTGCGCGCCTCCAGCGCGGCGAATTCCTCGGCCCGGCCGTCGAGCTGGCGGATCGCATCCATGCCGGACAGGTAGTCGGCCAGCCCGGCTGCCTCGCGCGTGGCCGCCACCAGCTTCTCCTCGTCGGCGAGAATCTGCACGTTGAGCCGCTTGAGCTCGTCGCGCAGCGCCAACAGGCGCGACTGGCGCGCCGCCTCGCCGAAGGCGTAGTCGTGCGGGGCGACGCCGATGTGGCGCGCGCCGCGCCGTTCGCGGAAGTAGCCGTCGCGGGTGATCCAGTCGCCGTCAACATCCGCTCCCTCGCGAGCATCCTCGACGCGGGTGACGCTGTTCATCTGGCGGTAGAGCCAGTCCGGCGCCTTGGCCGAGAAACGCACCACCTCGAGCAGGCTGCCCTTCTTCGCCGGCGGCGGGCTGGCGCGCTCCGGCACCACGAAGTGGCGGTAGCGGTGGCGCTCGCCCAGCTGCCAGGCCGCGCGCCGGTCGTCGGAATCGTCCAGCAACACCACGTGACGGTATGGCCTGAGCAGCGCCTCGACCGCGCCCTGCCAGCGCGCATCGGTCACCTCGACCAGCTCGGACAGCATGGCGTGCCCGATACCGGCCTCGTCGAGCGCGGCGCGGAAGTTCCGTACCTCGTCCGGCGCGCGCGAGCGCCCCAGCTCCAGCGACTCGAGCTGCTGCGATTTCTCCTCGCGCTGCTGCTTGAGCGCACGCAAGCCGTCCTTCAACGTGTCGGCCCGATCGCGCAGGCCAGAGAGCTGCTCGGCCAACGCCGCAGCATCGGCACCGTACTCCTTGCCGGCCAGCGCCTGCAGCCGGTCACGCTCCTTGAGCTGGCCGGCCACGCCGGCGTGTTCCGACTTGGTCGTCATGAAGGCATCCTGCGCCGCCTGCCGGGCGCTTTCCGCCGCAACGCGCGCGGCGTCGGCGGCGACCTCGGCGGCCTTGAGCCGGGCCACCAGTTCCAGCGTCTCTGCATGCTCGGCGCTCGCCCGGTTCAGCGCGTGGTAGCCGCTGCGGTAACCGCGCCATACCCCGGCGAACGAGGCCTTGCCGTCAAGGTAACCCAACACCGGCAGTGCCTCGTCGCGCAAGCGGGCGATGTTGTGCTGCAACTGGCGCCACTCGAGGTGACGGTTGGCCCGCGTCTTCATGGTTTCGACGCGCCCTTCCAGCACCTCCTCCTGGCGCGTCAGCACCTCCAGTTCCTGCTCGGTGGCGCGCTGTTCCTCGCGTGCGCGCTGGTAATTGTCGAGCACGTCCTTGTCGCCGAACACCTGGAACACGAGGTCGAGCAGCTGGCGCGGGCTGTACTCGGTGAGCTTGTCGGTATCGCCCTGCTCCAGCGCCAGTACCTCGGCCACCGCCGGCGTCAGGCCGGCCATCTCGAGACGGCGGCGGTATTCCTGCACCCCGAGCCACTGCGCCTGGCCTTCGGCCAGCTCCAGCGGCACATCGCCATCGAGGATGGCGTAGTGGCGCACCCAGTCGCCACCCTGCTTCTTGATGCGGCACAACAGCGTCACGGCATCCCCGACGATGGGGAAGAACGGCGTCGGATAGAGCCCGCCGGAAGGCCGGCGCGGGTTGTCGACCACCCCGCGCAGGTAGGCGAAGGCCTCGCGGTTGTTGCGCACGTAGCGCTTGTAGTCGCGCTTGCCGGAGCACTTGATCGCCAACAGCGTGCGCATCGCGTCCAGCAAAGTCGTCTTGCCCGAGCCGTTGGGGCCGATGATGGTGACGATCTGGGCGTCGAGCGGCACGGTCAGCCGCTGCCAGAAATCCCAGTGCACCATTTCCACTGCTTTCATCTGGAACATCAGCGCACCTCCCCGGATTCGAACCCGGATTCGAATAAGGAACCGTCACCGGCCTCCGCCGGCTGTTCGGCCAACGTTTCAGTCTCAGAATGGGCAACGGCCTCCTGCGTCTTGTCGACCAGCGCCGTACGTCCTTCGCGCTGGCGCAGCACCTCGGCCAGCGCGCCGTCGATGATGCGCGGCGCAAGCTGGGCATAGTCGATCATCAGGTCCAGCATCGGCCCCTCATCCAGCCACTTGTTGCGACGGACCACGAAACCCAGGTTGACCAAGCGGCCGAGGTTGGCGTTGAAACGGGTGCGGCCGCCAAGCGCCTTGCCGAAATCGGCGTAGAGCGCCTCCTCCGACACACCGGTGGAAACCGACTCGCCGGTTTCCAGCGGCTTCTGCGCACCGAACATGTCATGCTGGCTCTCGCGCCCAGCCTCGACACGGGCGATCTGACGCTCGCGCTTGGGCAGCACGATCAGCGCCCACAAAATCACCAGCAAGGCCACGCCGTCGCGCGGCAGGCCGAGATTGTTGTTGAGCCAGGCCTCGCCCGAGCCGAACACCGGCTCGGTCATCTCCGGCAGCAACGCCACCGCGACATACTCAGCGTAGGGGTTTTCCACCAGGCGCAGGCCGACGTCGGCCAGGCGCTTGTCCAGCTCGCTGCGGAAGCTCTCATCGAGCAGGGCGCGGCGCGCCAGCGGGTCGGCGCGCGGCAGCACGCGCTGCGCCAACAAGCGCGCGGTGAGGGTCTTGAGTTCCAGTTCCATGGCTCAGTTCGGGGTATAGGGCCGCAGCCGCGCGTCGGACAGCGCGGCCACTTCCGGGTGATCGGGTTCGATGACGGACTCGCCGCCAGTCAACTGCAGCGGCAGCCGCGCCAAGTCGGCGACGATGCTGGCGTCGCCGCGGCTTTCCGGGTCGCCGAGCAGCGACAGCAGCGATAAGCGGTAGGCGGTCTCATCGTAGCTGTCGGCCAGTACCGCGCGCGCGATCGGCAGCTCGGCCGCCCCGCTCTCGCCCAGTTCCAGACCCAGTTGCAGTAGCTCGTCGTACATCGCCTCGGCGGCGAGCAGGCGCTCCACCTCCGGCGCGTCGGCCATGGGCGCGGCCTCGGCACCAGGCAGCGTGGCGTTGCCGGCCTTGGCGCGCTCACGCGCCAACAGCTCGAATTCGGCCACGTCGGCCAGCTCCGGTGTGGCGAGAAAGGCCGGCTCGGGGCAGATCGACAGGCAGCCCGCCAATTGGGTCGCGAGCTGACCGACCTGCTGACGGCGCAGCCAGTCGGCGATGTCGGTCGAGGTCAGCCCGGAGTTACCCAAGTGCACGCGCTGCGCCGCCAGCTGCGCCAGCCGCCGCTCGAAGGTGCCGGCCAACGCCAGCATGCGGCTTTGCGCCAGCGCGATGGCCTGCGCCTGGTTCAAGGTGGCCAGATCCAGCGTCTCGTCGGCGGTCAGACGCCGCACCACCTCGGTCGACTTGGCCACCCAGCGCCACACCGCGTCGAGGCGGTGCTGCGCGGCGCGGATGCGGAACTCCGACTGCGACTCCAGCGCCGCCTCGAACTCGGCGTACAGCTCGTTGAGCCGCGCCAACAGATGGCGAAGCGCGTCGTCCGACACCTGCCCCACCGCCTGCCCGGCCGCGACCTGGCTGGTCAGATAGCCCAGTTCCACGTCGTCGCCGGCGAAGTCGACCATGGTGGCCAGCGCCGCCAGCGCCACGCGCGCGCCCTCGGAGAGCTGGTAGCGCCCGCCGTCGGACTCCCACACCAACAGCTCGCCCTCGCGCAGGCGCTTCAGAATGGTGTCGAGCTTGGTCGGGTTGAGGTAGGCGAAGCGCTGGGCGATCTCGGCCGGGGTCCACAGCGGCGCGTCGGCGCGGTTGCCCAGCTCGCGCAGCACCAGGAGGCGCAGCAGCACTTCTTCGTCGCCGCCACGAAACAGCGTGATGAAGACGGACAGATAAGGCCAGGCAGCGGTCAGGCGATTGACTGAGGACAGGCCAGCCGGATCGATGCCGGGCTGGAAGAAATCGGAAAGCGAGTGCACGGACAATCCGGTCGGGATAAAAACCGGATTGTCCGAGTGGAGGGATTACTCGTCAACGCCCGCGGTACGGGTGATGACGTTCTGGCGCGCCGCCTTGGCCGCGGCCTTGGCTTCGGCGGCTTGGCGCTCGGCTAGCTCGACGGCGGCGCGCTCGGCCTGACGCACGCGCTCGATGTACTCCATCATGGCGTAGGTCACCGCCTGGGTGCCCTCGCCGGTCAGCGCCGACACCGTGAACATGCGCGGTGTCACCATGTCGAACTCGAACTCGTCATTCGGCTGCTGCTTCGGCCAACCGTAGGCCTCGAGGAAGGCATTCACCGTCAGCTCGCGCTCGTCCTCCGGCAGCATGTCGACCTTGTTCAGCACCAGCCAGCGCGGCTTGCCGTACAGCGTCTCGTCGTACTTCTTCAGCTCCTCGACGATGGCGCGCGCCTCGCGCACCGGGTCGACCTCGGGGTCGAACGGGGCGATGTCGACCACGTGCAGCAGCAGGCCGGTGCGGGACAGGTGCTTGAGGAAGCGATGGCCGAGGCCGGCGCCTTCCGCCGCGCCCTCGATCAGGCCGGGAATGTCGGCGATCACAAAGCTACGCGTGTCCTGCATGCGCACCACACCCAGATTGGGGTGCAGCGTGGTGAACGGGTAATCGGCCACCTTGGGCTTGGCGGCGGACACCGCGCGGATGAAGGTCGACTTGCCGGCGTTGGGCATGCCCAGCAGGCCGACGTCGGCCAGCACCTTCAGCTCCAGCCGCAGGTTGCGGCGCTCGCCCTCCTCACCCGGCGTGCACTGGCGCGGCGCACGGTTGGTGGACGACTTGAAGTGGATGTTGCCGAGCCCACCCTTGCCGCCGCGCGCCAGCATCACGCGCTCGCCATGGCGCGCCAGGTCGGCTACCACCTCCTCGGTGTCGCCGTCGATGATCACCGTGCCCACCGGCATCTTCAGCTCGATGTCGTCGCCGCCCTTGCCATAGCAATCGGCGCCGTGGCCCTTCTCGCCGTGCTGCGCCAGGTACTTCTTGACGAAGCGGTACTCCACCAGGGTGTTGACGTTCTCGTCCGCCACCGCATACACGCTGCCGCCCTTGCCGCCGTCGCCGCCGTCCGGGCCGCCGAACGGCACGAACTTCTCGCGGCGGAAACTGGCCGCGCCATTGCCGCCCTTGCCGGCGATCACTTCAATACGGGCTTCATCGATAAACTTCATGGGTCCTCCAGATAAGTCGGTGAGGAGTCAGGCGTGAGCGGCCGCTGCCAGCCGCTCACGCCTCACGCCTCGTGAAAAAACAAAAAGCCCTATCGCCAGGATAGGGCTTTTGACCGGTAGCGGACGATTACTCGCCGTCTACACCGGTGTACGGAACCACGTTCACGGTCTTGCGGCTCAGAGCACCCTTGGTGGTGAACTCTACATAGCCATCGACCTTGGCGAACAGGGTGTGGTCCTTGCCCATGCCGACGTTTTCGCCAGCGTGGAACTTGGTACCGCGCTGACGCACGATGATGGAACCGGCCGGAATCAGTTCGCTGCCGTAAACCTTAACGCCCAAGCGTTTGGCTTCGGAGTCACGACCGTTGCGGGAGCTACCGCCTGCTTTCTTGTGTGCCATGACTGTTTACTCCTTACTTGGAAATCTCGTCGATGCGGATTTCGGTGTAGTTCTGACGGTGACCCTGATGCTTCTGGTAGTGCTTACGGCGACGCATCTTGAAGATGCGGACCTTCTCGCCACGGCCATGAGCGACCACGGTCGCCTTCACGGTCGCGCCAGCAACGCGCGGGGTGCCCACAACAACCTGTTCACCGTCAGCAATCATCAGCACTTCTTCGAGTACGATTTGGCTGTCGACGTCTGCAGGTATCTGTTCTACTTTAAGTTTTTCGCCAACGGCAACTTTGTACTGCTTGCCGCCAGTTTTTACGACCGCATACATTCGCATAGCTCCTGAATAGGGAATCTAAATTCCTGCGCCAATACACAGGAAGCCGAGAATCATACTTAAGTCACTGAAACATGTCAATTTTTTTACCCGCACCACGCCATGCGAGTGATGCATGGCGGGAACAAGGGCTTTTCTGGTAACATCGGCCGGGATTTTCGGCCAAACGAGCCTTTGCCAGTAGGCGAGCGAGCCAAAGCAGGTTGAGTGCCGCCAGAGCACAGGAAGCGGAATGTACAGACCGTGCATGAGCATTCCAGGCACTGCCGGCGCTCACGATGCGAAGGCGTAGCTGCTTAATCGAATGGGCTCCAAGTACAACATAAACAACCGGTTTACCATCGTGTCCACCACCCCGCTCTTCCGCTCCCTGCTCGCCGACGACATGCAAACGGTCGACCGCGTCATCCGTGCCCGCCTGCACTCCGACGTCGTCCTGATCCGCCAGGTGGCGGAATACATCATCTCCGCCGGCGGCAAGCGCCTGCGCCCGGTGCTCACCCTGCTGGCCGGCAAGGCGCTGGACTATCGCGGCGAACACCTGCACGAACTGGCGGCGATGATCGAATTCATCCACACCGCCACGCTGCTGCACGACGACGTGGTGGACGAATCCGAACTGCGCCGCGGCCGCGAAACCGCCAACGCGCTGTTCGGCAACGCCGCCAGCGTGCTGGTCGGCGACTTCCTCTACACCCGCGCCTTCCAGATGATGGTCACCACGCGCAACATGGCCATTCTGGAAGTCATGGCCGAAGCCACCAACATCATCGCCGAAGGCGAAGTGCTACAGCTCCTCAACATCGGCAACACCGACGTCACCGAGGCGCAGTACCTGCAGGTGATCCAGTACAAGACCGCCAAGCTGTTCGAAGCCGCGAGCCGCGTCGGCGCGCTGATCGCTGCGGCCTCGCCGGAACAGGAAAAGGCACTGGCCGACTACGGCATGCACCTGGGCACCGCGTTCCAGATCATCGACGACGTGCTCGACTACTCCGGCGACGCCGAGACCATCGGCAAGAGCCTGGGCGACGACCTGGCCGAAGGCAAACCGACGCTGCCCCTGATCTACACCATGCGCCACGGCAGCCCGGAAGCCGCCACCACCGTGCGCGACGCCATCGAGAACGCCCGTGGCGACCGTTTCCACGAGGTACTGGCTGCGGTACAATCCTGCGGCGCGCTGGACTACGCCAAGAGCGAAGCGGTGCGTGCTGCCGAGCAGGCGGTCGCCGCCATCGCCGGCCTGCCGGACAGCCCCAGCAAACAGGCGCTGGTCGAACTGGCCCGGCTCTCGGTCGAACGCAACAGCTGACCCCGTTTTCAGGCCGTCCCTGTAGTTAAATGGATATAACAGCCCCCTCCTAAGGGGCAGTTCTGGGTTCGATTCCCGGTGGGGGCGCCAAACCACCTTCACAAGCAGTCCGAAACATATCGACAAACCCGCACAGCACAAGGCTCTGCGGGTTTTTTCATGTTAGAACCGTTCCGACCGATACCAACAGAGGCCGTCATTTTGTGTTGGTATATTTGTTGGTATCTGGCAAACATGACAATGTAGATACCAACGGGAGCGATACCAACATGCCGCTGACCGACGCCACTACCAAGAACACCAAGCCGCGCGAGAACGGGAAACCCGACAAGCTGGCCGATGGCGACAGCCTGTTCCTCTGGGTGATGCCCAACGGCGCCAAGTACTGGCGCATGGCCTACCGTTACGCCGGCAAGCAAAAGACTCTGGCCTATGGCGTATACCCAGAAACCTCTCTCAAGGAGGCCGGGGCCAAGCGCGATGCTGCCGCAAGCTGCTGGCCGATGGCACCGCCCCCCGAGAGCAGCGCAAGGTGGAGAAGATCAGCGCCCGCGTGGCCGCCGGCAAAACGCCCGCCCCACCAAAGCAGTAACGAGCGCCAACACCTGCGCGAATCATGACACCGCCACGCCCGACCGCGCCAAGCTGATTTCCGTAAGTGGGCAGGGAAGGACATCAGGGATTCAACCGAAGAGGAACAGGCAAGATTTCTCCATTATGGAATCACCCGGGGAACTGAGCGGAGAGCGGGCGAGCTTCTGAAAATGGCTAAGAACGCTATCGAGGCCGGTCAGATTGTCAGCCGTCACATTGAGCGGCCCAAGCTGGTTGAGTTGGAGGCGCGCAAGAGAGGTGAGCTGGCGGCACAGATTCACCAAACCACCCACATCACCGTGGACGGCGCCGCCGATCCGCGCGCAACGGCAAGCGCAATCAGTGACGCTCAGCGTGGCGTGAACAATGACATTGTACGGAACTACAAAACGACGGCCCGGTAGTAACGGCAGAGCCCATGCCGATCGCTTCAGGTAGTACCCGCCCGCCATGAGCGGGCTTTTTGTTGACTGAAATATGCGTCATATGCTTTTGTTGTATGCTTAAAACATAATTTAATTATGCTTTTTTAAACCCATAAGGGGAATTTCATGCTACAAAAACTCGAAAACGCCTACTTGGCGATCCTACGCTTCGTGGTACTCGCCGTTGCGGGGCTGCTGCTCATCAGTGTTGGCCTTCTCGGCATGAATGCTCTGAAATTGATGAAACAAGAGCCGCCCGTGGCCAAAGCGGAACCGAAAGTTACGTCTCAGGAAATCATCCACGTGGTGACTGCTCCGGCCACGCCTTCTGCCCCGGCCAGCCAGGGTGGCGACACACCCCAGCCGGTGAAGTCAGTTGACCCGTTGGCGGCCGACTATACGCGCGCCGCGAACGCCGTCATCAACTTTGGCGTCAAGGTTTCCAGTGGCGCGATCCATGTAGAACGCAAAGAGGTGATTCAGGTCTTGAAAAATCGTGGCAAAGACATCAAGGAGCTTGGTCACGAAGAAGCCTTTATCAAGGGGCTGGCGGATGTGTTTGAGAAGGCTCTGACCACGCCGAGTGTCATTCGCTCCGCTTCCGAGGCGGCGCCTTTCGATGTGGTTAACCGTATCATGGAAAACTACGTCACCAGCTTCAATCAACAAATCGATGCGGTAAATGCCAAAAATGCCCAAGCCCAGCAAAAGTACCTGGACGACAAGGCCGAAGGGATGCAGAGCCTGTACTACGCTGCGGGTGCCTTTGGTACGTTCCTGATGATCGTGTTCCTATCCATCATCATCCGGATCGAGCGCAATCTGAGAAATCTCGAACGGATTCCTGCTCAACCGAAGACAGTGCAAGGCGTTACTCAAGAACCGGAACTGGTTCATTCGACAGCTAGCTAATTTGTTCTACAAGCCTGGTTAGCTAGGCTTGAGCGCCTGCCAATTCTGTCATCTCGAACCGCCTCCAGGCGGTTCTTTGTTGAGAGTTTCGGCATGCATCGCGCGCGCTGGCGAGGCGCGGCCGGCGGCCAGAGTTTCGAGAGTCCATAAAAAGTAGCGGCCAAGGGCCCACGGGTTCGCATCGCCTTGGTTCGCACCGTAGTGCCCACTGTAGGGCAACACCAGCCATGCAGGTTTCCACCCACAAAAACCAACCCCATGGAGACCTTGGACAAGCGGGCCGACGACAGGTGTACTACCCCCTCCCGAGACCGCCCGAGATCTGGTAGGTGCCCCCCCCTCCCGTGAGGTCGGTCAATAGCGGTGCTCGCAGCCTCTCCATAACATGACAAAAGCCTGAAAAATAGCCTCACAACCATGTCGAATGAGCAATTTATCAATATCCCTTCAAAACGACGAACGTTTCAGAATCCTTTCACAATGAATGATGTAGCATCACTGGCTTTACCATTTTGGACCGCCATAATGCGACGCCTATTCGCTTGCGCTCTGATTGCCACCCTTTCCGCGCCAACCCTGGCCCAGGCGCTGTCAGAGAAGGAAGCCTCTGATCTGCTCACCGTCACGGACTACTTGAATGGCGAATGCCGCAACGGCATTGGCGACGATCAGAAAACGCTGAAGGCCTGCAATATGCGCGACGTGATGTTTACCCACGTCAAGAACAATGGCTGGTGCTACGGCGCCCCCACAA
This sequence comes from Pseudogulbenkiania subflava DSM 22618, assembly GCF_900177275.1. GTDB lineage: Bacteria > Pseudomonadota > Gammaproteobacteria > Burkholderiales > Chromobacteriaceae > Pseudogulbenkiania > Pseudogulbenkiania subflava. The sequence goes on from NZ_FXAG01000003.1 coordinate 149,009, forward strand.
AACCGACCGCAAAAGGGAAGTGGCGACCCTGCAAGGCGCCCGAAAAAAAGATCGTCCAAGCCAAGGCGCCGTCACGGCAGGTTAAACCGTCATCACGTCAAGCCAAGACACCCCGTTTAGCTCGTCGTGGAGCGTCTCGACACACCACGTACAAGCACGCCTAACGACGGCTCACCAGGCAAAAAGCGGGGCAGCGCCGCGCGTTTGTTGGTATATTTGCCGGCAAATTTTGAACGGCGCGCACCAAGATCCTTGTCTGTCATGGCTTGCCGGCCACAGCTCGGCTCCTGGTGGGCTCCATTTCATTTCCTGCGTCCGCGCACGGCCCTTGCGCCGCCGCGGCTTCACCGCCTGACATCATGTACGCCGATATCGACCGCACCAGCACCTGGTTCAAGTACAAGGATTCGTTGTGCAGCGACTGCATGGCCAGCTGCTGCACCATGCCGGTCGAGGTGCGCCTGCCCGACCTGATCCGCATCGGCGTGGTGGATGAGTTCGAGACCGGCGAGCCGCCAAAAAACATCGCCAAGCGCCTGCTGAAGCAGGGCGTGATCGAGCACTTCAACTTCAAACGCGAACTGTTCACGCTGGCGCGCCGCGCCAACGGCGACTGTCACTACCTCGACAAGCACACCCGGCGCTGCACCATTTACGCCCAGCGGCCGGACACCTGCCGCAACCATCCGCGCATCGGGCCGCGCCCGGGCTACTGCGCCTATCGCAAGAAAACCACCGCATGAGCACGCCGCAACCCAACAATCCGCTGCACGGCGTCACGCTGGAAAGCATGCTGACCGAACTGGTGGCCCACTACGGCTGGGCGCGGCTGGGCGAACTGATCGAGATTCGCTGCTTCAACCACGACCCCAGCATCAAGTCCAGCCTGACCTTTTTGCGTCGCACCCCCTGGGCACGCAGCCAGGTCGAGGCGCTCTACCTGCAGCTCAAGCGCGCGCCCGCCGCCCCGGCGGGCGGCAAGGCCAGCTTCATCAAGCCACGCCGCGGCTGAACACCTAACGCCGGCCGACCACCTCCCCACGCCACACTCAAAGAAAACGGCCCGCTCAGCTGCTGCCGACCGGGCCGTCACCTTCACCGCATCGCCTCCAAGGTTGGCCGAAGCCTCGACCAACCCCGGCTGACACTCAGAACAGCAGCTCCTTGACGTTCTCCACCGCATCACGCGCCGGTGGTGTCTGGCCATCCTGAGGCTCGGCACCACCATTGCTGGCATCGCTGGCCGCACTGCCACCCGGCACGGTACCGGAGTTATCCAGTCGTAATTCCGGATTGGTGTGCTGGAATTCCTCGTAGTAGAACTCGTCGCCACCGCGCAAGCCGCCCCCCGGACGCACCACCACCCCTTGCGGCGGCGGCAGATCGATCTCGGGCGCGCCCTTCAGCGCATTGGCCATGTAATTGATCCAGATCGGCAGGGCAGCCGTGCCGCCGTAGCCGTAGCGGCCCAAGCTGCGCGGCTGGTCATAGCCGACCCACACCACCGCGGCCAGGTTCGGGTTGAAGCCAGCGAACCAGGCATCGCGAAAATCGCTCGTGGTACCGGTCTTGCCCGCCAAATCCTGCCGCCCCAACGTCATGGCCCGGTTGGCGGTACCGAAGCGCACCACATCCTTCATCATGCTGGTCATGATGAAGGCGTTACGCGGATCGATCGCCTGCGGCGCATTCTGGCCCGCCACCGTCGGCACGGTCTTGGCCAGCACGCGGCCGTTCACATCCTCGATACGGTCAATGAAGTAGGAACGGGTACGATAACCGCCGTTGGCGAAGGTGGAATAACCCTCCGCCATCTGCAGCGGCGTGGCCGACCCCGCCCCCAGCGCCATGGTCAGGTAAGCCGGGTGCTGCTTGGCGGCAAAGCCGAAGCGCTGGATGTACTGCTGGGCGTAGTCGGTGCCGATGGCCATCAGCACACGGATCGACACCAGGTTCTTCGACAACGCCAGCGCACGGCGCATCGAGATCATGCCGGCGAACTTGCCATCGTCGTTCTTCGGTTCCCAACGCTGCCCGCCCAGCGCCTGCGGATCGATCGTCAGCGGCGCATCGTTGATCAGCGTCGACGGTGTGAAACCCCGCTCGATGCCGGCCGAGTAGATGAACGGCTTGAAGGTCGAACCGGGCTGACGCCAAGCCTGGGTCACGTGGTTGAAACTGCTGCGGTTGAAATCGAAGCCCCCGACCAGCGACTTGATCGCGCCGGTGCGGGTATCCATCGACACGAAGGCGCCCTCCACTTCCGGCATCTGGCCGATGCTCCAGTCCCCCTTGTTCTCGGCCCGCACGCGCACGATGGCGCCCGGCCGCAGCTGCTGCGCCGGGGTGAGCTTGCTACTCAGTGCACGGCGCGCAAAATCCAGGCCGCGTCCGCTCACCGACACCTCCTGCCCGCCGCGCAGATACACCTTCACCGCGCGGTTCGACGCTTCGAGCACCACGCCCGGCTGCAGGTCGCCGCTATCGTGAATCTCCGCGAGCGCCTCGTCCAGCGCCTCGATCCGGTCATCGCCCTCCAACCCGGACAGGTCGACGAAACCCTCCGGCCCGCGGTAGCTGTGGCGGCGGTCGTAATCCATCAGGCCGGCACGCAGTGCGTCGTATGCCCACTGCTGATGCTTGCTGTCGATGGTGGTGAAGACCCTGAAGCCCTGGGTGTAGGCCTGGTCGCGGTAACGGTCATACATGGCCTGGCGTACCATTTCCGCCACATATTGAGCCGGCATGCTGGCTTCCGCCCCCTGACCCGCCACGTGCAGTTTCTCCGCCAGCGCGTTGTCGTACTGTTCCTGGCTGATGAAGTTCAATTCGTGCATGCGGCGCAGCACATACTGCTGACGCAGACGGGCCCGCGCCGGGTTCACGATCGGGTTATACGCCGACGGCGCCTTGGGCAGGCCGGCGAGCATGGCCATTTCCGCCACACTCAAGTCTTTGATTGATTTGCCATAATAGGCCTGCGCCGCCGCGGCAAAGCCGTAAGCACGTTGCCCCAGGTAGATCTGGTTGAAATACAACTCGAGAATCTGGTCCTTGGAGAGCGCGTGCTCGATCTTGAAAGCCAGCAGTGCTTCGTTAAATTTGCGGCTAAAAGTCTTTTCACTGGAAAGGAAGAAATTTTTTGCCACTTGCATGGTGATGGTACTGGCACCGGAGCGCGCATGGCCTGATACGATATTGCCGACGGCGGCACGCATCACGCCGACATAATCGATACCGCTATGCTGATAGAATCGATCGTCCTCGGCGGCCAGCACGGCCTCCTTCATCAGCACCGGGACCTCCTGGATGCGCATGAATGAACGTCGTTCTTCGCCGAATTCGCCGACCAGCTGGCCATCCGCGGCAAAGACGCGGAGCGGCATCTTCGGCCGGTAATCGGTAAGGACGTCAAGACTGGGAAGACGCGGATACGTTATGATGATTGCGATTGCCAGGCCACCTGCAGCAAGGATGGCACCGCCAATAAGCAAGCCGGCAAAAATCGCAAAAATTCGTTTAAGCATGATCAGAATGGGCTTTCGCTGGAAAGCGGATTATAACGTCTTGTAAGTCAGGACAAGACACAACATTAGATTGCGATACCGTCCCGACGGATCGCCACTTAAAAATACTTGGGGCCCTCACCGATGCTATCCGACAAACTTGGATTCGGCGCCAACTGGTTGAGCCAGCTTGGATTAGGGAAATCCAGCAATGTTCCGCTGCTAGGACTGGATATCAGCAGCAGCGCCATCAAGCTGGTAGAACTTTCCCGTTCCGGCAACAGCCTGCAAATCGAGCGTTACGTCAGCGAGCCCCTGCCCAAGGAAGCGATCACCGAGGGAAACATCAACAATATCGAAGGCGTGGCAGAAACCATCCGCCGCGCCTGGCAGCGCCTCGGCAGTTCGGCCCGCAACGTCGCCGTCGCCATACCCACCACCATGGCGATCTACAAGAAGATCCTGGTGCCGGCGAACCAGGCCGACGACCTCGAAGCACTGGCCGAAACCGAAGCCAACCAGATCATTCCCTTCCCACTGGAAGAGGTCAACCTCGACTACCAGATTCTCGGCCACTCGCCGGCCAGCGTCGACGACCTGGAAGTCCTGCTGTGCGCCGCCCGCAAGGAGAAGGTGGAAGAACGGGTGGCCGCGGCGGAAATGGCCGGACTCAAGGTCAAGATCGTCGACGTCGAGTCCTTCGCCATGATGACCGCGTTCGAGCAGATCCAGTTGCACTTGCCGGAGCAAGGCCACAACCAGACCTTCGCCCTGTTCGATATCGGCAGCAGCAAGCTGCACTGCAGCGTGCTGCGCAACGGCCAGCAGATCTACTTCCGCGAACAGGCCTTTGGCGGCCAGCAGCTGACGCGCGATATCCAGCGCCGCTACGGCATCTCGTTCGACGAAGCCGAATCCGGCAAGCGCGCCATGACACTGCCCGACGGCTACGAATCCGAACTGCTGCACCCCTTCGTCGACTCGCTGGCGCAGGAAATCCAGCGTGCCCTGCAGTTCTTCTACACCACGGTCAGCGTCTCGCAATACCTGCGAGTCGACTACATCCTTCTGGCCGGCGGCTGCAGCATGTTGAGCGGGCTTGACGACACGGTGGCCGCACGCACCCAGATCAGCACCATGATCGCCAACCCCTTTACCACCATGGTGCAGTCCTCCTCCATCCGCCTGAAGGAACTGCTGCTCGATGCCCCTTCGCTGCTGGTTGCCTGCGGCCTGGCCATGAGGAGGTTCGACTGATGATACGCATCAACCTGTTACCGCACCGTGAGCAGAGCAAGGAAGCCCACCGTCACCGCTTTCAGCTTCTCCTTGCGGCCGCCATCTTCGTCGCCGGCGTGGTGGTGGCCTCGAGCTATTTGGTGCTGAACAGCCGGATCGACCACCAACAGCATCGCAACCAGTACTTACAGGATGCCATTGCCCAACTGGACGGCCAGATCAAGAAGATCGAGGGACTCAAGAAGGAACGCGACGAACTGCTCGCCAGGAAACAACTGGTCGAACAATTGCAGCAGGGTCGCAACGAGGCCACCCACATCTTTGACCAGCTGGTACGCCAGACCCCTGACGGCGTCTACCTCAGGGACTTCAGACAGACCGGCCGCAGCTTCGACCTGTCGGGCTACGCCCTGTCCGGCGCACGCGTCTCCAACTATATGCGCACCCTGGCGCAATCCACCACGCTCGACGCCCCGGTCCTGGTCGAAGTCAAGGCCGCCATCGTCAACAACCAGCGTGTCAGCGAGTTCACCCTGCGGCTGGGCATGAAGGGACAAGAAGCAGCGGCCCCCGCCCCAGGGAAGAAAGGAGCACGGCCATGACGCTCGACGAATTGCGCAACCTCGACCCCAAAGACATGCCGAACTGGCCGCTGCCGGCCCAGTTCGGGGCCTTGGCGTGCCTGATCGGGCTGGTCGTTTTCCTCGGCTATTACCTGGTCCTGGGAGATCAGCTCGATACTCTGAACAGCGCCCAGCGCCAGGAAGAACAGCTCAAGCAGACCTATCTCGACAAAAAACGCCAGGCCGTCAACCTCGCCGCGCTGGAGCAGCAGCTGGCCGAGATTCAACGCTCGTTCGGCGCCCTGCTCAAGCAGCTCCCCAGCAAGTCCGAAATGGAATCCCTGCTGACCGAGATCAACCAGGCCGGCATCGGCCGCGGCCTGCAGTTCGAACTGTTCCGCCCCGGCGGAGAAATCAAGTCCGCCGAAATGGCCGAACTGCCTATCAGCATACGTCTGACCGGCAATTACAAGGAACTGGCATCCTTCGTCAGCGACGTCGGCCAGCTCTCGCGGATCGTCACACTGAGCGACATCAAGCTCACTCCTGCTGACAGCAAGACGGGGCCGACAGCCTCCCCACGGCTGAACCTGGAAGCCACGGCCAAAACCTACCGTTCGCTGGAACCGGAAGAGCGCCTCGCCGCCCTCAACAAGAACAAGAACGAGGCCAAGAAATGAACAAACCTGGCTTCTTGTGCCTGCTACTCCTCCTCTCCGGCTGTGGCAGCAGCAGTACCGACGACCTCGACCGCTGGATGAACGAAGCCGGCAAGGGCCTGGCCGGTCAGATCGACCCCATTCCGATGGCGCAACCCTATCAGCCCTTCGTGTACCAGGCCTTCGACCTGCGCGACCCGTTCGACCCGCAAAAATTGCTGGCCGCCAAGCGCCAGAACAGTGCCAACGCGCCAGACTTCGATCGTCCGCGCGAGACGCTGGAAAACTACGACCTGGACAAACTGAAAATGGTCGGCATCCTGAAGCGTGGCGGGGTGACCTACGGCCTGATCCGTACACCGGAGAACACGGTCTACCGGGTTCAGCCTGGCAACTTCGTGGGGCCCAATTTCGGGCAGATCAAACACATCTCCGAAGCCGGAATCGAGTTGGCCGAAACGGTGGAAGACCTGAACGGCGAATGGGTACAGCGCACAACGACCATGTACCTCGTAGAACAAGGGCAGAAATAATGAACACGCATGCCATCAAACTGCTATCCGGACTGGGTCTTGCCCTCTCCTTCAGCCTGGCCCATGCCGGCGTTGCCATTACGGGGATCAACATCAGCAAAACCGACGGCAACGAACAGGTTCTTCAGCTGACTTTCGACGGTCCGGCCCCCAAGCCCAACAGTTTCGCCATCTCCAATCCCCCCAGGATCGCGCTCGACTTTGCCGATACCGAGATCAAGCTACCCAATAGCTTCACCGAACTGGGCAACCCCCTGGTTCCCTCTGCCGTTGCCATCGCCAGCAATGGCCGAGCTCGTATCGTATTGAATCTGGCCAAGAACGCCTCCTATTCCACCAAAGTCAGCAACAATACGCTGCTGGTCAGCCTGAACAGCAACCTGCAGGCAGAGCAGCGGACCGCCGCCCCGCTGGACACCACCCCCGCCAGCCCGACACCAACGGCAAGCACCCCCTACCGCACACCACTCGCTCTCGACTTCCGGCGGGGCCATAACGGCGAGGGCCGGGTCGAGATCAACCTGCCATCGAACGATGTCCCGGTGGATATCAAGCGCCAGGGCAAGAACATCGTGGTAGACATCCAGGGCAGCAACCTACCCGCCGACCAGGATCGCAAGCTCGACGTCACCGACTTCGGCACCCCGGTCAGCAAGATTGATCCCATGAACCAGGGCAAGAACAGCCACATCGTCATCCAGCCACAAGGCGACTGGGACTATTCCTCGTACCAGACCGACCGCAAACTGGTAGTCGAGGTGAAGAAACTGACCCCGGACCAAAAAGCACAGAACGAGCTGGACAAGCCGGTCTACAAGGGCGACAAGCTCTCGCTCAATTTCCAGGATATCGAAGTCCGTACCGTGCTGCAGGTCATCGCCGAATTTACCGGGCTCAACATCGTCACCAGCGACTCGGTCAACGGCAAGATCACACTGCGCCTGAAAGACGTACCGTGGGATCAGGCACTCGACCTGATCCTCGACAGCAAGGGCCTGGACAAGCGGCGTAGCGGCAACATCATCCGCATCGCCCCGCGCGAAGAGCTGCTGGCCCGGGACAAGCAGGTTTACGAGGCCAAGAACCAGCTCACCACGCTGGAACCGCTGCGCTCGGAAACCTTCGTGCTGCGTTACCGCAGCGCCGAGGATTTCAAGAAAATCCTGGAAGAAGACAGCAAGGGGGGAACCGGTAGCGGCAGCGGACGGCGCAGTACCCTGCTCTCCGATCGTGGCAGCGCCCTGATCGACCCCAAAACCAACACCCTGATCATCAACGATACGACAACGGTTATCGACAAGATTCGCGATCTGATCACAAAAACCGACACCCCGGTCAAACAGGTCGTGATCGAGGCACGCATCGTCGAAGCCACCGACAACTTCAGCCGCGAACTGGGCGTCAAGCTGTCATACGACCGAATCGGCCGTCTGAGTCTGGGCGGCAATATTGCCGGAGCCGGCAACGGCAGCCTCACCGACACCTTGGTGAATCTACCGACCAACAGTGCGGCTACGGGAACCATCGGCGCCGTCTACAAGGCCGGTGCCAGCCACCTGATCGGCCTGGAGCTGCAGGCATTGCAGACCGAGAGCCAGGGCAAGATCGTCGCCAGTCCGCGGGTGCTGACTTCCGACCGTACCGAGGCCACCATCGAGCAGGGTCAGGAGATCCCTTATCAGGAAGCCACCTCCAGCGGAGCCACCTCCACTTCATTCAAAAAAGCGGTACTGAGCCTGAAGGTGAAGCCGCAGATCACCCCTGACAGCACCATCCTGATGGACATCCAGATCAACAACGACACCGCCGACTTCGCCAACCTATCGAATGGGGTTCCCTCGCTCAAGACCAAGAAGGTCAATACCCAAGTGCTGGTCGAGAACGGAGGTACCGTGGTGATCGGAGGTATCTACACCCAGGACGAAAATGAAGGCCTCAGCAAAGTGCCTCTGCTCGGTGACATTCCCGTGCTGGGCGCCCTGTTCCGGAGCCGGACGAAGAAAGATAACCGCACGGAGCTGCTGGTTTTCCTGACGCCACGCGTCGTCAGCGATTTCGACATCAACAGCCGCTAGGACAGCGCAGACGATCGAGCGTGCTTCCGTTACAATGCCTGCCATGGATACACTGGCAGGCAATTTTTTTCTTGTCGGACTGATGGGGGCCGGCAAGACGACGGTAGGCCGTGCGCTGGCGCGCAAGACCGGCAAGACCTTTTACGACTCCGATCACGAAATCGAGGCGAAAACGGGCGTCAAGGTCGCCACCATCTTCGAAATAGAAGGCGAGCAGCGTTTTCGTGATCGGGAGAGTTGTGCCATCGCCGAACTGGTGCGACGCGACAACATCATCCTGGCGACAGGAGGCGGGGCCATCCTGCGCCCGGAAAATCGCCAGTTGCTGAAAGCCAATGGCGTCGTGATTTACCTGCGCGCCAATATCGATGACCTGTTGGCCCGAACCCAGCATGACCGCAATCGCCCCTTGCTCCAGACCGCCGACCCCAAGGCCAAGCTGGAAAGTCTGCTCAAGGAACGCGACCCGCTCTACACCGAGGTGGCGGACCTGATCGTCGACACCACCCAGCAAAACGTCAACCTGCTGGTCAGTCAACTTGAAGCACAGCTGTTCGAGCGCCAACACCGCCATCAAGACTCCCGACCATGATCACTCTAGACCTGAAGCTCCCCGACGCCCACTACCCTATCCATATCGGCCGCAACCTGCTGACGCGGACCGATCTGCTCAAGCCCCATCTGCCCATTCCCAGTGTTGCCATCGTCACCAATAGCACCATTGCCCCGTTGTATCTTGCTCCGCTGGAACAGGCTCTCAAGGAGGAAGGGATTGCAACGCGCGTCGTCGTGCTGCCCGATGGCGAGTCGTACAAGACCTGGGACACCCTCAACCTGATCTTCGACGCCCTGCTTTCCGGCAATTGCGAGCGCAAGACCACCCTGATCGCACTCGGGGGAGGCGTCATCGGCGACATGGCCGGGTTTGCCGCCGCCTGCTACCAGCGCGGGGCGCCGTTTATCCAGATTCCGACCACACTGCTCGCCCAGGTGGACTCGTCGGTCGGAGGCAAGACCGCCATCAATCATCCGCTCGGCAAGAATATGATCGGGGCGTTCTACCAGCCGCGTGTGGTCATCGCCGATATGGTGCTGCTGGATACGTTATCAGACCGCGAGCTGTCTGCCGGCTTGGCCGAGGTCATCAAGTATGGCCTGCTGGGTGATGCCGAATTTTTGGCCTGGCTGGAAAACAACATCGAACAGCTGCGGGCTCGCGACCCCGCTTCGCTCGAATATGCCGTGAAGCGCTGCTGCGAAATGAAGGCGGAGATCGTCGGGCAGGATGAAAAGGAAAGCGGCGTGCGCGCCTTGCTGAACCTGGGCCACACCTTCGGCCACGCCATTGAGGCCGGGCTGGGATACGGAGCCTGGTTGCACGGCGAGGCGGTGGCGGCCGGAATGGTCCTGGCAGCAGCGACCTCACAGGAGCTGGGCTGGCTGAGTGCCGCCGACGTCGAACGCGTGATCTTGCTCATCCAACGTGCAGGCCTGCCCGTCAAGGCTCCTGACCTCGGCCTGACAAACTGGCTGGAGCATATGGGGCACGACAAGAAAGTCGAACAAGGTAAATTGCGCTTCGTGCTGCTGAAGCAGCTGGGCCAAGCTGTCATCAGCAGCGAGGTCAGCCATGACGTGCTGCAACGGGTGTTAAGCGGACAGAACGTCACCGCTTGAGGCACCGACACTACGAATTTCTACGGATTGATCGGCCCGGCGACTAGACTTGATAATCCTCCGACCGCTTTTAAATAGACAGGGGGAAAAGCAATGGACGTTCTGGCAGGATTGACCGCAAGTTTGGTGCTCATGGTGGCTTTCTCCCTTCTACGCAAGCTGTGGAAGACGATCACGTATAAGCCGCCCAAGGCCCGAGGCATCGACCCCGTGGCCGAAGCCGAAGTGTTCCTCGCCTATGGTAAAACCGGCGAGGCCGTCAGGGTACTCAAGGACGTGCTGGACGAAGATCCGGATAATATGCCGGCCAAGGTCGCCCTGCTCCGTGCCTACTCCAGCAACCGCAATGCCAAGGCTTACTCGCAGTTGGCACGCGATGTCCACGCTCGGCTTCACGGCCAACCGGTCTGGAAGACCATTCAGCAGAATGGCCGGGACCTCGACCCGGCCAATCCCTTGTTCAATGCCTGAACCTGCCTGAACCTACCAGATTGAACAGCAAGCCGAATCAATGACAAAAGCCTGTCGCATCCGACAGGCTTTTGTCATTTTGTGCAGCCGCCGTGGGCTCCGAAAAAGAGCCGCTGCCACCGCTCACAGGCGCCAGTAGCGCGCCCCGGCCTCCACCAGCGCCGCTTTGTCGAGCCGGCCCTTGACGTCGATGATGACCGGCACGCCGCGGCATTGGCGCAGCCAGTCGGTTGCCGACAACTCGGCAAACTCGTGATGTGCCACCGCAACGATCACCGCATCCGCCGGAGCCAATTGCGCCATCGGCACCAGATCGACGCCATACTCGTGGCGAGCCTCGGCGGCATCGGCCTGCGGATCCGCCACCTGTACCTGGACACCGAACTCGCGCAGTTCGGTTACCACGTCGATCACACGCGAATTACGCAGATCAGGGCAGTTTTCCTTGAAAGTCAGGCCCAGCACCGTGACGGTACTGCCGAGGATGTTGATGCCGGCATGGATCATCTCCTTGATGGTGCGCTGCGCGATGAAGGTGCCCATGCCATTGTTGATGCGGCGTCCGGCATGGATCACCTGCGGGATGTAGCCCAGTTGCTCGGCCTTGTAAGTGAGGTAGTACGGATCGACGCCGATGCAGTGGCCGCCCACCAGCCCCGGGCGGAACGGCAGGAAGTTCCACTTGGTACCGGCCGCTTCCAGCACGTCCAGCGTGTCGATGCCCATCTTCTCGAACAGCACAGCCAGCTCGTTCATCAACGCGATGTTGAGGTCGCGCTGGGTATTCTCGATCACCTTGGAAGCCTCGGCCACCTTGATCGACGAGGCCTTGTGCACGCCGGCCGTCACCACCGAGACATATACGTTCGCTACAATCTCGAGTGTTGCCGCATCCTGACCGGAGACGACCTTCTTGATCTTGGTGAAGGTGTGTTCCTTGTCGCCCGGATTGATACGCTCCGGGCTGTAGCCGACGGTGAAATCCACCCCGCACTTGAGACCGGATACCCGCTCCAGGATCGGCACGCAGACTTCCTCGGTCACCCCCGGATAGACGGTGGATTCGTACACCACGATCACACCAGGACGCAGCGCCTTGGCGACACTCTCGGACGCTTTCTCTACCGGCGTCAGGTCAGGTTGGTGCGCATCGTCAACGGGGGTCGGCACAGCAACGATATGGAAATCGGCTTCGGCCAGCACCGCGATGTCGTCGGTGTAGACGATATCGGCGGCAGCCAATTCGGCATCGGCCACCTCCAGGGTACGATCATGTCCGCTCCTGAGCTCGGTCAGGCGTTGCGGGTTGATGTCGAAGCCGATCACACGGCTTTTCTGGCCGAAGGCAACGGCGACAGGAAGGCCTACATAGCCCAGGCCAACGACGGAGACTTTGCGATCCGGCACGATTCGATTCCCACAAAAAAAATTCTCCGAATTATACACCGCGACACCCCCTTCATTAGCCTATGCCGTTACAGCTGCGGCTTTCGAACGATAACTTTTGCGGCAAAAGGCGGGCACGAGCGCGATGGCACGTGGTTTGGGTATAAAATCGCTTTTTGAAATTCACTCACGACCCTGATGACCTGCTTGTTACGCTCCCTAGGGTGGCGCTCCGTCAGTCCAGAAGACTATAGCCTTGCGTATAGAAAATATGGTGGAAGCGTCATCAACCATCCGGACATTCTGGCCTTCATCAACCGCCGCTTCGATTGTGCTCCCTCCTACTGGGGCAAACCCGGCTCGCCAGGAGAATTGTCGGCTGTCGTGGCCACGTGGGGAGCCTACTTGGCCGGCGAGAAAGAGGCTCTTAAGCGGTTTGGCATCGACACTCGCTTCGACTTTGGCACCCCGGAAGTCGTGCTCCCGCTAGCCCCGGATTTCCGATCCTCCTTACTGTTTCGCAGCAAGCATCTTGCCCTTGATCATCAGCCCCAGATTGCCAACCTCAGTCAGCGCAACCGGGGTCGTACGCTCTGCTTTGCCAAGGGCCTGGGGGAGAACGGGATGTCCAAGCGCAGTTGCCAGCGACGCCGCAACGAGGCGAAAAAACTGCTCGAAGCAGGAGGAGAAATCCAGCCGGTGTCTGCATTTGACCCGGATCAACTAGCGACCCTCTACTCACATCTGTTCGAGAAACGCTGGCAACGCCCGTACCCTCTACGGCCTGGCTTGACAGACATGATGTCTAGCTTACGGCACCTCATGACTGGCCACGTTATCCTGATCAAAGGCCAGCCAGTTGCGTTTCAGTTCCTGCTCGCAGCACATTCCGGCAATCATTACTCCGTCGAGTACATTAATGGCGGGGTAGATCCGGCTGCTCACGAGTTTTCTCCAGGTACTGTGCTGACGTGGCTGAATGTCGAGCAAAGCTGGAATCTGGCCCAAGAGTTGGGGGCTCAATTGCGCTACTCATTCGGACGCAACTCGGCCGATTACAAAGCCCAATGGGCCTATGAAGTCCCTCTTCTGAGAACGATCACCCTGTGATGAACGCTGTCCCATCCCCTCGCCGCATCCTGGTGATTAAATTGCGCCACCACGGTGACGTCCTGCTGGCGACCCCCGTTGCCAGAACACTCAAGAGCCGCTTTCCCACATCCCGCATCGATATGCTGGTCTACAAGGAAACGAGCCCGATCCTGGATGGCAACCAGGATCTTGAACACGTCTGGACACTGGATCGCGGACTGCGCGGCTGGCGCAGACTGGCCCACCAAATGCGCCTGCTGATGACTTTGCGTCAACAACGTTATGACTGGGTCATCCACTTGTCCGACCAGTGGCAAGGTGCCGTACTGGCCCGCCTGCTGTCCAAGCAGAAAGCGATCGGTTTCGATTACCCGAAACGCAAAGGCAGCCGCTGGGCACAATTCTTTACCCACCTCGCCCCGGTGGCTCCCAGCAATACCTGCCATACGGTGGAGCAGAACCTGATGGCTTTGCTCCCCCTCGGCATTACCGCCCATGCCGATGAGGCTCGCTGTCATTTGCCCGTGACCGATGCCAGCCTGACATCGGTCAGGCAAAAGCTTGCTGTGCTCGGGGTGAAGACACCCTATATTGCCGTACATCCCGCATCACGCTGGTTCTTCAAATGCTGGGAAGACGAACGCTTCGCCCAGGTGATCCAGACATTGGCCGAAGAAGGCTGGCCCATCGTACTGACCTCCGCTCCAGACCGACAGGAACGGGAATTGATCAAGGCCATCATGGGACACACCCGCTCGGAACAGATCGTCTCGCTGGCGGGACAGCTCAGCTTGCCGGAACTGGCCGCAGTGATCCATGATGCCCGCCTCTTCCTCGGGGTGGACTCGGTACCGATGCACATGGCTGCCGCACTGGGAAAAGACACGGTAGCGCTATTCGGCCCCAGCAAGGTCAATGAATGGCGCCCCTGGATGACCCGTTTCCGTCTGGTCTATGCCGCCGATTATGGCCCGCTCATCGACCCGGATGCCGTCGACACCTCGACGAACCAACGCTACTTGGCCAATATCCCGGTAGAGCCCGTATTGGCCGCGGCGCACGAACTGCTAGCACGTGGAAACCCCGCGGCATGAAGGCGCAGACCATCCTGTTCATCATCGATGGCCTGGCCGGCGGTGGAGCCGAAAAAGTGGTGCTCTCCCTGGCGGGGGCGATGGCGGTACGTGGCCATGACGTTACCATCGCCAGCCTGCGCAAGGAATGCGCTTATCCCATCCCGGAGGGGGTGACCTTACTCCAGGTGGAAGACCACTATCGCGGGCCATTCCGCCGGCAAACAGAAATTGGCCGACGTGCCAGGCAACTCGACCAAGCCCTGGCAGGATACTTTGCCGAGCGCCCCATCGATCTGGCGATCTCGAGCCTACCGAAGACCGACCGTATCGTTGCCGCATCGAAACGGCTACGAAATGCCTGGATGTGCCTTCATGGCGCGGTAGTGCAAAGTCAGTTGGGACGGCGCCACGGCATCTCGCGCTGGTTCAAGCGGAGGCAACTGACGGCGACCTATCACCAGCGCAAACTCCTGCTGGTCTCCCCCGGCCTACAGCAGGATCTGGCCCTGTTGCCGGCGATAACGGCACAATCCCTCGTCACCATTCCCAATCCGTTCGACTTTGGCGAGATTGCCCGGCTGGCCGCGGCGCCATGTCCGCTAGACAACCAACCGTTCCTGTTGCACGTCGGTCGTTTTCATCCTGTGAAACGTCACGATCGGTTGCTGCAAGCGTTTGCACGCAGTCATTACAGCGGGCAACTCGTTCTGCTGGGCAAAGGTACCAAGCAAGAAACTTCGACGATCCGGCACGAGATTGCACGCCTTGGCCTGACGCAACGGGTGCTGCTCGCCGGATTCCAGGAGAACCCCTACCCTTATCTGCGGGCAGCCGAAGCGCTGGTGCTGAGTTCGGACACGGAAGGATTCGGCAACGTCCTGATTGAAGCACTGGCCTGTGGCACACCGGTGGTCAGTACCGATTGCCCGTTTGGCCCCCGCTCAATCCTCAGCGGTCCTTTGGCCACGGGGCTGGCCGCATGCGATCCGGACAGCTTGGCAGCCGCGATCGACCGCGTCGTGGCCACCCCCCCGCAGCTCCCCCCGGGAGCACTGGACCGATTTGCCATCGACCATGTCGTCGACCAGTATCTGGCTCTCGCCACCCTCAACACCGCGACGGACGCTAAGCCATGAAACGACCTGCATTTATCATCACCATCGACACTGAAGGCGATAATCTGTGGGGCAGCCCAACAGACATTACCAGCCACAATGCCCGCTTCCTGCCTCGTTTTCAGGAGCTGTGCGAGCAGTATGACTTCAAACCGACCTATCTCACCAACTACGAGATGGCCATCGATCCGGACTATCAGCGCTTTGCCAAGGACGTACTGGCTCGTGGCACAGGTGAGGTCGGCATGC
Organism: Pseudogulbenkiania subflava DSM 22618; assembly: GCF_900177275.1. Classification (GTDB taxonomy): domain Bacteria; phylum Pseudomonadota; class Gammaproteobacteria; order Burkholderiales; family Chromobacteriaceae; genus Pseudogulbenkiania; species Pseudogulbenkiania subflava. The sequence continues at coordinate 164,650 of NZ_FXAG01000003.1, forward strand.
ACCTGCACGCCTGGAACAGCCCGCCGTTGGTCGCGCTGACCAAGGATGACTACCGCTACACCCCTTATTTGATCGAATATCCTGCCGAGGTGATCCGGCAGAAAATCGACTTCATGACCAAGCTGCTGGAAGACACCTTCGCCACCAAAATGGTGAGCCATCGTGCCGGACGCTGGGCTTTCAATGAGTTCTACGCGGAAGAGCTGCGCCGTCACGGCTACCGGGTGGATTGCTCGGTGACCCCCGGCGTCGATTGGAGCCGCACCATGGGTAACCCCCAGGGTGTGGGCGGGACCAACTATCGAGACTTTCCACGCCAAGCCTATTTCATGGCGGAAGACGATATCGCACGCCCGGGCAATAGCACGCTGCTACAAGTCCCCATGACTATTCGGCCAAAATACTCGCCGCTGGTGGAGACATTGAAGAATGGCATGAATAAACTACGCGGCAAAGACAAGCCGCGTTCGATGCAGTGGCTGCGTCCACGGGGAGGGAATGCTGCCGAGATGATCGATATTGCCGAAGCCGCACTGAACCAGGGAAGTGACTATGTCGAATTCATGCTGCATTCGTCTGAGTTCATGCCTGGCGGTAGTCCGACATTTAAAGACGAAGCCTCGATCGATAGACTTTATCAAGATCTTCGGAAATTTTTCGACCACATCTCCAAACGCTGCAACGGGCAAACCCTGAGCCAGTACCATGACCACTTTGTAACAACCCTCGGCAATATGGCTCAATGATGGCTCCACCAGTTATCTCGATTATCTTACCGACGTATAACGACAAAGCTTATCTTCCTGCTGCACTGGAAAGTATCACGTCACAAAGCTACGGCAATTTCGAACTCATCATCATTGACGACGGCAGCAGCGATGGGGGCTGCAATCTGTCGCGAATACGCGAGCAAGGACCACCGAGTACGTTATTTCTGACAACCCAACCAAGGCGCAAGTAGCGCCCACAATCTCGGCTTAGAACGGGCTCGTGGAGAGTGGTTATGCTTTGTCGATAGCAATGACATTATTTATCATGACCTCTTACAAAACATGCTCCAGGTTGGCGCTAATCAAGAAGCAGACGTCGTAATATGCCATGCCTAGGTTTTCAACGATCAAGACTCTCCGACATTCAGCCAAAACGCTAAAATCGAGATTGAAAATCTCGATCAAACTACTGCGCTTGCCAAACTGCTCGACGGTACCCTGATACCAAACATCGGAGCACGCCTATACCGTCGACAGCCTACGCTTCGAGACATCACTGATCAATGGGGAAGACTTCGAATTTGGCTGTCGTGTCTTCCTCGCTAGCGTGCGCATATCAATCACCAACGAGTCGATTTATGCATATAGCAAGCATCCAGACTCAGTCCTCTCTACACCCAAACCGAAGCTGCTCGAAGATCGACTGGTATTCTGCCGCTTAATCCACAGGCATCTCATGCAAGCAGGGCTGGGTGAACGACTAAAACAAGGAATCAGGATCATGGCAGCCACTCATATTGGCTATTACGGGATGAAAGATCTGGTATGCGGCCAAAAAATCGACTGGGGTTGGTTTGATCGCATGCGGCAGCAATTATGGCAAGAATTTGGGTTACGCCAGAAAAGCATTCTGGCTTTGCCATTAGCCAAAAACCCCAAAAATGGCTAGCCTTGGCATTAAATCCATCTTTAATGGCACGCGCCTTTATTGTTTACCAGCATTGGAGCCTGCACCATAAAAAGAAACAAACCAAATCACTCAGCTTAGATAATCGAGCAAACACCCATAAAGGCTATCAAGGTACTGAGAATAACTCCGCACTTCCGCTAGAGAAGAAAGAGCCTCCATGCTGAATTTCTTATATTCATCATTATTGGCCGCAATACAAACCACTGCATCTGCGATCTGCTCAGGAGAAAGTAAGGCAGTAGGAATCAGCTCATCCTGATCAGGTGCATAAACAGTGTGAGAAAACGAAGTGCTAGCTCCCGTTAGCACCCCATACTCATGAATACCTAATTTTGGATTCAGCAATAAGCCGTTATAACCAGAGCGGACAATTTCAGGAAACCCATCTACTCGACTTGCAATCACTGGCACCCCATATGCCATTGCCTCCAAACAAACCAACGGCATGGTCTCATGCATTGAGGTACTGACAAATACGTCAATATCGCGATAAAACGATGGCATGTCATCGATCAGGCCCAGCAGACGCACGTGCCGCTCCAATCCTTCACGCCGGATAAGGGTTTCGAGTACCCCCTTCTCCGGTCCCTCACCCGCAATGACCGCCTCGACGGCGATGCCACGGGCCAGGAGGTGCTTCACTGCCAACACGACCAAGGGTACGGCCTTGAGCGGCACCAGCCTGCCGGCGATCCCAATCCGCAAAGGCCGTAATGGATCGCGCTCCTTTGGTTCGATGGTGGCCGAAAGCATGCCCCGGCGCAGCGGATTGGGGCATTCACGAATATCGAATGGCACGCCATGTTTCAGCTGCAGCATGCGCGCCGCAGCGTGCGAGGCGGCTATCGCACCATGCACATGAGGTAAAAAGCTGTCGAGTTGCCGCTGACTGTGGGTATACCAACTCATGCCGTGTTCGTAATAGATCAACGGACAACCCAGTTGCACATCGGAGCTACCCAAGTCGGTAAACTGGTTCCACACCAGCACCAAGTCCGGCTTGACCTGCCGAATCAGCTGCATCCGCCGCCACTGCCTGACCCCACGAGGTCGTCGTGGCAATTTGAAGCCGAGCCAGTGGCGCGGCGTGGCCAGCAGGCGACTGAATCGGCGCACCGGCTCGACAAAACGCGGAGCCAGATCGAGGCTATCCACAATGGTGTAGTGCTCTGCCGCAATACCCTCAGGTGGCATTGCCTGAATGAAGTCGACAAACATCGACTCGACCCCGCCGACCTTTTCCAGATCAATCAGATGCAGTATTTTCAAGCGCCGCATCAGGCCAGGTTCCTCCCAGCGCGCCGCACGGCCTGGCGGTAGGCCCCCAACATTCCCTGCATCATATAATCGAAAGACATGTATTGAAGGGCGTGCTGGTAAGCTGCTTCGCGCAGATTGGCCGCCAACCCAGGCTCAGCAAGCAAACGATCGATAGCTGCCGCAAGAGCCTCGGCATTGCCAGGCGGGCACAACAGACCGGTACGCTGATGATCGATCATCTCGGGCAAACCGCCCGTAGTGGTGGCAACAATGTTCTTTTTCATCAGGAAGGCCTGGGCCACCAGACGTGTCTGTGCCTCGGTCGCAACCGACGCCACGACAACGAGGTCGGCGACTGCCAGCCAATTCTCGATATCGGGCTGATAGCCTAGGAAGCGGATGCGCCCCGCGTCCAGTGCCGAGCCGGCCTCGTGCAGCACTGCCTCCTTATAATCGGCGGTTTGCCCGGTTGCCTCTCCCAACTGAATGCAGGTGATGCCGGCATGCCGTACCAAGAGTTCCTTACAGGCACGCACGAAGTAAAGTTGCCCCTTGTCCGGCCTGATCATCCCGACGTTGGCGATCACCATGTGGTCAAGCGGAATACCAAGCCGCTCACGCAAAGAGCGACCGTCCCGTTCGGGACTGAAGCGACTCTCGTCGACGCCAGCGGCCGCGACATACACGCGCTCGGATTCAGCTAGGCCAGCCTCGGCCAGCATCTCCCGGATCTTGCCGGCAGTCACCACGATGCCATCGTTGCCACGGCGCCAGATCAATCGACGCAACGCATCGGCTCGGATCGGATCGGTAACATGGCGCGAACGGACTACCGGCACCTGTTGAAGCCATTTCACATAGGCACCGTAGGTACTGTCACGATTGCCATGACAATCGAGCAATTCGATACGTTCTCGTTTGAGAAAGCGCGATAATTCTCGGTAAGTGACTGGATTGACCGAACCTCGGATTTCCATCGCATGCGTCGGCACCCCACGCCCGCGTGCCTGCTCCAGAATTGCCGAGCCAGGACGTGCGATCACCCAAGTCGGGTGCCCTTCCCTGTTGAGCCACTCACTCTGCTCGACAATCCGCAACTCCTGTCCACCCCAGTCCATCGAGGACTCGATGTGCGCAATGCGCATGTAACCACCACTCCTAACTGATCAACTCAAGATTCAAACGCAATCCGACACGGCCCTCTGACAATGCTCCGCAATAGAGCTTTCCACAGCAGCCACCTTGCCGGCCTTCTCGCCATGACACAACGAGAGCAACATCATCGACAGAAAGAAGAACATCTCCAGCATATGATCGCGCAACACGTCGTCGATCAGGCTGCGACCGGCATAGCTCAACACCAGCATGGAAAGGAAGAGGCCCGGCACCAAGCCGTCATGATAGAAGGCACGAAAACCGCAATACATCAAATAGGCAAGCACTATCAGCCACATGAGCAGCCCCGGGATGCCATTGGCCAATGCAAAATTGATGAGGCCGGAATGACTTTGGCTGGTCGTCTTGCTCTCACCATAGTGCCGTTCCACCATTCGGTGAAAGTTGTCCCCCGCAATGCCCTGCCCTAACGGCTCTTTCAGAACCAGCAGACTACCGATCTTGATCCAGGCCAGACGCTCGTAATTGGATACATCGACCGGCTGACCATTCGGCAGGATGGGCAGGGGATACGTTTCGCGGTCCCGCCAACTCTGGAAGTGTTCGGTATCGAGCGAAATCGGCACCGTCTGCAGAAACGTTTTCCAGCGTGGATCAGATTTCCACGATACAGAGGCAACCACAACAATGAGAGCCAGACCGACGAACAAGCCCGACAAGGTCTTGACGAATCCCCAGTCACGCCCTCGGAACAAGACTGCCATCATCGTTACGGATAGCACCATGCCCAACAGACCGATAGATGCGTTGCGTGTCGCGATGACAAGGCCACTGAAGAGGCAAACGCCCAGCATGAAAAGCAGCATCCCCCCGTGAATCGGCATCCAGCGACGCTTAAGCAGCAACCGTGCCGCCAACTCGGCGAACAGGAAACTCGCGACCAGATTGATATGGACACTCATCTCCATCCTCGAATAGCCAAGGCGGGTCTGCTGCCACGGCAAGCTTCCTTGCCTGAACCACTGCCATAGCACATCCAGAGACTGAAGGAAGGGCACCAACCACATGGCAACCAGCAGGTAGCAGAACAGCATCCGGCCTCGCCCATCGCCACCAGAACGCGGAGCAAACAGGGGAAGAACAAGTAACCCCATCAAGCCTGTCTGCAGTACACGAAACCACTTGCCATTGAATGTGCCGATAAAAGCCCATTGTTTTGGGGAGTGCCATATCCCCGTCGCCAATATCCAGAGCGACAAAATAAGGATGCCCCAACCGAGTACCCGGTACGGTGAGAGGTAGGCATTACGCTCCGCTATGGGCAGTTTAAAAAACAGGTACACCATGGAGCAGAACGCCAACAGCAACGGAAAGTTGCGGTGAAATGGCAGCTGGCCATTCGGAATCGGCCAGATGAAAGCTAACAGCATCAACAGACACCAGACCGCCCACGACAACCATGCCGGAGAGAACCGCGGCGAGACGGCAGGCATCAATACAGGGAGACCCATCACTTCACTCTCTCGCAGTATCTGCCCCCAACACACTGGCGTGGGCAGAGTGGTCATGAAATTGAATCGCGTGCAACTGCGCATAGCGCCCCTTCGCTGCCAGCAAGGTCCGGTGGTCGCCGACCTCTATAATCCGCCCCTGATCCATCACCGCGATACGGTCGGCGTTCTCGATGGTGGAGAGGCGGTGTGCGATGACGATGGTGGTGCGGTTCTGCATCAGGCGCTCCAGCGCCGCCTGCACCAGCCGCTCGGACTGGGTATCGAGCGCGCTGGTGGCCTCGTCGAGGATCAGGATCGGCGCGTTCTTCAGCAGGGCACGGGCGATGGCCAGGCGCTGGCGCTGGCCGCCGGACAGGCGCACGCCGTTCTCGCCGATCAGGGTGTCGAAGCCTTCCGGCATCGCTTCGATGAAGTCGAGCGCGTTGGCAGCGCGTGCCGCGGCGACGATCTCCTCGCGGCTGACCTGGCCAATGCGGCCGTAGGCGATGTTGGCGGCCACGCTGTCGTTGAACAGCACCACGTCCTGGCTAACCAGAGCGATGTGGCTGCGCAGGCTGGCCTGTTCGATGTCAGTGAGCGGCACGCCGTCCAGGCTGATGCTGCCGGCGTCAGGATCGTAGAAGCGCGGGATCAGGCTCACGAGGGTGGTCTTGCCGCTGCCGGAGCTGCCGACCAGCGCCACGGTTTCGCCCGGCTTCACGTCCAGGCTCAGGTCGGCGATGGCGTCGCGCTCAGCATGCGGATAACGGAAGCTGACGTGGCGGAACGACAGTGCGCCACGGGTTTCGGCCAGTCTTTTCGTGCCGAGATCGGCTTCCGGCGCCTCGTCGAGAAAGCCGAACACGCTCTCGGCGGCGGCCAGGCCACGCTGCAGCGCCTGGCTGATGCTGGTTATGCGCTTGACCGGCGCGAACAGCATCAGCATCGCGGTGAGGAAAGACATGAAATCGCCCGCAGTGAAACTGCCGTGCTGCGCACGCGCCGTGGCGAAGTACAGGATCAGTGCCAGTGCCATCGAGATCACCAGCTGGGTGACGCCGGTGTTGAGCGAGGACATCGAACTCTGCTTCACCCCATTATGGCGGATCGACTCGGCGGCGCGCTGGAAGCGCTCGGCTTCGTAAGCCTGGCCACCATAAATCTTGACCACGCGCTGGCAGTCGATGGTCTCGCCCAGCACCTGGGTCAGCAGCGCCATATTGTGCTGATTCTGGTGCGACAGCCCGCGCAGGCGCTTGCCGACCACGCGCACGATCAACGTCACCAGCGGCAACACAGCCAGGCAGATCAGCGTCAATTGCCAGTCGGTATACAGCAGCAGACCCAACAGGCCGAGCACGGTGATGCCGTCCTTGACCACGACGGTAATGATGTTGAAGCCGGCCTCGGTGACCTGGTTGACATCGAAGGCGATGCGCGACAGCAGCCGGCCGGAGGGATGGTCGTCGAAGTAGCGCACCGGTAGCTGCATCAGCTTGCCGAACATCTCCTCGCGCAGGCGCTGCACCAAGTGGCCGGACAAATAGCTGGTGGAGTACTCGTTGATGTAGCTGGTCACCCCACGCAGCACGAACAGGCCGACGATGGCGAGTGGCGTCCAGATCATCGCCGCGCTGTCCTTCTGGACGAAGCCGCCGTCGATCAGCGGCTTCATTAGCCGGGCGAACGCCGGTTCGGTGGCGGCCGCCACCACCATGGCCAGCAGGGAGGCAAGAAACACGCGCCAATAAGCGCGCAGATAACGCAGCAGCCGCTTGTACAGCTCCAGGCTGCCGATCGCTTTGGAATCCGGCATGCGGGTCAAGGTATCCAAGTAAAAACAGCGGATTATACCGCGATGTGGGGATCGGGGAGGAAACGTTGATAGACGTTAACCAATTGCGCGGCCATCGCCTCCAGCGTCAGCGGCTCGGCCGTGGCACGGGCGGCGGCGGCGAGCTCTGGCCAGTCGGCGTGGCGTGACAGCCAGGCGCGCAGCGCGTCGACCAGCGCCGCCTGGTCCAGCGCGTCGTGTACCCAGCCGTTGCGCCCCGGCTCGATCAGCTCGGCCGCGCCGCAGGTGGTGGTGGTGAACAGCGGCAAGCCGCAAGCCAACGCCTCGACGCAGACGTTGGGGAACGGGTCGTACAGGGTCGGCAGGATAAAGGCATCGGCCAGGCCGTAGTAGGGCTTGACGTCGCTCTGGGCGCCGGTGAAGCGCACCCGTTCGACGACGCCCAGCGATTCGGCCAACCTTTGGTAGCGCGCGGCGTGCTTGTCCTTGCCCACCACCACCAGGTACACCCCGTCCAGCGCGGCCACGGCGCGCACGGCGCGCTCCACGCCCTTGCGTTCGAAACCGGAACCGACGTAGAGCAGCGTCGGCGCCTCGGCGGGAATGACCAGCTCGGCACGCAGCCGGACGCGGTGCTGCTCGCGCAGGCGCGGGTGGAAAGTTTCGGTGTCGACACCGTTGTAGATCACTGCCAGCTTGCTCTCGGGCAGGCCAAAATGCTGCTGGATTTCGTGCTTGATCAGGTGCGCGTTGCAGATCACCAGCTTGAGGCGCGGATCGAGGAACATGCGTCGCTCGGCGGCACACACGTAGTGGTGATAGGGATTCAGCTTGAGCGCGCAGGCGGCCCAGCCGGACAGTGCACGGCGGCGGTGCTGCAGCCAGGCGGCGTGTACGCCGTCGCCGGCACGGTAGATGTCGCAGCCGGGGATGCGCTCGTGCGACTGCACCAGATCGAAGCCCTCGTGCTGCCACAACTGGCGGGCAGCACGGGCGAAGCCCCAGTCGCGCCAGACGTTGCCAAGGTAGAACGGGTCGGCGGTCAGCGCCGCCACCCCCTCGAGCTTCTCCCAGCGCCGTGCGATCAGGCTGACCTCCAGCGCGCCGTTGGCCTGCAGGGCTGCCAGGGCGCGGCTGACAAAACGCTCGGCGCCGCCGGCGGGGTTGTACTTCTGACGCACGATGGCGAGCCGCGTCATGCAGCCACCTCCATCAACGCATAGAGTGGGCGGACCATGGCCAGCTCGGCCTTGAGTTGGCCTAACATTCCGAGCGTTTTCCACTGGCGGTCGATGGTGAACACCTGGCTGACGGCGGGGTGCGGCGTGATCATGTCGCGCGTGTCGTGGTACACCCGCGCGTCGAGTTCGGCGGGCAGGGCGTATTGCTTCAGCACCGAGAACACCGGGGAGGTCAGCAGCACATCGCCGTGATGGCGCAGCTTGATGACCCGCACCCGCTTCACGGTGGCAAGATCGATGGCGTCCTTGAGCATAAGAAAAACAGCCGGCTGTGGGGCCCTTAAAATACGCCGACGCCGCCATTCCGCGAGCAGCGGAAGGCGGCGTCAGACCGGATGAATCGGGTCGCAGCGTCGCGCAGGGAACGCGCAACGCCACCCGAACGGTACGACTAGAGCGCCGGCTCAGCGTTCAATTGTTGTAGCAGGTCGGCAATCTTATCAGGGTCCTCGCTTCTCAGCATGCGTCCGACGAGCGGCGCGATCTGGTCGAGGTGGGTCTTGAGCACGATGTCCTTGACCGACAGCAGGTTGGCCGGGTGCATCGAGAATTTGCGCAACCCCATGCCCAGCAACAGCCGGGTCAGGCGCGGATCGCCCGCCATCTCGCCGCACACCGACACCGGCGTGCCGGCCTTGATGGCGGTGCGCAGCGTGTGCAGGATCAGCTTGATCACCGCCGGATGCACCGGGTCGTACAGGTGGCTGACCGAGTCGTCGTTGCGGTCGATGGCCAACGTGTACTGGATCAGGTCGTTGGTGCCGATGGAAATGAAATCGACGTGCTTGAGGAAGCTGCCCACCACCAGCGCCGCCGACGGGATTTCGATCATCACCCCGACCGGCAGCTCGGTGGAATAGGCGATGCCCTCGTCGCGCAACTCCTCGCGCGCGTATTCCAGCTGTACCAGCGCCTGTTTCAGCTCGTGCAGCGAGTTGATCATCGGGAACAGTATCTGCAGCTTGCCGAACATCGAGGCACGCAACAGCGCCCTGAGCTGGGCGCGGAACAATAGCGGCTCGGCCAGGCAGAGGCGAATGCCGGTCAGCCCCAGCGCCGGGTTGTCAGCCACGCCGTGATTGAGCCAGCGCGGATTCTTGTCGGCGCCCAGGTCCATGGTGCGGATGGTGACCGGCAGGCCCTTCATGTTCTCCACCACCTTGCGGTAGGCCTCGAACTGTTCGTCTTCGGACGGCAGCGTGTCGCGGCCGAGGAACAGGAATTCGCTGCGAAACAGGCCGACACCGACCGCGCCGGCGGAGAGCACCCCTTCGACATCCTGCGGCAGTTCGATATTGGCCAGCAGGTCAATCGGGGTGCCGTCGAGGGTCTTGGCGTTGGACTTGCGGATCGACGACAGCTTGCGCCGGGCATCGCGCCAGGCACGCTGACGGCGGCGGTACTCGGTCAGCACCACCTCGTCCGGGTTGATGATGATGACGCCGCTCTGTCCGTCGACGACGATCATCTCCTCTTCGCGGATCAGCTCGCGCGCGTGGTGCAGCGCGATCACCGACGGCAGGTCGAGGCTGCGGCCGAGGATGGCGGTATGCGAAGTGGTGCCGCCGACGTCGGTGACGAAGGCGGCGAAACTGGAATCCTTGAAGTACACCATGTCGGCCGGCGACAGATCGTGCGCCACCAGGATCATGTCGTCGTCGAACGCCTCCGGAGCGGCCAGCGACGAGGCCTCGCCCTTGAGGTTCTTGAAGATGCGCTCGACCACCTGCAGCACGTCGTGCTTGCGCTCGCGCAGGTACTCCTCCTCGATCGCCTCGAACTGTTCGACCAGCGCATCGCATTGCAGCTTGAGCGCCCATTCGGCGTTGCAGCGCTGGGTGGCGATGATGTCGCGCGGCTCGCGCGAGATCGCGACGTCGCCCAGCAGCATGATGTGCAGCGACAGGAAGGCGCCCAGCTCGGCCGGGGCGTTTTCCGGGATGCTGCCCCACAGCATCTCGAGTTCCTTGCGGGTCGCCTTGACCGCTTCGTCGAAACGGGCGATTTCCTCCGGCACCTCGTCCGCCACCAGCACGTAGTGGGTCACGTCGTCCATGCTGCGGGACATCAGATGGGCACGCCCGATGGCCACCCCGCCGCCGATGGCAACGCCGTGCATGATGATGCTCATGGTCCCCGTCCCTCCGTTACCCGGCAGTTATCACTCTGCCTCGTCAAAGCGGTTGTTGATCAACGTCATCAACGCGTCCAGCGCGGCCTGCTCGTCGTCGCCCGCCACTTCCAGCAGCACGGTCGAGCCCTTGGCCGCGGCCAGCATCATCACCCCCATGATGCTTTTGCCGTTGACGCGACGGCCGTTGCGCGAGATCCAGACCTCGCTCTTGAAACGGCTGGAGGTCTGGGTGAACTTGCTGGAGGCACGCGCGTGCAGCCCGAGCTTGTTGATGATTTCAACCTCTGATTTAAGCATTTGCCTCCCCGGCAATAATATTGATCACGCCTTCCAGTCCGCCGGTCACGGCCTTCTTGACCACCAGATCCAGCGGCTGGCTGCTGTAACACAATGCCCGCACCAGCATCGGCAGGCTGACGCCGGCAATGGCCTCCACCCGCCCGCTGTCGACCAGGCGACTGGCGATGTTGGACGGCGTACCGCCGTACATGTCGGTCAGCACCAGCATTCCCTCGCCCTGGTCGAGCTGCTGGATCAGCGCCCGCGCCTGAGCCAGCTTGCGGTCGGGGTCGTCGTTCTTGTCCACCGCCATGGTCGCCAGGTTTTCCGGGTTGCGGCCCAGAATGTGCCGGGCACAATCGGCCAGGCTGTCGCCCAGCCCGCCGTGAGAAATAATCAGTACGCCAACCATGTCTATCCAGTTTCCTGCAACCGCCAGCCCGCGCGGAGAGTCCTTGTTTTGAAATCAGTTTCTGATTGTAACAGGCTCGCTTTCGATGCGGCGGTACCAACTGAGCGTTTCGGCCAACTTCACCACCTCGCCGATGATGATCAGCGCCGGCGACTGCACGCCATGCCGGGCGATCACCTCGGGCAGGCTGGCCAGGGTGCCGGTGACGGTGCGCTGGCGCGCCGTGGTGGCCCACTCGACCACCGCCGCCGGCGTCTCGGCCGGCTTGCCATGGGCGATGAAAGCGTCGCACAGCTCGCGCGCGGTGGAAACGCCCATGTACACCACCACGGTCTGCTCGGGACGGGTCAGCGCCGGCCAATCGAGGTCGATGCTGTCGTCCTTGCGGTGGCCGGTGACGAACACCACCGATTGCGCGTAATCGCGGTGCGTCAGCGGGATGCCGGCGTAGGCCGCCGCGCCGCTGGCGGAGGTGATGCCCGGCACCACCTCGAACGGGATGCCATGCGCCGCCAGCGTTTCGATCTCCTCGCCGCCGCGGCCGAAGGTGAACGGGTCCCCGCCCTTGAGGCGCACCACGCGCCTCCCTTCCTGGGCCAGCCGCACCATCAGCTGGTTGATGTCCTCTTGCGGCAACGCGTGGTTGGCACGCGCCTTGCCGACGTAGATGCGCTCGGCATCGCGCCGCACCAGCTCCAGCAGTTCCGGCGCCACCAGCTTGTCGTACAGCACCACGTCGGCCTGCTGCATCAGGCGCAAGGCGCGGAAGGTCAGCAGGTCGGGGTTGCCCGGGCCGGCGCCCACCAGGTAGACCGCGCCAGTCGGCTTGTCGTCGGCGCTGGCGAGACGCTTTTCCATCTCGGCACAGGCGGCCTCGTCGTTGCCCAGCATCACCGCGTCGGCCACCGGGCCTTCCAGCACCGATTCCCAGAAGATGCGCCGTGCCTCGACGTCGCCGAAGCGCGCCTTGACCCGGTCGCGGAAGCGCGCGGCGAAGCCGGCGAGACGGCCGAAGCCGGCGGGAATCAGGCTTTCCAGCCGGGCACGCAAGAGGCGCGCCAGCACCGGCACGCCGCCGCCAGTGGAAAGCGCGATCACCAACGGCGAGCGGTCGACGATCGCCGGGGTGATGTAGCTGGAGATGTCGGGATCGTCCACCACGTTGACCGGGATACCCTGCACCCGGCCGGCTTCGGCCACCGCCAGGTTGACGCGACGGTCGTCGGTGGCGGCCACCACCAGGCGCATGCCGGCCAGTTGTTCACCGCTGAAGCGGCCGTCGACGTGGCGGATTTCCCCCGCGCCGGCCATGGCGCGCAGTTCGGCCACCAGCTCCGGCGCCACCACGGTTACCGCCGCCTCCGCCGAGCGCAACAGGCGCACCTTGCGCAGGGCGACTTCGCCCCCTCCCACTACCAGGCAGGGCTCGCCGCGCAGTTTCATAAAGATCGGAAAATAATCCATTCAGGCGGCTCCCATCGATGCCCCAAGCATACTGCAAATGTTGTAAAAAAACGACGACCCGTGGAACTCGTCCGGAGCAACACAGGACGTCCTATGATACTGGAAGAGACTGACCGCCACGCAGAGGCCCGCTTGACACCGATTTTCCCACGCTGCACGACCGTATTTCTGCCTTTTCCAGCGGCCGCCCTTCCCTTCGGGTTAACCAGAGGTCGCCGCTGATGCCGTCATCGGGCTGGCTGCTGGCGCTACTGGCCATGCTGGCGGGCATGGCACTGGGTAGTGCCGTCACGACGCTGCAGCGCCGCCACCGTGAACGCCAACGCCGGCTGCAGGCCTGCGCGGAGATGGCTGCGCCTTGTCTGCTGCTGCACGCGGACGGCCGCATCCTGCAGGCCAACACCGCGGCGCGGCGCCTGCTAGGCGCCCCGCTCGCCCACCTCGACGACCTGCACCTGCCAGCCGCGGCCCGCAGTTGGCTGGACGAACACGGAGGCGGGGGCGAAACCCGACGCTGCGAGCTCAACCGCCCGGCCGCCGCCCCCCTCTCGTTGCGGCTGGAAAAGCGTCTTGCCGACCTCGATGGCCAGGACGCCGGCCTAACCTGGCTGCTGCTGCACGACATCAGCCAGGAGGAGGACGACGCGCGTGGCCAGCAGTTATGGCGGGAGGCCTTGCAAGATTCGCGCCTGGCACTGTTCGAGTACCGTCTGGCGCCGCGCCGCGTCTACGGCCGGGTGCTGGCGGCGGATAACGTGCTGGGGCTGCCGCCGGGCTGGGTCGACATCGGTTTCGACACCTGGCTGGAGCGGGTGCACCCGGACGATCGCGACGCTCTGCGCACCATGTTGGAGCACCCGGAGCAGCTCGCCACCGGCTCGGCCTACCTCGAGTTCCGCTTCCGCCACGGCCACGGCCATTGGGAATGGCTGGAGCAGCGCGCCCAGTTGTGCCACGAGGACGGACGTGTCAGCGCCATCGTCGGCCTGTGCCAGTCGATCTCCTCGCGCAAGCACGCCGAAATCGAGTTGCTGCGGCGCGAGCAGGTGTTCCGCACCCTGGTGGAAAACGCCGACGACGTGATCGCCCGGTATGACCTGAACCTGTGCTGCCAGTTCATCAACCGCAGCATCACCCGTTACCTGCCGCTGCCGCGCCACGAGCACCTGGGCAAGACACTGCGCCAGCAGGGCTGGCCACAGGGTGCGCTGGACACCCTGGAGCCGGCCTTCCAGGCGGTGCTGGCGCGGCACGAGGCACGCCATCTCGAGGTGGAGCTCGACGTCTTCGGCAAGGCGGCAACCTTCAGCATCCACCTGATTCCGGAGCTAGGGGCGCACGGCGAACTGGTGTCGATCCTGGCGATCGGGCGCGAGATCACCGAGCTGCGGCTGGGCTCGCGCCTGCTGGCCGACGAGAACGCGGTGATGGAAATGATCGCCAACAACCAGCCGCTGAACGATATCCTGACCCGGCTGTGCCGGCTGGTGGAGGCGCAGCGGCCGCAGGCGGTGTGCTCGATCATGCTGCTCAACGAGCAGAAGACCGAGCTCAACCTGGCGGCCGGGCCGTCGTTGCCGGCCAGCTTCAGCGGTTTTCTGCACGGCCTGACCATCGGCCCCGAGACCGGTTCCTGCGGTAGCGCCGTGTTCTCCGGCGAGCGGGTGGTGGTGAGCGACATCGCCCACGATCCGCGCTGGGAAAACTACCGCTATCTGGCGCTGCCGCACGGGCTGCGCTCGTGCTGGTCGACGCCGATCTACTCCAGCAGCCGCGAGATGCTGGGCGCCTTCGCCATCTACTACCCGACCCCACGCAACCCCGGCAAAACCGAGCTGCGCCTGGCTGACCGCTGCACCCATCTGGCATCGATCGCGCTGGAGCGCGACCGCCACGAGAAGCAGCTGTATTTCCTCGCCACGCGCGACGGCCTGACCGGGTTGCTCAACCGCCGCTCCTTCATGGAGGTCGGCGAGGCCGAGGTGCTGCGCAGCAAGCGCTACGGCCACGACCTGTCGATCATGATGATGGACCTCGACCACTTCAAGAACATCAACGACCAGCATGGCCACGCCACCGGCGACCAGGTGCTGCAGCACTTCGCCACGCTGTGCGGCAACACCTTCCGCCATGCCGACATCGTCGGGCGGCTCGGCGGCGAGGAATTCGGCGTGCTGCTGCCGTTCACCACGCTGGCCGAGGCCGGCATCCTGGCCGAGCGCCTGCGCACCGAGGTCGACGGCAGCGTGGTGATGGCCTGCGGCGTCGCGGTGCATTACACGGTGAGCATCGGCATCTCCTCGGTGTTCCCCGACGACAAGGACATCGACGGCCCGCTCTGCCGCGCCGACACCCTGCTCTACCAGGCCAAGACGCTGGGACGCAACCGCATCCGTTACGACGGCGACCCGCCGTCGCTGCCGCTGGCGGGGTAGAATGGCGGCTTTGCTTCATCGCGCCCCATCGTGACTCGCTGGCACTCGACCTACCTTCCCCATCCGCTGTACGCCCCGTTGCGCCCCTTCGCCCCGTTCGCCGACGGCGACGACTGGCCGAGCCAGACCGACTACGACCGCCTGCTGGAGCACGCCCGCGCCACCGGCTGCGCGGTACCGGACGGCCTGCGCTTCGTCTGCGACCTCGAGCCGCAGAACTATTACGAACTGCACATCGCGCAGAGCGGCGAGGTGCCGACCCGCTACGGCAACTGGCACGACTGGTTCAACGCGCTGGCCTGGCTGGCGTGGCCGCGCAGCAAGGCGGCGCTGAACGCGCGCCACGCCCGTGCCATCGCCCGCGGCGAGGTGCGACGCGGCCCGCTGCGCGACGCCGCCACGCTGCTGGACGAGTGCGGAATCGTCGTCGCCAGCGCCGACCCGGCGCTGACTGCTGCACTGGACGACATGCGCTGGCACGAGCTGTTCGTGGAAAGAAGGCACGACTGGGGGCGGCGCATCGGCGTCTTCACGCTCGGCCACGCACTGTTCGAGACCGGCCTCGACCCGCACCTGGGCTGGTGCGGCAAGGCGCTGGTGCTGCCGGTGGATGACGCCTTCTTCGGCCAACCCTACGACCGGCAACTGGCGCTGCTCGATCACAGCTTGGCCGAAGCGCTGGCCGACGACGGCTGGCTGGCGCGGCCGCGCGAGCTGTGGCCACTGCCGCTGCTGGGGATACCCGGCTGGTGGCCGGGCAACGAGGACCCGGCGTTCTACGCCAACACCGACTACTTCCGCCCGACGCGGCGCGCGAAGTCGGCCAGCGTTTCCTGATCGAGCCGTTCCAGCGCCGGCGCCAGCAAGTCGTCGAGCCCCTGGCCGATGTCGTCGTCGTAGCCGACGTCGGAACGGTAGACGAAGAGCTGGAACAGCTCCGAGAGCGGGATCGTCTCGAGCTTGCGCATCAGCACCCAACCGTCGCGCTGGCCGCGCTGGGCGTAACCCAGCTGCGCCAGCTTGTCGAGCACCAGCCCGAGTTCGTCGTAGCCCACCTGTACCTCGCGCCGCAGTTCCACCGGCGTCAGCGCCACGCCCTGGCGCTGCGCGGTGTCGAGCAGCAGCAGCACCTCCAGCGCGTCGAGGAAGCGGCGCCGCGGCTCGAAGCGGCGGCGCCACGCCTGCCCCTCCCAGTACGACAGCGAGGCGGTGAACACCGCCCCGGTCAGCACCACCAGCCACAGGCAGTACACCCACAGCAACAGGATCGGGATGCTGGCGAAGGCGCCGTACACCAGCTTGTACGACGCCACCTCGCCGATGTAGAAGCCGAACACCGCCTTGGTAACTTCCAGCAGCAAGGCGGTGGCCAACGCCCCCCACAGTGCGTGGCGATAGGGCACGAAACGGTTCGGCACCACGCGGTACAGCAGTGACAACACCAGCGTGGTCAGGAAGATGCTGCCGCCGCGCTGCAGCAGTTCGTCCAGCAGGCGCGAGTAGCGCTCGAAATGGGTCGCCTTGAGCAGCCAGTGCCAGCCGATCAGGCCGCCGCCGAAGGCGATCGGCCCCAGCGTCAGCACGCTCCAGTACACCATGCCCTGCTGCAGCCAGGGACGGCTGCGGCGCACGCTCCAGATGGCGTTGAAGGTGCGCTCGATGGTGGACATCAGCATCAGCGAGGTCAGCCCCAGCATGACGATGCCGGCGGCGGTCAGCTTCTCGGCGTTGTCTGCGAACTGGCGCATGTAGACGGTGATCACCTTGCCCGCGAACTCCGGCACCAGCGTCGACAGCAGCATCAGCTTGAAGCGCGCGCTGTAGTCGGCAAACACCGGGAACGCCGCCACCACCGTCAGCACGATGGTCAACAGCGGCACCAGCGCCAGCAAGGTGGTGAAGGTCAGGCTGCCGGCCACCTGCAGCACGCGGTGCGTGCCGACCCGGCGGGCGAGGAAACGGGCGAAGCCGCGGTAGGGTTCAATTCGATTGGCAAGACACATGAATGGATCAGAATTTCGGCAAAGGGACTAAAGAGTGCTCGGAATGACGGAAAATTCCGCCCGGCGCGGCAAACCCGCCGAATTGCACTCAGGGCCTATTTCAGCAGGCGAGCGAGCCCAAGCAGGTTGAGTGTCGCCGGAGCGCCGGAACCGGAATGTACACGAAGTACATAAGGATTCCGCATCGCTGAGCGAATTACTGCGTGCAAATCCATCGCTGAGCCAATCGAAGATTGGCACGCAGGGATTTGCTCAGCGAGAGATTCGCACGCAGTCCGCCGACGCTCAAGATGCAAAGGCGTAGCCGCCTGATGGAATGGGCTCTAAGATTGATGCTTATGGCTTTATGGTAACGATTCGGACGACGATATGCAGGATATTCTGGTTCTCTACTACAGCCAGCACGGCGCCACGCGCGAGCTGGCCCGGCTGATCGCCCGCGGCATCGAGAGCGTGCCCGGCTGCCAGGCGCGGCTGCGCACCGTGCCCAAGGTGTCGACGGTGTGCGAGGCGACCGAGGCTGCGGTGCCCGAGGCCGGCGCGCCCTACGTCGAACGGCGCGACCTGGCCGAATGCATCGGCCTGGCGCTAGGCAGTCCGACCCGCTTCGGCAACATGGCCGCGGCGCTGAAGTACTTCCTCGACGGCACCAGCGCGGAGTGGATGGCGGGCACCCTGGCGGGCAAGCCGGCCTGCCTGTTCACCACCTCCGCCAGCATGCACGGCGGCCAGGAGTCGACGCTACTGTCGATGATGCTGCCGCTCATGCACCACGGCATGCTGATCCTCGGCCTGCCCTACACCGAGCCGGCGCTGTCCTCGACCCAGTCCGGCGGCACCCCGTACGGTGTCAGCCACGTCGCCGGGCTCAACAACGACCGCCGCATCAGCGAGGACGAGAAGACGCTGGCCATCGCCCAGGGCAAGCGACTGGCCGAAGCGGCGCTGAAGCTGGCGGCCGGGCGCGGTTGAGAAGGCAACGAGGGCATTACCGTTACGCCGCTACGCTACCTTATTCAGTCCAAGCTGGAGCACATTGATGATGGGTTGCGCTACGCCTTCGAAGCCAAAATAGAGGTGAGTCACCCCACTCCCCCGTTGGCCCGTACCGCTTGGGCTGGGTGGGGCAAGGTTTTAAGCCGCCGCTTGTTTGAGCGATTTGACGTTAGCAAATGGTCCGCTGAGCAAATCTCCGCGTGCCAATCCATCGCTGAGCAAATCAAAGATTTGCACGCAGAGATTGGCTCAGCGATGGATTTGCACGCATGGAGTTTGGCGGCGCCTGGCCCCATCCTGACCACGCGGGAATTCACGGGCTGTCGGGGTCGCCTGGGGTTGCAAGGGGGCTGGCGAGACAGCTCCCTTGCCTGCCGGCGGTCAGTACCGCCCCTAAACGTCGTCCGCCTAAGAGAACACTTACGCAGTAGTTCTCAACCGTCGTCGCGCCCCCACGGCGCGACCTTCGCCAGCAACGCCATGCCCGGCAACGCCAGCAGCGTGCACAGCAGGAAGAACGGAGCCCAGCCGATGGCCTCGACCAGGTAGCCGGTGGCGGCGTTGGCCACGGTGCGCGGCACCGCCGCCAGGCTGGTGAACAGCGCGAACTGGGTGGCGGTGTAGGCCGGGTGCGTGGTGCGCGCGATGTAGGCGACGAAGGCGGCGGTGCCGAGGCCGACGCCGAGCGCCTCGAAGCCGATCACCAGCGCCAGGCGCGACAGCTCCGCCGCTCCGATGGCGGTGAACGGCCCCTGTCCGGCCAGCCAGGCAAAGCCCAGGATCGACACCACCTGCACCACGCCGAACGCCCACAGCGCGCGGTTGATGCCGAGCTTGATCATCCACACCCCGCCCAGCAAGCCGCCGATCACCGCCGGCCACAGCCCGGCATGCTTCGCCACCAGGCCGATCTCGGACTTGGTGAAGCCCATGTCGAGGTAGAACGGCGTGGCCAGCGCGGTGGCCATGCTGTCGCCCAGCTTGTAGAGGAAGATGAAGCCCAGCACCAGCGCGGCACCCTTGAGGCCGCTGCGGGTGAGGAATTCGTGGAACGGCTCGATCACCGCCTCGCGCAGCGTCTTCGGCGCCGCCGCGGCCAGTTTCGGTTCGCTCACCGCGAGCGTCATCGCTACCCCCGGCAGCATGAATAGCGCCGTGATCCAGAACACCGTGCCCCACGGCAGGTGGTCGGCCAGGATCAGCGACAGCGAGCCGGGAATCAGGCTGGCCAGGCGGTAGGCATTGATGTGGATGGTGTTGCCCAGCCCCAGCTCCTGGTCGCGGAGGATCTCGCGACGGAAGGCGTCGAGCACGATGTCCTGGCTCGCCGAGCAGAACGCCACCGCCAGCGCCAGCGCGGCGATCGACCACAGCTCCTGCTTCGGCGTGAACACGCCGAACGCCGCCATGGTCGCGATCAGGGCAAGCTGGGTCAGCAACATCCAGCCACGCCGGCGGCCGAACAGCGGCGGCACGAAGCGGTCCATCAGCGGCGCCCAGACGAACTTCCAGGTGAACGGCAGCTGGATCAGCGCGAACAGGCCAATCGCCTTGAGGTCCACCCCCTCGCTCCGGAGCCAGGCCGGCAGCAGGTTGATCAGCGTGTAGAGCGGCAGGCCCGAGGCGAAGCCGGTGAACACGCAGGTCAGCATGGTGCGCGAGAAGATCAGGTGGCGCCAGTCGATAGCGCGCGGCCGGAGGGCCTCCCCCGCGTCGCCGTCGGGACGCGCCCCGACCGGTCCTGCGTCCAGTACGTTTTCCCGTTTCTCGTCGCCAAACCCTCGGCTCATCGTGCAAATCCCTTCAAATTACAGCAGCAAGGGGCCGTGCCCCCGGCCAAACCCTCATCCGCGGCGCGCCACGCGGTAGAACGCCAGGCTGCCGCGCAGGTTGGGCAGGACACGGATGCGCCGCCCCTCGTTCATCACCACCCGCTCCAGCACGCCGATGCCGTTCTTGGCGCACAGCGCCTCGAAGTCGCCCAGCATGCACCAGTGGATGTTGGGGGTGTCGTACCACTGGTAAGGGATGGTTTCCGATACCGGCATGTGACCCTGCAGGATCTGCCAGCGGTTTTCCCAAAAGCCGAAGTTGGGGAAGGTAACGATGGCCTCGCGCCCGACGCGCAGCATCTCCAGCAGGATTTCCTCGGTGTGCTGCATCGCCTGGATAGTCTGCGACAGGATGACGTGGTCGAAGCTGCCGTCGTGGAAATCGGCCAGCCCCGCCTCCAGGTCGCCCTGCACCGCGTTGACGCCGGCGGTGACGCAGCGCGCGATGTTGCCGACGTCGATCTCCACACCGTAGCCGACCACCTGCTTGTGGCTCTGCAGATGGGCCAAGAGGGCGCCGTCGCCGCAGCCCAGGTCGAGCACGCGGGCGCGCGCGGGAATCCAGTCGGCGATCAGTTGCAGGTCGGGGCGCAAGGTCGTAGCGGAGTGCTGGCTCATGCCGCCACCTCCTTGGCTACACGGTCGAGGTAGGCGCGCATCAGGTCCACGTAGGGTTGGTCGGTCATCAGGAAGGCATCGTGGCCGTGGGTGGATTCGATCTCGCCGTAGGCCACGCGCTTGTCGGCGGCGATCAGGCCCTGCACCAGCTCGCGCGAGCGCAAGGGCGAGAAGCGCCAGTCGGAGGTGAAGCTCGCCACCAGGAAGTTGGCGGTCGCCTTCTTCAGCGCCACCACCAGGTCGCCGCCGTGGTCCTTGGCCGGATCGAAGTAGTCCAGCGCCTTGGTCATCAAGAGGTAGGTGTTGGCGTCGAAGTAGTCGGAGAACTTGTCGCCCTGGTAGCGCAGGTAGGACTCGATCTCGAACTCGACGTCGTAGCCGAACTTGTACTCGCCGGAGCGCAGCATGCGGCCGAATTTCTCGCCCATGCCGTCGTCCGACAGATAGGTGATGTGGCCCAGCATGCGCGCCAGGCGCAGGCCGCGGCGCGGGATGGCGTCGTTCTGGTAGAAGTCGCCGCCGTGGAAATCCGGGTCGGTGAGGATGGCCTGGCGCGCCACGTCGTTGAAGGCGATGTTCTGCGCCGACAGCTTGGGCGCCGAGGCGATGACGATGGCGTTGGCGGCGCGGTCGGGGTAGTCGATGCTCCATTGCAGCGCCTGCATGCCGCCGAGCGAGCCGCCGATGATCGCCGCCCAGCGGTCGATGCCGAGGCGGTCGGCGAGCCGCGCCTGCGCCATCACCCAGTCCGGCACCGTCACCACCGGGAACGCCGAGCCCCACGGCTGGCGCGTGGCCGGGTTGATGCTGGAGGGGCCGGTGGAGCCGTGGCAGCCGCCCAGGTTGTTGAGCGCCACCACGAAGAAGCGGCGCGTGTCGATCGGCTTGCCCGGCCCGATCATGCTGTCCCACCAGCCGGGGCTCTTGTCGTCCGGCTGGTAGCGGCCGGCGGCGTGATGGTGGCCGGACAGCGCGTGGCAGATCAGGATGGCGTTGCTCTTGGCGGCGTTCAGCTCGCCGTAGGTCTCAAAGATCAGCTGGTACGACGTCAGCGTCTTGCCGCAGGCCAGATCGAGCGGCACGTCGAACAGCGCCTGCTGGGCGCTGACGATACCGACCGACGATTCGGTTGTGGACATAGTGAAAACAGTGCCTCTTTGATATGGTTTTGTCGGCTTCAAGGCGTACGTGTTATGGCCGGTCCAGGCCGGCGCGGTTTTGACCGATTATATCTGCATCGGCTTGTGCGCATAGCACCGGCGCCGGATAATCGCCTCTCCTTCCCGCCAGGGTCCCCCATGATCGGTCGCCTGTTCAAGTTCTTCGTGCTCTGCGCCGTGCTCTACGCCGTGGCGCGCTGGCTGCTCAACCGCCGCCAGAAGGAGACGCTGCGCGAACTGTTCCAGACCCTGGCGCAGGCGCTCTTGATCAGCTCGCTGATCTTCGTCGGCCTCTACCTGGCGGGCTTCCAGCGGCTGTAGCCCCCCCCGAAGCGCGCCCCGCGCCAGACCGGCGCCGCGCCCCGGAATCCTTGATCCGGCTCAGGCCGGCGGCGCGGCAAAGCCGCTAGACTGCCGGCTTTTCCGCCGACGAGGCCGGCCGCGCATGGATCTGACCCGCCACCTTCACACCTTCGGCCATTACCTCAAGACCCGTTTCGGGGAAAAGGTGCACAAGCTGTCGCTGGCCGGCGACTTCACCTGCCCCAACCGCGACGGCACGCTGGACCGCGGCGGCTGCACCTTCTGCGACGTCAAAAGCTTCGGCCGCGACGCCGCCGCCCTCTCCATCGCCGAGCAGATCGCGCGCGAAAAGCACAAGACCGACCGCGCCCGGCGCTATCTGGCCTATTTCCAGGCCTACACCAGCACCTACGCCGAAGTGAGCACGCTCAAGGCGCTGTACGACGAGGCGGCGACGCAGAGCGACGTGGTCGGGCTGTGCGTCGGCACGCGCCCGGACTGCGTGCCGGACAGCGCGCTCGACCTGCTCGCCGGCTACCAGCAGCAGGGCTACGAGATCTGGCTCGAGCTCGGCCTGCAGACCGCGCACGACGCCACCCAGGAGCGCATCCGGCGCGGCCACGGCCTGGCCGACTACCGCGACGCGGTGCAGCGGGCGCATCGGCGCGGGCTCAAGGTCTGTACCCATTTGATCGCTGGCCTGCCCGGCGAGGACAATGCCCACGTGCGCCAGACGCTGGCCACGGTGCTCGACATCGGCGTCGAGGGGCTCAAGCTGCACCCGCTGATGATCGTGCGCGGCAGCCGCATGGCGGCGCAGTACCGGCGCGGCGAGATCGCCCCGCTGACGCAGGAGCACTACGCCGCGCTGGCGGCCGAGCTGATCCGCCACACCCCGCCCGAGGTGGTCTATCATCGGGTCTCCGCCACCGCGCAGGCCCCGACCCTGATCGCCCCGGCGTGGTGCGGCCCGCGCTGGCCGGCGCTGCAGGCGATCGCCGGTCAGCTGGCCGCCGCCGGGCCGCAGGGCAGCGCGCTCGGCCGCCCCTGGTCGGGTGCCTGAACGCGACGGCGCAACCGTTTTAGCCGCCGGCTGTCAGATCAGACCGGGTGCGCCGACTAAGGCGTATTCCCCGTGGAGATTGCCCATGCTGATCCAGAAGCCGTCCGACATCCCGCCCTCCGAGATCACCCCGGAAGCGGTCTACCTGAACCGCCGCAGCTTCATGCTCGGCGCCGCCGGCCTGTTGCTGTCGGCCGAGACGCTGGCCGCGCTCGCCGCCAAGAAGAGCCCGCTGTCGACCGGCGAGCCGCCCAACAGCCTGAAGGACATCACCGGCTACAACAACTACTACGAGTTCGGCACCGACAAGGCCGACCCGGCCGCCAACGCCGGACGGCTGAAGACGCGGCCGTGGAACGTGGTGGTCGACGGCGACGTGATGAAGCCGCGCAGCTTCGGCATCGAGGAACTGCTGAAATTCCCGCAGGAGGAGCGCATCTACCGGCTGCGTTGCGTCGAGGGCTGGAGCATGGTGATCCCGTGGATCGGCTTTCCGCTCGCCAGCCTGCTCAAGCAGGTGCAGCCCACCGGCCAGGCCAAGTACGTCGCCTTCGAGACGCTGCAGCGCCCGGCGGAGATGCCCGGCCAGCAGCGCCGCGTGCTGGACTGGCCGTACCGCGAGGGACTGCGCCTGGACGAGGCGCTGCACCCGCTGACCCTGCTGGCGGTCGGCCTCTACGGCAACCCGCTGCCGAACCAGAACGGCGCGCCGATCCGGCTGGTGGTGCCGTGGAAGTACGGTTTCAAGAGCATCAAGTCCATCGTGCGCATCCGCCTCACCGACAAGCAGCCACCGACCAGCTGGAACCTGGCGGCGCCGGACGAATACGGCTTCTACTCCAACGTCAACCCGGCGGTCGACCACCCGCGCTGGAGCCAGGCCAGCGAGCGGCGCATCGGCGAGTTCTTCAAGCGCAAGACGCTGCCGTTCAACGGTTACGCCGACCAGGTCGCCGGCCTGTATCGGGGAATGGACCTGCGCCGTGATTTCTGACAAGACCCTGCCCGCCTCCACCCTCCCCAGTGCTTCGGCCAACCTTGCCCGCCCCGCGTCACGGCCGCTCGCCCTCGCCAAGGCGCTGGTCTTCATCGCCTGCCTGCTGCCGCTGGCGCGCACGGCGTGGATCGTCGTCGACGGCCAGGCGGTCAACCCTATCGAGTTCATCACCCGCTCCACCGGCACCTGGACGCTGGTCTGGCTGCTGGCCACACTGGCCGTCACGCCACTGCGCCGGCTCACCGGCTGGAACGTGCTGCAGCGTTTCCGCCGCCTGCTCGGGCTGTTCGCCTTCTGCTACGCCGCGCTGCACTTCACCACCTATCTGTGGCTGGACCAGTTCTTCGACTGGCACGCCATCGTCAAGGACATCGCCAAGCGCCCCTTCATCACCGTCGGCTTCGCCGCGCTGTTGCTGATGACGCCGCTCGCCGTCACCTCGACCGACGGCTGGCTGCGCCGGCTCAAGCGCAACTGGGGGCGGCTGCACCGGCTGGTGTACGCGGTGGCGATACTCGGCGTCACCCACTACTGGTGGCTGGTGAAGAAGGACATCCGCCAGCCGCTGATCTACGCCGCGGTGCTGGCGCTGCTGCTGGGGCTGCGGCTCTACTGGCGCGCCCGCCCGGCCCGGCACGCGGCCCAGGGCAGGCCAACGACATGAAAAAGGCCGCCTCGCGGCGGCCTTTCGGCACGGAACGGACGACTCAGAGGGGAGAAAGAAATCGTCGCGAGCGATCCTCAGCGGGGTAAAGAGCAGCACAGGAACCGGAGTGGACATGGAGTCCATGAGGATTCCGCATCGCTGAGCGAATCTCTGCGCGCCCATCTTTGAAGATGGGCTCAGCGATAGATTCGCACGCAGAGCGCATGAACCCCGCTCAGGGGCGCGCAGCAGATTTACTCATCAGCTCTCACTCGATGGTCAGCCGGCGCGAAGTACCGCCGGCCTTCTTCGGCAGCGTCAGCTCCAGCACCCCGTCGTTGTAACGCGCCGTGGCCGTGCTCTGGTCCACTTCCTGCGCCAGCTGGAAGCTGCGCGACACCTGGCCGTAGTAGCGCTCGGAACGCAGCACGCGTTCGCCTTCCTTGGTCTCGGATTCTTTCTTCACCTCGGCAGAAATCTGCACCCGTCCGCCTTCGATCTGCACGCTGATGTCTTCTTTCTTCACCCCGGGAATCTCGGCGTGCACGGTGTACGCCTTGTCGTCTTCCTTGACGTCGAGTTTGATACCGCCGGCCAGGTCGGCGCCGGCTTCGAAGCCGAACGGCCGTACGAAGAAGCCCTTGAACATGTCGTCGAGCAACGGTTCAAGACTGGTGCGACGAATCAGGTCTTTCATGGTGTCCTCCTCTCGGGTTACAAGAAACAGTCCTCCGGCCGCCGGCATAACCGGTAGCCACTCACCTTAGGTATGGCCCTTAGCCGATGATTTTCAAGACCTTAATCCGGGCTGGCTTGACCTGGCGCAAATCGGCGGCGGCATCTTGGCAGACACGCGGTTTCGCCCTACCCTGTCACCCTTTCTACCGCCACAACAACAGCCATGAGCAAGGACAAGACCCCGGTGACCCAGGCGGTGCGCGTGCTGCGCGAGCACGGCGTGCCCTTCAGCCCCCATCTCTACGCCTACGAGGAAAAAGGCGGCACCACGGTGTCGGCGCGTGAACTGGGGGTCGACGAACACGTCGTCATCAAGACCCTGGTGATGGAAGACGAACACAAGAAGCCGCTGATCGTGCTGATGCACGGCGACCACGAGGTGGGCACCGGCATGCTGGCCAAACAGATCGGCGCCAAGAAGGTGAACCCGTGCGACCCCAAGACCGCCGACAAGCACAGCGGCTACCAGGTGGGCGGCACCAGCCCGTTCGGCACGCGCCACACCATGCCGGTGTACATGGAGGCGAGCATCGCCGAGCTCGACACGCTCTACATCAACGGCGGCAAGCGCGGTTTCCTGGTTGCCATCAGCGCCGCCGACCTGGTGCGCGTGCTGAAGCCGACGCTGGTCAACGCCGCCGCCTAGAACGGGCGCAAAAAAGCCGGCGCCTCGCGGCGCCGGCTTTGTGGAGGGTCGTTCGTCCTCGAAGCCTATCCTGGCAGGCAAGCGAGCCAAGGCAGGTTGGGCGCTGCCAGCACACAGGAACCGGAATGGACATAGGGTCCATGAGGACTCCGTATCGCTGAACGAATCTCCGAGGGCAATTCGCACGCAGTACTGCCGGCGCTCAAGATGCGAAGGCGCAGCCGCCTAATGGGATAGGCTCTCACCACCACCAGAACATCCAGCCCCAGGCGCTGTCCACCCAGGCCAGCGTGCCGAGGAACGGCAGCAGCGCCGCAAGCCAGCGCACGCCGCCGCGCCAGCGCCGCACGATACGCGCCGCCAGCCACAGCGACCACAGGTTGGCCACCGCCAACAACAGCAGGCGGAAATCGTTGACCCAGAACACCGGCACCCCTTCGTTCTTGAGCAGCGTCACCGTCAGTGCCGACAGGCCGAGGAACACGCCGCAGCCAGCGAGCGGGATCAACGCCTGCGCCAGATGATGGAAGCGCTGGCGCTGCCACGGGCCAGCCAGCCGCACCGCCAGCGCCAACAGCATGCTGATCACCGTGCCCATCGCCAGCGCGGTGGCAAACACGTAGCCCAGCAGCATGGCGCCGTCGAGCCAGGAGAAGCTGTCGTTCAGTTCCGGGTAGTGAGTCAGCAGCCACCACGGCGCGTTGCTCTCGAACGGCCACCAGATGTCGCGTTCGATCAGCCACTCCGCCGCCACCTGCTTGAGCGTGACGAACCAGGGGCTGGCGCTCCAGTGGAAGGCGCCGATCGCCACGCCAAGCAGGCCGTAGACGATCAGCAGCGTCTGCCAGCCGTCGGCCTCGCGCTCGGCCACTTCGACCACCTCCGCGCTGGGCGAGCGCAACGACAGCGTCACCGCGTCGCGGTGGCTGCTGCAGCGCCCGCACATGTGACAGCCGCTACCGCCCTTCATGTGGCGGATCGGCTGCAGCGGCGCGCAGTTGACCGCCTGGATGCGGATCACGTTCTTGTTGGCGATGGACGCCTGCCAAGCCTCTTCCTGCACCTTGAAGTGCAGTGGGGCGAGCTTGGACAACAGCCCGAACACGCCGTTGACCGGGCACAGGTAACGGCACCAGGCGCGCTTGCCGCGGGTGTAGACAAACCCCACCGCCACCGCCGCCACGGTCGAGCCGCCCAGCACCAGCAGGGCGGCTTTCGGATACTGGTAGACGCTCACCAACTGGCCGTACACCGTGGTCAGCACGAAGGCGACGAAGGGCCAGCCGCCCCAGCGCATCCAGCGCGGGATCGGCCGGCCCAGTCCCTTCTGCGCCGCCCATTCCGACAGCGCCCCCTCGGGGCACAGCACGCCGCACCAGACGCGGCCGAACAGCACCATGCTGAGCAGCACGAACGGCCACCAGATGCCCCAGAACACGAACTGGGCGAAGATGGTCAGGTTGTTGACCATGCGCGCCGCGTCCGGCGGCAGCGGCAGACAGGCCGGCACCACCAGCAGGAAGGCGTAGACCAGCACCACCACCCACTGCAGACGCTGCAGCAGGCGGCCATGATCGCGCAGCCAGTCGCCGCCCTTCGCCAACAGGCGGCTCACGCCGCCGGCTGTTGTTGCCGCCATCTCATCAACCCCGTAATCAGCAACCAGAACAGGCCGTAGGCCAACAGGCTCATCAGCGCCGGATGGGCGCGATAGCCGGTGAGCGCCGCCACCACGCCGCCCGCCGGCGACATGTCGTCGAGCAGCATCGAGCTGTCCCACAGCGGATCGACCAGCGCCGGCAGGTAGCCCATCGAGATCAGGTGCTCGATGCCGTTCATGAACAGCGCCGCCGCCAACAGCAGCAACATCACCTCGGTGACGCGGAAGAACAGTTTCCACGACAGGAAACGCCCGCCCAGCTGCAGCAGGAAGAAGGTCAGCAGCGCCAGCAGGAAGCCCAGCAGCGCCGCGCCGCCCATCGACAGCAGCGTGCTGCCATCGGCCCCGGCCAGCATGCCGTACAGGAACACCACGGTCTCGCTGCCCTCGCGCGCCACGGCGATGGCGGTCAACGTCAGCACGCCCCACCAGTTGTTGCGCGCGGCGTTGTCGGCAAGCCCGCTTTCCAGCTCCTTCTTCAGCGTACGGCCGTGCTCGCGCATCCACAGCACCATGTGCACGATGAGTGCGGCGGCGCTGAATACCATCACGGTCTGGAAGAGGTCCTGCCCGCCGCCGAACAGTTCGGCCGCGCCGAACAGGCCCAGCGCCAATACAATGGCGCACAAGAAGCCGACCAGCACGCCGCCCCACAGATAGCGCTTGCCGCGCGCACCCACTTCGCCGTGGTTATTCAGCCAGGCGTAGAGGATGCCGATGACCAGCATGGCCTCGACGCTCTCGCGCCAGACGATGAACAGTACCTGTCCCATGGTTGTCTCCCTGCCGGCTTACTTGGCCACGATCACGCCTTGCGCCGTGGCCATGTGGAATTCGTCGAAGAACTTGTACTCGCCGGGGCTCAAGGACTGGACCACCACGAAGGACTCGACGCCAGGGCCTAGCACCTTTTCCTTGCGCAGCTGGGTGCTCTCGAACTCCACCGGGGTCTTGCCGGAGTTGATCAGCTCGATCTTGAACTTCTTGCCGGCCACCACCTGCAGCCGGGCGGGATTGAGCTTGCCGTCCTTGAGTTCGAGACGGTAGACCGGTAACTCTTCGGCCAACACGTTGGCCGAAGCCAGTCCCAACGCCACTACCATGAGCCATGCACGCATCGTCAAACGCTCCTGCCAGAAAGGGCAAAAGCGCCGCAGTTTGCCTGCGGCGCTGAGATGGTAGACAACCCCCTTTTGCGAAGCGCAAGGGGGTTGTCATGTAAACAGGAAGGCTGCGGATTCAATAACTGATCAGGAGCGGCCCGGCTTTGCCGGGTCCGGAAAATCTGAACAGGGTACTTTGTCGGCAGCCTGAGCGCCGCAGGGCACTGCAACGCTATCGGTCGGATCATCGAACCGGGGCTTAGTAGCCGCCTTTTTTGCCGGTGCCGGCGTAGGTGAACTCGTAGTTCAGCTCGAACGGCTTGAACCAGGCGCCGACGCCGGTTTCCTTATCGACGTGGCGGCCGAAATGGGCATGCTCGTTGGCGCTCGGCGCCTGGATGGTGTACTTCAGCTTGTACTTGCCCGGCCCCATCAGCTTGACGTTGTCGCCGTAGTGCGGGCCATCGGAGGCCACCATCGGCATGAAGTCGCCCTTGATGGTCTGGTTGGAACCGACCTTGCTGACCTCGTACTTGATCACCAGGTACGGCATCCAGTCGCCTTCGGCGAAGCCGTTCGGGTTGTTCTTCACGGCGTGGATGTCCGCTTCCAGGTGCACGTCGGACTCGGCCGCCTTGCGCATCATGCCTTCCGGTTCCATTTTCACCGGCTGCAGGTAGACGGCGCCGATTTCCATGCCGTTCTTGATTTGCGGCTTGCCGATCGGGTATTCGGCGGCAAGGGCGGACGAGGCGGCGGCGACACCGGCAAGGGCCAGCGCGACGAGGCTCAGACGACGGATCATTCGGTTCTCCCAATGAAGGATGGCGGACTGCCGGCAACGGCCGGCGCAGATCAATTAACGGGAGTCATTATCATTCGTAATCTCACCTGGCGCAATAGATGAGAATGAATTTCATCTTGATCCAGATCAACGCGATGCGCCGGCCAGCGCCACCTCACGCGCCAGGCGGCGCCGGAATGCCATGCGGAAGCCGAAGCCCAGGCTCAGGAACAGCGCCATGGTCAGCGCCAGCGAGAGCGGACTGCCCCATACCAAGGGTGCGATCGCCCCGGCGACCAGACTCGACATCATGGTCTGGGTGAAGCCCTGCAGCGACGACACCGTGCCACGCAGCTCGGGGAACTGGTCCATCAGGTTGAGCGTGATCGACGGTGCCACCAGCGACATGCCGGTGGTGTAGAGCATCAAGGGCGCTAGGTTCCAGAACAGCGCGGGCGGAAACAGCAGGTTGTAGAGCAGGTTGGCCGCCAGCGCCGCGAACATCACGCCGTAGCCCAGGTTGACGATCTGGCGCGCATCGCGCCGCCCGGCCAGGCGCCCGGACAGGAAAGCGCCCAGCATGATGCCGCCCACCGCCGGGCCAAACATCCACAGGAACTGCTCCGGCCCGAGCCCCAGGTGCTGCATCAGGAACACCGGCGCCGCCGGAATGTAGACGAAGAAGCCGGCGAAGTTGAACGACACCGCCGCCGCCAAGAGCTGGAACTCGCGTTTTCGGCCAACCCGGGCGTAATTGGCGAGCAGCGTGCCCAGGTGCAGGCGCTGGCGCCGCTCGTGGCCGTGCGTCTCCGGCAGCGAGAACCAGCTGATGACGAACAGCCCGAAGCCGATCAGCGCCATGAACACGAAGATCGAATGCCAGCCGAAGGCGCCGAATAGCCAGCCCCCCACCACCGGCGCGATCGCCGGCGACAGCGAAAACAGCATGGTCACCTGCGACATCATGCGCTGCGCCTCGGCGCCGTCGAAACGGTCGCGGATGATGGCCCGCCCCACCACCAGCCCGGCCCCGCCGCACAGCCCCTGCAGGCCGCGGAAGATCAACAGCGTGGTCAGGTTGTCGGCCAGCGCGCAGCCGACCGAGGCCGCCCCGAACAACAGGGTCGTCACCAGCACCACCGGACGACGTCCCACGGCGTCGGAAATCGAACCGTGCCACAGCATCATCATGCCGTAGCAGAACAGGTAGACGGTGAGCGCCTGCTGGATTTCCACCGGGGTCGCGCCGAGCGAGGCGCCGATGGCGCGCATCGCCGGCAGGAAGGTATCGATCGAAAACGGCCCGAGCGTCGCCAGCAGCGCCAGCACCAGGGCCAGGCCGCGCGAACGCGTGGCGCTCGGGGAAGTAACAGTCTGTGAAGGCATCAAATCGTCGTTTTCCAGTAATGAAAGTGGCCCCGGCCGCGCGGATGGCGGCGGCTTGGCCCCGGCCGGCCTATTGGGTCACAATAGCCGTCCGCTAAAAAAGGGGAACCCCGCATGATTCGCCTCTACCACAACCCGCGTTGCTCCAAGTCGCGCGAGGCACTGAAACTGCTGCAGGACGCCGGCGCCGACGTCGAGACCGTCGACTACCTGAAAACCCCGCCCAGCGCCGAGGAACTCGACCGGCTGCTGACGCTGCTGAAGCTCGAACCGCGCGAGCTGATGCGCCACAAGGAGGACGAGTACCAGGCGCTGCACCTGGACGACGTCACGCTGGAACGCCGCCACCTGATCGCCATCATGGTCGAGCACCCGCGCCTGATCGAGCGCCCGATCGCGGTGCAAGGCGACCAGGCCGTGATCGGCCGGCCTCCGGAGCGGGTCCTGACCCTGCTCGGGCAGTAAACCTGCCAACCGGCAAAATGTTTCTTGCGAAATAGTAACACGGTTTACTATAATCGGGCCATGAACAAATCCTTCCACCAGCTCGAGCAGGCGATAGACCGTGTCGACAGCCGCTTTCCCGGCGTGCCGCGCCAGGAGGTCATCCTCACCCGGCTCTATTACCACATCATGCCGCGTCTCGGCGCCTACCTGAACGAGGCGCTCAAGGATTACGGCATCCACGAGTCGGTGTGGATGACGCTGATGACGATGTACGCCTGCCCGGACCACGTGCTGTATCCGTCCGACATCAGCGACACGCTGGACTCCTCGCGCACCAACGCCACCCGCATCTCGGACGAACTGGTGAAGAACGGCTGGGCAGAGCGCCAGCCCTGCGCCGAAGACCGCCGCAAGATCCGGCTGGTGCTGACCGACGCCGGCATCCGGTTCGTCGAGCGCATCATGCCGGTAGCGCGTGACCGCAACCGCTCGCTGTGGTCCGACTTCAGCGGGGATGAAAAAGCGCAGCTGGAGGGTCTGCTGCGCAAATTGCTCGCCCGCCTCGGCGGCTGAGCAGGAACCGGCCTGGCCGGTTTTTTGTCGACCATATAGTAACCATGGTTATTATTTTGCAAATGAATAATTGCATGACCAAGCCCCCACTCCCCCGCCCCCACTGGCAGCCCGCCCTGGGGATGCTGCTGCTGTCCGGCCTCTTGGCCGGCTGCGCCACCCCGGCCCCGAGCGCCGCCCCCGCCACTCCGCTCAACGCCGAGCGCCTGGCGCTGCCGGCCGCCAAGACGGACACGGTGCACGACAACTGGTGGCAGGCGCTGGGCGACCCGGCGCTCGACCGGCTGATCGCCAGCGCACGCCAGCAAGCGCCGTCGCTGAAACTGGCCGCCGCCCGCGTGCGCGAAGCCGCCGCGCTGAGCGGGCTGGCCGACAGCCGGCGCGGCCCGCAGCTCGACGCCAATGCCTCCATCGACCGCGAACGCTATTCCGCCAACGGCCTGTTGCCGCCGCCGATCGGCGGCAGCTACCAGACGCTGTACTCGGCCTCGCTCGACGGCAGCTGGGAACTCGACCTGTGGGGCAAGCACCGCGCCGAACTGGACGCCGCGCTGGGGCAGCAGCGCGCCCAGGCGCTCGACGCCCGCCAGGCCGAACTGCTGCTGACGCAGGCCGTGGCCAGCCAGTACACCGCGCTGCAGCGCACCCTGGCGCAGCAGCAACTGACCTCCGCCCGCCTCAAGCTGGCCGACAGCCGCCTGCAACTGCTGCGCGCCCGCGCCAGCGCCGGCCTGTTGAGCGCCGACACCCTGCGCCCGCTGGAAGTGCAGCAAGCGCAGCTGAAGCAGCAGCTGAGCGCCCAGCAAGGCGACGCGGCACGCGCGCGCCATGCCCTGGCGGCGCTCACCGGCCAGGCGCCGAACGCGCTGGATAACCTGACCCCGGCCCCGCTCGGCACCACGCCAAGCCTCGACGAGGCAGCGCTCACCGCCGCCCTGCTGGGGCAGCGCCCGGACGTGGTGGCGCAGCGCGAGCGGCTGGAAGCGGCGGCGCACAGCGTCAAGGCGGCACGCGCCGCGTTCTACCCCAATGTGCAGCTGAGTGCCTTCATCGGCCTGTCGTCGCTCGACATCGGCCAGTTGCTGCAAAGCGAATCGCGCATGCTCGGCATCGCCCCGGCGGTCACCCTGCCGATCTTCCACAGCGGCGCGCTGCGCGCCAACCTGAGCCGCGAGCAGGCGCGCTACGACGAGGCGGTGGAGAGCTACAACCAGACCGTGCTCGACGCCCTGCGCCAGGCCGCCGACGCACTCTCGGGCCGCGACCAGGCGCGCCAGCAGCTGGCCGACGCGCGCCAGGCCGAAGACAGCGCCCGCCGTGCCAGCGACGCCGGCGCGGCACGGCTGCGCGCCGGCCTGAGCAACAAGCTCGACCTGCTCGGCACGCAGGAGGCGGAGCTGGTGCAGCGCGCCGCCCGCCTCGACAGCCAGGCCACCGGCCAGCTCGCCTTCGTCAACCTGAATACCGTGCTGGGCGGCGGCCTGCTGGCCCCGGCGCAGCCCTGAGGAGCACCCATGAAAAAACCCGCCAAAAACCCTTCGCGCCAGCGCGGCCTGATCCTGGCCAGCCTGGTGTTCGCCATCGCCGCCATCGGTTATGGCGCCTACTGGGCCACCGTGCTGCGCTACCAGGAAGACACCGACGACGCTTACGTCAACGGCCACCTGATCCAGCTCACGCCGGAGATCGCCGGCACCGTGGTCAGCATCGCCGCCGACGACACCGACCGCGTCAACGCCGGCCAGACCGTGGTGACGCTGGAAGCCAACGACGCCCGCCTGGCGTTCGAACGGGCGCGCAACGAGTTCGTGCAGGCGGTGCGCGAAACGCGCCAGCTGATCGGCAGCGAGCGCCAGCAGAACGCCCAGGTCAGTCTGCGCCAGAGCGAGCTGGCGCGCGCCGAAGACGACCTGAAGCGGCGCCAGCAGCTGGCGGGCAGCGAGGCGCTGTCGGCCGAGGAACTGGCGCACGCGCGCGACGCCGTGGCGACCGCGCGCGCCGCCTTGGCGGTGGCGCAGGAACAGGCCGCCAGCACCCAGGCCCTGCTCGGCCAGGAAACGCTGGCCAGCAAGCCGGCGGTGGCGCGCGCCGCCACCCGCCTCAAGGAGGCGTGGCTCGCACTCAAGCGCACCGAGGTGCGCGCCCCGCTGGCCGGCTACGTGGCGCGCCGCAGCGTGCAGGTCGGCCAGCGCGTCAACGCCGGCAGCCCGATGCTG
Source organism: Pseudogulbenkiania subflava DSM 22618 (assembly GCF_900177275.1). GTDB lineage: Bacteria > Pseudomonadota > Gammaproteobacteria > Burkholderiales > Chromobacteriaceae > Pseudogulbenkiania > Pseudogulbenkiania subflava. Next base: position 199,130 of record NZ_FXAG01000003.1, read on the forward strand.
GCGATCGTGCCGCTCGACAAGGTGTGGGTGGACGCCAACTTCAAGGAAAGCCAGCTGCACAAAATTCGCCTCGGCCAGCCGGTGGAACTGCACGCCGACATGTACGGCGGCGACGTCACCTATCACGGCAAGGTGGCCGGGCTGGCCGCCGGCACCGGCAGCGCCTTCTCGCTGCTGCCGGCGCAGAACGCCACCGGCAACTGGATCAAGGTGGTGCAGCGCGTGCCGGTGCGCATCGAGCTCGACGCCGCCGAACTGAAGACGCACCCGCTGCGTGTCGGGCTGTCGATGCAGGTCGAAGTGAATACCCATGACCAGAGCGGCGCCACCCTGGCCGAGGCGCCGCGCACGGCGCCGGCGCAGATGACCCGCGCCCTGCCCCCGGACCTGGCGCAGGCCGACGCGCTGGTGGCGCAGCTGCTCGCCGCCAACGCCGGCAGCCACCCCTAAGCCGGAACGCCCGCCATGACGCCTTCCCCGCTCACCGGTTCGCGCCTGGTATGGATCACGCTGGCGCTGTCGCTGGCGACCTTCATGCAGGTGCTCGACACCACCATCGCCAACGTGGCGCTGCCGACCATCGCCGGCAACCTCGGCGCCGCCACCAGCCAGGGCACCTGGGTGATCACCTCGTTCGGCGTCGCCAACGCCATCGCCGTGCCGCTCACCGGCTGGCTCGCCAAGCGCGTCGGCGAGGTGCGGCTGTTCGTCGCCTCGACCGTGCTGTTCGTGCTGGCCTCGTGGCTGTGCGGGCTGGCGCCGAACCTGCCGCTCCTGATCGCCTTCCGCATCCTGCAGGGCGCGGTGGCCGGGCCGCTGATCCCCTTGTCGCAGAGCCTGCTGCTGGCCTGCTATCCGCCCGAGAAGAAGGGCATGGCGCTGGCGCTGTGGGCGATGACGGTGATCGTGGCGCCGATCTTCGGCCCGCTGTTGGGCGGCTGGATCAGCGACAACTGGCACTGGGCGTGGATCTTCTACATCAATATTCCGGTCGGGCTGTTCGCCGCCACCGTGGCGCGCCGCGAGCTACAGGGGCGCGAGAGCGAGATCAAGGCGCTGCCGATCGACCGCGTCGGCCTGACGCTGCTGGTGCTCGGCGTCGGCGCGTTGCAGCTGATGCTGGACAAGGGCAAGGAGCTCGACTGGTTCCACTCCAGCGAGGTGGTGATGATGGCCATCGTGGCGGTGGTGGCGCTGACCTACCTGGTGATCTGGGAGCTGGGCGAGGAGCACCCGATCATCGACCTGTCGCTGTTCCGCATCCGCAACTTCACGGTCGGCGTGATCTGCATCAGCCTGGGCTACATGATGTACTTCGGCGGCGTGGTGCTGCTGCCCTTGATGCTGCAGACCCAACTGGGCTACACCGCCACCTGGGCCGGCATCGCCTCGGCGCCGGTCGGCATCCTGCCGGTGCTGCTCTCCCCGATCATCGGCAAGAACGCGCACCGCCTCGACATGCGCTGGCTGGTGACGGTGAGCCTCGGCGTGTTCGCGCTGTGCTTCTTCTGGCGCACCCACTTCTCGCCGCAGATGGACCTGGCCTACGTGATCTGGCCGCAGTTCGTGCAGGGCATCGGGTTGGCCTGCTTCTTCATGCCGCTGACCACCATCACGCTGTCGCGCGTGGCACCCAACCACGTGGCCAGCGCCTCCAGCCTGTCGAACTTCCTGCGTATCCTCGCCGGCAGCATCGGCGCCTCGGTCAGCACCACGCTGTGGGACACGCGCGAGGCGGTCCACCACACCCAGCTCACCGCCGCCATCGACAGCGGCGGCAGCGTCGCGCAGCAGTGGTTCGGCATGCTGGGCCAGGCCGGGCTGTCGGCCGGCCAGCAGGCGGCGCTGACGGCACGCGAGATCACCACGCAGGGCTATGTGCTGGCGTCCAACGAGGTGTTCTGGGGCGCGGGTTGCCTGTTCGTGCTGCTGCTCGGGCTGATCTGGTTCGCCAAACCGCCGTTCGGGCATTCCGGCGGCGACGGCGGCGCACACTGAGAACCCGTTCGCAAGGTGGGCAAAGTCACCAGGATTGCTCCACCAGCAATAACCGAACTCGACGCCAAGGCAACAATGACTCGTCCCCATTCCCCGTTGGCACGTGCCGATTGGACAGGGTTGGGCAAGGTTTTAAGCCGCCACCTGTTTGAGCGATTTGACGTTAGCAAATCGCGAGTTTGGCGGCGCCTTGCCCCACCCTGACCAAGCGGGAATTCACGGGCCGTCGGGATCGCGTGGGGTTGCAAGGGGACTGGCGAGACAGTCCCCTTGCCTGCTGGCGGTCAGCACCGCCCCTCAACATCGTCCGCGTAGCGGACACAACACCCGCCCCATGAACGTCATGCCTGAACATCGAAAACAACGTGCAAACTCGCTCGTCTAGGGACGGCCGAAACCTTAGCGGAACGTCGCCGGATGCTAGAGAGTACATTGCTCCTTGCCGTCCTTCCCGGTCTGGCACAGCTTGATGTTGCCGTCCTGGTCCAGCGTCAGCGTGCCGCCGACCCAGTCCTTGCCAGCCTTGGGCGAGGCCTCCAGCTGGTACTCGCCGTCGTCGGTGTTCTTGGCCGTGCTGGCGAAGGCGATGTCGTAGAACTCGGTGGCGGTCACCGGCAGGGAGGGCCAGGCGGTGGACGATTGCTTGAAGGTGCCCTTCTCGCTGTACCAGCGCTCGAGGAAGTGGGCATTGTCGAGCAGCGCGGCGCGTGCCTCGCTCTGGCGCGCGCGGATCACGTGCTCGCGGTACGAGGGCAGCGCCAGCGACGCCAGGATGCCGACCACCGCCAGCGCGATCAGCAGTTCGATCAGGGTGAAGCCCCGGCTTCGGCCAATCTTGTACCGCATCAGAATATCTCCCGCCAGGCGATGCGCCTGCCTTGTTTGCCAGCGTCGCCGGGGATGCCCACCCCCGCCGGCGACCCGTCGTTGCTGCCGCCGAACGCCAGCCGCAGCCCCCTGCCGGCCTTGGCGATGACGGCGTTGTCGCGGTTGGTGACCTGGCCGTTCTGGTCGGCATAACTCTGCCATTGATAATTGCTGGCGGCACTGACGTAGAGCCGCAGCGCCGACGGCATGCCCACTTCGGAGCGCACGCCGCTGGGGATCTGGGCCGCCTTGCCCGTTTCGAACACCGCCCAGTCGGCGACCGTGCCCTTGTCGTCGCCGTTCAGATCGAACGCGGTCTTGAGCGGGGCCGCCCCGGAGAGCGGGTCCAACGACATCAGCCAGCCGTCGCCGCCGACCGAACACTGCAGGTTCGCCACGAAGGGAAGCTGCGTGGTGAAGTAGAGCCGCTCGCCGACCAGCACCGGGGCGTGCAGCAGGCGCTCGCCGCTGGCGGCCGCCAGGTCCAGGAACCAGCCGCCGGCCGCCTTCTCGCCGATGGCGACCGGATGGCTGGTGGTGCGGCGCACGGTGTAGTCGTGCAGGCTGCCATCGGCCATCTTCACCGTGCTGCCGACTTCGCCGTCGAGGCTCTGGCGCACGATCAGCCCCCGCCCGCCGGCGCCCTCGCGGTCGCCGTACTGGTAATACTTGCCGCTCTGCGGCGTGTCCCACAGCCCGTACACGCTCTGACCGGTGATGGAGCGGCGGTCAGTGTCGTACAGCAGCTGGCCGCTGCCGAACAGCACCATGTAGCCGTCGCCACCCGGGCGCCGGTACAACGCCGGCGTGGCGGTGACCGGCTGGCTGGCGTCGCCCTGCCAGAACGGGCTGGCCGGCGCCGCCCAGTCGCCGCGCAGGTCGAAGCGCCACACATTGCCCTTGAGGTCGCCGGCGTAGACCACATCGGCCACCTTGTCGCCGTCGAAGTCCAGCACCGCCGGCCCGGACAGGCCGTTGCCGCTGGCGCGGCCGACCTTGATCTCGCCGAGCAGGGTGCCGCTGTCCAGTTCGAACACCAGCAGCGCGGCCTGGCCGCTGGCGCTGTCGTAGCCGTTGCCGCTGATCGCCGCCCACACGCTGGCGCCGCTCGCGGGATGACGCACCTTGGCGATCACCGGTTGGCCGAAGACGTAGCCGAGCGCGCTCGCGCCACTGGCCGCGCCAGCTTCCCAGCGCACCACTTCGGCCGGCGCGGCCGCCTTGCCGCCGGCCGACATCAGCGAGCTGACGTCGAGCGCGAACAGCGCCTTGCCGCCCTGCGCCAATGCGCCCACCAGGTAGGTGCGGCCATTGTCGAGGGTCTGCGCCACGCTCGCGCCGTTGACGTAGTAGCGGTGCGGCTTGGCCGAAGAGCCGTAGTCGGGGTCGGTGAGATCGACAAGCCGGGTCAGCACCTCGAACGGCACGTAGCCCAGCACTTCCTGGTAGGCACTGTCGCCCGTCTCCTTGCGGAATACGTGCAGCATGCCGTCGTTGCCGCCCACCGCCACCAGCTGGGCGCCCGTGGCCGAGAACGTGGTCAGCGGCGAATCGATGACGTCGCCGAGCCAGGGCGAGGTGCGCTTATCGAAGCGCTGCCCCGGCATGGCGTGGCCCAGCACGAAGTGGATCACGTCGTTGGGCTGGCTGCCCAAGGTGAGCTTGTCGTTGTCGGCCATGCCGGGCTTGAACGCCTGCGCCACCACGTTCACTTCGGCCGGCTTGCCGTTGTTCTTGCCGCACAGGCCGTTGTTGCTGCGGTTGTCGTAGTAGCGGGTATAGACGGTGCGCTTGTCCCAGTCCGGCAGCAGCGCCTCGCTCGGCCGGCTGAAATCGGGCTTGCCCTTGGCGTCGACCGGGTAGCTCAGCAGGCGCGAGGTCCAGCTGCGGGTGTCGTAGGTGGTGTGCAGCAGCGCGCTGGTCTGGCGCTCGCCGCTGACTGGCGGCGTCGAGGTCGAGTTCTGGCGGTAGATGTCGTCCATCGCCGCGGTGAAGCTGGCCTTGAGCTGCTCCCGGTTGCTCGCAGTGAAATAGTGCCCCCGGCCCTGCGTGGCCGTTTTCTGCAACAGTGGATTATCGACGGTGAAGCCGATGGTGTAGGTCTTGATCGACTGCCGCGCGAACGGTTCGGCGTCCCAGCCCTGCCCCTCGCCGTCGCTGCCCGAGGCGAACAGGTCGCCGGCAGCAGCGCGCCCGGCGAAGGACGGCAGGGGATTGTCATTGCCCGGCGACAGCCCCGCGAAGAGAGGGTCGCCAGACAGCGGAAACTCGTTGTCCTCGGTCGGCTCGCCGTCGGTCATCATCAGCACGAAGTTGGCCTGGCAGCGGTATTGCACCGGGCTGGCGTAGCGGCCGGAACCGCGGCTGCCCGACGCCGGATTGACCGGCTTGTAATAGGCCGAGGCCATGCCGCGGTAATAGCGCGTCATCTCGTAGTAGGCCTCGGCCAGCGGCGTGTTGGTGTCGGCGCCGAGGCTGTCGATGGCGCTCTTGACCAGGTCGAGATGGGCCTTGCCGCCACCGACCTCCGCCACCAGCCGCCCGGCCCGGTTATAGCGCAGATCCTCGCGGTCGTTGACGTAGTCCTTGTTGCTGGACGGATCGAACGAGAACAAGCCCCAGCGCATGTCGGGATAGGCATCGATCATGCTCTTGGTGACGTCCTTGGCGATCGACAGCCGCGTCTCGCCCTGCAGCGGGTCGAGCACGTCGCCATACCAGCAGCCACGCCAGTTGCAATACCTCTCGCGCTTCTGCCCGGTGTTGCCGTACACATCCCATGCCATGCTGCCCGAGTTGTCGAAGAACAGCAGGATATTGGGGGTAACCTTGACCGACAGCTGCAACGGCGCGCCCGGGTAGGGGCTGCTGTAGGCAGGCAGCGTGCAACTGTTGGCCGGATAAGCCGACAGCGGGAGCAGCAGCCCGGTCAGGCCGAGCAGGGACAGGAAGCGGGAGATCATCACGGCACCACGTAATAGCTTTGCAGCGTCACCACGCTGTTGGCGTTCTTGCCCCAGGCGCGCACGGTGAGACGGTAGAGCCGTCCGCCGCCGTCGCTGTCCTGGTAGTTCCGGTCGACCAGCTCGACCAGGTAGCGCGGGTTGGCCCACACCCCGTCCAGCGTCACCACGTCGGGACAGCGGTTCTGCACCGCGCCGCTCTTGAAGGCGTATTCCAGCGCGTTGCCGCAGGGGTGCAGCGTGGGCACGCTCTGCTTGCCGACGCTGACGTTGCGCTCCCAGGGCTGGAGCGCGCCGCCGCCCGCCTGCGCGCTGGTGGCGCACAGCCCGCTCTGCCAGCCGGCCGGATTGGCGTCGTTGCGGCAGCTGGCGCTGAACACGCCGCCGGCGCCGAACAAGGCGTCGTCGCTCTTGCCCGCCACGTCGAGCGCCTGGTCCATCTCCGCCAGCCGGGCCTCGGCCGCCTTCAACGCCAGCTCGGCGAGCTGGAAGGTGGCCTGACGGTCGCTCTGGTTGCTGCCGATACGCTGCTCGTCGACGATCAGGCGCGACGACGCCAGCACCACCAGGGTCATCATGATCAGCACCATCAGCGCCACGATCAGGGCGCTACCGCGCTGCCTCAGCCCTGCAGCGGACGCTGTGCGCATTGCACCCCTCCCCGCAAGGCCACCGTCAGCGGATAGGCCACGCTCACCTTCTGCCCCGCCTGCAGCGCCGAGGCCTGCTGCAGCGTCAGCGTCAGGCGCACCGTGCCGACCTGCCGCCAGTCGGCCACCCCGCCGGCCGCGGCGTAATGCAGGCGCGGCGTCGAGTCGGCGTCGCAATCGTCCAGCACACCGTAGTCCACGCTGAGCGACTCCACCCCGTCCGCCACCAGCGTGGCGGCGCCCAGGCTGCCGTCGGCCAGCATCTCGCGGCGCAGCAGCTGCTTTTCCCCACCGACCGCGGCCACGAAATAGGCACGCGACACCAGCGCCATCACTTCCAGCGAACCCAGCTGATGACCGGTGGCGCGGCTGGCCGTCCGGAGCGGCAGCGCATGGGCTTCGTCCAGCGTCAGCGTCTGCGCCGTCTCGCTCTTGCCCAGGGTCATACCGCTGCCGCTGGCCAGCACGTCGATCTGCGAGCAGCTGGCCAGCGCCAGCCGGGTCCAGTTGGCCCAGTCGCCCTGCTCGGGCGGCTGGAAGGTGAGGCCGGTGACGGCGTCGCCCGCGGCGTTGACGGTGCGGGTGCCGAGCGGAAACGCACCCTGGCCGTACTGAACGATCAGCAGGTCGCTGTCCGCGCTCAGGCCGCCGAGCCAGGCATTGGCAGCGGCGCTGCCCTTGGCGAGGCCGCGCAGGCCGTTGCTGTCCTGGTCGACCTGCTGCCAGGCACTCGCCCCGCCGCGGTTCACCACCTGCCAGTCGTCGCCGCGCTCGCCGAGCACGGCGCAGCCGAAGTTGCCGGCCATGCGCAGGTCGCGCGCCAACAGCTGCAGCGCCGAGCGGGCGTCCTGCTGGCGTGTAATGCGCTGCTCGGCGGCGCGCAGGCTCTGGCGCGTCGAGACGAAACTGCCGAACACCACGGCGACGATGATCGAGCCGATGGCCATCGCGATCATCAGCTCGATCAGGGTGATGCCGCGCTGACGCACTTCAGGGCTCGAACACGAGGACATAGCGGTTTTCAGCGAGTGGAGAGGATGCCGTGGCGGCACGCTGGCCGCTGTCGACCAGCGCCTGACGGCTCTTGCCGTCGAGGCGGGACGACCACACCACGCGGATCGACAGGGGGCCGCTGCCGCTGCAACCCGGATCGTCTTGGCTCGGGGCGGCGCTGCCGCGGCATACCGCCGCCTGCACGGCGTTGCCGGCGGCTAGTCCGCTGGCCAGCCCGGACTTGAAGGTCCACAGATCGAGCGCGGCGAGGTTCTGCTGGCTGCAGCCGGCGGCCTCGCGGCAGCTGCTGGCGGGAGCGCTGGCGTCGTGGCTGGCGTAACCGCTCTCGACGTAGTGCTCCCAGGACAGCACGGTGGCGCCGTTGGCATCCCGCTGACGCAACGGGTTGGCACGCATCGCCTCGGCCAGGCTTTCCGCCTGCAGCGCCACCAGGCTGCGAATCTCGGTATCGCGGGTCTGGCTCAGGGTGCGCACCTGCAGCCCGGCCAGGGCCAGCAGGCCGACCAGCAGCACGAACATGGCGATCAGCACTTCCAGCAACGAAAAGCCGCGCTGGCGGGACACGGAACCTGTCCACGATCTGTCGCGAGCGCCCCTCCGCGAGGTGAAGAGCAGCACAGAAACCGGACTGTCCTGGAGTGCATGACGATTTCTGATCGCTGTGCGAATCTCTGCGGGCACCTCTTCGGATGTGTCCCGCGATGGATTCGCACGCCGTGCACATGAGCCCCGATCAGGGGCGCGCAGCAAGATCGTGAACAGGTTCTCACGCGCAGCCGGCACAATCGCCCCCCTTGCACAGCCGTGGCCGGCCGTTGGCCAGCACCGTGACGCTGGCGCATTGCCCCGAGGCGGCGTCGCGCACCACCCAGGACGGGCTGACCCCGGTGGGCAGGCGCCCTTCCGGGGTCAGCATGAACTGCTCGAGCGCCGAGCTGACCGTCGGCTCGCCGCTGAACATGACGTGGCGGCGGCGCTCGCCGCTGTTGTAGCGCCCGGGGTTGCCGCCGGGCCGGTCGGCGTACAGCAGCACGCCCTCCGACCACGAGGTGTCGCCCTTCTTGGCCTTGCCCTGGCAGCCCTGCACGTCGAGGTTGCTCTTGGTGTTGAGCGCGCACAGGTAGACGTTGGCGTTGCTGCGGATGGCCTCGCTGCGGGCGAACTGCACGCTGGAGAGCAGCGCCTGGGTGCGGCTTTCCATGCGCGAGTCCGCCAGCAGGGCGTTGAAGCCGGGCACGGCCAGCGCCAGCAGGACGGCGGCGATCGAGATCACGACCATCATCTCGATCAGGGTGAAGCCCCGCTCCCCTCGGCGAAACACGACATCCATCATAGTAAATAATGCTTAATTATAGTTTTGTCATATAAGTTCATCAGGTTATCATGATGGATGGGCTTTTCCAAGCCGCCGGCGTTGCTAGGACCGAATGGCAGGGGGCGATCAACGCTGGCTCATTACCCGCCCCCCCCCTGCCGCGTCGAGCGGACAAGAAAAAACCGCCCGCAGGCGGTTTTGGTCGGCATGAGGCGGACGCGCTCAGTGCGCCGCCTCCCAGCTCTCCCCGGCCCCCACTTCGGCCAGCAGCGGCACCTTGAGCTCGGCCACGCCGGCCATGATCTGCGGCAGCCGCTCCGTGACCCGCGCCAGCTCGGCCGCAGGCACTTCCAGCACCAGTTCGTCGTGCACCTGCATGATCAGCTTGCTGGCCAGTCCTTCCGCCACCAGCCAGCGCTGCACCGCGATCATCGCTAGCTTGATCAGGTCGGCGGCGGTGCCCTGCATCGGCGCGTTGATCGCGGCGCGCTCGGCGCCGCTGCGCCGGCCCGGATTGCTGGCGCGGATTTCCGGCAGGTAGAGGCGACGCCCGAACACGGTCTCGACGTAGCCCTGCTCGCGCGCCGCTTCGCGGGTGCGCTGCATGTAGTCGGCCACGCCGGGGAAGCGCATGAAGTAGCGGTCGATGTACTGCTGCGCCGCGTTGCGCTCGATGTCGAGCTGGCTTGCCAGGCCGAAGGCGCTCATGCCGTAGATCAGGCCGAAGTTGATCGCCTTGGCGGCGCGGCGCTGCTCGGACGTCACCTGCTCGCGCGTCACGCCGAACACCTCGGCGGCGGTGGTCTTGTGGATGTCCTCGCCGCTGGCGAAGGCCGCCAGCATGTTGGCGTCGTCCGACAGGTGCGCCATGATCCTGAGCTCGATCTGCGAGTAGTCGGCACTGACGATGCGGTGGCCCGGCGGCGCGATGAAGGCTTCGCGCACACGCCGGCCCTCGGCGGTGCGCACCGGGATGTTCTGCAGGTTGGGGTCGGAGCTCGCCAGCCGCCCGGTGATCGCCACCGCCTGCGCGTAGTTGGTGTGCACGCGGCCGGTATCGGGGCGGATCAGCGACGGCAGCTTGTCGGTGTAGGTGGACTTGAGCTTGGCCAAGCCCCGGTACTGCAGGATCAGCTTGGGCAGCGGGTGGTCGAGCGCCAGTTGCTCGAGCACCGACTCGTCGGTGGAGAAGCCGCCGGACGGCGTCTTCTTGACCCCCTTGGTGTCGATGCCGAGCTTGCCGAACAGGATTTCCTGCAGCTGCTTGGGCGAGTTGAGGTTGAACGGCTGGCCGGCCTGCTGGTAGGCCTCCTGCTCCAGTTGCAGCATCTGGCTGCCGAGCTGGTGGCTTTGTTCGGCCAACCTTTGGCGGTCGATCAGCACGCCGTTGCGCTCCATCGCGAACAGCACCTCGGCCACCGGCAGCTCGATGTCGCGGTACACACTAGCCAGGCGGCCCTCCAGCTTGCCGGCCAGCGCCCGGTTGAGGCGCAGCGTGATGTCGGCGTCCTCGGCGGCGTAGTTGGACGCCACCGCGATGTCGACCTCGGCGAAACCGATCTGCTTGGCGCCCTTGCCGCAGATGTCCTCGTAGCTCACCGTGCTCTCGCCCAGGTGGCGCCGCGCCAGGTCGTCCATATTGTGCGTCAGGTGGCTCTCGATCACGTACGACGCCAGCAGCGTGTCGTCGGCGACGCCGGCCAGCGCGATGCCGTGGTTGGCCAGCACGTGGCGGTCGTACTTGAGGTTCTGGCCAAGCTTCTTCCTGGCCGGGTTCTCCAGCCAGGGCTTGAGCCGGGCCAGCGTGGCGTCGAGGTCGAGCTGCTCGGGCACGCCGGCGTAGTGGTGCGCCAGCGGCAGGTAGGCGGCCTCGCCCTCCGTCACCGAGAAGCTCATGCCGACCAGGCGCGCTTCCATCTGGTCGAGGCTGGTGGTTTCGGTGTCGAGCGACACCACCGGCGCCGCCTCCAGCTTGGCCAGCCAGGCCTCGAGCTCGGCCTCGGTGAGAATGGTGTGGTAGCGGCGCTCGACGGCGGCGACGGGCGCCTCATCATCCTCGTCCGCGCCGAACAGCTCGCCGTTGACGCCGGGGTTGGCCGAAGCCATCGTGGCGGCATCGGCAGGGGCCTCGCCGTTGGCGTCGCTCACCTCGCGCAACCAGCTGCGGAAACCGAAGCGCGTGAACAGTTCGACCAGCTTCGGCTTGTCGCGCTCACGGTGCAGCAGCGTGGCCATGCCCTGCGGCATCTCGCCGTCGAGCGGCACGTCGCACTTGATGGTGATCAGCTCGCGCCCCTTCGGCAGCCAGTCGAGCGCGGCGCGCAGGTTGTCGCCGACCTTGCCGGAGATGGCCGCGGCGTTGGCCATCACGGCGTCGAGCGAGCCGTACTGTTCCAGCCATTTGACCGCGGTCTTGGGGCCGCACTTGTCGACACCCGGCACGTTGTCGACCTTGTCGCCGATCAGCGTCAGGTAGTCGATGATGCGGTTCGGCGGCACGCCGAACTTCTCCTTCACCCCGGCCTCGTCGAGCGTCTCGTTGGTCATGGTGTTGACCAGCGTCACCGCCGGCGTCACCAGCTGGGCGATGTCCTTGTCGCCGGTGGAGACGATCACCTGCATGCCGGCCGCCTCCGCCTGGCGTGCCAGGGTGCCGATCACGTCGTCGGCCTCGACGCCGTCCACCACCAGGATCGGCCAGCCGGACGCTTGCACCACGTCGTGCACCGCCGTAATCTGGCTGGCCAGCTCCTCCGGCATCGACGGGCGGTTGGCCTTGTAGTCGGGATAAAGCTCGTCGCGGAAGGTCTTGCCTTTTGCGTCAAAAACGCAGGCGCTATAATCGAACCGGACCTCCTTCTCCAGGCGACGCAGCATGTTGACCATGCCGTAGATCGCTCCCGTCGGTTGGCCTTCCGGAGAACGCAAATCGGGCATGGCGTGAAAAGCGCGATACAGATAAGAAGAGCCGTCGATCAATAATAACGTTTTCATAGAAGGCGAATAGTTATGAGCTTGTCCGATAAATTGCCGCAGACGAGCGACCGTCACGCCGCGATGCAGCGTTTCCGTTCGCGCGAAGCGTGGCACGTGATGAAGATTCTGGCCGAATTCGTCGAATCGGCGGAAGAATTGCAGGGGATCCAGCCCGCCGTCAGCATCTTCGGCAGCGCCCGCACCCCGCGAGACCACACCTATTATAAGCTGGCCGAGGAAATCGCCCGCCGTTTGTCGGATTCGGGCTTTTCGGTCATTTCCGGCGGCGGCCCGGGCATCATGGAAGCCGCCAGCAAGGGCGCCTTCTACGGCCGCAGCCCGTCGGTGGCGCTCAACATCGTGCTGCCGCACGAGCAGAAGCCGAACGAATACCAGGACCTGTCGATCAAGTTCAACCACTTCTTCCCGCGCAAGGTGATGTTCGTCAAGCACGCCATCGCCTACGTGGTGATGCCGGGCGGCTTCGGCACGCTGGACGAGATGTTCGAGGCGCTGACGCTGATCCAGACCGGCAAGAGCCGCAAGATTCCGATCATCCTGTGCGGCACCGAGTTCTGGAAAGGCCTGCTCGACTGGGTGAAGGAGCGACTGGTCGGCGACCAGCTGATCAACCCCAACGACCTCGACCTCCTGAAGCTGATCGACGATCCGCAGCAGATCGTCGAGGCCATCTTCAAGCACTACGAGACGCGAGGCTTCGAGGCACTGCCCGAAGAACGCGAACAATTGCTCAATCTGTAATCTTCATGACCTCAAGGAACGCCGCCATGCGCCGCCTGCTCCCCCTCCTCCTGCTCGTGGCCGTCCCGGCCCTGGCAGACACGCCCCCCGCCAAGGCGGTGGTCCCGCCGCCGCCCAACGTGGCGACGGACGCCAACGCCGCCGTCGAGCCCGAAGTCCGCATCATCCAGAAGGGCAGCGACAAGATCGAGGAATACCGCATCAACGGTCAGCTCTACATGATCAAGGTCACCCCCGCCCATGGCGTGCCGTACTACCTGATGGACGAGGAAGGCAACGGCAGCATGAGACAGATCGACTCGAACCAGCGCCTGGTGATCCCGCGCTGGGTCCTGTTCCGATTCTGACGGGGGCGGCATGTCGGTTTACACCACCGTCGACAACGACACCCTGGCACAATGGCTCGAGCGCTACGCGCTGGGCGAGCTGGTCGAGCTCAAGGGCATCGCCGCCGGCATCACCAACACCAACTACTTCGTCACCACCACGCACGGCCGCTACGTGCTGACCATCTTCGAGGTGCTGAAGCTCGACGAGCTGCCCTACTACCTCGAACTGATGAGCCACTTGGCGCGCCACGGCGTAGCCTGCCCGGCGCCGATCGCCGACCACACCGACAACTTCGCCTCGCTGCTGGCCGGCAAGCCGGCCTGCCTGGTGACCTGCCTGCCCGGCAGCGACGTGGAGGCGCCGAGCGCGGTGCAGTGCCGCGCCGTGGGCGAGATGCTGGCGCAGCTGCACCTGGCCGGCACCACCTTCCCGCGCAAGATGCACAACCCGCGCGGCCCGCACTGGTGGAGCCAGACCGCCAGCGCGGTCTACCACTACATGGACGAGGCCGACGCCGCCAGCCTGCGTGCCGAGGTGCACTTCCAGGACAGCCACCGCTTCGACCACCTGCCCACCGGGGTGGTCCACGCCGACCTGTTCAAGGACAACGTGCTGATGAACGGCGACGCCATCGCCGGCTTCATCGACTTCTACTACGCCTGCAACGACGTGCTGCTGTACGACGTGGCGATCGCCGTCAACGACTGGACACGTCAGGCCGACGGCGAGATCGACGGCGAACTGGCGCGCGCGCTCCTGGCCGGCTACCAGGCGATCCGCCCGCTCAATGCCGAGGAGAAGCGCTGCTGGTCGGTGATGCTGCGCGCCGCCGCGCTGCGCTTCTGGACCTCGCGTCTGCTGGATCTGTACCAGCCCCAGGAAGGCGAACTGACCTACACCAAGGACCCCAAGGTGTTCCAGCGCCTGGTCGAAGCACACCGCGCGCGTAGCGACTTCTGGCTGTAAGCGCACCGCACCCGGTCTCGGCGATCCCGAGCCCGGGCGCTGCCGCCAGCCGGCTGGCGGCTTCCGTCCCCGTTTTGCCCCAACCCTCCTCCTCGCCCCCCCCAACTCCGCACCGACACTGCGCCATACCTCTGACGATCAGCCATAGCGGCGGTCGCAATGCGAGGCAGGACGTTCCTGCCGCCGCCAGCCTGAACCCGTCGCTTGGCGTGATGCCGCGCGCCGTAGCCTGCCGTGCGCTTTTGCGCGGCATGACGGACTGATTTACCGATATTGCGCGGCATTTCGTCTAATTCAGGTGCTTCTTCGACGTCTGGCAGAACTGTCACCACGGCAAAATGGAGCGCAACCGCGGCGTCGCGACGCCCCGCCTCGTTGCCGCGAAACGCGGTGGATCGCGAGCCCGGCCGCCGCTGCAAGACGAAGGAGGAGATATGTCCGAACTGCCGTTTGCCCTTTCCCGGCGCGTCGAACAACGCGTGGCCGCGCTGGCCGGCGGGGTCACGCTGGCGCCGATGGCGGCCGGCCCGAAATGGGTCTGCCAGCTGGTCGCCGAGGCGCCGGCACCAGGCCAGGAACAACTTGCGGCGGCCCGGCCCTGGCTGGCGACGCTGCGGCCACTCAACGTGCCGCTGCAGGACTGGAGTGACGAGGCCGCCGCCGCGCTGGTCTGCTCGGCGCGCGATAGCGCGGGCCGGGTCGGCGCCTACGCCGGGGTGGGCCGCGACGGTGCCGTCGAAATCGTGGCGACGCTGCCCTGCGGGCTGTGGTCGAGCGAGCCCTGCGTCTGGTGGCCGGGCTCGTACGAAATCCCGCTGCTGCGGCAACTCGACACGGTGTACGCCCCGCTGTGGCAGGCGTTGCGGCCGGGCGCGCCGGGCTATCTGTGCATGAGCCTGCTCGGCATGCGGGGCACGGCGCTGATCGCCAAGGGCGAGCTCGGCAACGAGCGGCCCTATCGCCTGCCGCACGAAATCGATACTCTGGCGCTACCCCCGGTGCAGTTCGAGACTGCCGCGGCGGATGCGCGGGACGCGCTGATGGCGGCACTCGATCAGGTCAGAGCGTACGCCGGGGTGAGCCCCGCGCATCCGTTCTACCTGTAACCCCGCTGGATTGGACTTCGCCATGCCCGCTACTCTCGATGCCTTCGACCGCAAGATCCTGGCGCTGGTGCAGCGCGACTGCTCGCTCAAGGCCGAGGCGATCGCCGAGCAACTGGGGCTGTCGACCTCCGCCGTGCAGAAGCGCCTGAAACGGCTGCGTAGCGAAAAGATCATCGCGGCGGAGATCGCGGTGCTGGACCCAGCCGTGGTCGGCCGCCCCATGACCTTCATCGCGGCGCTGGAAATTGAGCGCGACAACTACGACACGGTGGCGCGGTTTCGCGAGTGGGCTCGCCACGTCGACGCGATCCAGCAGATTTACTACGTGACCGGCTCGGCCGACCTGATCGCCATCATCACCACGCGGGACGTGGAAAGCTACGACCGGCTCACCGCCGAGGTGATGAAGGGCAACCCGATGATCCGGCGCATCACCACCAACGTGGTGCTGAATACCCTGAAAACCAGCCTGTTCGTGCCGCTCGAGGGCGCGGAGGAATAGCCCGCGCCGCGCCCCGGCAGGCGCCCTCATTCCTGCCCTGTCCTTGATCCGGCGCCACCTGCCCGGAGGGAGATACCATGCACGACAACGAGCTGGACACGATCGACCGCAAGATTCTCAACGAACTATCGCGCGATGCGCGCACCCCGGTGTCGACGCTGGCGCTGAAGGTGGGGCTGTCGCGCCAGGCCACGCGCCAGCGCATTGACCGCCTGGAGGCGCACGGAGTGATCGCGGCCTATACCATCCGCCAGCAGCGCCCGCGCGGCAGCGAGACCCTGGTGCCGGCGGTGATACAGGTCTACCGCAAGGACCGCATGCGCGGCAGCGACGTCACGCGCGCCATCGCGGCCATTCCCGAGGTGACCTACTGCGCGGTGCTGAGCGGGGACATCGACCTGCTGCTGACGGTGGAAGCGCGCTCGCACGAGCGCATCAACGAGATCTGGTCGGTCATTTCCAGCCTGCCCGGGGTGGAAAACACCAAAACGCATTTCGTGCTGTCGTCCGTGGTCGACCGCCTGCACCCCTGATCCCCCTGACGAGGCTGGGGCACCCGGCCCCGGTCTCATCCCGTTCCGCCGTTACAGCCGTTCCAGCGCCTGCAGCACGTCGGCCTTGATGTCGTCGATATGCTCCACACCGACCGCGTAGCGGATGGCGTTGAGCGGAATGCCCGACGCGGCCATCTGCTCGGGCGTCATGGTGCCGGCCCACATCGCCGCGGTGTGGATCACCAGCGAATCGACCCCGCCCAGGCTGGCGGCGTTGAGCGGCAGTTCGAGCAGCGACACGAAGCGCTCGGCCTCGGCGTAGCCGCCCCGTACCGAGAACGCCACGATGCCGCTGCCTCCCTTCATCTGGCGCTGCGCCAGCGCGTGCTGCGGGTGGCTGGCGAGCCCCGGGTAGAGCACCGTTTCGATCTTGGGATGGGCTTCCAGCGTTTCGGCCAGCGCCTGGGCGTTGGCGTTGATGCGCTCGATGCGCATCGGCAGCGTGCGCAGGCCACGCAGCAGCAGCCAGGCGTCCATCGGCGACAGCACCGAGCCCAGCGTGATGTGCGTCTTCCAGATGCGCTCGGCCTGTTCGTGACTGCAGCAGATCACGCCGGCGGTGAGGTCGTGGTGGCCGCCCAGGTACTTGGTGGCGCTGTGCACCACGATGTCGACGCCGAGGTCGTGCGGGCGCTGGTTGAGCGGGGTGGCGAAAGTGTTGTCGGCGATGGTGAGCACGCCGTGTTCGCGCGCGATGACGGTGATCGCAGCGAGGTCGGTCAGCGTCAAGAGCGGGTTGGCCGGCGTCTCCAGCATGATGAACCGGGTGTTGGGGCGGATGGCGCGGCGGAACGCCTCCGGATCGCCCTGATCGACGAAGCTCACCTCGACGCCGAAACGGCGCAGCATCTCGTCCATGAGGCGCGTGGTGCTCATGTAGTGGCTGCTCTGGCCGATGACGTGGTCGCCGGCCGCGACGAAGGTGAGCAGGGTGGCTGCCACCGCGCCCATACCCGAGGCGGTCACCAGCGCGGTTTCGGTGCCTTCCAGCTCGGCCATGATCTTCTTCACGCGCTCGTGCACCGGGTTGCCGTAGCGGGTGTAGTTGCGCGGGTGCTGCGGGATTTCCGACATCGCCGCGAACTCGGCGGCGTCGGCCGCCTTGAAGGTGGCGGAATAATGGATGGACGGTGCCACGGTCTTGTCGTCGGTGACGTCGTAGTCGGCGTGCACCACCAGGGTTTCGGGCCTGAATGCCATGTTCTCTCTCCAGAAATCGCCCCATCCGGCCCCTTGCCGGACGGCGGCGAGTGCCTCAGCTCAGCGCGGCTGATGGCAATTGATCCTGCGCTCGGCCAACCTCACCAGCAGCGAGAGCAGCAGCGTGACCGCAACGTAGAGCAGGCCGGCCACGATCAGCGGATCGGTGCTGTAGCTCTGCGCCGAGAAGCGCCGCGCCACCCCGGTCATTTCCAGCACCGTGATCACGCTGGCCAGGGCGCTGGCCTTGAGCTGCGACACCACTTCGTTGCCCAGCGCCGGGGCGGCGATGCCGATGGCGCGCGGCAGGATGATGTGGACGTAGCTGCCGAAACGGCCCATGCCGTAGGCCAGCGCCGCCTCCTTCTCGCCGTGCGGGACCCCGATGATACCGGCGCGCAGGTCTTCTGCCATATAGGCGGCGATATTCAGCGTCAGCGCCAGCAGCGCGCAGTTGAAGGCGTCGGCCAGCACGAACCACGCCGGCGAGGCGCGCACCGCCTCGAACTGGCTGAAGCCGTAGTAGAGGATGAAGATCTGCACCAGGAGCGGAGTGCCGCGAAACAGCGCCGAATAGCCGCGCGCCAGCGCCGCCAGGGTGCGGTTCGGCGACACCCTGGCCACCGCCAGCGGCAGCGCCAGCAGGAAGCCGCCGAGCGAGGACAGCAACAGCAGCTTGAGCGTGATCCACAGCCCGTCCACTAGCGCCTGGCCATGCTCGAACACGAATCCCAGGTAGTCGTAAAGCATCGTCGTTCTCCTCAGCGGAAGCCCTTGTTGGCGGATTTTTCCAGCGCCCCGAACAGCGGGTTGGAGGCGGCCAGCAGCAGCAGGTAGACCAGCGCCACGGCAGCGTAGAACACGAACGGCTGCTTGGTGTACTGCGCCCCGATCTGCGCCTTGCGCAGCATGTCCTCCAGCCCTACCACCGAGATCAGCGAGGTGTCCTTGAGCAGCGACTGCCACATGTTGTTGAGGCTGGGCAGCGCGGTGCGCCAGGCCAGCGGCAGGCGGATGAAGCAGAACAGCTGGACGCGGTTCAGCCCGTACGCCTGGCCGGCCTCGAGCTGGCCGCGACCGACCTCGAGAAAGGCGCCGCGGAACACCTCGGACGAGTACGCCGCGAAGATGATCGACAGCGCGAACACGCCGCCGAAGAAGGGGCTGATCTCGATCGCGCCGTCGAAATGGTCGGCGAGGAAGTTGGAGAGGCCAAAGTAGAAGATCAGGATGATCAGGAACTCCGGGATGCCGCGCAGCACGTTGCTGAGCAAGGTCACCGGGTGGCGCAGCCAGGGGCTTGGCGACAGCTTGGCCCACGCCGCCGTCAGGCCCAGCAGCAGCCCGAACAACAGCGACGTCAGCGCCAGCTCGATGGTCACCAGCGCCCCGGCCAGGAGCTGGTTGGCGTAGTCGGCCAGATCGTTCATGGTTGTGTTCCTCGTGGTGGAAGAGAAGGCCGGCGCGCGGGCGCCGGCCCGGGCCTTACCTGGCCGCCACGGGGGCGATGCTGAACGGGAAGTACTGCTTGTTGACCGCGGCGAAGCTGCCGTTGCCGTGCACGGTGGCGATGGCCTGGTCAAAGCGTGCCTTCAACCTGGCGTCACCCTTGCGCACCGCCACCGCGGTACCCTCGCCGAAGATTTCCGGGTCGGAAACCGGCTTGCCGACCAGCACGAAGCCGCCCTTTCTGCCTTCCTTGGTGATCCAGTCGAGTCCCACCGTGCTGTCCGCCAGCACCGCCTGGATGCGGCCGGCCTGCAGGTCGAGCCAGGCCTGGTCGAGGCCCTGGTAGACCTTCATCTCGATGCCCGAGCTGGCGCTGGGCAGGCGCGTCTTCAGGTAACTCTCGTGGATCGAGCCGCTTTGCACCCCCACCGTCTTGCCGCGCAGCGAAGCCGGGTTGTCGCTGATGCCGATGAGGCCCTTGGCAACGTACTGCACCGGGGCGATGGTGAAGATACGGCTGAAGTCGACGGTTTTGAGGCGTTCCGGGTTGACCGACATCTGCGCCAGCGCGGCGTCGATCTTGCGCGCCTTGAGCGCCGGGATCAGCGCGTCGAAGTCCATCGTCACCCACTGGCACTTGACCTGCATGGACTGGCACATCTGCTGGCCCAGTTCGATCTCCATGCCCTTGAGCTGGCCGCTCGGATCGCGGTATTCGAACGGCGCGTAATCGGCGAGGGTGCCGATGCGGACGACGTCCTGAGCGTAGGCGCTGGAGGTGGCGACGGCGGCGCCGACGAGCAAGGCTTGAACGATACGTTTCATGGTCTATTTCTCCTGGAGTTTTACTTGTTGGACATGCTGGACAGGAACTTCTGGAATCGGGGCGACTTCTGGCTGGCGAACACCTCGTCGGGGCTGCCGTCCTCCTCCACCCGCCCCTGGTGCAGGAACACCACGCGGTTGGCCACCTCGCGCGCGAAACCCATCTCGTGGGTGACCACCAGCATGGTGCGGCCATCCTCGGCCAGTGCGCGCATCACCTTCAGCACCTCGCCGACCAGTTCAGGGTCGAGCGCCGAGGTGGGCTCGTCGAACAGCATCACGTCGGGTTCCATCGCCAGCGCACGGGCGATGGCGACGCGCTGCTGCTGGCCGCCGGAGAGCTGGCTCGGGTAGTGGTGGCGCTTTTCCGCCAGGCCGACCTTCTCCAGCATCGCCAGCGCGGTGAGCTCGGCGTCCTTCTTGTCGATCTTCAGCACGCGCATCGGGGCGAACATCACGTTCTGCAGCACCGTCATGTGCGCCCACAGGTTGAACTGCTGGAACACCATCGCCAGCTTGCGGCGCATCTTGACGATCTGCGCCGGGTCCTCGGCGACGAAGGCGCCGCGCTTGCCGTCCTGGCGCAGGCGGATCTGCTCGCCGTTGACGCTGATGCGGCCGCAGTCCGGGGTTTCCAGGAAGTTGATGCAGCGCAGGAAGGTGCTCTTCCCGGAGCCGCTGCTGCCCAGGATGCTGATCACGTCGTGCGGCTTGGCCGCCAGCGTGATGCCCTTGAGGATTTCGATGCCGCCGAAGGATTTGTGCAGGTCCTCGACCCGCAGCACCTCGCGGCTGTTGCCGTCGCTCATCGCGTTCTCCTTGGTGGATGCCGCGCCGCCGCCGGGTGGCGGTGCGGCGCAGGTTCAGGGTCGGACCGCCGGCTGGCGGCGCAGGCAGAACACCTTGGGCTGCGACATCTCGTGCACCGCGAAGCGCACCCCTTCGCGCCCCAGGCTGCCGTACTTGGCGCCGCCGAACGGCATGCCGTCGAAGCGGTAGTCGGAGGAGTCGTTGATCATCACGCCGCCGGCCTCGAGCGCTTCGGCCAACCTCAGCGCCGTGTCGAGATCGCGGCTGAACACCCCGGCCTGCAGGCTGCTTTCCGAGTCGTTGGCGAGCGCCACAGCCTCGTCGAGGTCGGAGAACGGCACGATCGACACCACCGGAGCGAACACCTCGTCGCGCCACACCCGCGCCGTGCGCGGCACGTCGAGCAGCACCGTGGGCGCGTACAGCGCGCCGTCGCGGCGGTGCCCGGTGAGCACGCGCGCGCCCTGCCCGACGGCCTCCTCGACCCAACTCTCGATACGCCGCGCCGCGGCCTCGCTGATCATCGGCCCCATGTCGGCGTCCTCGTCGAGCGGGTTGCCGACGCGCAGGCGCCGGGTGGCGAGCGCGAAGCGCTCCACGAACGGCGGGTAGATCGCGGCGGCGACCAGGATGCGCTGGGTGCCGATGCAGTTCTGCCCGGCGGCCCAGAACGCGCCGGAGACGCAGCTTTCCACCGCATCGTCGAGGTCGGCGTCGGCGGTGACGATGACCGGCGCGTTGCCGCCCAGGTCCATCGCCATCTTCTTCAGCCCGGCCTGGCGCGTGATGGCCTCGCCGGTTTCCGGGCCGCCGGTGAACGACACCATGCGGATGCGGCGGTCGGCCACCAAGTGCTCCACCAGCGCGCGCTCGCCGTGCACGATCTGCAGCGCCTGGCGCGGCACGCCGGCGCGCCAGAACGCCTCGACCAGCCGTTGCGCCGACAGCGGCGCCAGTTTCGACGGTTTGAGGATCACGGCGTTGCCGGCGGCCAGCGCCGGGCCGAGCTTGTGCGCCACCAGGTTGAGCGGGTCGTTGAACGGGGTGATGGCGAGGATCACGCCGAGCGGCTCCAGCGTGTAATGGCCGCTGCGGTTCTCCGAGCCGAGGTAGGCGCTGAACGGAATGACTTCGCCGGCCAGGCGCTTGGCCTCCTCCGCCGACAGGCGCAACGTGTTGACGCAGCGCGCCACTTCCTTGCGCGCCTGGCGCATCACCTTGCCGGCTTCCAACGCGATGATGCGGGCGAACTCCTCGGCCTGCTGCTCGATCTCGTCGGCCACGGCGCCAAGCAAACGGGCACGCTCGTGGCGCGGCAGCGCGCGCGCTTCGTGGCGCCCGGCTTCGGCGCGCGCCACGATGACGTCGGCGGCCTCGGCCGGGGTGAGCGCCACCTCGCCCAGCGGTGCGCCGTCGAACTTGGCGTACACCGCCAGCGTCGACTGCCGCGCGGCGGCCATGATCGGGGGTTCTGCGCGGTCCATGGTCACTCCTTGTGTTGGGTGGCGAGCTCGTCGGCGAGCTCGATCAGGTCGGACAGGATGGCGAAGGCGGTTTCGGTGCGGCCGGCGCCCGGTCCGCTGATCGTCACCTGGCCCAGGAGGTCGGTGTCGAGGGCGATGGCATTGGTGGCGCCGGTGGCGGCCAGGAGCGGATGACCGGCGGGCAGGCGCTGCGGCGCGACGCTGGCGGCGAGGCGGCCGTCGGCCTGGCGCGCGGCCTGGCCGACCAGCTTCCAGGCGCCGCCCTCGGCGCGTGCGGCACGGATCTCGTCCTCGGACAGGTGGGTGATGCCGCGGCACGGCACGTCGCCCGGCTGCAGGCGGACGTCCCACAGCGCGTTGGCCAGGATGGTGACCTTGAGCTGCACGTCGTGGCCTTCGATGTCCGCCGCCGGGTTGGCCTCGGCGTAGCCCAGCCGTTGCGCCTCGCGGATCGCCTCGGCCATCGAGCGGCCCTGCTCGACTTGGCCCAGCACGAAGTTGGAGGTGCCGTTGAGGATGCCGGCGAAACCGTTGAAGTCGCAGCCGCGCAACGTGGTGGAGAGCTGGCGCAGCACCGGGGTGCCGCTCATCACCGCGCCCTCGTATTTGAAGCAGGCCTGGCCGGCGGCGGCGAGCTGCCGCAGCGAGTCGAGCGCCAGCGCCACCGGCCCCTTGTTGGTGGTCACCACGTGCTTGCCGTGCGACAGCGCGGTCTTGCAGTGCGCCAGCGCCGGCTCGCCGCTGGCGGGGTCGGTGAAGGTGGCCTCCACCACCACGTCGATGAAGTCGGCAGCCAGCAGCTCGAGTGTGCGCTCCAGGGTGAGATCAGGGTGGTAGCCGCCGTCGCTGCCGGCCAGCTCGCGGAACGAGAAGCCGTTGGCCGGCACCGCAGCCAGCGCATCGAGATCCAGCCCGCCGCGGTTCCACACCAGGCCGCCGCGCAGGTCGGTCACTGCGACGATGTTGAGCGTCAGGCCGTACTGCCGTTGCAGCAGCGCCCGCTTCTGCCGGAGCACGTCGACCAGTCCCTGGTTGACGCCGCCGTAGCCGATTAATGCCAGATTCAATTGCATCGTATTTCCCCGTCGAGTTAGTGGAACCGCAGGGAAATTCTAGGCATCCGAACGCTCGCGCACAGCTTGCCAATCGACTGATTTAACGGGGTTTTCCAGGCAAAGCGACAAGCCGACCTAACACTCTGTCAGGTCGGCGCCGCCACCGGGCGGAATGGCCAGGGCAGGACGCGCCGCGACGCGAGAAGGTTGGCCGAAGCGTGGGTTCAGTAAGCGGCCATGTCGAGGAACTGGCTGAGGCCCTGGGTGAGGGTCTTGTCGCGGTGCACGATGCGATGGAAGCGGCGCATCAGGCGCGGCAGCGCGGTGGCGAGCTCGACCACGCTGCCGGAGCGCAGCAGGTCGTCGATCACGCGCCGCGACAGGCAGCTCACACCCAGCCCGGCCGCCACCGCGCGCTTCAGCGCCTCGGAGTTGCCCAGCTCCATCACCAGGTTGACGCGGCCCAGCTGCGCCAGCAGCAGCCGCTCCACTTCCTCGCGCGTGCCGGAGCCGGGCTCGCGCAGCAGCCACGGCGCCGCCGCCAGTTCCTCCAGCGTCAGCACGCGCCCCGCCAGCGGGTGACCGGCGGCGCAGAACGGCACCAGTTCGTCGTCCAGCCACGGCATCACCACCAGCTCGGGGTGGTGGCACGGCCCCTCGATGAAGCCGGCGTCGACGCGGAACGCCGCCACTGCTTCGACGATGTCGCGGGTATTGGCCACCTCCAGCTCGACCCGTGCCTGCGGGTGCGCCAGGCGGAACGCGGCGATGCGCTCCGGCAGCAGGTAATTGGCCACCGTGGTGCTGGCGCCCAGGCGCAGATCGATGGCGCCGCCGCTGAACAGACCCTGCAGCTCCTGCGCCTGGTCGAGCAGGGCGCGCGCCCGCGGCAGCAGCAGCCGGCCGTGCTCGTTGAGCAGCAAACGCCGGCCGACACGGTCAAACAGCGCCGCCGCCAGCCCGCTCTCCAGCGACGCCAGCGCCTGGCTGGCGGCCGACTGGGTCATCGCCAGGGTATCGGCGGCACGCGTCACGGTGGCGCAGTCCGCCACGGCGACGAACACCGCCAGTTCGCGCAGGGTGAGTTTGAGCGTCATGGTCGCGCCTTATTGATCGGTTTTACTAATTGATATCAGTAATTTTATCCGTTTTACCACTGAATGGCCGAGCGCTATCGTGGCGTCACCCCCACTTATTCCATTTGACGCTATGTTTATTCCATCAATACGAAAAACGCTGCCCGGCTTGGCACTGACCCTGCTGCTGGCGACAGCGGCGCTGCTCCTGGCCACGCTCCCGGCACTGCAAAAGCTCGGCCTGTCGGCCCTGACGCTCGCCATCGTCGGCGGCATCGCCTTGGGCAACAGCGTCTACCCGGCACTGGCGCCGCGCTGCGACAGCGGCGTGCAGCTCGCCAAGCAGCGCCTGCTGCGCCTGGGCATCGTACTGTTCGGGCTGCGCCTGACGCTGCAGGACATCGCCGCGGTCGGCCCGGCCGGCATCCTGATCGACGTCGTGATGCTCTCCAGCACCTTCCTGCTGGCGTGCTGGCTCGGGCCGCGCTGGTTCGGGCTGGAGCGCGACAGTGCCATGCTGATCGGCGCCGGCAGCGCCATCTGCGGCGCGGCGGCGGTGCTGGCCACCGAGCCGGTGGCGCGCGGCGGGGCCGAGAAGGTGGCGGTGGCGGTGGCCACCGTGGTGGTGTTCGGCACGCTGGGCATGTTCCTCTACCCCGGGCTCTACGCGCTGGCCCAGGCGGCCGGACTGCACGGCCTGGACAGCCGGCATTTCGGGCTGTTCGCCGGCTCCACGCTGCACGAGGTGGCGCAGGTGGTGGCGGCGGGGCGCGCGGTGAGCGAGCAGGCGGCCGAGGTGGCGGTGATCGCCAAGATGATGCGGGTGATGATGCTGGCGCCGTTCCTGCTGCTGCTGTCGGCGTTCCAGGCGCGGCGCGAGCGCGGCGCCTGCGGCGGCAACGCGCGTCGCCTCACCATTCCGTGGTTTGCGCTGGGTTTCGTGCTGCTGGCCGGCGTCAACTCGCTGGGCTGGCTGCCGCCGGCCTGGCGCGCCGGGTTGCTGCAGCTCGATACCCTGCTGCTGGCGGCGGCGATGGGCGCGCTGGGGCTACACACCCAAGCGTCGGCGATCCGCCGCGCCGGACTCGCCCCGCTCGGGCTGGCAGCCTGCCTGTGCGGCTGGCTGATCGTCGGCGGCGCATTGGTCAACGCCGGGGTCGGGGTGCTGCTGAAGTGAACAACGGTAGGATGGGTGAAGCGCGGCGCAACCCATCACCGATGGGTGACGGCACTGACTGGGCGAAGCGTCGCGAAGTGAAGAATGATTCCACCCATCCTGCGCAGCTGCGATGAGCCTATTCCAGTAGACGAGCGAGCCAAAGCAGGTGGAGCGCTGCCGGAGCGCAGGAACCGGAATGGACACGGAGTCCATGAGGATTCCGATCGCTGAGCGAATTACTGCGTGCAAATCTTCGATTTGCTCAGCGATAAATTCGCACGCAGTCCGCCGGCACTCAAGAGGCGAAGGCGCAGCGGCCTAACGGGATAGGCATAGCGCCGCGAACAAAACCCAGCGCAGCGATCTTGGCTAGGCGCGCGGCCGCAGAAAACAAGGCGTAGCCGAAGTTTCAGCGAAGCTACATGCAAGTAGTACGGCAAGTGCTTGCTGGGCGAATCTCTACCGAGATTCGCACGCGAGCGCAACACCGCCAAGAGGGTTTTGTTCGTGGCTCTCAGCCCGGCACCGCCATGCCTCGCACTACCGCCGGCCGCGCGCCGATCTCGCGGTACCAGCGCTCGACGTGCGGATAGGCGGCAAGATCGATATCGTGCCACTCGTGGCGCGCCGCCCAGGGGTAGAGCG
The DNA here is from genome assembly GCF_900177275.1 of Pseudogulbenkiania subflava DSM 22618. Lineage (GTDB taxonomy): Bacteria > Pseudomonadota > Gammaproteobacteria > Burkholderiales > Chromobacteriaceae > Pseudogulbenkiania > Pseudogulbenkiania subflava. The sequence goes on from NZ_FXAG01000003.1 coordinate 224,836, forward strand.
CCATGTCGGCGATGCTGTAGTCGCCGGCGACGTAAGGGGTTTCGGCCAGCCGGGCGTCGAGCACGCCGTACAGACGCTGGGTTTCCTTGTGGTAGCGCTCCATGGCGTACGGCACCTTTTCCGGGGCGTAGCGCAGGAAGTGGTGGGTCTGCCCCAGCATCGGCCCGAAGCCGCCCATCTGGAACATCAGCCACTGCAGCGCCTGGTAGCGCGCAAAGCCCGAGGGGGGCAGGAAGCGACCGTGCTTCTCCGCCAGGTAGATCATGATGGCGCCGGACTCGAACACGGTGATCGGACCGCCTTCGGGGCCGTCGCTGTCGACGATGGCCGGAATCTTGCCGTTGGGGTTGACCGCCAGGAAGGCCGGCGAGAACTGATCGCCCTGACCGATGTCGACCGGCTCGACCCGGTAGCCCAGACCCAGCTCTTCGAGCAGGATCGAGACTTTTCTTCCATTGGGCGTGCCCCAGGTATACAACGTGATCATGAATGCTCCTTGCCGGGCGGCGCTGTCGGTTACAATGCCGCGCTAACGATCACGCTAGGATACCGCGAATGAGTCACTTTTCCTCTACGGTGGTGCACGCCTTCCTCACCGACCTGCAGGACCGCATCTGCGCCGCGCTGCAAACGGCCGACGGCGGCGCGTCGTTCGTCGAGGACAGCTGGCAGCGCGAGCAGGGCGGCGGCGGCAGGAGCCGCGTGCTGACCGGCGGCGCGGTGTTCGAGCAGGCCGGCGTCAACTTCTCCCACGTCACCGGCGATACGCTGCCGCCGTCGGCCACTGCCCATCGTCCGGAGCTGGCAGGCCGGCGCTGGGAGGCGATGGGCGTGTCGCTGGTGGTGCATCCGGAGAACCCCTACGTTCCCACCAGCCACGCCAACGTGCGCTTCTTCATCGCCGAGAAGGAAGGCGAGGCGCCGGTGTGGTGGTTCGGCGGCGGCTTCGACCTGACGCCGTTCTACGGCTTCGAGGAGGATGCGGTGCACTGGCACCGCGTGGCGCACGACCTGTGCCAGCCGTTCGGCGCCGAGGTCTATCCCCACTACAAGCAGTGGTGCGACGAGTACTTCTTCCTCAAGCACCGCCACGAGGCGCGCGGCGTCGGCGGCCTGTTTTTCGACGACCTCAACGCCTGGGGCTTCGAGCAGAGCTTCGCCTTCCTGCAGGCGGTGGGCAACGGCTACCTCGACGCCTACCTGCCGATCGTGGCGCGGCGCAAGGACACGCCGTGGGGCGAGCGCGAGCGCCAGTTCCAGCTCTACCGGCGCGGCCGCTACGTCGAATTCAACCTGGTGTGGGACCGCGGTACGCTGTTCGGCCTGCAGTCGGGCGGGCGCACCGAGTCGATCCTGATGTCGATGCCGCCGCTGGTACGCTGGGAATACGGCTACCAGCCCGAAGCGGGTTCGCCCGAGGCGGCGCTGTACGAGAAGTTTTTGCCGGCGCGCGACTGGCTGTAATACGGCAGCCAGGATGGCGGCGCGCGTCCTGCGCTCCGGGTGGGCGATGGCTTGCGCTGCGCTGCATCCATCCTGCAACCTGGCTGTCAGCGGACTCTCCCCTGGCGGGGCGCAATCGTAGGATGGGTGGAGGGGCCACTCTTCGCGACGCCATGCTTGCCACGCTCGGTCAGCGCCGTAACCCATCAGGTGATGTCACCCTTCGGGCGATGGGTGACGCGGCGCTTCGCCCATCCGACCATCCCATTCCCTCTGCTGAATCGAGCGTTGGCCGTGCTTCGGCCAACCTTTCGCCTCGCACTCACTCCAGCCCGTCGAGCGGCAGCGGCGCGCCTGTCTTGACCGGGCGGATCGCGAAGTTGCTGGTCATGTCCTGCACCATGCTCAGCGTCTGCAGCTTGCGCACCACGCGCTCGTAGCCGGGCAGGTCGGGCACCACCACTTCCAGCAGGTAATCGTAGGCGCCCGACACCACGTGACAGCTGATCACCTCGTCCATCAGTTGCACCGCGTCCTCGAACAGGCGCGAGGCGTCCTCCCTGTGATGCATCAGTCGCACGCTGACGAACACCGTGGTGGCGAGCTTGAGCCGCCGGCGGTCCAGCACCGCGCGGTAGCCGCTAATGAACCCCTCCTCCTCCAGCCGCTTGAGTCGGCGCGCCACCGGGGTGGGCGACAGCGCCACGCGTTCGGCCAGTTCGGCGGTGCTGAGGCGCCCCTCGCGTTGCAGCAGTTCCAGCAGTTGCCGGTCGATGCGGTCCATGGCCATGCCCTCGTTGGTCGAATCAACCAACTATAGCGATTTTTGCGCCGGCTTCCACCAATAAAGACGGCATCTTTACCGCATTTTGCCGGATAACCCTCCGCTGGTGCGCCGATAATCGGCTTATTCCACCTACGGAGCCGTGCCATGTCCGCCGCCACCCTCGCCCTGCCCGCCGCCGCCCCGCGCTCCGGCCTCGTCGCCGGCCTCGCCGCGCTGGCCGTGACCGTGCTGATCTGGTCCAGCTTCTTCGTGTCGCTGCGCGCCGGCGCACGCGCCCAGCTGCGCCCCGAGGAGCTGGCACTGATCCGCTTCGCCCCGGCCGGTCTCGGCTTCCTGCCCTTGCTGGTGCGGCGCTGGCGCCGCATCGCGGCGGTGCCGTGGCCGCTCTTGGCGTCGATCCTGGTGGGAGCCGGGCTGCCCTACTTCCTGATCGCCGGCCTCGGCATGCGCCATGCCCCGGTGGCCGATGGCAGCACGCTGATTCCCGGCACCCTGCCGCTGTGCGTCGCCCTGCTCGGCACGCTGCTGTACCGCCAGCGCCCGCCGGCGGCGCGGCTGCCGGCCTTGCTGCTGATCGGCGCCGGGGTGCTGGTGCTAATGACGCTCAACCACGGCCAGGGCGAGCTGGGGCGGGGTTACGCGCTGTTCCTGCTGGGCAGCCTGATGTGGGCCAACTACACGCTGGCGCTGCGCCGCTCCGGGCTGTCGCCGCTGGAAGGCGCGGCGCTGATCTCGACCGGTTCGCTGGCGTTGCTGCTGCCGTGGCTGCTGCTGCATCCCCCGCTCGGGCTGCAGACGCTGCCGGCCAGCCAGCTGGCGCTGCAGGGACTGATCCAGGGGCTGGGGGTGGGGCTGGTCTCGACGCTGTGCTACGCCATCGCCATCTCGCGCCTCGGCGCCGAGACGGCTTCTGCCGCTGGTGCGCTGACCCCGGTGCTGGCCTCGCTGCTAGCCCTGCCGCTGTTCGGGGAAATGCCCGGCGCCGGCTCGCTGCTCGGCATGGCGCTGATCGTGGCCGGGGTGATCGGCGCCAGCCGCGCCGCGCCCCGTTGAGTCCCCGCTGCGCCACGGTGTCCCCCTCCCTGCTCGAACGGATCGGGGGCACGTCGGAGTAAGGCCGCCCGGGAAAAAACATGGCCGCCATCGCGCAAGCGACGGCGGCCATGATGCTGTCCGGCCGTGGTGGAAGACGGCGGACTCAGCCCAGCCTGGCGCGCAGCGACTCCAGCAGCGCCTGGCACTCGGCGTCGGTGCCGACGGTGATGCGCAGGAACTGCGCGATGCGCGGGGCGTTGAAGTGGCGCACGATGATGCCCTCGCTGCGCAGCGCGGCGGCCAGCGTGGCGGCGTCGTGGCCGGGATGGCGCGCGAACACGAAGTTGGCGGCCGACGGCAACACCTCGAAGCCCAGCGCTTCCAGCCCCGCCGTCAGCGTGTCACGGCTCGCCATCACGGCGCGGCGCGTGCTGTCGAAGTGCTCCTCGTCCTCGATCGCGGCGGTCGCGCCGACGATCGCCATGCGGTCGAGGGGGTAGGAGTTGAAGCTGTTCTTGACCCGTTCCAGCGCGTCGATCAGTGCCGGGTGGCCCACCGCGAAGCCGACACGCAGCCCGGCCAGCGAGCGCGACTTGGACAGCGTCTGCACCACCAGCAGGTTGGGGTAGCGCTCGACCAGCGAAATCGCACTGTCGCCGCCAAAGTCGATGTAGGCCTCGTCCACCACCACCACGCGCTGCGGCTGGGCCGCGAGCAGACGTTCGACCGCGTCGAGCGCCAGCAGCCGGCCGGTCGGCGCGTTCGGGTTGGGGAAGATGATGCCGCCGCACGGGCCGAGGTAGTCGTCGATATCGAGGCTGAAATCGTCGGCCAGCGGCACGGTGCGGTAGTCGATGTCGTAGAGCTTGCAGTAGGTCGGGTAGAAGCTGTAGCTGATGTCCGGGAACAAGAGCGGCAGCTCGTGCTTGAGCAGGGCGCAGAAGGCGTGCGCCAGCACCTCGTCCGAGCCGTTGCCGACGAACACGTGGGCCGGCGTCAGGCCGTGGCGGCGTGCGATGGCGGCCTTGAGCGGCGTGCTGTCCGGATTGGGATAGAGACGCAACGACGCGCCCAGCTCGCGGCCCATCGCCTCGACGGCGCGCGGCGACGGCGGATAGGGGTTTTCGTTGGTGTTGAGCTTGATCAGGCGCTGATGCTGCGGCTGCTCGCCGGGGGTGTACGGCGTGAGACGGGAAACGGTGGAACTCCAGTATTGACTCATGGCGGGTCCGGGATGACGGGATGGATGGCTGGAAAACCTCCATCCTAACAAACGGCGCACCGCTGCGGCAGCGCCGTTCGTCCCGCTAGCGCTCCAGCCGGCGCAGCAGCTTGGCGCCGTACGCCCCCTCGGCACTCACGGGAGGGAGCCCCACCTCGGTCAGACGCTGGTTGAGCAGCGCCAGGCGCTTGAGTCCGCGCGAGAGCGCATCGCCCTCGGCGTCGGCCAGCGTCATGGCCAGCTGCACCGCCTCGCGCCGCGCCTCCAGTTCCGGCGGCAAGTAGCCAGCGTTCTTCAGGATGCGCCAGGCCATGCGCTGCTCGGGCGGCACCAGGGGGCTGATGTCGTCCTCCGGCAACGGCTGGCCCTCGCCGGCCAGATTGCTTAGCTCGCCCTTTTCCGCCGCTTCGGCCAACCTTTGTTCGCCGATCAGCGCCAGGATGTCCATACCACGCCCTCCTCTACCCTGATGCTAGCGCGGACTCGGCGCGGGCGACAGCATGAAAAAAGGGGCCGAAGCCCCTTTTGGTTTCCTGCGTAGCGTGATTTACACGGCAATGGAAGCAATCGCCGACTTGGCCGCATGAATCGCGGTGGCGCGCTGGTCTTCGCCCATGTTGACTGCTTCGGCACGGACGATCTCGACGTCGGTGATGCCGAGGAAGCCCAGCACGGTCTTCAGGTAGTCTTCCTGGAAGTCCATCAGGCGGCCCTGCTCGGTGGAGTACACGCCGCCACGGCTGGAGGCGACCAGCACCTTCTTGCCGCCGGCCAGGCCGACCGGACCGTTCTCGGTGTACTTGAAGGTGCGGCCGGCGGCGGCCACGCGGTCGATCCAGGCCTTGAGCTGCGACGGGATCGAGAAGTTGTACATCGGAGCACCGATCACGATCACGTCGGCGGCCAGGAACTCGGCGATCAGCTCGTCGGTCAGCACCTTCTCGTTGCGCTGGGTGGCGGTCCAGTCCGCTTCCGGCGTGAAGTTGGCGCCGATGATCTCGCCCGACAGGTGAGCGATTTCGGCCCCGGCCAGGTCGCGGTAGCTCACTTCGAGAGCCGGATGCTGGCGACGGACGTTGTCGACCAGGGCGGAGGTCAGCTGACGCGAAACGGAGTTGCCGAGGATGCTGGAATCGATGTGAAGCAGTTTCATGGTGGTGCTCCTGTAAAAAGTGGGTACAGGTGCATAGTAGGTTTTATCGCCAATCGCCACTAGACAGCTAAAATAAGAAGCATTGTTCCACTCATAGGACAATCGCCATGCGCGACCTCAACGATCTGCTGTTCTTCGCCAAGGTAGTCGAACACGGCGGCTTCAACGCCGCCTCCCGCGTGCTGGGGATTCCCAAGTCGCGCCTGTCGCGGCGCGTGGCCGGGCTGGAAGAAGAGCTCGGCGTGCGCCTGCTGCAGCGCACCACGCGCAAGCTGGCGCTGACCGAGGTCGGCGCCAGTTTCTACGACCACTGCCAGGCCATGTTGGCCGAAGCCGACGCCGCCGAGGAGAGCGTCTCGCGCGTCACCGCCGAGGCACGCGGCCTGATCCGCGTCAGCTGCCCGGAGCTGCTGGCCAAAACCGAACTCGGTCCGATTCTGCCGCGCTTCATGCAGCAGCATCCGCAGGTGCGACTGCTGCTGGAGGCGACCAACCGCCGCGTCGATCTGATTGAGGACGGCATCGACGTGGCGATCCGGGTGCGCAGCGTGATCGAGGACAGCGCCAGCCTGGTGGCACGCCGGCTCGGCATCGCCCGCCAGGTGCTGGTGGCGAGCCCCGCCTTGCTGGAACAGTACGGCACCCCGGCGAGCCCGGCCGACGTGGCGCGGCTGCCGGCGCTGTCGATGAACTGGCCGGACGGGCGCGGCCATCTCGCACTGCTCGACGAGGTCGGCCACAACTACAGCGTGCAGATCGAACAGCCACGGCTGATCACCGACGACCTGATGGTGCTGACCGAGGCGGCCGAGGCCGGGCTGGGGGTGGCGCTGTTGCCGGCGCAGCTGTGCCACGAATCGCTGGCGACAGGACGACTGATGCGGCTGCTACCGAACTACGTCATCCCCGGCGGCATCCTGCACGCGGTGTTCCCGAGCCGACGCGGGCTGGTGCCGGCGGTGCGCGCCTTCATCGACTTCCTCGCCGCCGAACTGGTGCCGCCCGGCCATCCTGGCTACGACCGGTTGGGCTGAGCCACCGTCATGGCCGGTGGAGCATGACGACCGTTCGGAACCTGTTCTCAACGTGTAACGAGCGGTCGTCAGCGAGGGGCGGCTGGAGCGCAGGAACCGGCATGGACACGGAGTCCATGAGGATTCCAGATCGCTGAGCAAATCGAAGATTTGCACGCAGTCCACCCAACCCGAGATCACGACCCGCAGTCACGTTGAGAGCAGGTTCTCACACCGGCATCTCGTCGGCCAAAGGCTCCGCCGGCTGCAGGTGCAGCCACGACGACCACAGCACCCCGCCCAGCAGCAGCAGCATCGCCAGGCCCTCGAACGGACGCGGCCAGCGCCACTCGTAGAGGAAGCCGTAGAACAGCGCGAACAGCGTCTCGAACACGATCAGCTGGCCGCTCAGGGTGAGCGGCAGGCGGCGGCTGGCGGCGTTCCAGAAGCCGGTGCCGAGCACCGAAGCCCCCAGCGCCACCGCCACCGTAATGCCGGCGAACAGCCCCCAGTCGCGCCTGGGCGACGCCGGCGCCGACAGCGCCAGCCAACCCGCCGGCAACGCCAGCAGCAGCGCCAGCGCCCCGGTGCACACCCCGGTCAGCAACGACCATTCGTGGCTGTTGAAGCGCGGGTGGCGGCGCAGGTAGCGCGCATTGGCCACCGCGTACCAGGTCCACGACACCAGGGCAGCGACAGCGCAGGCGAGGCCGCCAAGCTTGACCAGCCAGCCGGCGCCGCCGTGGGCCGGGTCCGGCGCGTAGAGGAACACGTCGAGGTTGATCGCCGCCACCCCCGCCATGATCAGCGCCAGCGGCAAGGCCAGCGCGGAGAGGCGCAAGGCGCCGTGCTCGCGGCTGCCGATCAACGTGGTCAGCACCGGCAGCACGCCGATGATGAGCGAGGTCGGCGCGATGCCGACCAGTTGCACCGCGCTGATCAACAGCACGTAGTAGATGATGTTGCCGATCAGCGAGAGGCGCAGCAGCGCCAGCCAGTCCTCGCGCTGCAGTTTCCCGCGCACGGTGCGCCACACCGGCCACAGCATCAGCCACGACACCACGCCGTAGCTCAGGTAGCGGCACGAGGCCAGCTCCAGCGGCGAGAACGCCGACAGCGCGCGCGGCGCCAGAAACACCATGCCCCACAGGGCGCCGGCCGCGAGGCCGTACAACACACCTTGAATCACCATCACTCCCGTTGGTCCGTTGCGGGCCGGCGCGCGCACGCGCTCTGCCCCATTACGTCCGGCAGTGTAGTGAAGGAAAGAGAAAAAATCTGTCGCGGGGCTACGCCGGCTTGGCGCGCGACTCCGCCCGTGCGGCACGGCGCAGCGCGCTCGGCGTCTCGCCGTACTCGCGCACCAGCGCGCTGGTGAAGGCGCTCTGCGAGGCGTAGCCCGTGCGCGCCGCCACCTCGCCCACCGGCAACGCGGTGGTGGTGAGCAGCAGGCGCGCCAGGCGCAGCCGGCGGCGGCGCACGTACTCCATCGGGCGCAGCCCGGTCTCGGCGAGGAAGCGTTCGTGAAACCGCGACGGCGCCAGTCCCGCCTGCTCGGCCAGATCGCGCACCTGCAGCGGATGGGCGCAATGGCGGTCGATGAAGGCGTCGAGCCTGGCCAGCGGCAGGCCCGGCAAGGCCAGCGCCGGCTGGGGCTGGGCCAGCCCGGCCAGCAGCAGGGCGGCACCGTGGCGGCCGATGGCCTGGTCGTCGAGCGACGGCAAGGCCGCCAGTCCGCTCACCAGCGTCCCCAGCGCCGGCGTCAGCGCCCGCGTGCCCGGGGTATCGAGCAGGCGGCACACGGCGTCGGCACCACGGCCCAGCAGCCGCGCCAGCGCGTCGGCGTCGGCGGGGACGTCCAGCACCAGGCAGGAGCTGGCACCGTCGCCGGCGAAGGCGTGACGGCAGGCGGTGGGAATCACCGCCAGCTGCTGCGCCGCGACGCGCCCGGCACGCCCTTCGACGTCCACCTGCAACGCGCCGTCCAGCCCGAACACCAGTTGGGCGTGGTCGTGGCTGTGAGCCTGCGTTTCGGGCAGGTAATGGCGGACGGACAGCGAGGGATTCATCAGACGAACGGCGTAGCGATGGCGAATAAGCGCTAGTCTGCCTGACAAGCGCGTCGAGGAGAACCGCTACGGCATCGGGAACGGGGCCGCAGCGGCGGCCAAGGCGTCAGAGCATGCGAAAGAAATCGTCGCGAACGCCCCTCGGCGAGGTGAAGAGCCGCGCAGCAACCGCAATGGACATGCGATCCATGAGGATCATGGCTGGGCGAATCGCCACCGGAGATTCGCACGCACCGAGCAGCCCATGAGCCTCGATCAGGGGCCGCGCCGCCGATTTATTCACACGTTCTCAGGCCGGCCGATCCGCCCACTGCAGCAGGCTCGCCAGCAGCGCGCGCAGCACCGGCTGCACCCGTGCCGCCCGTACCTCGTCGTAGGCGTACGGCGCCTGCTCTTCCATGTAGGTGGCGAGCGACAGCTCGAGCTGGATCGCATGCACGCCGTCGGCCGGCTGGCCGTAGGCACGGGTGATGTAGCCGCCCTTGAAGCGGCCGTTGAGCACCGCGCTGTAGGCCGGGAAACCCTGCGCCACCGCCAGCAGACGCTCGCCCAGGCCCGCGCCGCAGGACGCGCCGCTGGCGCTGCCCAGGTTGAAGTCGGGCAGCTTGCCTTCGAAGAAGCGCGGCACCTCGGAACGGATCGAATGCGCCTCCCACAACAGCGCCACGCCGTGCTCGGCCTTGATGCGAGCCAGCTCGTCCTGCAGCGCCTGGTGGTAGGGGTGCCAGTAGCGCTCGACGCGGCGCTCGATCTCGGCGCCATCCGGCTCTTCGCCCGCGCGGTATAGCGGCACCTTGGCGAAGGTGTCGACCGGGCACAACCCGGTGGTGTCCTGGCCCGGGTAGAGGTTGGCGTTGTCCGGCGGGCGGTTGAGGTCGACGACGTAGCGCGAGTAACGCGGGATCAGGATCGAGGCGCCCAGTGCGACGGCGAAGTCATACAGCCGCGGCAGGTGCCAGTCGGTATCGTCCAGTTCGGCCGCCACCGGCGCCAGGCGCCCGGTCAATTCGGCCGGCAGTTCGGTGCCGACGTGCGGCATCGAGATCAACAGCGGCGCGCTGCCGCGGTGCAGGGTGTAGATCGGGGTATCCATTGTCCAATTCCGTGCAGAAGTGGTAAGAGCCCATTTCATTAGGCGGCTGCGCCTTCACATCTTGAGCGCCGGCAGTACTGCGTGCCAATCTATCGCTGAGCAAATCGAAGATTTGCACGCAGAGATTGGCTCAGCAATACGGAATCCTCATGTACTCCGTGTACATTCTGTTCCTATGCGCTGGCGGCACCCAACCTGTTTTGGCTCGCTCGCCTACTGAAATAGGCTTAAGAGTCAGAACGGGTGAAAGAAATCGTAGCAAGCATCGCAGAGCCGGGATGGAAGCGCGCCGCCGATTTATTTACCCGCTCTCAGCCCAGCAGCTCGGCCAGCGCCTGCCGATAGCCCCGCGCTGCTGCTGCCTCGGAAACGTGGCGTCGCTCGGCGACGATGCGCCGGCCGCCGGCGTAGACGTCGCGGATCGGCGTCTCGCCGTGCTGGCAGAACACCAGCCCGGCCAGCAGTTGGTCAGCCACGCGCTGCGCCAAGTTGGGGTGTTCGGCATCGAGCACCAGCAGGTCGGCACGTTGACCGATCGCCAGCCCCGCCACCGGCCGCCCGGTCGCCAGGGCGCCGCCAGCCACCGCCTGGGCGTAAAGCCGGTCCGCCACCACCGGGGCGTCGGCGCTGGCGAGCGCGTTGCGGCGCCGGTCGCGCAGGCGCTGGCTGTACTCCAGGAGGCGCAGTTCCTCGACCAGCGACACGCTGACGTGGCTGTCCGAACCGATACCCCAGTTGCCGCCGGCAGCGAGGTAGTTCACGCCATCGAAGATGCCGTCGCCGAGGTTGGCCTCGGTGGTCGGGCAGATGCCGGCCACCGCGCCGCTCGCCGCCAGGTCGGCGGTTTCGTCCGGCGTCATGTGGGTGGCGTGCACCAGGCACCAGCGTTCGTCGAGCGGCTGGTTGTCGAGCAGCCAGCGCACCGGGCGCTTGCCCAGCTCGGCCACGCAGTCGTCGACTTCCTTGGTCTGCTCGGCGATGTGAATGTGGATCGGCGCGCCGGGGTCGGCACCGTGCAGGCCGCTGCGCAAGGCTTCCAGCGTGGCCGGCGTGACGGCACGCAGCGAGTGCGGTGCCACGCCGTAGCGCAGGCCGGCATGCTGCGGATGGTCGCGGCGCAACCGTGCCAGCAGATCGAGCATCCAGTCGGTACTAGCGATGAAGCGTGCCTGCTCCGGCAGCGGCGGCTTGCCGCCGAAACCGCTTTGCTGGTACAGCACCGGCAGCAGCGTGAGGCCGATGCCAGCGTCGGCGGCGGCGGCGATCAGACGCTCGCAGTGCTCGGCCGGATTGGCGTAAGGCTTGCCGTTGGCGTCGTGGTGCACGTAGTGGAACTCGCACACCGAGGTGTAGCCGGCCTTGGCCATCTCGACGTAGAGCTGGCGTGCCACGGCCTCCAGCGTGTCCGGCGTCAACCGTCCGGCGAAGCGGTACATCAGGCTGCGCCAGCTCCAGAAGCTGTCCTGCGGATGGCCGAGGTACTCGGTGAGTCCGGCCATGGCGCGCTGGAAGGCGTGCGAGTGCAGGTTCGGCATGCCGGCGATCACCGGCCCGGCGGCACGCTTGACGCCCTCGGGCGGTAGCGCGTCGGCCTCGACGGAGCTCAGCAGGCCATGCGCGTCCCAGCGCAGCAGGACGTTACGGCGCCAGCCCTCGGGCAGCAGCGCGCGTTCGGCAAACAGGGAGTGGGTGGAAAGTGTCATCGGCCAACCTCAAGAACGGTCTGAAGGGGTGAGCGGCAGCAGGCGGATGCTGACGGCGAGCAGTGCGCCGTCGCCTTCCACGCGGCAGGCAAGCGCGGCGGCGGCGTCGAGGCGCAGGGTGTCGTCGGCTTCGAGCGCCATCGGCGCGTCGTCGCCGAGAGATAGCTCGACCCGGCCCTGCGCGCAGAACAGCAGCACCACATCGCCGTCGAGCACGTGGCGGCCGGCCCCCTGCCATACCTCAACGCGGCCCCGGGCGGCGTCGCGGCGCAGCATCAGGTTGAAGTCGCGCGTGGCGCCGCCGTGCAGGGTGGCGTCGATCGGCGTCTCGCCGGCAAAGACGGCCAGCTCGAGCGGACGAGCCAGCGCGTGCTGCGTGCCGTCGTCCTGATGCAACACCATGCCGTCGCCGGAGAGCAGCACCAGAGTACGGTCGACGCCGGGAAAACGCGAGAACGGCCCGGCCGCCGCGACGTCGGCCAGACTCACGCGCCAGACGAAATCGTCCATGCCGGCCCCCTCGGGGAACACGGCGATCTCGCGTGTCACCCCGCCGCCGTTCTTCCACGGCCGCGCCTCCAGCGCCGCACGGCGGATCAGCGTGTAGCGAGGGGGGCGACCCGGCACCGTCGCCGTGTCGCCGGCGTCGTGCTGCGGCTTGCTCATCTGGCTTCTCCCGTCGGGCGACCGCCAGGGCGCCCTAATGTCTATACAAGTTCAGCCAGTGTAGCGCAGCTCTATTGTCTATACAAGTGCACGGCCACCGCACCAGCGCGCCGACAGCCCGACCGGGAAAAACCGCCTCAGAAGCGGCCGCTGAACTGGAAGCGCGAGCCCGGGTGCCACAGCATGACGTCGGTCGCCACCTGATCGTGCGCCCAGGTGCGGCGGTGCAGCACCAGGCAGGGGTCGCCGATCTCCATCTGCAGGCGATGGCGCGCCACCGCGTCCGGCAGGCGCGCGGTGATGACGTACTCGGCGCGCTGCAGTGCCGCCTCGCGCGTCATGTATTCGTTGGGGGTGATGATGTGGAAGTCCTGCTCGAGGTAGTGCGGGTAGAGGCGCGGATTGACGAAACGGTCTTCCAGCTGGATCGGCACGCCGTTCTCGAAATGCACGATGCGCGAGTGGAAGGCGTAGGCCTTGGCCGGCAGTTCCAGCGCCGCCAGCGCCTTGGCGTCGCTGGTGCGCTCCAGGATCAGCACCTCGCTGCTGTGCTGGTCGCCGCGGCTCTTGATCTCCTCGGCGATGCTCTTGATCTCGATCAGCGTCGACTGGTACTTCTGCCCGGTGACGAAGGTGCCCGCCCCCTGTACCCGGGTGAGCACCTGCTCGGCGGTCAGCTCGCGCAGCGCGCGGTGCACCGTCATGCGCGACACCCCGAACTGCTTGACCAGCTCGTGCTCGGACGGGATCAGGCTATCCACCGGCCAGGCGCCGCTCTCGATCTGGCGGCGGACGTAGTCCTTGATTTGCGCGTAGGCGGGAACGGGTTTGGTGGCGGTGCTGGACATGGAGGCGCGCTCTCGGCGTAAGGAAACGATGTCCGACACTATAGCACGCCCCCAACTTGTCTAGACATAATCGCCCCCGGCGGCCGGACTTCGGCCAACCCGGCGCGCCGCTAGTCGCGGCGGCGCAGCTTGATCGTCAGCGTCAACCCGCCCTCGCCGTCATCCAGCGAGTGGAAATTCTGCAGGCCGAGCGAGGACGGCAGCAGCATGCTCACACCGTGCCCCACCCCCACCTTGCTCAGGGTGCGCTCCAGGCGCCGCGCCATGCCCTGCGCCGGCACCGCCGCCTCATCGTCGAGCGCGAAACCGTACGACTCGGCGGCGCTGTCGAAAGCGTGGTCGACCTGCTGGCGCGGCACGAAGCGCTCCGCCACCTCGCTCACCTGGCCCGCCGACACCGCTTCTTCCGCCTGGCACAGCGCCAGGCATTCGTCCTTGAAACGCGCCTGCGCCAGCGGATCCTCGATCTCGCCGGAGATCTGCTCCACCACCTCGGCCACCATGCGGCTGCGCGAGGCGGTATCGGGCACGCGCAGCGCCTGCAGGAAGTCGTCGAGCCAGAACTTGGCCTGCTGGCCCAGGCGGTCCACGGCGTACACCGTCGGCCCGTGCTCCAACAGCAGCGCCCCCTTGTCGATCAAGCGCGGGTTGATGCCGGAGGCGTGGCCGAGATCGAACACTGCCCCGGACTCGATCACGGTGAGGAAATCGTCGCGGATCTCCGACTTGAACACCCCCAGCGCGCGCTGCGGCTCGTCGCCGTCGGCGAGCCCGGAAAACAGTACTACCAAGAGGTCGCCGGCGCTGATGTTGGGATGCTGCGAGCGCGCGTAGAGGTGGCGCGCGATGCGCCGCGACAGCTCGAGAAAATCCAGCTCGTCGCGGAAGAACTGGCGCGAATAGTGATAGAGCTCGTTGAGGTTGAGGTCGGACTCGTGCACGAACTGGTACTTCTTCTTGTCCGACACGATACCCTTGAGGTAGCCGTCGAGAATCAGCGCCGACACCCCGTCGTCGGCCGCGGTGGTGCGCTCCGACAGCTGCAGCGGCTCGCCGCGCGCCGGATTGCCCACGCGATGCACCACCAGCCGCTCCACCCTCGCCTCACCGATCACCATGCCCGTCTCCCTGTTCGCCAACGAGCCGCGATTATTGCCGCCGCCTCCGCGCGTGGCAAGCGGTGCGCTCACGCGTCTCGGGCTGGCGGGCGGTACCGCACCATCACCGCGAGCAGGCCGAAACTCAGCACCGCCGAACAGTAGAAATAGCCTGCCGGCCCGAGCCCGTCCATGAACAGCGACACCAGCAGCGGGCCGGCGATGCCGCCGGCGGCAAACGCCAGCAGCAGCACCGAACTGGTATCGATGCGCGACTCCGGCGGCATCACGTCGTTGACGATGGCGCTGGCGACGCCGTACAGGGTGAAGGTGACGCTGACGTAGGCCAGGATCAGCCACAGCATCCACGCCGTCTTGCCGCTCAACGCGATCACCAGGGCGATGGCGCCGATGGCCAGGCACAGCCGCGCCAGCAGCGTGCGCCGGTCCACCCGGTCGGACAAGCGCCCCACCGGCCACTGCAGCGACAGCGCCGCCAGCATCGACAAGCCCATGAACTCGGCGATGTCCGCCTCGCCGTAACCGTGGCGCGCGAAGAACACCGGGATCATGGTGTAGAACGCCCCGCTCAGGCCGCCCGCCACCAGCGTTGCGCCGAGTCCGATCGGCGCCAGCCGCGCCATCTGACGCACCGTGGCAAGCAGGCGGAAGATGGTTTCGAGCAGATTGGGCGACACCCCCAGATGCGTCCCCGGCGTGGTCAGCGTCACCGGAATCGCCGACAGCGCAAACAAGATGCCCACCACGCTGAACAGGCTGCCGCTCGCCGACAGCGGCACATTCAGCAGCCACTGCCCGGCGCTGATGCCGAGATAGCCCGTGATCATGTACACCGACATCACCTGGCCGCGCAGATGGTTGGCGGCGCAGCCGTTGAGCCAGCTCTCCATCACCATGAAGATGCCCACCAGCGCCATCCCGGTCAGCAGGCGGCACAAGGCCCACAGCCAGGGGCTGACCCCGAGCGACTGCGCCAGCGCCACGCAGGTGATGGTCGCCGCCATCACGGCGAAGGCGCGGTGATGGCCCACCTGGCGGATCAGGCCGCCGCAGGCGAAGGTGCCGGCGAAGAAACCGACGTAATACAGCGACTGCACCAGACCGGTCAGCGTCGTGGACAAACCGCTGCCGATCAGCCGCAAGGCGGTGAGCGTGGTGAACAGGCCGTTGCCGGCCATCAGGATGGTATAGCCCAGCAGCAACGCCGCCACCGAGCGCAAGACGGTGCGCCAGCCACCCACGGCCGACGCCTGCACAGGAAAAGTCGTCATCAGGAATACAAACCCAAAGCCCCCGCCCGGGCGGGGACGCATTGCAAAGACGCGCACGCCCATCCCGCCCGCGACCACCCTAGGGCCAGCGGCGGCCGGACAGGCGTAGGCATGCCCCCATCATGGCCATTGCTTCGCCCAAGACATGTCTTGAAACGACGACTTATTGCCTTGCAGCGACCTTCACTCCTCCCTCCCCGTTCACCCCCCGCGCTGCCGCAGGCGGCGCCACAGACCGAACGCCACCACCAGGGCGGCGATCAGCAGCAACGCCCCCTCCTCGTAACGCTTGATGTCGGCAAACAGCCATTGCAGCGCGTGCCCAAACAGGAAACCGGCGCCGGCGACCAGCAGCGCCCAGAGCGCCGCACCAATCAGGTTGAGCACGGCAAAACGCCACACCGGCACCCCGCTCATGCCGATCGCCATCGGCCCGACCACGCGCAGCCCGTACAGGAAGCGCACGCCGATGATCAGCGCGGCGTGAAACCGCCGCAACAACCGGTTCGCCCGCTGCGCCCCCGGCTTCCAGCGCGGGAAACGCTCCAGCAGCGCCGTACCGTAGCGCCGCCCCAGCCAAAAGAAGGTCTGGTCGCCCAGCGTGCCGCCGCACAAGGCGAGCGCGACCACCCAGAAAAACGACAGATAACCCTGGTGCGCGGCAAAGCCCGCCAGCACCAGCACGGTCTCGCCCTCCAGCAGTGCACCGACGAACACCGCCAGGTAACCGTACTGCGCGAGCAACTGGGTCCATGTCATCGCGTATCCCCCGTCTGGCCGCCATCCGGCCCCGGCACCGGAAAGGTCACCCCGGCCGGGCCCGCCGTCCGCGCCGGCCGCCCAGCAGCAGCAAGGCCGACAGCGCGAACACCGCCCCGGCGTAGAAGGTCGTGGCCGAGCCGTGCGCCTGCCACAGCCAGCCCGCGATCACGCTGGCGCACAACATGCAGCCGCCACTCACCAGGTTGAACACGCCGAACGCCGTGCCCTTCAGCCCACCCGGCGTGGTGTCGGCCACCAGCGTGGCCAGAATGCCCTGGCTGAACCCCATGTGCAGCCCCCACAGCGCCACGCCGGTCAAGAGGCCCGCCACCGAGCCCGCCCGGGCCAGCACCAGGTCCGCCAGCACCAAGAACAGCAAGCCCACTCCCAGCAGGGCGGTGCGGCTCATGCGGTCCGACAGCCGGCCCACCGGATACGCCGCCAGGCTGTAGACCAGCGACATCACCACCATCACCGCCGGCACCCAGGTGGCCGACAAGCCCAACTGCTGGGCACGCAGCACCAGGAACGCCTCGCTGAAGCGGGCCAGCGTGAACACCGCGCCGATCCCCACCACCCACCAGTACGGCGCCGGAAACTCGCGCAGCACGCGCCAGTGGATCGGCGAGCGGAAACGATGCGCCGCCGGGCCGTGTCCGGGCTCGTCCACCCCAGCCACGATCAGCCCCACCGCCACGGTGGCGGGCGCCACCGCGAACCACAACACCAGCGGAATATTGCCGGCGAAAGCCGCCATCAGCGCGATCGCCAGCAGGGGACCGAGAAACGCCCCCACCGTGTCCATCGACTGGCGCAGGCCGAAGCAGGCGCCGCGAATCTCGGCCGGCGCGATATCGGCCACCAGCGCATCGCGCGGCGCCCCCCGGATACCCTTACCGATGCGGTCGAGAAAGCGCGCGACGAACACCGTTTCGGCCGAGGTGGCGAGCGGAAACAACGGCTTGGTCAGCGCCGCCAGCCCATACCCCAGCAGCAACAGGCCCTTGCGCCGGCCGATGAAGTCACTGATGGCCCCAGAGAATATCTTGACGATCAGGGCAGTCGCCTCGGCGATGCCTTCGATCACCCCGATGGTCAGCGCGCTGGCGCCAAGCGTCCCGGCCAGAAACAGCGGCAGCAAGCTGTGGGTCAACTCCGACGACACGTCCATGAACAGGCTGACGAAGCCCAGCGCCCACACCGTGCGGGGTATCGCGGGCGTCGCCGCGGGCATTTTCAGCGCGCCGGGCTGGCGCGAGGGTTCGGTCGACATGCGAGGCGCCTCGAAAAAGAAGTGGCCGTCCCGTCCGGCCAGGCCGGGTTCAGAGGGGCGTTGGCGGCGGCCTGCCGTTGCAGGCGAAGTGTAGGCAAGACGCGGAACGAACTCAAACACGGAAGGCGGGAGCCTGGCCACGCGGCAAGCGCCCAGGCCCTCACCATCCCCGTCCTGCCAGCTGCTGCCCCAGGAACAGCCGCCCTTCCTCGGTCAGCTCCAGCCGGCGCGTGGTGCGGTTGAGCAAGGTGGTGGCGAGCTTGTCCTCCAGCCGGCTCAAGGCCCGGCTCACCCCGGAGGTGGTCTGCCCCAGTTGCCCGGCCGCCGCCGTGATGGAGCCGGCGTCGACGACGCGGACGAAGGCCAGCAGTTCTTCGGTACTGGTTTTTATTGTTGCATTTCAGTCAAATATCCTTGCCATCAGACCGCATTTTTCTGCAACAGTAAAGCCGCGATACTCAGCACTCCCTCATCCCACGGAGTGCTCATCATGCCGATCGCCCTGTTGGCGCTGACCATCAGCGCCTTCGCCATCGGAACCACCGAATTCGTCATCGTCGGCCTGATTCCGACCATCGCCGCCGACCTCAAGGTCAGCCTGCCCTCGGCCGGCTTGCTGGTCAGCCTCTACGCGCTCGGCGTCGCCGTCGGCGCGCCGCTCCTGACCGCGCTCACCGGCCGCCTGCCGCGCAAGCAACTGCTACTGGCACTGATGGCGTTGTTCACCGTCGGCAACCTGCTGGCCTGGCAAGCACCGGGCTATGCCTCGCTGATCGTGGCCCGCGTGCTCACCGGTCTGGCGCACGGCGTGTTCTTCTCCATCGGCTCCACCATCGCCACCGGCCTGGTGGCCAAGGACAAGGCCGCCAGCGCCATCGCCACCATGTTCACCGGCCTCACCGTGGCGCTGGTCACCGGCGTGCCGCTGGGCACCTTCATCGGCCAGCACTTCGGCTGGCGCGAAACCTTCCTCGCCGTCTCTGCGCTGGGCGTGATCGCCTTCATCGGCAGCCTGCTGTTCGTGCCCGCCACCATCCGCCACAGCCCGCCGGCCTCGCTGCTGCAGCAGCTCGGCGTGCTGCGCCAGCCGCGCCTACTGATGGTGTACGCCAAGACCGCGCTCGGCTACGGCGGCTCCTTCGTCGCCTTCACCTTCCTCGCCCCCATCCTGCAGCAGGTGTCCGGCTTCAGCGCCGGCGCCGTCAGCCTGGTAATGCTGGTCTACGGCGTGTCGGTCGCTGTCGGCAACCTCTGGGGCGGCCGCCTCGCCGACCGTCACGGCCCGATCCACGCGCTGCAACGCATCTTCCTGCTGCTGGCCGGCGTGCTGTTGCTGCTGACCTTCACCGCCCACAACAGCTGGCTCGCCCTGGCCACGGTGCTGCTGTGGGGAGCGGTCGCCTTCGGCAACGTGCCCGGCCTGCAGCTCTACGTGGTGCAACAGGCCGAACGCCACGCCCCGCACGCGGTGGACGTCGCCTCCGGCCTCAACATCGCCGCCTTCAACCTGGGCATCGCCGGCGGCGCCTGGGGCGGCGGGCTGATCGTCGAACACGCCGGCCTGATGACCACGCCCTGGGTCGGCGCGCTGGTGGTGCTGCTGGCGCTCGCCATCACCCATTGGAGTGGCCGCCTGGACCGCCGCGCCGTCGCCGCTGCGTCGTAATACGCGTCGCCCCCTCTACTACCATCCAAGCAAAGGAACACTCATGACCATTCCCGCATCGGACTCGGCACCTTCCGCCAGGAGGACCAACAAGTCATCGACTCGGTAACGACCGGCCTCGAACTGGGCTACCGCCACATCGACACCGCCCAGATCGACGACAACGAAGCCGAAGCCGGCCAGGCGCTGGCGCACAGCGGCGTGCCCCGCGCGACGAGGTCTTCGTCACCACCAAGGTGTGGGCCGAACACCTGGGCCGCGACCAGCTGATCCCCTGAAGGTAATGCAGGAGCCGGTGCTGCAGCGCATCGCCGCCCGGCACGGCGTCACCCCGGAACAGTTCACCCTCGCCTGGCTGCGGCAGCAAGGCTTCGCGGTGATCCCGTCGTCGACCCAGCGCGCCAACCTGGCAGCCAACCTGAATGTGCCAACCCTCACCCTGAGCGAAGAAGAACAGCAGGCCATCGCCGGGCTCGATCGCAGCGAGCGCATCGCCAACCCCGACTTCGCACCGGGCTGGTACTGATGGGTTCTCCACCAGATCAGCATCCACAGGCTGAGGTCGTGCTCGAACGGGTCTGACAGTCGCACCGGCCCCTACACGGCGGGACGAAGAGAGACGGCCCCACCGCTACGGCTGAAGCCGTAGCGGCTACTGGACCAAAGAAGGCGGGGGAAAAGCTGTAAGGTGGGAAGCGAGGAGATAGGGTCAGGTCATGCGTGACCTACCCGGCACGTACGGGTGCCAGAGGCTCCGCACGGGGATGGCAGAGAATGCCGAGTACAAAAGGCAAGAGTCGACCCAAAGCAGTAGTAGCAGATTTGGAGAAGCAGACGTTCAGGAACATTTTTGCGAACCGGCGAGCAAAGGCATAGCTTTTTCGAGTCCAGCGAGCGAAGTGATCGTGGGTTGAGCACATAGTTATGTGCTTTCTGAAGAGCTTTTCGAGATTCGCTCATCTATTTTTTTGATAAGTGCTGAGCTGTTATACTTCCCCATTTGCGCCACTGCATCGCCAATTAGTGTTTTATTTCCTTTCAGCATATCCTTTACAAAATCAGGAACTACTGAATTCTCATTTATAGATTGTGCAACCATGATGGAAACGTCTTGATTACCAACCTCAAAAGATAATGGATTGGCTTCGATTATCTCTTTTATTATTTTTAATAAATCTAAATAAAACCGCTTACAAACAGTAACGATTTCCTCGGCTGGGCAAGGTATCTCAACCTCATTATTTTTATCATCATAGCGCCTCAGTGAGCCACCCGCGTGCTCAACGTAATATCGACCATCGTTAAAGGTGCTAATTAGTTGAAGCCCGTCATGAGTGATTGCATTCCTTGAGTTTTTGATAAAGGAGAAATTTTCAATTGACGAGAACGCACTCCAAGGGGCAGCCCCAGTTATAGAGTTCAGGACATCTTTTATTGATTGAAATGAGTTGGAGAATCCACTGAAGAAATAATTTACTCTTTCTTGATGGGTGAGGTCTTTTAACTGGCCTTTTTGTTCTAGCTCCAAGATGGTGGCTTTCCACTCTGACTCAATCATCTTTAGGAAGAACTCCATCTCGCCGAGTTTTGCCTCGAAGCTAAGAGTAACTCTGGCTTTAGCGGTAGACTGTGACATTGCGTTTTCTCACATACTAATTAATAGGCGGCCCCAAAGGCCCGCTTACCCCACCTTCCTAATCCCCCGGCACGCCGGGAATCGCGAACAGCCCCAGAACTTCTCCCCCGCCCGCTCGCCCTTCTGAGCCGTGCGCAGCACCATAGGGCTGGCGCAACTTGGACACACCGGCACGGACGAGGTAGCGGGTGACGGTGTGCTCTGCTGCCCCGCCTGCTGCTGGAGCATGGCCAACACCTTTTGCGCCGGCACCAACCGTATGGAGCGCCCTTCGGCGAAGTGCTTGGCGTCCTCGGTGAATTCGCCCGACGCTACGACGTAGCCGCCCACCGCATGGCGAGCGGTCATGACGCCGTACAGCTCGCGCACGATGGCCACGCCGACCTTGCTGGTTTTCCACTGCTTGCACTGCACCAGGTATTTGTCTTTGCCCATGTACAGCTCCAGGTCCACGCCGCCGTCGGGGCCATCCCCGCCCTGCTGCACGACACGGAAGCCCTCGCGCCGGAAGAGTTCGGCAGTGAGGTGTTCGAACTCTCGCCACGACAGCTTTTCCAGCGTCTCCCGGCTTGGATTGGCCGACACGTTGCGGTGCAGTTCAGCTTGCCGGCGGCGGGTACGGTAGGAGATAAAAGCGCCCAAGACGAAGCAGAGTGGGACGAGGTACTGAAAGACAAAGGAAAACGACACCAGCAACTGGCGGCTCATTCTATCGCCCAGCGTGGGGCCGGGGCCGTTGCTGCCCAGGGAAGCGGGGATGATGGGGGGGTAGTAAGGCGAAGTGATGAAAGATGAGGTAAGCGACGAAGGCCAAGGCGAGGCCGACCTGCCACGGCAGCTTGGCCGCGATCTCCATCAGGACTTCGAGCAGGGATTCCTTGCGCCGTGCCATAGCTTTACCCTCCATGCATTAATACAAAAGCATACTAATGCCCCTTGAGAGCAATTCCTACCAGGGAAACAGCTTGGCTTGAGCTAGTACAAAATCTGCGCTGGCCAGATGCTGGAAACGGAAATCAATGAGGGATATGTCGTCTGTCGCGGGAGAGCACGCTACATGATGCGACAGGCGTCGATTGCGCCCACCAGTCAAACTCAGTTTTCTCCGCCGGCATCATGCTCGTTGTAGGTCTGCATCACTGTCGTGACCACCGCCCTGCCCCGCTCATCCAGCTTGCCCCATTGAGCGAGCAAGGTCTGCTGCTCGTCCGATAGCTGGTCGACGCTGCGCTTCCCAGTCACCACGTATTGAACGTCAACCCCCACCAAATAAAGGCTGGCAAGGGTATCAGCATTGGGGAAACGCCCGGTTTGCTCGTAGGTTTGATAAGTGCTGAACCCCACACCGGCCGCCTCGGCCATCTCGGCTTGCTTGAGGCCAAGACGCATGCGTTCTTCTCTCAGCCGATCTTGAATACTCATTTTAATAGGACTTCTACTTGCAATATCCTAATTAACTAGGCATATTGTCGTTGCAAACTTACGATCCTAAGCATCCTAACATCGCATTCCCTGCGGAAACACCACCGCAGGTGACCCTGCGCGCCCATGATATGGCGAAACGTCAGGCCGCCCCACGCCCGGTGCGCAGCAGAAAGGAGCCAAGCCATGGCATTGAGCCCCCTGCAGCGGACCACTCGGCCCGGCATGACACTAGCCGTTACCGAACTGTTCACCCAATGTCGCCACATCGCGTGCTACATCGATGGCGACCAGAACGGACTGCCCTTCTCCGTCGTGATCGGGCAAGCCACCCTCAGTCAGCAGCCCGAGTCGCTGGCCCTGCCGTTCGAGAAATTCCTCGATGCCCAAGCCATCGCCAGACCATTGGCCGGTCTGATCGACCTGACCGTGCCGCTGCAGTTGTTCGGGCTCCGCCTGAAGAACGGCCTCCCCGACATTGTCTGGCCGTGGACCGACCACTATCAGACCGTACTGCAGCACTCATCCCACACCAGACAGCTACAGTTCGACCAGTATGAACGCCCGTTGCCGAACCTCTACGCCAAGCAGCTCTACATCGCCCAGCACCGCAACCTGATCTGGCACGACACCAAGAGCTTCGCCAGCTGGGTTATCCGTCATGGGGGCAATTGGAACCTGTAATGGAGTCCGCTCCGGTATGAGCTAGAGGCCGAAATACCGTGCAACATCGGCGCGGCATAGCCGGATGTGGCCAAATCCGATACGGCCAAGCCCTCTCGGCCGCATGGCCAAAAAGCGAAGAAGCCGCCAGCAAACCGCAAAGAGTGAGAAGTGGTGAGCATGGGACGGCGATCGCATACCCGCTAGCCCGACATCAGAACCGCCCTCAGACTCCTGATCCCCGCAGCAAACTTGTCCGGCTCCAGGCTCGCGTAACCAATGCGGATTCCCGGCACGGCGGCGCTGTCGGTAGCATACTGCTCGGACGGCACCAGCCGGATAGGGTGTGCCAACGCCCTCGCCGTCAGCGACGAGGCATCCTGCCCATTGCACAACCGCAACCACAGTGCCAAGCCGCCTGGCGGAATATCGAACTCCACCAAACCCTCCAACTCGCTGCGAATGACCTGAACCGCCGCATCGCGCCGCTGTGCATAAACCCGGAGCGCTCGCCGCAAATGCCGCTTCAGTTCGCCACTCTCCAGCAACTCGTTTACCGCCAGCTCGGTAATCGCATTCCCTTGGCGATCGATCTGCCGTACCGTAGCCGCACAGCGATCGACGATAGACCGAGCGGCGGCAACATACCCCACCCGCAATCCTGGTGCGAGCCCCTTCGACATTGACCCGATATAGATGACCTTGCCACCGCGATCAATACTAGCCATGGGCAACATGGGACGGTGGTCGAAGTGGAATTCATGATCGTAGTCATCCTCGACGATGGCAAAATCGAACTGCTCCGCCAGGGCCAGCAGTCGCAAGCGGCGCTCGGCCGGCATCATGACCGTGGTCGGATACTGGTGATGGGGCGTAACGTAGACCGCCCGCACCCGATGCGTTCGACACAGCCGCTCCAGCTCGTCCGGAATGAGCCCGTATTGGTCCTGACCGACGGCAAGAAGCGTTGCCCCACAGGCCCGGAATGCCTCCCTTGCCGGGGCATAGCTCAAGGCTTCGAACGCAACGGCATCCCCGGGGCGAACCAAGACCCGGGCCGCCAGATAGATGCCCATCTGGCTACCCCGGACCAAACATAGCGTGTCTTCATTGCACGCCAAGCCACGCTCCAGGTTCAACATCCTGGCCAAGGATTGTCGCAACGCCAACGCTCCCCGGGGATCACCATAACCGAGCTGATTGTTGCGCGCGGTTTTGATCAACGCGTGCCGGAAAGCGCGTGCCAGTGCCGCGTAGGGGATCATCCGCGAGTCCGGCACGCCGTCGTTGAAGTCGATCACGCCGGCGTTGGCCTCGCCATGCCATTCCGTATCCAGTACCGGCATTGAGCCTTCAGAACCAGAGCCGACGGGATCGGCACCCTGGAGCAACGCCGCGGGGTCCAGCCCCTTTTCAGCAACCGGAAATTCCGCGGCCACAAAGGTGCCGCGACGGGCCTGTGCTTCCAGCCACCCCTGTGCGGCCAGTTCCTCATAGGCCAGCACGACGGTCTTCCGGTTCACGCTCAGCCGTTCGGCCAACTCGCGGGTACCCGGCATCGGAGCGCCCCGAGCCAAACGGCCCCGCCGTATTTCCTCGATGATGGCCTGCACGATCTGGCGGTGCAGAGCGGTACCGTGTTGGTGCTGAAGCTGGATAGCCAAATCCCAAGGGCGAAGCATCGATCTCCTCATGAGCAAAACAAAGCCGCAATCGTCCAGCCAACTGGACCAGTAAATATTATAAATCTGGATGTTTTTTGTGGTCCACGTAATGGCGATCATTGGCTCATCCCCAGACCCGATGAGTTATTGAACGCATGACCTCACTGAAACCACCTGGCCAGATCGCAGGGCAACGTACCGTCGCCATCCACCACATCGAACGGCTCGGCAGCGACGCCGTGATGCTCCAATTGGGCATCCCCGACGGAACGGCATTGAGCTACGAAGCAGGGCAATTCATCGCCATTCATTTGCCCTGTGGGGCAACACGCTGTTATTCGATGGCGCACCGCCAGCAAGCGGGCGCCCCCCTGGAGTTCCACATTCGACTGCAGCCACAGGGCGTGTTTTCTCAATGGCTGGTCGATGCCCTGAACGACGCCAAGGTGTTAGGGAGAACGCTATCCATCAGCGGGCCTTATGGCGATTGCACCTGGCGCCCCCTACAGTCTTCAGCGGACATGACCATCCTGCTGGGAGGCGGCACCGGTATCGCTCCGTTGACGGCCCTGCTCGAGGAGGGGCTGGCGCAAGAAACCCGCGGACCGATCACCCTCTACTGGGGTGGAAGACAACCAAACGACTTTTACTGCGCGGCTTACTTCGAGGCCCTGGCTCGACGCCACCAGAATTTCCGCTTTGTTCCGGTCGTTGATACCCAGGACACACGCTGGAAAGGGCGTCGCGGTTTTGTCCAGGATGGTGCCGCCGACGATTTTCCCAACCTGACCAAGGCCAACGTCTACGCCTGTGGCTCGCCCATCATGGTGAGCAGTGCACGGCAGAAACTCATCACGCAATGCGGGCTAGACCCAGACCGCTTCTATGCCGATGCGTTCGAGCCTTCGGTGTCGATCCGCGACGATGCCCGATCTTCTCCTCGCCTCCGGGTACAACTGCAGCTTGCCGACGGCAGCGAACGAATAGTCCAGGTCGCGGCGGGAACCTCCTTGATGTCCGCGCTCCGCGCCGAGGGCTTGATGCAAGGCATTTGTGGCGGCCAGAAATCCTGCGGTAGCTGCCGCATCGAGACCGACGCGGCCTGGTCCGCACACCTCCCACCGCCGGACCGGATCGAGACACGCCTATTGGCGGCATTGAGCGATCCCAGACCAGCAGACCGGCTGGCCTGCCAAATCCATCTGACACCGGCACTGGACGGGCTGCGCATCGCCATCCCGGATCGACCGCTCTGAATCCCCCGTTTTGTCCAAAACCACACCGAAAGGAAACATCGTGATATCAACCCAACCCGTAACCCCGACGCAAAGCGACCTGGAAAAAAGCGGCTCCGCCTTCGATGCCGAGCAGTTACTGAAGGTGCGCCAGATGACCAGAGACGCCATTCACCGAATCGCTCAGGCCATCCGTCCCGGTATGCTGGAAGAGGATGCGGTGGAAATGGCCAAGGACATGCTGGCCGACGCCAATATGGTACGGGGCTGGCACGACGTCTACGTCCGCTTCGGCCCGAATACCACCAAGACCTTTGGAGCACCGTCGGAGCCAGGAATCGTGCTTGGCAGCGATGACATTTTCTTCATCGATATCGGCCCCGTCTGGAAACAGTGGGAGGGCGATGGCGGCGACACGTTTGTCACAGGCAGCAATCCCGGGATGCGTCGTTGTGCCGATGATGCCCGACAGATTTTCCATGCGGTTCGCCAGTACTGGATTGAGCAGGGCGCAACCGGCAAGGAGCTCTATAACTTTGCCTGTCAGCAGGCCGAACAACGGGGCTGGAAGCTGAATCTGGACCTCTCGGGCCACCGCATTGCCGACTTTCCGCATGCTTCGGTCTATGAGGGGGCGCTGGCGGATGTGGATTTCAGTCCGTCACGGCTGCTGTGGGTACTGGAGATTCATATTCGCCATCCCTCGGAACCATACGGTGCGTTCTTCGAGGACTTGCTGCTTGAAGATGACTATTTCATCTAAACCAAGTCGAACCGACCCTGAATCATTCGTACTCACCACGCGTAGCCGTATGATGCAGGCGCAGCCAACCTGAAAAGCAAAAGGGGCCAACGGCCCCTTTTCTTTGCTCAGACTCCGACGAACTTTATTCGGATCCGACAGACTTTATTTGCTCAAGTCATTGAAGAGTGACAAAAATGTCTGCACTACTAATTTATTAAAAATCAAAGAAATACGGCAGCCTAAAATACTGAGAAAGTTTGCACTCTCATGGGTTAGGAACGCTTCGCAGTGACAAATATGTTGGCACTCTTTGGAAATTTCTCTCTTTCTCGACTCACCCCCCCAGTCGCTGAGCCAACGCCATGACGGGCTTCAGTCCCGAACCGAAACGGACAATGGCTTCACGATGGCACTCCAACTCGCCGTACGGAAGATAGAGGATATCCAGTTCGGATACACGCGAGAACGCTGGCCGGGTGAGTTGTTGCCTGACCTCGTCCTGGCGTCCATCGGGTGCAACGAGAAATAACTTGGTACCAACCCCTGGCTGGGTGCCAAGCGCCAAGTCCAGCATCCGGACGATGCCGGAGTAAATTGAAGTGGAATGCTCAACCTCAAAGGCGGCGACGGCACATTTTGCTTGTTTATCCAACCAGATGACATCAATCAGCCGCACCGAGTCTCCCACCGCAGCAAGGTCTCCCGGCAATTGATCCAGACAACCGTCAGCCAGCAGTCCATCATCGCAACGGCGGGTGCGATCATTGGCAGCAATCCAGACGTCAAATCCCAGGGCGTGGCCCATGTCGCGAAGCCATGCCTGCATTCTAGTATGGGTCACGTCGTTGCTGCGAGCCGCAGCCAGTTGCTGTGTCAGCGTTGCCGCTTCGCTTCTCACACGGTGTAAATCTTCGAGCCAGGCCTGCTCAGCCGCAGCATCGTCGACAAGCGGCGGCGCAGTGTAACGGCCGCTGCCAACGTCGAACATAAGACCGGCAACAGCTCCTAGATCGTTAGAGAGCACTTTACGATGCTGTTGGTTTAGTCTTAGCAAGCCCTCTCGCATCGAAAGGTAGTGGTCCCAACGACCTAGCTTCACCCCTGCGCCTGTGACGGCGTTGTAGCCTTTCACGATTGCCGTATTGAAAGGGCAAACCAGCGTCGGGTGGATGAAATACAGCAGATTGGCAACCGCAGGCCCCAGCCCCTTGATGCCTTTGGAGTCAATCTCGTGGATTGCATCAAGCACGGCTTCTGCGGTAGTGCAGCAGTCGCATGCATCGAGCAATCTCGCGAAGGCTCGTTGATTTTCTGGATTCTCGTAGATGTCGGGAATACGTAGTTTGGGCTTCCATAGGAATGCATGGTCGGCCCCTTTAAAAATCTGCCGTTGTTCGGCTACTGACCGAACAACGGTCTCCAGAGACGAGCCCCGATAGGCATTGCCAAACCGATCCGCTTGTATTTCCTTGACGACCTGCCCAATGCCGCGACGGATAGACCGAAAATTCTTCAGCCTTTCTTCCCACAAAAACCACGTCTGGTAGGTGCCATTAGGGTCATTCTTCCAATGGTCAATAAGTCGCGAAAGTGAGTCGTGCATGGATGGTGAATGTAGAAACCAAATGAGCTCAGACTAATGGAGTAGCTTAGAAATATCAATTGGCCATTGACAATGATTTTACGACCACGACTTGCAATGCTGACGGGATGGGAGTGATACAAATCAAGGTTTCAAGAAATGAGGGTAGTGCACTTGGGGCAACGCTTCTACACTCTAACTCATGCAAGTCTTACGTCGTGCCATCCTCTCCTTGTTGCTCCTGTTGCAGCTACAGCCCATGCTTGCAACCGGCACGACAGCCTTATCTGCTAGACAGGTTAGGGGACATGCCATGACGACGTGCAGCATGCCAGCCCCTTCCAAGATGGCAACCATGCATGAGGACTGCGTCAAACAGTCAGCAAGTGTCGACGTATGCTCAGCTGCTGGTGGCTGTCTCCAGCATTGCACACCCATTGCGACAAGCGACAAGAATATTCCCATCCTTGCATTGCTCGTATCTGGGCCATGGCCCACAGGGGAGACGGTAATGCAAAGCATTTCCCTTCCTCCTCCTTATAAGCCCCCCATTCAAGTCTGATTCTCGCCGTTACTCAACATCTGTTGCCGTATAAGGCACAGCGATTCTCCGCGATATTAGATTTGAAGGGATTTTGTCATGTCCAAACATCAGTTGAAGCTTACCGCCCTTGTTTTAGCTCTGGCCACTAGCATGTTGCATGCTGCCAATTTGCCGAACGGCTTTGTCTACAGTGCCAATGAAGATGACAAATCGATCAGTGAGATTAGGCTTGGCAATGGCACGGTGCGTAGCAAAAAAGTACCGATCGTACCGCACAATGTGCAAATCGCCCCAGATGGCAACACGCTGCTGGCGGTGGGAATCCCCGCAGCCAGTCATGGTGCGCATGACATGAATGGCATGGCCGCAATGCCTGGTGGAACAATAGCCAGCGCTGCCCACAAAGACAGCGAGGGCAAACTATTGATCCTTGATATCGGGCAATTTGGCAAGGTATTGGCTACGCTCCCCGCCGGCGAACATCCCGCCCACGTGGTAACAGATCCGAAGGGGAAGCGGGCCTATATCACTAGTTCCGAAGACAATCAGGTTACCGTAGTCGATATCGCCCGGAAGCGCATCGTAGCCAAGGTCTCCACCGGAGCCTTTCCCCATGGCCTCAGACCGAGCCCCGATGGTCGCGAGTTGTACGTCGCCAACGTGAAAGATGGCAGCGTCTCCGTCATCGATACTGCGGGCCTCAAAGAGGTGACGCGCATCCCAGTCGGCCGTGCTCCTGTTCAGGTGGCCTTCACCCCGGATGGAAAACGTGTCTATGTGTCGCTACGAGATGACAATCAAGTCGCAGTCATAGATACATCGACCCGCCAAATCGTCGGCCGCCTCGCAGTCGGGCGTAACCCGATCCAGGTGTATGCCACCCCTAACGGCAGCAAGGTGTATGTCGCCAATCAAGGAACAGAGAACAACCCGGATAATACGGTATCCGTGATCGAAACTGGAGGTCAAAAGGTACTGGAAACAGTCACGACTGGAGCAGGCGCTCACGGTGTCGTCGTGAGCAACGATGGAGCCGCCGCCTTTATTACCAATACCTTGGCGGGAACAGTCAGCGCCATAGATACGGAAACCCAACGCGTCGTCGCCACCTATAAGGTTGGGGCCGGCCCCAACGGCATTACGTACCGCGCAATCCCATAATCATGGTGGCCGCCCGTCGATCGGGCGGCCTGTTCCAAGGCGGGAGTTTTTCTAACCATCGCCCCTCAAATCGAGAGGAGAATGATGTCGGCACCACCCCTCCTCTCTCGTTCCCCCTCTCCACATCCCGCTCACTGGAACACTATTTGGCGGCAAGGCGACTTTGCCGTCTTCCCCATGACTTCAGCCCGGATTTCATGAGGGGGAACTACCTGCGTTCCACATCCCCTCGGGGCCCGACCGTTTGGGCACTCAGCTTCGGGAAGAACGGAGGAGTATGCCGCCAATAATGCTCATATTCTTCTCCGAATTCGGCAGCGACTTCGCGCTCCTCGCGGAAGGCAAGACGAACATACATAACCACCAGAATCGGGAACATTACCAGTGTCAGCAGCGTCGGCCACTGTAGCAGAAAGCCGAACATGATCAGCACAAAGCCGATGTACTGCGGATGCCGCACCCGAACATAGGGACCGGTCATGGCCAAGCGATGCGCGCGTTGTGCATCATAGAGAACCCTCCACGAGGCCGCGAGCAGCCAGAATCCACCGCCGATGAACGCAGAGCTCAACAGGTGGAACGGTCCAAAATGGGGATTGGATCTCCAGCCAAACATGACTTCGAGCAAGTGACCAGAATCGTGGGCGAAGAAGTTGACGTCTGGAAATTTGCTGCTTAGCCAGCCGGACAATAAATAGATCGTCAACGGGAAACCGTACATCTCGGCAAACAGCGCCACGATAAACGCTGAGAAGGCGCTGAAGGAGCGCCAGTCTCGCTTTGACTGGGGCTTCGCGAAGCTGAAGGCGAAAATGATAAAGACCAGAGAATTAATGAGGACCAGCGACCACAAGCCATAGGCAGGCGTGTCTTTCATTTCCGATCTCCTTGGTTTCCCCGCGGGGAAGTGTTGCTGTTGACATCGTGACCTTCTCCATGCCCAGCGTGACCACCATGCATGAAAAGATGCATCAGGGGACAAGCCAGTAGCAGAAGGAACGGCAGCCAACCGAACAAATGGGCCCGGTGTTCGGAAAGCAGGAAGAAGGCCGCAACAGCAATAAAACCCCAGAAGACCCAACTCCCTCGTAGTCCACGGGAATGGCTATGCTCACTGTCCTGGTGTGTCACGTGTTCGTTTTTCTGCATCGGTTCCATTGCGATGACTCCAATCGATCATTCGGAATGACAGCATTGCTCCCTCGGGAGCCCAATCAACAGCAGCCACCGCCATGGCGATGAGTTTGGCCTTGTATAAACTGTTGTGGGTTCTTCTCGAATTCGGTGCGCGAACTCTCCGATTCGAATAAATACTTCTGGCCTTGATATGTCGAAATAAGCGCTTTGGCTTTGTCAACGGGCCGACCAGTCACCGGGTCACGCGGGGAGTCATCCTGATGTGAGTGTCCACCTCCAGCACCATGCCTATGCCCCCCCATGCCACACCCCATCCCTCCACGTCGCATTAAAAAAACTAGGCCGACTGCCAACAACAGCCAAATCGCGTTCTCCGATAACCATTGCATGATATGTTTCCTTATCGAGCAAGATTGCGAACAAAATATGCCAACAAGCGGAGGGCAAACTTACTATCATTCGAAAACCCTTGCTGCAGTGAGATAGAAGTTAATTTCACGTATTTCTTCTTTCATGCCCTTTTCGCATTCCGCTGGCGATTTCTTCCTCGCTGCGTTTAGCAAGGCGCAAAGTCATCCAAACGACGACCGGGCAACTGAATAACACCAACGCAAGAACAAGCGTGAGCAGCGAAAAGCCGTAGAAATAAAACATCCCGATCGCTACAGCAACAGCAATAACGGCACACATCCCATAAGCCAGTTGTTTCATCGCTATCTCTTCCCTGTATTGATTGCTCCCGACGATGTGATCAGCACCAGACTAGAGTCCAATCTGCGCCCGTTTGAGCAATGCCGAGTTAACAATTACCGACAAAGAGCTCAACGCCATCGCTGCCGCCGCGAGAATCGGGTTCAAGAAACCCAAAGCCGCCACAGGAATACCGATGCTGTTGTAAATGAAGGCCCAGAACAGGTTCTGCTTGATCTTGCGCATCGTGGCGCGGGACAACTGAATCGAGGCCATCACATCACGCACGTCGTTCTTGATGAGGATGATGCCGCCGGTTTCCTTGGCTACGTCCGAACCGGAGCCGATAGCGACGCCAATGTCGGCAGTAGCCAGCGCTGGCGCATCGTTCACCCCGTCACCGACCATGGCAACCACCTCACCCTCGCCCTGAAGTTGGCGGATCACGTTCACCTTGTCGTCCGGCAATACCTCGGCAATGACACGATCGATGCCGATCTGTTTGGCTATGGCATCGGCGGTGCGCTGGTTGTCACCGGTGAGCAGCACAACCTTAATGTTGCGAGCCTTCAGTGCCGCGACCACTTCCACGGCCTCCGGTTTCAGAGTGTCCGCGACTGCGATGACACCAATTAAGGTGTTCCCGATGCCAACCAGCATGGCTGTCTTGCCGTCCGCCTCCAGGCGAGTCAGTGCTGCTTCCGCCTCCTCGACCGGGACGTTCCGTTGCGCAGCGAGTCGGCGATTGCCTAGAAAAACCAGTTGGCCATCGACGGTTCCCTGGATGCCATGACCAGCAATAGCGGTGATGCCACTTGCCTTTGGCAGAGCCCCGCCGCGGTGCAGAGCAGCACGAACAATCGCCTCACCCAGCGGATGCTCGGACCCGCTTTCCACGGCACCCGCCATGCTCAGCACTAAAGACTCGCTATTGCCCTTGAACGGGATCACATCGGTGACAGTAGGTTCTCCGCGGGTAAGCGTGCCGGTCTTATCAAACACGATCGTGCTCAACTTCTCGGCTCGCTCCAGCACTTCGCCGCCCCGAATCAGGATGCCGCCATCGGCGCCCTTGCCTACCCCCACCATCAGCGCGGCTGGCGTCGCCACGCCCAGCGCACATGGGCAGGAAATAATCAGGACCGCGATGAAAGCCAGCAACCCTTGCGGGAAGTTGCCGGCCAACCACCAACCGACGAACGCCAGCAACGCCACGGCTACCACGGCCGGCACGAAATAGCCGGTGACGGTGTCGGCCAACCGCTGGACCTGCGCCGTGCTCGCCTGCGCCTCTTCCACCATCTTGATGATCTGGGCCAGCGCGGTATCGGCGCCAATCTTGGTCGCCTTGAAGGTGAACACCCCGCTGCGGTTGAGCGTTCCGCCGATGACCGATGTGCCCGGCCTCTTTTCGACCGGCATCGATTCGCCGGTAAGCATCGACTCATCAACAGTCGACGCCCCTTCGGTAACCTCACCGTCGGTCGGGATTTTCTCGCCCGGCTTCACCACAACAAGCTCTCCCACCATAATGCTCTCGGCGGGAATCTCGACCTCTTGGCCATCGCGCATTACGTGAGCAGCGGCCGGCTTGAGGTCTAGCAGTCGCCGCACCGCTGCAGACGACTTCTTCTTGATGATTTCTTCCATGTACTTGCCGAGCAAGACGAAGGCGATGATGACCGCCGACACTTCAAAGTACACATCGCGTTCCGCCACCTTGACCGGCAGCACGTCGGGGAAGAACAGGACGGCGACGCTGTAGAAGTAGGCCACTGAGGTGCCTAGCGCGATCAGGAAATCCATGTTGATGTTGCGGGTGCGAATAGCATTCCACGCCCCCTTGTAGAACCCCCACCCTCCGATGAACTGCACCGGTGTCACCAACAAGAACAACCACATCCCCCAGGTAAACCAGGGCAAGGCCGGAATCGGTGCCCACGTCAGCAGCGTGGCGCCGGCGGCAAGTGCAATGAAGGCTCCGGCACGCAGTATCGCGAGCGCCAACACCCCGGTCAGGGCAATGGCGACACGCGCCTTCATCGCCTTCAATTCAGTCTCGGGGGATTCGAAGGTCCGCAGACAGCTATCGCTGCAGAAATAATAGGTTCGACCACCACGCTCCGCTTTCAGGGCGGATGCCTTGTCTACCATCATGCCGCAGATTGGATCCTTGGCCCGGTCACCACCGCCGACCATCTTGGCCGGCGTAGGCACAGTAGTGACGTGGTGGTGGTGTGCTGTAGCTGTGGTTTGACCGTGAACTTCCACCAATACGGGCTGATCAACGTATCTCTTCGGTGCTGCAGCGAACTGTTTCTGGCACCGAGTGGAACAGAACCAATATTTCCGACCTTGGTACTCCTGGCTGGCTTGTGCTGTCGTGGTGTCAGTCTGCATGCCACAGACCGGATCAATAACGGTTGCCATGTGCTTTCTCCTTGCCCCCGCGATATGGGGGAAGTTGTCGCCAATGCTTTCTAGATTTAGTATCGATTACCTTGCAACAGGCCATGCAGCCATGCGAACACCGTACCGACCATGAATCCCCACACCGCCAGCACCACGAGGGGGTACATGAACTTCGCGAAGGTAAAAGGCTCTGGAGTATCCAGCTTGTGGAAGTCGAGGCCATGGAACAGTGCGTTGAGAAAATCGACACCCCGATCCGGCCACAAGGCATACAGTACAGCGCACACGCCATAGCTGATCGCCATGGTCGAAGCCAGTGCGACACCAATTTTCCAGGGGGCATTCGTATTCATGACACTCTCCTTACACTGAGATACCAAACAGTCGATATGAGCACATGGCCTCGGTGAACCCCTTACCGCCCTATACCACTTTGAGCTGCCCCATCATTCCCAGCCCTTCGTGTTCAAGGATGTGACAGTGGAACATGCGTAGACCACGCCAGCGCTGAACAGCCTTGATCCGTACCGTCTCCCCCGACTTCAGGTTCACGGTGTCGTGCCAAGCACGGAAGGGCTCCGGCGTCACCACACCATGGATCTCCCGTTCAACGACCTGGAATTGGGTACCATGCAGATGGAAGGGGTGATCCATATCCGCTTGGTTGACGATTTCCCATAACTCGACTTCATTGCGCCGACTAGTCAGATCAACCCGCTTCATGTCATAGGTCTTGCCGTTGACGAGGAAGGACATTTGATGGCGGCCGTCCTTCATCGACATCTGTTCAGTGAACACGACCCTTTTGTGTGCCTTTACTGGCCCAAGATCTGCGATAGAACACAGTTGCAGGGGCAAAGGTGGCTGAATAGTGGATCTGACTGGGGAGAAATCCACCGTCAACAGACTGAGCGCCTTGTCGGGCGCTACTTCCCCCATTTTCCCGCGAGGGTAGACTGCCGCCGTCAGATCGACCCGATCACGGTGCGTGCCCGCATCGACGATAAGTTCGGCACGCTGGGCTGGTACCACCAGAAACTCCTGCAGACCCGCGATGGGATGCTCGATCAAGCCGCCATCGGTTCCCACCAATGCGAAACCGATACCCGGCAGAGTCAGGCGCAGGTAGCGTGCACTGCACGCATTCCAGATTCGCCAGCGTTCCCGCCCCCCGGTGTCGAATCGCACTACCGGCATGTGCTGGGCATTTACCAGCACAAACTGCCCTTCACGGCCATTCATCCAATCATCCGCATCGTCTGCCGGAATCTTGCCCTGCTGATCAAGCTTGAGATCGGAAGTCACCAGCAAACGCTCAGGGATTCCGTTGAGTGGGTCTTGCCTGGCACGCACGATAAAAAGCCCTGCTAGCCCACGGAAAGCCTGCTCGGCGGTGTAGGTATGAGGGTGAGGGTGATACCAGTAAGTGCCTGCGCAGCCATCCGGTAAGGTGAAGCGATAAACCCGTTTGCCTCCAGGGGGTACTGGATTCTGGGGATTACCATCCTGCTCGGGCGGCACCGGCAGGCCATGCCAGTGTATGGATGAAGGTTGCTTGAGTCGGTTTACAAAGGTGATCTCGATGGTATCCCCTTCAAATACTTCAATCAGGGGCCCTGGCAGGCTACCGTTGTAGGTCCAAAACTCAGTGGCATGACCTGCGACCAATTCGGCTCTCAGTGGCGCGGCCGTCAAGGTGGCCCGGAATAGTCCTAGCGTCTTGCTTTCGTTGGTGAGCTTGCCCAACTCCCGTAGAGGTAGTCCCCGCGGCAAGGCATCAACCGGTAATAAGGAGGCAGGGGCAGCGGTCTCTCCCATGGACATTGCTCCGGCCCAAACCTTGGTCGAAGCAGCCCCCATCACTACAAGACGGCTAATGGCAGTCAGAAATTGCCTACGCTGCATCACTTACTCCTTGGCATCGCTACCCATCGGGCCCATCGGCATCGACATCATGGATGTTTGCTGATGCATCATTTGCATCATCATGTCCATCATCTTCATGCGATCGTCCATGCTGGATGGTTTGCTGGATTTGGCTTTGCCTTTAACCGGGCAATCCATCCCTGCATGCATCGACTTCATCATGGCCATCGCATCGGTCATAGCCTGCATTTGCGCCTGCATCGCCTGTTGACGCTCGGCCGGAGTGTTGACTGAACGTGTCAGTTCTTTTGCGGCTTCAAGTTTGTGCAGTTGGTCCGAGACAGCGCTGTCGGATGGGGCTTGCGATTGGACACCAGTCGTCGCGGGTGTGGCTTTATCAACGTGGTGGGCTTCATTGGCCATGGCGATCGTAGCGACGCTGGCGAAGGCCAGTGCGTAGCCGTAAGTCAGTACCCGTTTCATAGAGGGACTCCTTGGGACGTAAAAAGGAACGGCAATGCTCAATCCCATAAGTGCTGGGATCGGAAATGGATGCAGGCACCGGCATACGCCAGTGTCCTGTCAGCAGGCGCTGCTAATTGTTGAGACGTAAAAACTGCAGGAAAACAGGGGGCTGTGAAGGAAAGAGCAAGGGCTGGCCAATGAGGATTGGCGTAAGAGGTAGCGAGATGAGGAACAGGATGATGGGTAGAATAGTCACTACTGCCGCATGGCCAAGGTCAAACGGAAGCAAGCTGCCTGATTGAGGCAGAGAGGTACTGGCCTGAGCACAGGACTGTACACACACCTCGTTATGCGGGGTGGTATCTGGACGAACGTTATGCTGCGTAACGGCAAGACCGAGAGGATCGGCCCTCCCCATTTCACTGGGCAGGCTCAAGCAGCCATGGATCGCACCCAGAACAAACGCAAACACCCACACCGCCAGAGTAAGGCGACAAAGCAGGCTGAGGTGTTTGCGGAATCTGTGCACAACGACACACCTGAAAATGGATACTTTCAATATAGCCGGCCCAATGTCGAGTGTTTTGATGCAGATCAAATATGGGGCAAGCTGACCGGATAGTGGACTAATATTATTTCTTAACGATAGCGAATGGCACGAGAGGCAGAGCATAATTCTTCGCCAAACAAGGCTGCTCTGCCCCCCTTGCCTTAACGCAACCTCAGCGCCATCCCGTCGGCACCTTATTTCAGTGTCAGGCGCACCTGCTCGGCGGCCTTGCCGGGCAGCGTCACCTTGACGATAGCCTTGGCACCGGCAGCCGCCTTGGCCTTAGCCGTCAGCTTGTTACCGCCAGCCGGCACCAGGGCTGCGGTAGTCTTGGCCGAGCCAACCAGCAGCGTGACTTCGCCGCTGGCACCCTTGCTGTCGACCGGCTTGCCGCCATGGTCGGTCAGATAGACGGCCAGCTGGTCCGCTTCGGCAACGAGTTCGACGCGATGACCCGACTGGGTCTCGGCCATTACACCCCCTTGTTGCGGCTTAAGATCGCCATCGGCGAAGGCCAAACCAGTGGAGAACGCGAGGGAGGCGGCGATCAGCAGGTGTTTCATGGTGTTTTCCTTTCCAGGGAATGATCCCCGGGCTATCGCCCGGGGCAGGTAAAAATCAGAACGCTTCGCTGCTATGGTCTTGCAGCAACTGACGTAGCGGCTTCTCGCCGAACAGCCAGAACATCAGCGGGGTCAGCAGCGTATCCAGCAGAGTCGAGCTGACCAACCCGCCGAAGATCACCACCGCCACTGGATGCAGAATTTCCTTGCCTGGCGCATCAGC
Source organism: Pseudogulbenkiania subflava DSM 22618 (assembly GCF_900177275.1). Taxonomy (GTDB): domain Bacteria; phylum Pseudomonadota; class Gammaproteobacteria; order Burkholderiales; family Chromobacteriaceae; genus Pseudogulbenkiania; species Pseudogulbenkiania subflava. The sequence goes on from NZ_FXAG01000003.1 coordinate 262,516, forward strand.
GGCGAACAGCAGCGGCACCAGCGCCAGAGCGGCGGTGAGCGCCGTCATCAGCACCGGCGTAAGCCGCTCCAGCGAGCCGCGCACGATCAGACGCTGGCCGAAGGTCTCGCCCTCGAACTTGCACAGGTTGATGTAGTGGCTGATCTTGAGAATGCCGTTGCGCGTGGCGATACCGGTCAGCGTGATGAAGCCGACCAGCGACGCCACCGACAGCGTGATATCGGCCAGCCACATCGCGATCACGCTGCCGATCAGCGCCATCGGGATATTGCCCATGATCATCGCGCTGAGGGTGACCGACTTGTAACGGCTGTACAGGACCATGAAGATTAGCGCCAACGATACCAACGACAGCCCGGCGATCAGCTTGGTCGCCTGTTCCTGCGCCTGGAACTGCCCCTCCAGGCTCACGAAGTAACCTTCAGGCAGATGACTGTCGGCCAGTACTTGGCGAATATCCGCGATGATGCGGGCCATGTCCGAACCGTCGGTGTTGGCGGCGATGACGATGCGCCGCCGGCCGTTTTCGCGACCGATCTGATTCGGACCGTCAGACTCTTCAACGCTGGCGACCTGCGACAGCGGAATGCGCCCGTGCGGGGTGTCGATCAGGATACCCGCCAGCCCCGGCGTATCGCGCGCGCTATCCGGCAGGCGCACCACCAGGTTGAAGCGCTTGTTGCCGTCGACGATCTGCGCCACGGTGTCCCCCTCGGTCAGCGTCTCCAGCGTCTTCAACAAGGCTCCTGGCGAGACGCCATACTGCGCGGCCTTGCCATAGTCGAGTCGCACCTTGATCTGGGGGATCAGTACTTGCTTCTCGATCTGCAGATCGGTCAGCCCCGGAATGCGAGCCAGCTTGTCGCGCAGGCTCGCCGCCTGGCCGCGCAGCGTGTCGAGATCGTCGCCATAGATCTTCAGCGCGATCTGGGCACGCACACCGGACAGCAGGTGGTCGAGCCGGTGCGAGATGGGCTGACCGACGGTGGCCACCGCCGGCAGCGGGGCCAGCTTGGCACGAATGTCCGCCATCACCGCCTCGCGCCCACGCTCGGAGGGCTTGAGATCGACGTCCAGCTCGCTCGAGTGCACCCCCTCGGCGTGTTCGTCCAGTTCGGCACGACCGGTACGGCGGCCGACGCTCCTTACCTCGGGAACCTCCTTGATCAGGGCTTCGGCCAAGCTGCCAACCCGATTCGACTCGGCCAACGACGTGCCCGGGTTGAGCAGCAGCGATACGGTCAGCGTGCCCTCGTTGAAGGCCGGCAGGAAGGCGCGTGGGAACAGCGGCACCGTGGCGACCGTCGCCGCCAGCAGCACCACGGCAGCGGCCAGAATGAGCCTGGCACGGCTGAACGACGCTTCCAGCAGCTTTTTGTCCCAGCGCTTGAGCCATTGCACCAACCGCGAGTCGCCGTGCTCGATCTGCTTCATGCGCGGCAGCAGGAAGTAGCACATGACCGGGGTCACGGTGAGCGCCACCACCAGGCTCGACAGGATCGAGGTGATGTAGGCGACGCCAAGCGGTGCGAACAGCCGACCTTCGATACCCGGCAGCGCAAACAGCGGCACAAATACCAGCACCACCACCATGGTGGCGACCACGACACCCGACCGTACCTCGTTACATGCTACGGCGATCACCTTGATGATGCCGGTCACCCCCTTGGGCTTGTTTTGTTTCAGGCGGCGCAACACGTTTTCGACATCGACTAGCGCGTCGTCCACCAATTCGCCGATAGCGATCGCCAGACCACCCAGCGTCATCACGTTGATCGACAGCCCCATACTCTTGAACACCAGGGCGGTGATCGCCAACGACAGCGGGATCGCGGTCAGCGAGATCAAGGTGGTGCGTACGTTCATCAGGAACAGGAACAAGATGATCGCGACCATGATCGCGCCGTCGCGCAGCGCTTCCTGTACGTTGTCGATCGACGCCTCGATGAAGTCGGCTTGGCGGAATGAGATTTCAGGCTTGGAAACGCCGGGCGGCAAGGTCTTCGACATGCTGGCAAGCGCATCCTCAACTTGCTCGGTCAATTTGACCGAATCGGCGTTGGGCTGCTTCTGCACGCTGACGATGACCGCTGGCTTGGCACCGTAGCCAGCGTCGCCGCGTTTGAACGAGGGAGCGAACTTCACCTCGGCCAGTTGCTTCAACAGGATTGGTTGACCATTGACCAGCTTGACAGCGAGATTCTGCAAATCTTCCAGGCGCGTAGTGCGCCCCAGGTTGCGGATCAGGTATTCACGGGCGTTCTGCTCCAGGAAGCCGCCGCTGGTATTGCTCGAGAAAGCCTTCAGCGCAGTGTCAAGCTCCTCGAAGCTGACATCGAGCTGGCCCATCAACGCGGTATTCGGCTCGACACGGAATTGCCGCACCTCACCACCGATGGGGATCACCTGGGCAACGCCGGGAATCGACAACAGCCGCGGTCGCAACACGAAGTCGGCGTATTCACGCACCTGCATCGGACTGACCTTGGCCGGGTCGGCCGGCAGCGCAATCAGCATGATCTCGCCCATCACCGACGAGATCGGGCCCATATTGGGGCTGACCCCTTCCGGTAACTGTTCCTTGACCTCAGCCAGGCGCTCGGCCACCAACTGGCGGTTGCGGTAGATGTCCGAACCCCACTCGAACTCGGCATAGAGAATGGAAAGGCCGATGCCGGATACCGAGCGCACCCGGGTTACGCCCGGCATGCCATTCATCGCCGTTTCCAGCGGAAACGACACCAGTTGCTCAACTTCTTCCGGGGCCATGCCGCCGGCTTCGGTCATGATGGTAACGGTTGGCTTGTTCAGATCCGGGAACACATCCACCGGCATGTTCACAGCAGTAAGCCCGCCGTACACCATCAGGATGACGGCGAAGGCGAGCACGAACAGCCGGTTTCTCAGACTGGTATTGACGATCCAGCTAAACATGATCGTCTCCTCAGCGGATCTGGTTGATCAGCGTGGCACCGCTGGTCACCACTCGTGCACCAGGCTTCAGCCCTGCGGCCACCACGTTGGCACCGTCGAGCGGCGTCACCTGTACCGGCACGCCGCGGAATACTTCCGCCCGCTCGTGCACCCAGACGATGCTCTCGTTGGCCGAATTCCTGACCACGCTCGCCGCCGGCAGCGGCACACCCTTGACGCTGTCGCGGGTCTGCGCCACCACCTTGACCGCCTGGCCAAGCGCCAGTGGGTTTGCGCCTGCCTGCTTCAGTCGGAACAGCACCGGCAGCGCGCCATCGCGAAAGGCGGTGGCACCGCCGACGAAGGTCAGCGGCGTCTGCGTGCCGGAGAGGCTGGCATCGGTCAGCGAAGCAACGAGCTTGGCATCGTAGGCCAGCGCCTCGATCATCAGCCGGGCAGGGTCGACGATCTCGAACAGCACGTCGCGAGCCTCGACGACCTGGCCGCTGACGACGCTAGCCTGCGCAATCACGCCGCTCACCGGCGCGCGTAGCGCCTCGCGGCCGGTAGCCGCACCGAGCGCCGCCGCGCGCTGGCGCAGCCCAGCCAACTCGCTTTCCTGTGCTTCTACCTCCTTCTTCGGTACCGTACCGGACAGCTCCCGCAAACGGGCCAGCTGTTTCTCTGCCAGCCGGGCCTTGACCCCGAGATCCGCCAGCTCTGCGCTCTGGTTGGCGCGTTCGACGCTCGTCACCGCCGGCACCACATAACCCAGCACCTGACCCTTGACGACTTTCATGCCGGCTACCGGCAGCCCCTTCGGCCCGCCCTCGATACGGCCGGACTGAATCGCCTGCACGCGGCCGCCGGCGTTCGGGTCCATCACCACGTGGCCGTTGAGTTCGACGGTACGCGGCACGGCTTTTTCCTCACCGACCACGGTGCGGATGGCCAGCCGTCGTTGCGCATCCTTGGGCACGAACACGCTGCCGTCCGGCAGCCGTTGCGGTTTATCAGAAGCGATGGCGGCAGCCGGGTTGGCCGCCCCGCCGCTGTGATCTTCGCCACCGTGGGCGATGGCCTGACCCAGCCAGAGTGCCAGCAGGCACGCCAATAGTTTGTTCATTTTCATGTTCTGTTGTCCTTGTTCCGGCGGTCAGGCGGTATGACGAGTGGTGCGGCGCTTGAGCAGCACCGAGACAGCGCCCAGCGCGACCAGGGCGCCGCCGACCCACCACCACATCGTTCCCGAACCATGACTGGTTACGGCGGCCACCGGTTTGGTCGGCTCGGCCACCACCAGCGTGGTCTCGATCAGGTCGGTGTCGGCACCGGCCTGTACGGTAAGGACCAAGGGGTACTGGCCCGGCTTGGCGAACTGCGGTGCCTTGGCACGATAGCTGCCGTCCTCGGCCGCTTGCGCGACGGTCTTCCAGCTGCCGCTTTCGATTTCCACCTTGGCACCGGTCACCGGTTCGTTGCTGGCGTAGCGGTCGAGATAGACGGTGAGCTGACCACCCGCCGGTGTGACGAGTAATTCGAACAGTTCGGTGTGAGCCTCGGCACGCGGCGCCACGTTGGCCGAAACAGCCGGTTTGGCGCCATCGCCGTGATCTTCGCCGCCGTGGGCGAAAACAAGAACAGGGGCGAACAACAGCGTGAACAGCAGGGTTTGGCGGATCATGGCAGGGCTCCCACGGCCTGGTTGTAGCGGGAAACGGCACGCGCCGCCTCGGATCGGGTACGGGCGGCCTGGAGGCGAGCATCGGCGAGTTCGGTTTCGGCACGGATCAGCGCCGGCAACTCGAGTTGGCCGGCCTGGAACGCCTTGTCCACCCAGACGAAGCTCTGCTCCGCCAGTTGCAGGCGTTCCTGCTGCAGCGCCGCCGTTCCCCGGCTTTGCTCGAGTTCGGCCCGACTTGCCGCCACACTGGCCGCCAGTTTGCGCTGGGCGCTATCGCGCGCGAGCTGGGCCTCGATCAGTTCGGCGTTGGCGGCGGTGATGCGCGGCTGATTGCGTGCAGAGGATCCGAACGGAATCTTGATCGCGATCTTGGCGAGGTTCTGGTAGGCCTCTTCGCGGCTGTCGCGCTCGCGAGTCACGGTGAACGCCAGTTCCGGATTGTTGCGGGTATCCCCCGCCGCTTGCTGTAGCTTGGCTTGGGCTACCGAGGCCTTGGCGGCCAGCTCCTGCAGCTGCGGATGCTGTTCCGGTGCGATCTCGCCGGCCAGGATTTCATCCTGATCCGGCACCCGCGCCCCGCGCGACAAGGCAGCGAACTGCCCTTGGGCTCGGGTCAGCGCCGCCTGCGCGCGCAAGCGTTCACTCTTGGCCTGGCTCACCGTGCTGCGCGCCAGGTTCTGGTCCAGCGGTGCCAGATCGCCCGCCTTGACCCGGCGGGCGACGTCGGCCTCGAGCCGGCTGGCTTCCTTGAGCTTGAGGTCGGTGGCGTCCAGCTCGACTTGCGCGAGGCGGACTTCCCACCATGCTTCGCGCAGTTCACCAGCCAGCTGCCAGCGTTGCTGTGCCAAGCCTTGCATGCTGGCATCGCGCTCGCCTTGCGCCACGGCGCCAGCTCGGTCGCGCTGCCCCCATAGCCACAGTGGCACGCCGACTTCGGCTTCCCACTCGCGCCTGCCGGCGTTGCCATCAAGCTGGTCACTGCGGCCGGACAACGTCAGCGTGGGCGGTTCAGGCAGCCAAGCACGGGCGGCCGCGTCTTGCGCGTCGAATTGCGCCGTGCGGGCGGACTGGGCCGGCAAATAGGCAGCCCAGGCATGGTCGAGGGCGTCTTTGAGCGTGGCGGCGGACAGCGGGGCGGACAAGCCCAACCAGAGCGCGGCCACACCCAACGCCCCTCGATAAAACGGATGGGGGTAAGGCATGATGACCTCATCGAAATGGACAATGGCAATGCGTCACGACGACGCCGGCCGGCGCGATGAGGGCAGGAGAGGAAACTGGAGCTGCGTCAACGCGCCGGATCAGGCACGTTTTTTGGGAGGCCGCTCGGGAGGGGCCGGCGCATGGTCGTTGGGAAACTGATCCTCGCTGCCAGTCCACACAGAGGATGTCGGGACAATGGGATGAGGGAGGGACGGGAGGGACGGCACGCCCTTGGTAAAGCTGCAGGACTTGCAGCCGTCGAGCTTCACTTCGTCGCCGACCTTGTGAGTGTGCTGCTCGGAGTCACCGAAAATGCTGCGGTGCTCATGGATACTGACCTTCTCGACCACGGACGGATGGTCTCCCTCGCCTTCCTCCAACTGAGCGAAACCGGCCATCGCTGCGTTGAACGGCAGGGCGATGGCCAGTAACAGTAGCAGGAGGCAGCGCAGCAATTTCATGGGGGGTATTGTAGCGGGCTTGGTGAGCGGTGCAAAACGGCACGAAGGAATAAGAATGCTATACCTTGGTCGAATACGAAAAAGCGGCCTTGCGACCGCTCGATGTATCCGCAGCTATGGAAACCTTATTTCCTGCCACGGTAATTTTCAGGGTTGGCTTTGATGACACGGCCAGCATAGTCATCGAGTTCCTCTCGTGTCGCCTTCGGTGCTACCGCTCTGCACATGGTAACGGGACACCATCGAGATGATCGTCTCATCAGTCAGATATGGCATCACCAAACATGCTTCGGCATCGATAGCAGCGGGCGGGACGTTTTCTGGAAGGGAACGAGGGACGCGCTTGGAACTCACGGAAAACCTTACTTCAACCAAGAAGCTCTAGGCTTCAACACATCTTAAGCAACCGTGCCCCCAAGGATCCTTGAGGGCACTTTTGCATCACAGGCACTACTTGGCGGCAAACCAAGAGTGCAAACATATTTGTCACAGTGCAAACATAATTGTCACAGTGCAAACATTTTTGTCACTTATCATCATCAAGCAAAATATGTCAAAGTCATTCAACCGTCACGGATTTGGCCAAATTGCGTGGCTTGTCGACGTCGGTGCCACGCGCCAAGGCAGCGTGGTAGGCCAGCAGTTGCACCGGGATGGCGTGCACCACCGGGCTCAGCACGCCGACGTGGCGCGGGGTGCGGATCACGTGCACGCCTTCCGACTCGCTGAAGTGGCTGTCGAGGTCGGCGAAGACAAACAGCTCGCCGCCGCGCGCGCGCACTTCCTGCATGTTGGACTTCACCTTTTCCAGCAGGCTGTCGTTGGGCGCAATCACCACCACCGGCATGTTGCTGTCGACCAGCGCCAGCGGACCGTGCTTGAGCTCGCCCGCCGGGTAGGCTTCGGCGTGGATGTAGGAGATTTCCTTGAGCTTGAGCGCGCCTTCCAGGGCGATCGGGTAATGCAGGCCACGGCCAAGGAACAGCGCGTCGTTCTTGGCGGCGAACTTGTCGGCCCAGGCCTTGATCTGCGGCTCGAGGTTGAGGGCGTGCTGCACGCTGCCAGGCAGGTGACGCAGCTCGTCCAGGAACTGCGCCTGCTGCTCGTCGCTGACGCGGCCACGCACCTTGCCCAGCGTCACCGCCAGCGCGAACAGGGCGACCAGCTGGGTGGTGAAGGCCTTGGTCGAGGCGACGCCGATCTCGGCACCGGCGCGGGTGTAGAACACCAGTTCGGAGGCGCGCGGGATGGCCGATTCGCGCACGTTGCAAATCGACAGTGCGGCAGTGTGGCCCAGCGACTTGGCGTACTTCAGCGCTTCCATGGTGTCGAGCGTTTCGCCCGACTGCGAGATGGTGACGATCAGGTGCTTGGGGTTGGCCCAGGCGTCGCGGTAGCGGTATTCGCTGGCGATTTCGACGTCGCACGGCACGCCGGCAATGCTCTCGATCCAGTACTTGGCAGTCAGGCCAGCGTAGTAGCTGGTGCCGCAGGCGAGGATCTTGACGCCTTCCAGCGTCGGCAGCAGCGCGGCGGCGTTGGGGCCGAACAGCTCGGCCGAGAAACCGGCGTCGAGCACCGCTTCGATGGTGTCGGACAGCGCCTTGGGCTGCTCGTGGATTTCCTTCTGCATGAAGTGGCTGTACGGGCCCAATTCGAGCGAAGCCAGCGAGACGTCGGAGACGTGCAAGGCGCGCTCCACCGGCTGGTCGTCCTTGTCGATCAGCTTGACGCCGTCGCGGGTGATATAGCCCAGGTCGCCCTCTTCCAGGAAGATCACGCGGCGCGTGGCGGACAGGATAGCGGAGACGTCGGAGGCGATAAAGTTTTCGCCTTCGCCCAGGCCCACCAGCAGCGGGCAGCCCATGCGGGCGCAGATCAGTTCGTCAGGGCGGTCCAGCGCGATCACGCCGATGGCGTAGGCTCCGGTCAGCTCACGCACGGTACGGCGTACTGCCGCGAACAGGTCGGGCGACGTCTGGTAATAGTGATGCACCAGGTGGGCGATGACTTCGGTGTCGGTCTGCGACTCGAAGCGGTAGCCCAGGGCGCGCAGCCGCTCGCGCTGCTCTTCGTGGTTTTCGATGATGCCGTTGTGGACCACGGCGATCTGGCCGTGCGAGACGTGCGGGTGGGCATTGGGTTCGGTCACACCGCCGTGCGTTGCCCAGCGGGTGTGGCCGATACCGACCTGACCGTCGAGGCCTTCGGCCACGGTCGCGCTTTCCATTTCGGCGACACGGCCGACACGGCGCACGCGGCGGATCTCGTCGCCCGCCAGCACGGCCACGCCGGCCGAGTCGTAACCACGATATTCGAGGCGCTTGAGGCCATCGACCAAGACCGGAACCACATTACGCGATGCGATCGCGCCGACAATGCCACACATTATTTTCTCCTTGAACTGTCAATGGACGAAGGCGCGCAAATCAGCGCGATGCCTTTCGCCCGTATCTTTTCCCTGGCATCCATGGCGAGGGCATCGTCCGTGACCAGGGTATGAATCCGCTCCCACGGCAACTCCAGATTGGGGATGCGGCGGCCAATCTTTTCCGACTCGACCATGACGATCACTTCGCGTGCCACTTCGGCCATCACCCGAGAGAGGCCCACCAGTTCGTTGAAGGTGGTGGTGCCCCGTTCGAGATCGATGCCATCCGCACCGATGAAGAGTTGGTCGAAATCATAGGAACGCAACACCTGCTCCGCCACCTGTCCCTGAAAAGACTCGGAATGCGGATCCCAGGTGCCGCCGGTCATCAACAGCGTCGGTTCGTTTTCCAGCTCGCACAGCGCTCCCGCCACCTTGAGCGAATTAGTCATCACCACCAGCCCGCGCTTGTTGCCGAGCAAGGGAATCATGGCGCTGGTGGTGGTGCCGCTGTCGATGATGACACGGTTATGGTCGCGAATCCGCTCTGCAGCGGCGCGGGCAATAGCTATCTTTCGTTGTGAAACCTGTTCGGCATCCTCTTCGATCACCATTTCATTGGGCAGGGAGACGGCTCCGCCATAACGGCGCAGCAGCAGTCCTCCCGTTTCCAGCAAGGCCAGATCCTTACGGATGGTCACTTCGGATGTTGAGAAACGTTTCGTCAGCTCGTCGACACTCACCTCGCCACGCTCCTGAACCAGGGCGGCAATGGCATGGCGTCGCTGTTGAGTATTTCGTTTCGTCATTCACTTGTTTCGTTTCGAAAGTTTCGTGATGATAACAGCGTGGAATCTTGCCTGGCAAGATGGAGCAGGAGACGCTCGTCAGTCTTTATATGACACAACCACCTAGGTGTCGCACAGGAGTCAGTTATCCCAATGAAAACGGCGCCCGGCTTTCTCTTCCAACGGAGAAAACGGGGCGCCGCGTACTCGGTTGGGCACCGAGTGCTAGGGTTCAGCCTTTCTTCTGCGGCCGCTGCCAGCCGGCAACCGTGGTCTGGCGCGCGCGCGCCACGGTCAGCGCCTCGGCCGGCGCAGTTTTGCTGATCACCGAACCGGCGCCGATGGTGGCGCCATCCTCCACCGTCACCGGCGCCACCAGCATGGTGCCGGAGCCGACGAAGGCATTGTCGCCGATCACGGTCTTGAACTTGTTGACGCCATCGTAGTTACAGGTCACCGTGCCGGCGCCGATGTTGCTGCCACGACCGATCTCGGCGTCACCGATATAGGTCAGGTGATTGACCTTGCTGCCAAGGCCGATCTTGCTCTTCTTCACTTCGACAAAGTTGCCGATGTGTACCTGATCGGCCAGGTCGGCACCAGGTCGCAGACGGGCGTAAGGGCCGATCTTGCAGCCGGCACCGACCACCGCGTCTTCCAGGTGCGAGAACGGCGCGATCTTGCTGCCAGCCGCTACCTTGACGTTCTTCAGCACACAGTGGGCGCCGATGGAGACGCCCTCGCCCAGCTCGACCTCACCCTCGAACACGCAGCCGACGTCGATGCTGACGTCCTGCCCGTGACGCAGCACGCCACGGATGTCGATGCGCGCCGGGTCGGCCAGCGTGACGCCGGCTTCCAGCAGGGCACGCGCCTGGTTCTGCTGCAGGATGCGCTCCAGTTCGGCCAGCTGCACCTTGTTGTTGACGCCGGCGGCCTGCCACGAGGCAGGCACTTTCACACCATGCACGCGCACGCCGTCACGCACCGCCAGTTCGATCACGTCGGTCAGATAGTATTCGCCCTGGGCGTTGCCGTTGGACAACGCGCTGAGCCAGCCGGCCAGACGGGCATTCGGCAGCACCAGCATGCCGGTGTTGATCTCGCGGATGGCCTGCTGCTCGGGCGCACAGTCCTTGTCTTCGACGATAGCGCGGATGCTGCCGTCACCATCGCGCACGATGCGGCCGTAACCGGAAGGGTTGTCGAGAACGTCGGTCAGCAATGCGACTTCGTCGCCGGCGGCCGCCACCAGATCCAGCAGTGTCGACTGGGTAATCAACGGAACGTCGCCGTACAGTACCAGCGTCTTGCCGTCGGCCGGCAAAGCCGACAAGGCCATCTTCAGCGCGTGCCCGGTGCCCAACTGCTCGGCCTGCTCGGCCCAGCTCACCGCCGTTTCACCGATCACCGCCCGCACCTTGTCGCCGCCGTGGCCGTAGACCACCACCAGCGTTTCCGGATCGAGTGAGCGGGCGGTGCGGATCACCCGCGCCAGCATCGGTTCGCCCCCGATCGGGTGCAGCACCTTGGGCAGGGAGGAGTACATGCGCTTGCCTTTGCCGGCAGCGAGAATGACGATACTGAGTCGGGCCATGAGCGTTGACTATGCGTTAAACAATGAAAAAAGGCTGCCACAATGTGGCAGCCTTGCACTATACACGATTTGCTCGCGTGCTTTTAGTGGACACGCTTTCTGAGGTAGTCGAGCGCCTTCAGCTCGGCAATCGCCACCGCCAGAGCGGCGTGGGCTTTTGCCGTGTCGAGGTCGTCGACCGACTTCTTCAACGTTTCCTCGGCGGCACGCTTGGCCTCGTTGGCACGAGCCTCGTCGATATCCTCACCGCGAATCGCCGTATCGGCCAGAACAGTGATGTGGGTCGGTTGCACTTCCATCATGCCACCCGACACCGCCACCAGTACCTCGTCCTTGGAGCCCGGCACTGTCAGACGCAGTACACCGGGCTTGATACGGGTCAGCAGCGGCACGTGTCGCGGATACACACCGATCTCGCCTTCCTGGGCCGGAGCCACGAGGAATTCTGCCTCACCCGAGTAGATGAGCTGTTCGGTGCTGACCACTTCCACATGCATCTTGGCCATGAGCCCTCTCCTTGGTTACAGGGACTTGGCTTTCTCAGCAGCTTCGTCGATGGAGCCAACCATGTAGAACGCTTGTTCCGGCAGGTGGTCGTACTCACCGCTGAGAATGGCCTTGAAGCCCTTGATGGTGTCACGCAGCGACACGTACTTGCCCGGCGAACCGGTAAATACTTCGGCCACGTGGAACGGCTGGGAGAGGAAGCGCTGGATCTTACGAGCACGCGCCACGACCAGCTTGTCCTCTTCGGACAGTTCATCCATACCCAGAATTGCGATGATGTCGCGCAGTTCCTTGTACTTCTGCAGGGTGGTCTGTACACCACGCGCCACAGAGTAGTGCTCTTCACCCACCACCAGCGGATCCAGCTGGCGGGAAGTGGAGTCGAGCGGATCCACCGCCGGGTAGATACCCAGCGAAGCGATGTCACGCGACAGTACCACGGTCGCATCCAGGTGGGCGAAGGTGGTGGCCGGGGACGGGTCGGTCAAGTCATCGGCAGGGACGTAAACGGCCTGGATGGAAGTAATCGAACCTTCCTTGGTCGAGGTAATACGTTCCTGCAGACGGCCCATTTCCTCGGCCAGCGTCGGCTGGTAACCCACCGCAGACGGCATACGACCCAGCAGGGCGGATACTTCGGTACCGGCCAGGGTGTAGCGGTAGATGTTGTCCACGAAGAACAGAACGTCGCGGCCCTTGCCGTTTTCGTCCTTCTCGTCGCGGAACTGTTCCGCCATGGTCAGACCGGTCAGCGCCACGCGCAGACGGTTGCCCGGCGGCTCGTTCATCTGGCCGTAAACCATCGCCACTTTGTCGAGGACGTTGGAGTCCTTCATTTCGTGGTAGAAGTCGTTACCTTCACGAGTGCGCTCACCCACGCCGGCAAACACGGACAGACCCGAGTGCGCCTTGGCGATGTTGTTGATGAGCTCCATCATGTTCACGGTCTTGCCCACACCGGCACCACCGAACAGACCCACTTTACCGCCCTTGGCGAACGGGCACAGCAGGTCGATCACCTTGATGCCGGTTTCCAGCAGTTCGGTTGCGCTCGACAGTTCGTCGAACTTCGGGGCCGGCTGGTGAATGGCACGACGGGTTTCGGTCGCTACCGGGCCGGCTTCGTCAACCGGGTTACCCAGCACGTCCATGATACGACCCAGGGTGACGGCACCTACCGGCACGGAGATCGCTGCGCCGGTGTTCACTACTGCCATGCCACGCTTCAGGCCGTCCGAGCTACCCATCGCAATGGTACGCACCACGCCGTCGCCCAGCTGCTGCTGGACTTCAAGCGTCAGATCGGTGTCGACCAGCTTCAGGGCATCATAAACCCTTGGCATGGCATCGCGCGGAAACTCCACGTCGAGTACCGGGCCAATGATTTGTACGATTTTGCCTTGGCTCATTATCGGTTCCTAACTCAATAAACTTTTACAGTCTGTTACCGGCTTACACCGCTGCGGCACCGGACACGATTTCGGACAATTCCTTGGTAATCGCTGCCTGGCGCGACTTGTTGTACACGAGTCGCAGCTGCTTGATGGCGTTACCCGCGTTGTCGGTGGCGGACTTCATCGCCACCATACGGGCAGCCTGTTCGGAAGCCATGTTTTCGGCTACCGACTGGTACACCACCGATTCGATATAACGCTTCACCAGGAACTCCATGACGTCGACCGCATTCGGCTCGTAGAGGTAATCCCACGAGTGCGTGTGCTCGACCACCATGTTGTCCGGGGACAGCGGAAGCAGCTGTTCCAGGGCCGGCTCCTGCTTCATCGTATTGATGAAACGGGAATACACGATGTAGACCGCGTCCAGTTCGCCATCGGCGTACTGCTTCAACATCACTGTAAGCGGGCCAATCAGTTTGTCCATCTTGGGCACATCGCCCAGATGGACCGCGCTCGCCGTCACGTTCAGGCGGGTGCGCTGGGCGGCAGAAAGACCTTTCTGACCGAGGCAGCACACGTCGACCTTGACGTCGGCATCTTGCAGTTCTTTCACCTTGGAGAAGAAGCGCTTGAGGATGTTGGCGTTCAAACCGCCACACAAGCCCTTGTCCGAGGTAACGACAATGATGCCGGCGCGCTTGATGACGTCGCGACGGGCAAGCAGTGGATGCTCAAGATCCGCATTAGCCTGAGCGAGGTGCGCCATGACGGTACGCACCTTCTCGGCGTAAGGACGGGCAGCGCGCATACGCTCTTGCGTTTTGCGCATCTTGGAGGTTGCCACCATTTGCATCGCGCGGGTGATCTTCTGCGTGTTCTGCACGCTTCGGATCTTGGTGAGAATCTCTTTTCCGACTGCCATTTCCTGAACCTTTCAGTTGACTACAACGTTGGCCGAAAGGCTCAGTTGAAGCTGTAGCCAGCCTTGAACGATTCGATCGCCTTGGCCAGTACCTTCTCGTGGTCGTCAGACAGGTTACCGGAGGCGTCGGTTGCCTTCAGAACGTCGGCGTGGTTAGCACGGACGTAGGCCAGGAACGCGGCTTCGAACGCCAGCGCCTTCTTGACCGGCACGTCTTCGTAGTAACCCTTGTTCACCGCCCACAGCGTCAGCGCCATTTCGGCGGTCGACAGGGTGGCGAACTGCTTCTGCTTCATCAGTTCGGTAACGATCTCGCCGTGCTGCAGCTGCTTGCGGGTGGCTTCGTCCAGATCGGAAGCAAACTGCGAGAACGCAGCCAGTTCGCGGTACTGGGCCAGCGCCAGACGGATACCGCCGCCGAGCTTCTTGATCACCTTGGTCTGAGCCGCACCACCGACGCGCGATACCGAGATACCGGCGTTGATGGCCGGACGGATACCCGCGTTGAACAGGTCGGTTTCCAGGAAGATCTGACCGTCGGTAATCGAAATCACGTTGGTCGGAACGAAGGCGGACACGTCACCAGCCTGGGTTTCGATGATCGGCAGAGCGGTCAGCGAGCCGGTCTTGCCTTTGACGGCGCCCTTGGTCAGCTTCTCGACTTCGTCTTCGTTGATGCGCGAGGCGCGTTCCAGCAGACGGGAGTGGAGATAGAACACGTCGCCCGGATAGGCTTCGCGGCCGGGCGGACGGCGCAGCAGCAGCGAGATCTGACGGTAGGCAACGGCCTGCTTGGACAGGTCGTCGTACACGATCAGCGCGTCTTCACCGCTGTCGCGGAAGTATTCGCCCATGGTGCACCCGGAGTACGGTGCAATGAACTGCAGCGCGGCAGCTTCGGAAGCGGCAGCGGCCACCACGATGGTGTGACCCATGGCGCCGTGTTCTTCCAGCTTGCGTACCACGTTGGCGATCGACGAAGCCTTCTGGCCGACGGCGACGTAGATACAAATGACGCCGGTGCCTTTCTGGTTGATGATCGCGTCCAGAGCCACGGCGGTCTTGCCGGTCTGGCGGTCGCCAATGATCAGCTCACGCTGGCCGCGGCCTACCGGAACCATCGAGTCGATCGACTTCAGGCCGGTCTGCATCGGCTGGTCAACCGATTTACGGGCGATCACACCCGGAGCGATCTTTTCGATCGGGGAGGACAGCTTGGCGTTCAGCGGGCCCTTGCCGTCGATCGGCTGACCCAGCGCGTTCACCACGCGACCTACCAGTTCCGGACCGACCGGAACTTCCAGAATGCGGCCGGTACACTTGACTTCGTCGCCCTCGGAGATGTGCTCGTATTCGCCGAGAATTACGGCGCCCACGGAGTCACGCTCCAGGTTCATGGCGAGGCCAAAGGTGTTGCCCGGGAATTCGAGCATTTCGCCCTGCATCACGTCTGCCAGGCCATGGACACGAACGATGCCGTCGGTCACGGAGATCACGGTACCTTTGGTACGGGTCTCGGAGCCTTCGGCCAGGTTCTGGATCTTGGCTTTGATCAGATCGCTGATCTCAGAGGGGTTCAACTGCATGATCTCTCCTAATTCTTGAGGCTTGCTGCCATGGTGTGCAGTTTGCCGCGCACGGACGCGTCGATGACGTCGTCGCCGATCAGCACCCGTACCCCGCCAATCAACTCGGGGGCCACATGCACGTCAAGACGCACGGACTTGCCGTACTTCCTGGAAAGCATGCTGGTGAGTTCGGCCGTTTGCTCGTCGCTGAGCGGGAAAGCGCTTTCGACAGTCGCGTCGATGGCACCTTCAGCCTCGGCCTTGAGCAGCTCGAACTGTTCGGCGATGAACGGCAGCAACGTCAGGCGACGGTTCTCGATCAGCGTGCCGACGAAGCGTTTGACGTCTTCGCTGGCGCGCTCGCCGAGTACGCCCAGCATCAGCGCCTCAACCTCTTGTGCGGTATGTTTCGGATTGGTAACCACGTCGGCTACGTCCGGGTTGCTCACCATGGCAGCCAGCCAACCGAGAGCCTCGGACCAGGCATCCAGTCGCTGCTGCTCGGTGGCAAGGCTGTATACCGCTTGGGCGTAGGGCCTTGCTACGGTAATGAGTTCTGCCATGAGTTAATTAAAACTCCGCTTTGATGGAGGCAAGCAGTTCAGCGTGCTTGGCCTTGTCGATCTCGTGGCGCAGGATCTTTTCCGCACCGGCTACTGCCAGCGAAGACACATGCTCGCGCAGGGTCTCCTTGGCACGCAGCACTTCCTGATCGATATCGGACTTGGCTTCAGCAACCAGACGGGCACCCTCGGTACGGGCCGTTTCTTTCGCTTCTTCCACGATCTGGGAGGCGCGCTTTTCGGCGGCCATCACGATTTCGGTCGCTTGCTGCTTGGCTTTGCGCAGCTCGTCGCCGGCACGCTTTTCAGCAGCTTCCAGATCCTGTTTGCCACGCTCTGCCGCGGCCAAGCCATCAGCGATACGCTTGGCACGCTCGTCCATCATGTTGGTCAGCGGAGGCCAAACAAACTTCATGGTGAACCATACCAGGATGGCGAAGGTAATCGCCTGGCCCAGTAGTGTCGCGTTGAATTCCACGCTTGTTTTCCTCCAGTGTGGTGACTACAACAACCGTTTACGCTTAGGAATTAAGCGCCAGCTTTCAGGGCAGCAACAGCAGCGGCCAGGAACGGGTTGTTGAAGGTGTACAGCATGGCAACGCCCACACCGATCATGGAGATCGCATCCAGCAGACCAGCGATGATGAACAGCTTGGTTTGCAGAACCGGGATCATTTCCGGCTGGCGAGCGGAGGACTCCAGGAACTTGCCGCCGAGGATGGCGAAGCCCAGAGCGGTGCCGATAGCGCCGAAGCCAATGATCAGGGCAGCTGCCAGAACGGTCATCGACTGGATCTGAGAAACGAGAGCTTCCATTTATATATCTCCTAAAAGGTATTGCAAGGATGGTTGGTAAAAGGGTTTGAAAAATCGTTTAGTGGGCTTCGACGGCCAGGCTCAGGTACACCGTGGTCAGCATCATGAACACGAAGGCCTGCAGCGTGATCACCAGGATGTGGAAGATGGCCCACGGTGCGCCGAGCAGCCACTGGGCGCCCCACGGCAGCAGCGCGATCAGGATGAAGATCAGTTCGCCGGCATACATGTTGCCGAACAGACGCAGAGAGAGCGAAATCGGCTTGGCGGCCAGTTCGACCATCTGGAAGGCGAAATTGATCGGGGCCAGCAGCAGCGCCAGCACCGGGTTGTGGGCATGGAACGGAGCGGTCAGCAATTCCTTGCCCCAGCCTCCCAGCCCCTTGGCCTTGATCGAGAAACCGATGATGTAGAGCACTACCGACAGCGACATGGCGAAGGTGGCGTTGACGTCGGCGGACGGCACCACGCGCAGGTAGACGTGATGTGGGTCGTGACCGAGGGCGGCGCCGATGTTGGCGGCGATCCACGGCAGCAGGTCGACCGGCAGCATGTCCATGGCGTTCATCAGGAACACCCAGCAGAAGATGGTCAGCGCCAGCGGGGCCACCACTTTGCTCTTGCCATGGAAGATTTCCTTGACCTGGGTATCGACCAGTTCAATCAGCGATTCGACGAACAACTGCAGACGGCCCGGGTTTTCCACCTTGGCGTTGCGGGCTACCGAGGCGAACACGCCAAGAAAAACGAAGCCGAGCAGCAGCGAGATGCTGAAGGTGTCGACGTGGATGCTCCAGAAGCCGCCTTCGTGTGACGAGTTCCAGAACGTCAGGTGGTGCTTGATGTACTCTGTAGCGTTGCTAGCCATTGCACTTTCTCAATTTTTGATTAGAAGCCCGAACCAGTAGCCGGAAGTGGCTGTCATATATCCACCAAACAGTCCGACTGCGGATAAATCCTTGAAAAATACCAGGGCCGCCCCAAACATCAGGAGAGTGGTGAAAAACTTCACCGCCTCGGCCTTGAAGTGCGCCCTCATCAGCACCGCCGGAGGCTCATGCCGGCGCGCGAAGGCGATCTTGCCGTAGAGCAGGGCCGGAATAATGGCACACAGCCCGCCAATCATGACCGAAACCGGGAGAATCGGGGTAAAACCGCCGATCACCGCCGCCACCAGTACCGCCACCAGGGTCAGCATCACCTGCAGGCGCACGACTCGTTTTACTTCCCGATTGATCATGTCAGCAATGCAAAAAAATCGACCGATTATAGGCTTGGGGCTTGATACCAGTCAACAAAATCCCCAATTGACATACCTGCGCCGTTGCGAATCAGGCGCTTGATTTTGCTTGCAGTTTTGCCAGCACGACATCCAGCTCGTCGAGACTGGAGTATTCGATCGTCAACTTGCCGTGGCCGCGTGCGCCGTGGCGGATGCTGACGGCGGCGCCGAGCGACTCGGACAGGGTTTCGGCGAGACGCTGGATGTCAGGGTCGAGACGGGGTTGTGGCTTGCCCTCGGGGCGGGGCGCGTTGAGGCGCTGGATGCGGCGCTCGACTTCGCGCACCGACCAGCCCTGCTCCACCACTTGCTGCGCCAGCGCGATCTGGTCGATCACCTCAAGCGGCAACAGGGCGCGGGCGTGCCCCATTTCCAGCTGCCCCTGATGCACCAGGGTCTGTACCGGTTCCGGCAGAGCCAGCAGGCGCAGCAGGTTGGAGACGGCGCTGCGCGAGCGGCCGACGGCATCGGCGGCGGCTTCGTGGGTCAGGCCGAATTCGTCGATCAGGCGCTGCAGGCCGCGCGCTTCCTCGATGGGGTCGAGCTCCTGACGCTGGATGTTCTCGATCAGCGCCATCGCCAGCGCGGCCTCGTCCGGCACCGACTTGATCACCGCCGGCACCTCGCTGAGGCCGGCCTTGCGCGAGGCACGCCAGCGCCGCTCGCCGGCGATCAGCTCGTAATCGCCGAGCCCGATCTCGCGCACCACTACCGGCTGGATCACGCCCTGCACGCGGATCGAGGCCGCCAGTTCGTCCAGCGCGTCTTCGCTCATGTGCGTGCGCGGCTGGTATTTGCCCGGGCGGATGCTGTCGATGGGCAGGGTTTGCAGGCGGTCGTCCGCGCCGTCAACGGTGGCTAGGAGCGCGTCCAGGCCGCGCCCGAGTCCTTTGAGTTTGGCCATGTGTCAGTGCGAGAGTGAAGGGGTTGCGGATTCTAGCCGAGCCGTCAGCTCGGCGGCCAGCGTCAGATAGGCCTGGGCGCCGCGCGAGTTGCGGTCGTAGATCAGCCCGGGCAGGCCGTGGCTGGGCGCTTCGGCCAACCTGACGTTGCGCGGGATGACGGTGTCGAACACCTTGTCGCCGAAATGGCGCGCCAGTTGTTGCGACACCTGCTGCGACAGGTTGCTGCGCGCGTCGAACATGGTGCGCAACAGGCCGAGGATCTCGATCTTGGGATTGACCGCGACGCGCACCTTGCGCAGCGTGGTGACCAGGTCGGACAGGCCTTCCAGCGCGTAGTATTCGCACACCATCGGAATCAGCACGCTCTCTGCGGCCACCAGGCCGTTCAGGGTGAGCAGGTTGAGCGACGGCGGGCAGTCGACGAAGATGTAGTCGTACTCGCCCAGCACCTCGCCCAGGGCGTTCTTCAGCCGCGCCTCGCGCGCCAGTTCGTGCACCAGCTCCAGCTCGGCACCGCCGACGTCGCGGTTGGCCGGCAGCACGTGGTAGCCGCCCTCCTTGGCCGGCTGGCGCGCCTCGGCGACGGAGGCGTCGCCCAGCAGCACTTGGTAGACCGAATTGGTCAGCGAGCCCTTGGCGATGCCGCTGCCCATGGTGGCGTTGCCCTGCGGGTCGAGGTCGACGATCAGCACGCGCCGCCCCATCTCCGCCAGGCCGGCGGCCAGGTTGACCACGGTGGTGGTCTTGCCGACGCCGCCTTTCTGGTTGGCGACTGCGATCACGCGGCAGGTCATTGCGCCACGATCCTCACCAGATGACGCTCGGCGTCGAGGCCCGGCACGGTGAGCGGCACCACTTCAGCAACACCGAAGCCTTCCGGCAGCATGGCGATTTCCTCGTAGGGGTAGACCCCTTTCATGGCGACGTACTGGCCGCCCGGCGCCAGCAGGTGGCGGGTGAGCTTGACGAACTCGGCCAACTCGGCGAAGGCTCGGCTGGTGATGCGATCGAATTTCTGTTCCGGCTGGTAGGCTTCGACGCGGTTGGTCACCACCTCGACATTGTCGAGCTTGAGCTCGATCACCGCCTGGCGCAGGAAGGTGGTCTTCTTGTGGTTGGAATCGAGCAGCACGACCTGGAGGTCGGGACGGGCGATCGCCGCCGGGATGCCAGGCATGCCGCCGCCGGAACCGACGTCCAGCAGGCGCGTGCCGCCGGCCAGCTGCGGCACCAGCGTCAGGCTGTCGAGCAGGTGGTAGCTGACCATGCGCTCTTCTTCGCGCACCGCGGTCAGGTTGTAGGTCTGGTTCCACTTGGCCAGCAGTGCGAGGTAGGACTCGAGCCGGGCGATTTGTTCTTGGGTCAGGTCGAGCTTCAGTTCGGCCAGACCGTGAGTCAGTTCTGCAATATGTGTCATGCGGTTTTTTTCGCGTCGGCAAAGCCGCGTTTAAGGTGAACCATGAGGAGGGCGACCGCGGCCGGGGTGATGCCCTGGATGCGCGAGGCCTGGCCCAGGGTTTCCGGGCGCTGGCTGTTGAGCTTCTGCTGCACCTCCTTCGACAGCCCCTTGACCAGGCTGTAGTCGATGTCGGCCGGCAGGCGCACGTCCTCGAGATTGTCGCGGCGGGCCAGCTCGTCGTTCTGGCGGTCGATATAGCCTTGGTATTTGACCTGAATTTCCACCTGCTCGGCAACCGCGCCGTCATCCACGCCGCCACCGGCTTCGGCCAACGTCATCAGCGCGGCGTAGCTGACGTCGGGGCGCTTGAGCAGGTCGTGCAGGTTGTATTCGCGTTCGATCGGCTTGCCGAGCAGCTGCGCCACGGCGGCCATGTCGACCTTGGCCGGGTGCAGGTAGGTGGTTTTCAGGCGTGTCTTTTCCGCCTCGACCGCGTCGCGCTTGCGGCAGAAGGTGTCCCATTGCGCGTCGCCGACCAGGCCCAGGCGACGGCCGGCCTCGGTCAGGCGCAGATCGGCGTTGTCCTCGCGCAGCTGCAGGCGGAATTCGGCGCGGCTGGTGAACATGCGGTAGGGCTCGGACACGCCCTTGGTGATGAGGTCGTCGACCAGCACGCCAAGGTAGGCTTCGTCGCGGCGCGGGCACCAGCCGTCCTGGTCGCGACTGTACAGCGCGGCGTTGAGGCCGGCCAGCAGGCCCTGCGCGGCAGCCTCTTCGTAGCCGGTGGTGCCGTTGATCTGGCCGGCGAAGAACAGGCCCTGGATGCTCTTGGTCTCGAGCGTCGATTTCAGTCCGCGCGGGTCGAAGTAGTCGTACTCGATGGCGTAGCCGGGGCGCAGGATGTGGGCGTTTTCCATGCCGCGGATCGAGCGCACCGCCGCCAGCTGAATGTCGAACGGCAGGCTGGTCGAGATGCCGTTGGGGTAGAACTCGTGGGTGGTCAGCCCTTCCGGCTCCAGGAACACCTGGTGGCTGTCCTTGTCGGCAAAGCGGTTGATCTTGTCTTCGATCGACGGGCAGTAGCGCGGGCCGACGCCTTCGATCACCCCGGTGAACATCGGGCTGCGCTCGAAGCCCGAGCGGATGATGTCGTGGGTGCGCTCGTTGGTATGGGTGATCCAGCACGGCAGCTGCTGCGGGTGCAGGCTGCGGCTGCCGCGGTAGGAGAACACTGGCTCCGGGGTATCGCCCGGCTGCTCTTCCATCACCGAGAAATCGACGGTGCGGCCGTCGATGCGCGGCGGGGTGCCGGTCTTGAGCCGGCCCACCGGCAGGTCGAGCTCGCGCAGGCGCGCGCCCAGCGTCGAGGCCGCGGCATCGCCGGCGCGGCCGCCGGTGTAGTTTTCCAGCCCGACGTGGATCTTGCCGGAGAGGAAGGTGCCGGCGGTGAGCACCACGGTCTTGGCGCGGAAGGTGATGCCGATGGCGGTGATGGCGCCGGCGACGCGGTCGCCTTCGATCAGCAGGTCGTCCACCGGCTGCTGGAACAGCGTCAGGTTGTCCTGGTTTTCCAGCACGTGGCGGATCGCCGCCTTGTACAGCACTCGGTCGGCCTGGGCGCGTGTGGCGCGCACCGCCGGGCCCTTGGAGGCGTTCAGGGTGCGGAACTGGATGCCGCCGATGTCGGTCGCCAGCGCCATGGCGCCACCCAGCGCGTCGACTTCCCTGACCAGGTGGCCCTTGCCGATGCCGCCGATCGACGGGTTGCACGACATCTGGCCCAGCGTCTCGATATTGTGGGTCAGCAGCAGCGTGCTGCACCCCATGCGGGCCGCCGCCAGGGCCGCCTCGGTACCGGCGTGGCCGCCGCCTACCACTATTACGTCGAAGGTTGTCGGATAAATCATGGCTGGTGAGCGCGCTGCGAACGAAAAACGGCGTATTTTACGTCAAAACCGCTGTTCTGATAAGTGATTGATTTGCTTGATTCTCCCTGTCACGGCGGCGACCACGCACCGTCACGCCACTGTCATCGCGACGACACGGTTTCGTCAAACAGGCGCTTTAGCATGGTCCTCACGTCACGAGGGAGACCACTCCATGCTGCTCAACGAAAGCCTCGCCCCCCGCAGCAAACCGCGCCTGAGCGTGCGGCTTGCCGATAACCCGCAGGATATCCGCCGCGCCCAGAAGCTGCGCTTCGACGTGTTCGCCGGCGAAATGGGCGCCCGGCTCGGCTCCAGCCACCTCGGCATCGACTGCGACGACTACGATGCGTTGTGCGACCACCTGATCGTCGAGGACGCCACCAGCGGCATGGTGGTCGGTACCTACCGCATGCTGCCGCCGGCGGCGGCGCGACGCGCACCCAGCCTCTACTCCGAACACGAGTTCGACCTCGGCCGGCTGGCGCACGTGCGCGACCGCCTGCTTGAGGTCGGCCGCTCCTGCGTGCACCAGGATTTCCGCTCCGGCGCGGTGATCGCGCTGCTGTGGGCCGGTCTGGCCGACTACGTGCAGCAGCAGGGCTGCGACTACCTGGCCGGCTGCGCCAGCGTCAGTCTGGCCGACGGCGGCCACCAGGCGGTCAGCCTGTATCGTCAGATCGAGGCCAAGCACCTGGCACCGGCGGAGTGGCGCGTCACACCGCACCTGGCGCTGCCGCTCGACCGCGTACGCGACGACGCCGCACCGGCGCCGCTGCCTCCGCTGATCAAGGGCTATTTGCGCGCCGGCGCCTTCGTCTGCGGCGAGCCGGCCTGGGACCCGGATTTCAACTGCGCCGACTTCTTCATGTTGCTGCCGATGGACCGTCTCAACGGCCGCCATAACCGTCACTTCGTCGGCTGACGGGAACGTAGCGAACACGGGGTTGGCCGAGGGCACATCGGCCAACCTTTTGCGCATCACCGGTGAAACGGCGCGCGACAGGGCCTACAATGGCGCCATGCAGCCCTACACCTTCACCCCCATCGGCCTGATCCGCTCGCCGTTCAAGGAAAAATTCGGCATCCCGCGCCAGCCGGCGCTGGCCAAGTCGGCCCGCATGACGCTCCAGCTGCTGCCGCCGTTCGACCAGCCCGACACTGTGCGCGGCCTCGAGGCGTTTTCCCACGTCTGGCTGCAGTTCGTGTTCCACGACACGCTGGCGCGCGGCTGGTCGCCGCTGGTGCGCCCGCCGCGCCTGGGCGGCAACGCCAAGGTCGGCGTCTTCGCCAGCCGCTCGACTCACCGCCCCAATCCGCTCGGGCTGTCGCTGGTGCCCTTGCTCGGCATCGACACCACGGCCGGTGTGACGCTGCAGCTGGCCGGCGCCGACCTGCTCGACGGCACGCCGGTGCTCGACATCAAGCCCTACATTCCCTTCGTCGAGGCGGTGCCCGACGCCCTGGGCGGCTTCGTCGACGGCCCGCCGCCGACGCTGACGGTGCGCTGGAGCGACACCGCACGGCAGCAGCTCGCCAGCCAGCCGGCCGCCACCGAACTGGCCTCCCTGATCGAGGACGTGCTGGCGCAGGACCCGCGCCCGGCCTACCAGGACGACCCGGAACGGGTCTACGGCGTGCGCCTCTATCACAGCAACGTGCGCTTCCGCATTGCCGCGGGCGTCGCCGAAGTACTTGAAATCGCCACCGTCGCCCCGAACTAACCGATGTTGCATTGGTCATATCCGGGCAACACACCCCCTCTCACTGGAGAAACAGACATGACACCGCGTGCGAAGACGACCGTACTCGCCTTCACCCTGGTTACCCTGCTGGCGGCCCCGTTCAGCGAAGCCGCCCGCCTCGGCAAGAGCCGTAGCTCCGGCATGATGCGCTCGGCGCCGACCCCGTCCTACCAAGCACCCGCCCCGCGCCCGCTGCCGAGCGCACCGGCGCCGGCACCGGTCAAGAAAGGCCCGGGCATCGGCACCGCCATCGCCGCCGGTGCGGCCGGCGCCGCCGCCGGCTACATGCTCGGCTCGGCCATGCACAACAACAACGCCCCCGCCTCGGCGCCGGCCACGCAACCGGCCGGCTCCAGCATTCCGTGGGGCACCATCGCCCTGCTCGGCCTGCTGCTGGTGGGGGGCCTGATGCTGTTCCGCCGCAAGGCCGGCAATCCGGCCGGCCAGGTGCCGCAAACCGCCGGCATGCCGAATGGCATGGCCCAGGAAGCGGCACGCTTCGAGCCGATTCCGAAGATCGGCTCCGGTTTCGGCACCACGCCGTCGTACGGGGGTGCGCCGATGGCAGCCTCCAGCCTTGCCCGCCTGCCGGACGGCACTGAAACGCCCAACTTCCTGCGCCAGGCCAAGGCCACCTTCCTGCACCTGCAGAGCCTGAACACGCCGGACAGCCTGGAGGAAATTCGCAAATACCTGACCCCGGACCTGTTCGAGGCCCTGCGCGCCGACATCGCCGGCAACGACGACGTGGCCGACTTCCCGCAACTCGATTGCCAACTGATCGAGGCGGTCGAAGAAGGCGGCCGCTACATCGCCAGCGTGCGCTTCTCCGGCAGCGTCAGCGAGACGGTCAACGCCGCCGCGGTGCCGTTCGGTGAAACCTGGCACTACATCAAGGACAAGAACGGCAGCCGCTGGCTGCTGGCCGGCATCCAGCAAGACTGAGCGGTCTGAATCGCCAAGCAAAACGGGCGCCATGCGGCGCCCGTTTTTCATTTGCCCCCCGACTGGGCTAGACTGGAATACCGTTTGCTTGATAGCGCAGACAGGAACCAAGGATAGTACTCGATGACCCTCTCTGCCCCCCCGACTCCCCGCTTTGCCGGCCTGACCCTCGGCAGCCACTTCCAGCCGATCTACAGTTTGCCGCACCGCCGCACCGTGGGCATGGAGGCGCTGCTGCGCGCCAGCCGCGACGACAAGCCGCTCGACCCGGTCGAAGCCTACCAGGGACTCGACTCGCTGGAGCAGCGCCACCAGCTGGACCTGGCCGTATGCCAGCACCACATCCGCGGCTTCAACACTTTCCCGCACGAAAACCGCTGGCTGTTCCTCAACATGGACGCCGCCTCGCTGGCGCAGCCGGCCCATGCCGAAGCGCTGGCCAGCAGCATCATCCAGGCCGGCCTGCCGCCCTCCAGCGTGGTGCTGGAAGTCCCTGAGCGCGCGCTGGAATCGCAGGAGCAGCTGATCGACTGCGTCAAGCTGCTGCGCCAGGCCGGCTTTTTGATCGCCATTGACGACTTCGGCGTCAACCACTCCAACCTGGACCGGGTGTGCATGCTCGAGCCCGACCTGGTGAAGTTCGACCGCAACCTGCTCAGGAGCGCGGTCAACCAGACACGCACGCGCAACCTGCTGCCCCGTCTGGTCCACTTGATGCACGAAATTGGTGCACTGGTGGTCGAGGAAGGCATCGAAACCGAGAAGGACGTGCTGATCGCGCTGGAATCCGGCTGCGATCTGGTCCAGGGCTACTACATCTCGCGCCCGCACGAACAGCCGGAAAATGATATCATCATCACCCCGCGCATCGATGCGCGCTGGGACGAACTGATGGTGCGCGAACTGCTCAAGCGCAAGCTGACGCGACGACAACTGGAACTGGCACGGCAATCCTTCGTGCAGACCGCCATCGCGCTGATGCAGGGCACGCCGTTTCTGCATGCCGCCACGCCGATGCTGAACATGCCGGACGTGATCCGCTGCTTCCTGCTCGACAGCGCGGGACGCCAGATCGGCCAGAATCTCAACTCGCTGCAGCCATCGGCGCCGGAAGACCCCAAGCTCGCCCCGCTGACCGACACCACCGGGGCGATCTGGTCTCGCCGTGCCTACTTCCAGCACGCCATCGACCAGCCCGGCGTGCTGTACATGAGCGACCCCTACCTGTCGATGACCGACACCCGCAGCTGTGTGACGTTGTCGATGGCGATCGAGATCGACGAGGCGATGCACGTGCTGTGCGCCGATGTGCTGGTGGCGCGCAACTGAACGAAGACGTCTGCCGACGCAAAAACGGACCGCGCTGCGGTCCGTTTTTCATGGTGAAACCGTGCGCCTCAGGGCTGCACTTCGCTGATGTATTCGAACAGCGTCACCACTTTCTGTACCCCGGAGGTCTGGCTCACCACCTTGGCAGCGGCCTCGCCCTCGGCCTGGGTGACCAGGCCCATCATGTAGACCACGCCGCGCTCGGTCACGATCTTGATAGTCTGCGGCGAGAAGCCCTTGCCGTCGAACAGACGGGTACGGACCTTGGTGGTGATCCAGGTGTCGTTGTTGCGCTCGGACAGCGCCGAGGAACCCGCCACCACGGTATGGTTGTAGACCTTGCGCACGTTGGGCGTGCCACGCACGATCAGCTCGGCCTGCTCGCGTGCCGCTTCCGAGGGTACTTCGCCGCTCATCAGCACGGCCCGGTTGTAGCTGGCGATGTTGATGTGGGCCGAAGGCAGCTTGGCGCTCACTTGGTCCGAGGCCTTCAGCTCGATGGCCTGGTCATCGATATAGGCCCCGCTGGTGCGGCGATCGGTCGCCACCGCCGCCCCCGCCGCCGCACCGCCCACCACGAGCGGCACGCAGGCGCTCATCCCTACGCTCAACAGGGCTACGCTGGCCAGCAGCACGAGTTTGCGTCGCATGTCATTCCCCTCCCAGCAGCATGTAATCGATGGCGTCACACAGGGCGTGGATCAGCAGGATGTGGACTTCCTGGATACGCGCGGTACGCGAAACCGGCACGTTGAGCTGGATGTCGTCGGCGCTGAGGATCTCGCCGATCTTGCCGCCGTCCTTGCCGGTCAGCGCGATCACACCCATGCCGCGCTCGTGGGCAGCGTAGATGGCTTCGATCACGTTGGCCGAATTGCCGGAAGTGGAAATCGCCAGCAGCAAGTCGTTGGTATGGCCCAGCGCGCGCACCTGCTTCGAGAACACCATGTCGAAGTCGTAATCGTTGCCGATGGCGGTCAACGCCGAGCTGTCGGTGGCCAGCGACAACGCCGCCAGACCCGGACGCTCCTTCTCGAAGCGGCCGACCATCTCGGCGGCGAAGTGCTGGGCGTCGGCGGCGGAACCGCCATTACCGCAGGCCAGAATCTTGCCTTCGTTCATCAGGCAGGCCACCATCCGTTCCGCCGCAGCCGCGACGGCCGGCGACAGCTGCTCCATCGTCTCCTGCTTGGCCGCGATGCTTTCCAGAAAGTGTCCGTTGACGCGTTCGATCAGGTCCATGTCCATCCTTTTGTATCCGACGTAGCTTACGCCAGTATGTTCTTGAGCCATTCGGGGGCTCCGTTACCGTGCGACAGCACGGCATCAAAGCGGCAGGGGGCGTCGATACCCCTGGAACTGAGGTAGACCCCTGCCGCCAGCGTGAGTTTCCGCAACTTGGCCGGCGTGATGCTGGCGGCGGCGCCGCCGAAGCGCTGATCGGCACGGTGGCGCACCTCGACGAATACCCAGTATTCGCGGTCGCGCATCACGAGGTCGATCTCGCCGCCCTTGCATTGCCAGTTGCGTTCGACCAGCCGCAACCCCTGCTGCTGCAGGAAAGCCAGCGCCCGGTCTTCAGCCTGCCGGCCCAGTTCGTTCATTGCAGGCCGTCCGCGCCGAGCACCGCCAGCGGCAGCTGGCGCGTGAACTGGCGGTCGCGCCCGAGCTGGAGGTCGCCGGTCACGCCGTCCAGACGCAGCGAAGCCGGGCTCGCCTTGGGATTGGCCAGCAGCAACGCCAGCCGGTAGGCATCGATACCCAGCGCGTAGAGGCGCTCGGTCTGCATCGTCAGTGCGCCCTCGGGACGCGGGTAGCGCCTGACCGCCTCATGCTGCGGCAACAGGAACCACGGCATGTCGATCAGACGCACATTGTTGAGCGCCGCCGGTGGGTGGCGGCTGTTCAGCTGCGAGGTAGCGTACGTTGGCAGATCGGCGGGCAAGGCCTGCTTGACCGCCGCCGCCTCGCTGTCGTCGACGGCGAGGAACACTGCGTCACCTTGCGCCGCAGCGGCCGACAGGGTGGCCGGGGCGGCACCGGCCAGTTCCACCACTCGGGGGCTCTTGCCTCCCAGCCCCTGCCAGCGCTCGACGAAGGCCTTGCGCAGGCGCGCCGACAGCGCATCTTGCGACGCCACCAGCAGCGGGTTGCGTCGCCCGTCGTCGTACATCATCCCGGCGATCTGTTGCGCCTCACCCTCGACGACCAAGGCCAGACTGTAGAGCTTGGGATTGGCCGGCACACCGGGATCCAGTGCGTTGAGCGCCAGCGTCGGCACTTTCACCAGCGGCGCCACGGCGGCAATGCCGGGCCGCGTCAGGGGGCCGATCACGACGTTCACGCCGGCGGCCAGTGCCGCCTGGTAGCGAGCCGCCACGTTATCCTCGTCGGCAGCCTCCACCACGACGTCGGCCTTGCCGTCGACTGCGGCGGCAGCTTCGATGCCCTGGCGCACCACCTCGGCGGCGTCGCCGAGACGGGCAGACCCTAGCGGCAGCAGCACGCCGATGCGCGGTTTGGCACGAGGCGCCGGCGCGACGACGGGCTTGCCCGCTGGAGCCGCCACCGTGTGCGGCGCGCTGGCAGCGGCCCTAGCCTTGAGCGGCGCCGCATTGAGTTGGATGATATAGTCCGGTACCTGTGCCTGGGCCGCGCCCAGCCAGGCCGTCAACACGCCAACCAACAGCGAGGCCATTCTTTGCATACGTCGTTTGCTCACTTGCTTGAATCTGCTCGGGAAAGTTTCACTCGCGGCACATTATATGTGGTGGCCACGCCCATTGGAAATCTGGCCGACATCACCGCGCGCGCGCTGGCAGCCTTCAGCGTGGCGGACGTGATCTGCGCCGAGGACACCCGCGTGACCGGCCACCTGCTGTCGGCCTACGGTATCAGCGCCAAGCTGGTGAGCCTGCGCGAGCACAACGAGCGCGCCATGGCAGAGCAGGTGATCCGCTGGCTCTCCGAGGACAAGATTGTGGTACAGGTGTCCGACGCCGGCACCCCGGCGGTGTCCGACCCCGGCGCCCGCCTGGCCGAAGCGGTGCATCGCGCCGGCCGACGGGTGTGCCCGATCCCCGGCCCGTCGGCCGTGGTGGCGGCGCTGTCCGCCAGTGGCCTATCAACAACTTCCTTCCTGTTCCACGGATTCCTGCCACCCAAATCGGGCGAGCGGCGCCGGGTGCTGGCCGGCTGGCGTGACGCGCCGTTCTGCGTGGCCTGCTACGAGGCCCCGCATCGACTGCTCGACACGCTGGAAGACATCGTCGCCGAACTGGGGCCGGAACGGCCGCTGATGCTGGCGCGCGAACTGACCAAGACCTTCGAAACCATACGCCATCTGCCGGCCGGGGCGATGCGGGACTGGGTGACGTCCGACAGTAACCAGCAGCGCGGCGAAATCGTGCTGATCATCGATGCCGCGCCTCCGCTGGATGAACCGGAAGCCCTGGACGAACAGACCCTGCACACACTGGCGGTGCTGGCTGCCGAGCTGCCCACCAAGCAGGCCGCCACGCTGGCGGCACAGATCACCGGCGCCAACCGCAAAGTGCTGTACGATCGCGCCCTTGCCATGAAGAATGCGGATAAGGACTGACGCGCCACGCATTTACAAGCGCGATGGCATTGGGTAAACTGCCTTCTCTTTCCTGCCCGGGTGGCGAAATTGGTAGACGCAGGGGACTCAAAATCCCCCGCCGCAAGGTGTGCCGGTTCGAGTCCGGCCCCGGGCACCAAGCCTTACCAGATAAGGCTCGCAGGGAAACACGATCAAGCGCCGCAAGGCGCTTTTTTGTTGCCTGTCGCCCGGCTCTGGTGTCTATTCGTTGTCTAGACGGCACCGCCTGGGGCGCGAGACTAGGCACCAGACACCAGCAGACACCGTTCTCCCCTCCTCCCAGCGTGCTAAACAAGAATGGCGACCATGTGGCCGAACCACGCAAAGGAGGAGATCATGCAGCACGCCAGCACGAATTTCGTTTGGCGGGGAACGTTCAGCGTTACCGGCGGCATCGCTGAATTCACCATCGACTATGGCACGAAAAGGGCAGAGATCAGGCTGGAAAATCTGGAAATTCCTGACGACCCGGCAACACCATGGAAGCCCTTCTATCAGGAGCGCATGAAGGAATTGTTCGAAGCGATCTTGGATAAAAACACGAGTTGGCAGGATCAGTTCCCACCGCCCACCACGGACGATACCGCATAACGAAAAAGCCCGGTCAATCACCGGGCTTTCTATTCCTGGCTGTCACATCGGTGCTACTAAAGCCAAGTGTCCACGCGGAGGGGCTACCGTGGGTGCACAGCATAGTCTAGGATTAGGTTGAGGAGCCCACAATGACATTGGAAAGGCTTTGCAAAGGCTAGACCTAAGCACATACAATGGCGTCGAGCAGTAGACTTCTACCGCGATAGCGACCAGAGAAGCAGGTGACGTAACCTGTGGAGGCCTGATATGTCGAATGCAAACAAAACACCTGAACTTTCGAAACTGGAAAGATTTGCTAAGCGACTACGTGAAAATTCCGATATTTACAAAATCGACCCGAAGTATGGAACTATACGTTTAGACGCTTCCAATCCAAAAACAGTAAAAGAAATTCAGCAGGTTGCAAAAAAATTCTTCAAAGCAATTCATAATAAATAAATGAATGGCAGCCCTTCTTATATTAATCATTTTTACAAGCGGGTACACGTTCATTCAACAGTACCCGCTTGCTCGCTATAAACAATCACGGTTATCTGGACAAGAAGCCTATTCCCACATTGGCATCTATGGCGTGCTCTTCGCTTTGTCTGCCTGGCTTATAGTTCTTTTTGCCGGGCGCACCCTTTCCGCCCATGGCTATTATTTACTACCACCAGGCAAAAATAGCGGAACAATATTTAGCCAACATTGGACTGAAAAAAATGTTTCCCTAGGCATTTGGGTTACCCTATCACATCTATTGCCATTCATCCTTGGGCGAGCCATTTCTTTCATACCCAACACGGGGATAAAACTAGTAGCGCTAGCTTATTCGGACAGCTTTAACTCACTACTTTTAGAATCCACAGCAGATTTTAGACCAATACAAGTTACTCTCAGCTCTCGAAAAACCTATGTTGGCATAGCAATGTCGCAAATCATGAGAGATGATTTTACAAAGGATGAATATTTCGAGGTACTCCCTCTTCTCAGTGGGTATAGAGATAAAGACACGCTTGAGTTGAAGATTATCAGCGACTACGAAAAGTTCTACCAATCATTGGCAGAAACTGGCAAGGAAGGTAAAGACGAAGAAAAAGGGGTGGAACTAGACACCTTCAAAGTGGTTGTTCCAGTTTCAGAGGTAAAGAGTGCGGCCTTTTTCCGACCCAAAGCTCACCAAGCAATATCACTCTCTGAAGAGGACAAGGAAGAAAAGATTCCTCATGTCCCTTTCAGAAAAAGGATGCATAAAAAATAGACCCCACTCGGGGTCTATTTTTTGTGCATAGTGTACTGCTGTACATGCCTACTTTCGGCCATCTTGCTGAGTTGATTAGTTAGGTATTTTTACTTTCCGATATTGGCATCATACCCGAGATATAGCATGGGCAAGTCCGGAAAATGAAAAAATTCATCGCCAGTCAATTTTTTTACGGAAATGCTCTCTAGAACCTCTAAACTTGTTGGGTGTGGCTTTGTGGGAGATATCGGGAAACCATCCATGTTGGTGAGTGCCATGGGGATATACTCTAGATGCCTACTGAGCAATAGTGTACGGTGCCTACCATTAATAAATCTTGCTACGCCATTAGTCAGATAAAACTCTGGTGCATGAAACTGATAGGACTCGTCAGCACATTGCTCAAACCAGTGTTCATGGTATGCATCTCTGATTATTTTAGATTTTCGCTTTTCTAGGTCCAATTCATCCACGACTCTCATGAACTGCTCTACACAGATCAGGAAGAATTCGTCTTTTGCATTTGGAGGCTGTAAAGTCACTCGCATTTATTTACCTAACTATTAGCATGAGGGGCTGGTAAAATGCGCTACTTTCCCCTAGCCCCTCTCAATGGAAATATTAGAGGACAAGCATAGCTTTCCCAAGCCTATACTTCGGCAAGGGTGCTCACAAATTCCGCTAAAGCGGACGCCCCTCTCCTCCTGTGCTACGGCTGCGCCTCATCAGCAAAATGAACCGCATGGGAAAATGGCAATTCGAATCGGCTGATTTTTTCCACCAACTCTACCTCGACGATTAACAGGTCGCCCTCTTCGTCGTTTTTTACACGCCAGCAGGTAGCAATTTCCTGGATAGAACCATCTTCGACTGTGGTTACATGAATCTTGCGCTTGTCGTTCGGATCAACTATTCGTGCCCTTTCAAGTTGAGCAAGGGCGGTACGGGTGTGCGGAGATGCATATTTCGGGATGAAGGTCAGCTCGTCGGAGGTATTCATCATGGGCACCTGTTCTGTTAATAGCGTTCAGGCTACTGCCTTCAGAATCAGGGAGCAACAAGAAAATATGGGGCAATAGAGTTTCACCTATCTTTTTAGATAAAACACTATATTACGCTCCTGTTGTTTATTTGGTCTTTGCCACCGTAGGGAGAAGTTATCCTCCCCATCGTTCCCGTTCCCCGCCGAGAATGGTTTTGACACGGAACGTCGAGGGTGACGTACCGAAGTCGCTGCCAGGTGAAACCGTTGGCGAGGCGGCGTCATGGATTGCGGCGGCAGCGAGGATGACGGCGGGCATGTTGGTCGAAGCGGTGGTGGCGGTGGCGGTGGCGAACGGATTGTTCATCGGATTCTCGCGGGTAGCTGGCCCTGGCCAATTAGGCCGGGGTTTCTATATCAGGTTGCGGCGTTTTTTGATGCCCTGTTCTGCCGCACTTCCATGGTATGTCGTCATGTCTTGCTCAATAGTGTTCGCCACCAGTTCACGCGCCGCCGCCTGTCTGGCCTGTTCTTCCAAGCTATCCGTGGATACGTCAATCGGCGCGGCGGCAGGCGGTTCGTAAGGCGGTGGTGGCACCGGCTTGGCCGGCTGATGCTCGATAGTGCGTGCTGGCAATGGGCTGTCCTGCGCGTGGATGGCTTGGGCCAGCATGAAAGCAACATAACGCGCTGCTTCAAAGTCGGAAAGGTTGTTCACATTGACGACGGTCGCCGGCACCGCCTCTTCGGGTTTGGGGACTGGTGGCGCTATCCGGCTGAAGCATTGAGACAGGAATGCCAGAGGATGTTCTTTGGCGATCTGTTCAAGCCATTTCACCCCGCCCATGGCGAGGTACGTTTGGAAAATCTCGGTGCGAAGCTGTTCCCTGACAGCCTCAGGTGCAATCGGCTTGCTGTTCTTTGCGCCTTTCTTGCGCCCACTGTTCGGCGCTTTGGGCAACCCCGGAGGCCGTCCGCGCACGCCGCTCATGTCGTTTCCCCTGTGGTGTCCAGCTTCATGAAAATCAGATCGATTTCACCGTCGTCCCGATACTTGAAATGCACCGCTGCACCACGGCGGGGCAGGTTTGCCAAAATCGATGCCGGGATCAGCGTCGCCATGGCATCGGCCAGCGCCATTGCCTCTTGGTAGCAGCCAATCAGCGTGGAGTCGTCTGCCTGATACAGCGTAGCCATGTCAGCATCTCCTCGGCGGCGTCACCAGCAGGCCGGCGATCCTGCCGCTGCTGTCGCGGCGTGTGACTCTGGTACCAAATCCGTCAGAATTCGCCACTGTGGAAATTCGCCCGTTTGCGTCGCGTGCAATTTTAAAGTCCATGTTGCCCAAGCTGAACCCGGCCACCCGGCCGAGTTCGTTGTAGTGGAACACGACGGGTATCTCGCCAGCCGGGATGGGCCAGACAGGCGGGCGCGGCGCGACGGCGGCCTCGGCCCGGTGAGCCGTCGCCGCTGGCGCTGTGGGCCGTTCAGGGGCTGGTGCTGGGGTTTGCACTTGTCGCAGCAAAGCCTGCATACGCGGGCTGCGCGGGGCCATGGCAGGGGCTTCGGGCGCGTGGCCTGCCTGTGCAGCTACGACGGCGTTGGCCAGTCGGGCGATGTCGGCGTCTGTGAGGTTGGACTTGCGGCTGAGGCGGTCGAGGAGGGTCATTTCAACTGCTCCCTACCGACACAGTGGCATTCAATGGGCCGTTAAATCCCGTTGACGTTGAAATCGAAGTGACCCTGTGCATACTTATTGCGCTGGTGCCAGCCGTTGACTGATTGATGTTAATCAGCAGATCGCCCACCCGCATTCCCACGGCGGCACTGCCCGGCGAGCCGAAACCGCACCCGGCAAAAAACCCAGCGGCTTCAATCGCGGCGTGCGCGTGCGTGCTTTCATAACTCCAAATTGACCCGGCGCTGGCAATTCCGAAATCGAGAATTTTGCGAACCGGGTTTGTCGTGCTGTAAGCCATGGTATTACACCCTCTTAATTTAACCGCCGTCGCGAGCCGTATATAGTTCGCGAAGTCTGGCCTGTAACCGCTCGTCGGACAGATACTTTTTCCGGTCGGTCCGCATCAGATTCTCGATCTGCGCGATTTCGGCGGCCAATGCTCCACCGGACGGCAGGTTATTAGCCCCGATTGCCTGTTTGTATAACATTTCGACCACATCCGCGTTATTCAGTGCAAGTTGGCCACCCGGCAAAATGGCATTTTCAAAGTGCTCACGCTCAATGGCCGATAATCCGGCGAAGTACCGGCGTACAACCCGCATATTTGTTGCGAACTGGAAACCCCATCGGGTGCGGAGTTCATTTTCGCCAGCTTGGCGGTCTTGTTCTGCACGTCGTTCGATCTGATCCCATTCTTTATCGGAAATTTCGCCGGCTGTAGGTTGTGGCTGTTGCTGCGCCTTTTTGGAAACTTCATTGAGCCACCACAGCGCCGTGACCACGAACCTTTGCGGTGCGCCCGCGCGCCACATGGTATTGGCGAATGAAGTGACTGCCGGCATATCGGCCTTTGGTATGTGGAATCCCTCAAGGTTATATTTATGTCGCTTTTCAACGTGGCCCATCGGCAACAGTGCACTGCTCTTCAGCCAATTCGCCGCGATATTTGCCAGCGCTGGATCGAGTCGCATATACGCGGCGTCGGAAACAAAGGCGTCGGCCAATTGGTTAATGCCCTGCTGGGCCTGTTGCGGACTGCCGGGGAAATCAGCGCCGAATATTTGAACTGGCGCGTCGGCATAAGACTGATGTTCCGACAAGAAATCGGGTGTCGGCACCAGCCATTCGGAATCGGTCGGCACCAATGGGGTATCTGGCTGGTACGGCTGAAGGTCGCCGCCTTCATCGAATGGAGCCAAACTGTAATCATCGCTCATTGGATTTTCCTTTCGATCAGGATTTGCCTGTCAGCATCCACACTTATCTGCACATTTCGCTCGGCCAGTAGTTTCTTCATTGCCTTCGAATAAACCAAGCGCAAAACCTGATAAGGCGGGCGCTGGAGCTGGTCTTCACCCAGCTGGATTTCCAGCTTCCGATTTAAGTCGGCAGCACTGCCGTAGAACGGAGCGATTTGACTGATCGCGTCAGCGATGGTGGATAAGGACATGGTTAGTTCTCCCTGTCACATAGCGCGCGCATGGCGAGCCAAGGGCGCATGCATTGCGGATGGAGAAACGACCCAGGCACCGGCTGACGATAA
The DNA here is from genome assembly GCF_900177275.1 of Pseudogulbenkiania subflava DSM 22618. Lineage (GTDB taxonomy): Bacteria > Pseudomonadota > Gammaproteobacteria > Burkholderiales > Chromobacteriaceae > Pseudogulbenkiania > Pseudogulbenkiania subflava. The sequence goes on from NZ_FXAG01000003.1 coordinate 298,480, forward strand.
ATGTCCAACTCAGGTTTTAATTCTTGACCTGCAAACCCTTTGCTATCAGCTAGGCACCAACGACATTGAGTTCCGGGACTGATAGGCCTGTGATTTAACCGGCGACGGGCGATGGCAACGTCCATCGGCACGACAAGGCTGACCAAGTGCCAAACTTTCGCCGTGTCCATGAAAAGTGCAGTCTCAAATTCATTTTCAAGCCGCCGTTGTGTTTCCGCACGTCGGAGAAAATTATCGAGACGGTCAGGTGACGGCGAATCACTCCCCATTGAATACGCCACGAACGTGATAATGGTTTCCAGGCTGCCCTTAAAAGCAAAGTAATGCATGGCGACAAATTTCACATGGGCTAGCACTTTTAGCTGAAGGTCGGCATCCATTCATCACCCCCTCAGCGTGGCGTGGTCCAGCAAATGGGTCAAAGCGGCATCCCGGTTCGGGAAATTTGTACCCATGATTACACCATCACACAGTCGATGTACCGTCCACTGACTGTCAGGGCCGTCGTAACTGATAGAGAATCCTGGTGGAAGTTTGTCGTTGATTACCAAGAGAGGCATTAAAGGCTTGAACAGCAACTCTTCAACGTGGCAATAGCCGCGCCCGCAGTCAGTTATCAACAATTCCGCGTAAAACGACCGGTCGGCAGCAATTACCGAGATGGTGTCGAACGGCAGCATGTCTTGGCTTACGACAGACCAATAGTCGCTGTCCAGAAGGCGCTCCCGAGTCACGCCACGATCAGCGACCGCCCGCCACGAGTTGTTGGCGGTTTCTCGCAACTTGAAAGCGTTTCGCATCAGCGGCGGGGTTTTTTTGCGCGGGTTTTCAGTTTCGTCGGGGGTTGTGGTGGCGGGGGTGCTGGCCATGATGTGCTCCGTGGTTTGTGGGTCCATGAAGCTTCGACAATGGCAGTTTCAAGATTTGCGGCCTGCCAGAACTGGGATGCAGCTATTTGAGCTTTTTCATTTCCGCCCTGATGATCTTCTCGCAGGGCACTCGCTTAAGGCCGTACCGCTCGGGGGCATTACGCAGAATGAAGGATTGCACCTTCTCCACCGTCAGCATATCGGCGGTGGCTCCGAATTCGAGCATCCTGCCCAACGCCAGCCGCACGCCAGCATGGACCGCTTCTCCCCGGGCTTCATTGCGCTTGGCCGTTGCTGATCCCCGCCCCTTGTTGGCACACAATCGCTCACTACGCTGTTTTTGCAGATGCCAGCGTGCCCAGTCAGGCACTGGGTCGTTGGACGCCAGGATAAGGTCCACAGCGGCCTCCTGGCCCCACTCAACCAGGGTGGCTAAGGCTTTCTTGTCGCCGGCTTGGGCTTTGACGATCAGGCGGCGAATTTTGGGCAAGTTCATGACTCAAGACCCAACCTAGACAACGAACAGACACCACACGCCCCGCTCACCCCACAAGAAACCCTTGCCAGCCTTGATTTACGGCGAGGAGGTGGGGGACTGAGAATCCCGCGCCGACTGAAATAGGGCTGATTTCTTACTGCACAGAGCGCGACGCAATTTGAAACTGTATGCCGCTAACCAAGGTTTTCATCATCACCACACAGCAGGCGCATCATCACTTCGGTCAGGGTTTCACCGGGGCGTCGCAAGTTTTCTATTGCCTCAAAGGCTTCAGGTGGCAACCAAACCTCCAACTGTTTCAAGCCTGACTCCCGACAGCGTTTACGGTAGCTTCTCGCCCACTCGGCTTTTTTGCTGATGGATTTCGCATTGCCTAGCTCCAGCCAGCCGGCTTGCCTCAATCGCGCCGCATCCGTTTCCGACATGATCGTTTTGGCATTCGATGGGTGCACCAATTTCACCGCTCGCATCGCATCCTCTCCTTCTCAGTCCACCCCCCCGCCCATCAGGGGAGTTTTGTCCATTTCAAACTTCCGCCCCTGTCCGGGTTCCCCCTATAGGGGGGAAACCCCGGACAAAATGGGGTTTCTGTCCGGTGTTATGACAATTTGTCCGGGTGTCTCAAACCCGCGCCCAGCAAGGCTTTGCTGGGTGTCCTGTCCGGCATTTTGTCCGGGACATTTTTGTCCGATAGCCCCCCGGACAGAGGTGGTGTTTTGTCCGGCAACTTTTGTCATATTTCACCCCCCCTTGGACTGCATTTTTTCCACGATTCCCCGGAAGTCATGCACCCCTGCCAACATCCCTTCGGCGGCAAGATTTTTCCCCGCCTCGGTGAGATAAAGCTTCCCACCGCGCTCGCCCACCAGCCGGCTGCGTCCCCGCCCCGACTTTTTCATGGCCGGCAAATAGGTTTCGCCTACTGTGGTTTTCCCGATGCCGGCGAAGTCGCCAATATCCCGGTAAGACGTAAGCCCATTCTCAATGGCCATGCAGATCAGGATTTCGGCGACCTCCGCACCTGTCGTAGCGGAAGGCTTGGCGATCACCGACGTAATCGGATTGCCCAAGCTGTCCTGCATGCCTTTGATTTCTTTCGTCTGATATTTCCAATGCAGATCATCGAATGGTGGCCCTCGGCGTTTGCCCTGCATCAGCGTCACCGTGCCGTTTCTATTCACCACAGCCCAAATGCCGTCGAGCGTACCCGCTGCCGCACCGCTGCCGCGCCAATTGAACAAATCATCGTCGCCCTTGGGCGGGTGGTGCAGCACCATTACCGCGCTGCCATAGGGCCTGATCAGGTAGTCGCGGACATTGCCAAACCATGTCATCACGTCGCTGGCCTTGTTTTCATCTTCGCAGGGTGAATTGGCGATGAAGGTATCCACGACTACAAGGCCGGGGGGCAAGTCATCCCATTCTTGGCGCTGTTTTTCCATTTTCATGGGGTCATTGAAGAGAACTGGTTCATCAATAAAAACGAACCAGTCGTCCAGTTGAACAGGGTCGATTTTGTTTTCCTGACACCACAACTGGATTCGCCATTTCACCTCCTCTGGATTTTCGGCAGCGATGTAATAGACACGGGTACGCACCACTCGCCGTTTTCCCAAGGGCAGTCCCAGGGCGACACGCAATGCCAGATCGAGCTGCACCAGGGTTTTACCGGCGTTGGGGTGGCCCAGCAGGGCGATAAGAAAACCCTTCGGCAAGACGCCTTCGATCAGCCACTCAGGCGGCTTGATGTCAGCCAGGATTTGCGACAGGGGTTTGTGACGGAAAGGTGGATCGCTCTGTGGGGCACCCGTTTTCGCAATCGGACCAATCAGGTTAGGGGGCTTATATTGCTCGATCACTTTTTCCAGTTGGCCCTTCATGCTTCTGCGGTAGGCACGCTCGACTTCCTCTTCGGCGAATTTGGCGGCCTTGGTTTCGTCGTCGTGGCGATGGTCAAGCGTGAATTGCCACAGCGCCGGCTCATGCAGCATCGTGGCCAAGGCGTCTTCCCGGCTGACGCCTTGCTCGGACAGGTGAATCAACAAACTATGCACGACGGCGGACCGATTAATTTCCGGCTGGCCGGCACCGGCTATAAGTTTCGTGTGCTCCGGCTTCAGCTTGTATTGGTCCAAATCGACCGGCGTACCCCCCGTAATAGGTGGTGCGCTGTCGTGGCGCACCGGATCGGCAGGCTTCAGCAATGGCGCAAGAACGTCCAAGGCGTCGTCGTCGAGCACGCGGATTGGTTTGGATATACCCTGTACTTCGAAGGTGATTGTGAGCTGCCTAGCCCCACTGCCAAGGTAAATTTCGGCATGGTCGCAGTTGGGCAATTCGATCTTGGCGTTGTCCTTGTACTGCCGCGCCCACTCTTCAGACACCAGACAGAAAGCCCGCCCCCCCCTACCACTGGGCGAAATCTCGGTGTAGGTATTCAGCTGCTCCAATAGCTCAATCGGGCCGGTCACTTTATCGACATCGATGCCGACCAAGCGGTAAATATCGCCGGTATCCGGGTCAGGCAAGCGGACACCACCGCTCAGATTGAGACAAACCCCCGCCACGCCTTGCTGGGTTTCCAAAACTTCGAGCAAGGGTTTCCAAAGCAGCGGACTATTAACACTGACATTGCTTTGGCCGTTATTTGGAATTTTGTTGATGTGGCCAGCCCAGACCGGCAATAGGATTACCGGGCCGAAACAGGCTTCAATTTGCTCGGCATTGAGACTATGCTTAGTTTGTAAATCGTGATGCAGTCCCTTTCGCCCCGGTTCCTCCCCCGGGGCGCTTCCGTTTACGGTAGCCATGGCTCACCCCCTGCCCGATTTTTTGACGTAGGCGGGAATTTCCGGACAACCTTCCTTGGCGAGACGTTGGATTTCTTCGAGGGGAATGCGGCGATCTGCGCCGATCTTGGTGAATTTCAGGAAGCCGGCATCCATCAGTTTATAAACTTGGGCGCGGCAAATACCGAGAGCTTCGGCAGCCTCCGGAATTCGGAAGGCCAATTTAGGGATAGACATGAAGAGACTCCTGATAAACGCTTTCACGGCAAGCACAGTGGCTCGCGCTGTCCGGTATTCGTTTATCAGGTCTTGTTGCGCCCGGTCTGGTGTCGGGGCCGTGCAGTCAGCACGCTAGGGGGAGATCAGTATATGCGCCGGTTTACCCGGTTCGCAGCGCCGCGCCAGACATTACCACGGGCCGCTGGGTTATCGCGGCCCTGCTACCAACCGGATGGAAACAGAGCAGGGCCACCAGTTAAAACTAATCCTGTTTACTTGGCTTTGCAAGTGTTTACCGAGTTCCACGTCTTCGAATCGGCACCACGTTGGACGGCATGGCTGCCTCGATCACCGGTTCCGGCTCGATTTCCATTAATGACTGCAATTTTTCCGCCCATTTATCCAAAGCCTCTCGTTTTTCGGCCAGATAATCGTGCATGTCATAGTGCGTATCCTGCACCCCGCCGATGCCGTGACTGAGCACCCGCGCCCGAACGTCCTTGCTGACACCGAGTTCGGCCAGCATGGTTTCCGCCGAGCGGCGCAGGTCGGCCAGGGTGAATGGCCCTCTGGCGGTGTGTTCGTCCACCATCGCCTTGGCGATATCGCGCACGACTTCGGATAGCCTTTCCGGTTGCAGTTGCACCTCGCGCAGTGCGAACAGGTAGGCTTTGTGGCCATTGGTCTTCTTCAGCTGCTGCACCAGGGGGAAGGCAAGGACGTTGAGCGCCACAAGATGGGGGCGCGGCTCGCTGCGCTGACCCTTGATATCTTTCAGCAGCAGCGTGCGGCGCACCGAGTCGAAGTCGGCTGGCGCGACCCGAAGCAACTGCGTCGGGCGCTGCCCCCCGGTGAACAGGCACAGGCGCACGCCGTCGGCGGCGAGTCCGGTTACGGCATTTAGCTTGGCCAGGAAAACGCGCAGTTCGTCGTCATTAAGATGGCGGGTGCCTGAACCACTCAGCGCCTTGTACTTCTTGGCCGGAATGGCGGCGGCTGGGTTGGCGTCGAGCGCGAAGCCGGCGAGTGGGGTGTCGTCGCCGCGTTCCTCCTGGGCAGCCAGTGCGGCATTGAAGGCGGCAATCAAGAATGCTCGCAGCTTGCGCGCCGCATTGCCGACTCTCCTCTTGGGGCCATCATCGCGTTCCTTTTGGACTTTGGCTTGCAGCCGGTCTTTCAGCCGACCAAGGATGGTGCCGATATGTTTGCTTGTGATCTGCCGCGCCGGGGTGTCGGCCAAATCAGGAAAGGCTTCAAAGACGTTCAGGCGGAACGTGTTTTTCACTTCCTTCACGGAAGGCTTACCGTCAGTTTCGAGCTGGACGACGTAGGCATTACACAGGGCACGCAGACTGCCGGCCTTGGTCTTGGCCGCTTCGGCTGCCTTGACCGCCTTCGCAGCGTTGGCTGCCGCTTCGGCTTCGGCTTCCTTGCAAGCGATGTACGCGGCCAGATCATCGCGGTGCCCGTCGCGCAGGTAGCCCGACCAGCATTCGGCTATCTTCCAGGCTTTGAGCCAGCCGACTTTGCCATCCTGGCTCTCATCGACGCTGCCGATGTGAATCGGAATCTGTTTCTGCTGCCCCTGGCTGTCGGTAAACCGGAAGTAGAACCAAGTGTGACCCGCCCTCGTAACTCGTACCTTGAAGCTCCCGCGCCCGCGCCCGAAGTCGTCGGTCAACGACTGCTCTTTCTTGGTTCGAATGGCGTCGGCAACCCTCTCGTCAATCAGCTTGTTGAACCGCTCCTGGGTAATGATGGCCATGCCCATGGTGTCTACTCCTCTGTATCCCCTGCCTCTCTGGTGTCTATTCGGTGTCTAGTTCAGTGCTAGACAAGCATCTACACAGAGCGACATCCATATACTAAGAGTAGCCAGAAAGCCTTTATTTACAAGTAATTGCGGCAACGCGAGGAAACTTAAGGAAACACCGAGGAGGTCTATGTGGAGGACTCAAAATCCCCCGCCGCAAGGTGTGCCGGTTCGAGTCCGGCCCCGGGCACCAAGCCTTACCAGATAAGGCTCGCAGGGAAACACGATCAAGCGCCGCAAGGCGCTTTTTTGTTGCCTGTCGCCCGGCCGGTTCCGACCCGCCACCTGTGCCCGACGCCACTCCTCTTTCCCGCCGACCCGGTATGCCCGGCGGGGCCAACACTCACCCTTCGCGGTGTGCCGTGGCCTGCGCCTGCATCTCGGTGAAGCCGGCGGCCGCCTGTTGCACGTCGGCGGGAAAGTCCTCGAACTCCTGCACCTGGCGGATTTCGATCACCTCGTTGGCCGAAGCCGGGCAGCGCTTGGCCCAGTCGATGGCTTCTTGCCGCGACGCCACCTGGATCATCCAGTAGCCGCCGAGCACTTCCTGCACTCCGGGAAACGGCGCTTCCGTTACCGTGGGCTGGCCGCCTTCGAACGAGACGCGCGCCCCCATCGACGGTGGGTGCAGGCCGTCGAGAGCGAGCAACACGCCGGCCTTCTGCAGTGCCTCGTTGTATTTCATCATCGCGGCCACGGCCTCGGCACTCGGCATGGCGCCCGGTTCGGCGCTCTCGTAGCCCTTGGGAATCATCAGCATCATGAATCGCATCGCTGCTCTCCTTGGATAGGTGGCACAGGGGGACGCGCCGCCAACGGCTTCAACCGATCGGGCCGGCGCCTCCCCTCCTGACACTGGGGAGTACGGCAGAAGCGGCTCTCACGCCGGCACGATGATCATCCACGACACGCCGAAGCGGTCGGTGAGCATGCCGAAGCACGGCGAGAAGAAGGTCTGGCCCAGCGGCATCTGTACCTGGCCGCCTTCGCTCAGGGCGGCGAAGCGCTGCTCGGCCTCGCGCTGATCGGCCACCGACAACGACAGGGCAAATCCCTGGAAATTCGGCTGCCCCTGGCAACGGCCGTCGGAGGCCATCACCACGCTGTCGCCGATGCGGAAGCTGGCGTGCATCACTTTGTCCTCCGACCCCGGCGGCACCATGTCCGGTGGCGGGGGCTCGGGGCTGTCCTTGATGCGCATCAGCATCTCCACTTCGGCACCCAAGGTGCGGCGATAGAACTCGACCGCTTCTTCGCAGCGGCCATCGAAAAACAGATAGGACTGGATTTGCATGACGTCTCCTTAGGGAGAGATCGAAACGATACGGGGATGTGCCGGGGCGGGGAATACCCGGCAAGCGGCACCACGGACTGGCAGGGTAGCGACGGGCAGGCTCGACCAGGTCAGGCCAGCTCGAAGCGCTCGACTCACGGCTCGGCGGCGAGAGGTCGGCACCGTGCGACTTGTGCCAGGCACTAACTATAGACGGTGAAAATGACGGTTGGCTGACTGAATTCAGGTGGAGCAAACGGCGACCCTGCTCACATGGCACTGCCGCGCATGGAACGCTTGCCGAAGGGAGCGGAGCCCATATTCAGTTGCGGGCGGGTGCCATGCTGAAACTTTGGACACCGTCGAACCGCGATAATTCTTCCGCCAGTTCCGACAGCGAAGCGCCCTCGTTCTTGTTCAGCACCGTGGCGGTGAAGTGCCACTCCGGCTGACCGTCCTGGTAGCTGATCGACAGGCTGCTGCCGGCGATCTCGTAGCCGCGCTCCAGCGCGGCTCGGCGCAGGGCGTGTTCCTGCGGCACGAAGTCTTTCTTGAAGCGCAGCACCACGCCTATGGCCGGATGCGAGGGTAGCCATTGTTCCAGGCGCGAGACCAGGATCATCGACAGCGCGCAGATCACGGTGAGCAGGATGGCGGCGGCGTAGAAGCCGATGCCCACCAGTACCCCGATGGCGGAGCAGGCCCAGATCGAGGCGGCGGTGGTCAGGCCGCTGATGTTCAGGCCGTCCTTCATGATGACCCCGGCACCGAGAAAGCCGATGCCGGTGACGATGCCCTGGATCACCCGGGTGGGGTCGCCGCTGCTGCTCATCATATGCCCGCCGTACCAATACCCCGGATAGCCGACCACCACGGTCAGGGCCGCCGAGGCCATGCACACCAGACCGTAGGTGCGCATGCCGGCGGCGCGGCCGCGATAGGCGCGCTCGTAGCCGACGACGATGCCGAGCAGCAGCGCGCCAACCAGGTTGAGCACGATCACGACGTTGACGTCGACCGAGGTTTCGGTCCAATAACCGGCAAAGAGCGGGAGGGAGAGGAGATTCATGGCGATCAGCGTGGCACCGTGGTGTTGAAGAGTCGAATTGTATACTGCCTGCCGCCGTCTCTTGCGCCGGCAGACGGCCCCGGCATGGTAAGGATGAGGCGCGCGGGCCGAGCCCTGGTCAAGGGGGGCCGTTCGCCTCACACGATTTTGCAGCGCACCCAGGCATCTTCATCGAAACCATAGAGGGCGCACAGCCGGTGATAGCCGTCGGCGATCACCACCTTGCCGTTTGCCTCGTCGCGCACCAGCAGCAGTGGCGAGAGGCCGTCCCCCTTGCGAATCTTGGCCCGGTCCTTTTCCACATGGGAATTGCTGATGCCGAGCAGGGACAGCCGGGAGGCTCGAAAGATGTCCTTGGCCCGGAACTGCCCCAGGGGCGCCGCCCGCAGGCGCTGCACCACCTCGGCCACGCGGTCTTCACGCCACAGCAGGGCAAGATAGGAGGTAGCGGCGACATAGTCATGCGCTGCCACATCGGGAAGCCAGAGGATGTCGGCCGTCGAAGGTTTTGCCATCGGAGACTCCGTTTGTGCCGCGTCGTTTGATGCGCCTGCGCATGCCCGGCTTGGCAAGGCGCAGGCGGGCCTTGTAGGCTGATACTTTACTACCCCCTCTTCCCGGTTCTGCACACCATGTTCCGCCTCCTACCCGACGACGATTGCCTGATCGATTCGCACTGCCACCTCGACGCGGCGGAGTTCGACGGCGTCCGTGACGAGGTCGTGGCCGAAGCAGTCGGACTCGGCATCGGTCAAATTCTGGTGCCGGCCGTCAACCAGGCCACGTTCGCCCAGACGCTGGCGATGCGCGAACGCTACGGCTGCTGGCTTGCTTTCGGGCTGCATCCGGTCTACCTGTCGCAGCACGTGGATTCGCACCTGGCCGAACTGGAACAAAGGTTGGCCGAAGACCGGCCGGTGGCGGTGGGCGAGATCGGGCTCGACTTCTACCTACCCGACCTCGACCCGGTGCGCCAGGAGGCGCTGTTCGTGGAACAGCTCAAGCTGGCGCGCAAGCATGGCCTGCCGGTGGTGCTGCACGCGCGCCGCTCGCAGGACCGGCTGCTGAAATACCTGCGCCAGGTGCCGATCGTCGGCGGCATCGTCCACGCCTTCAACGGCAGCGAGCAGCAGGCGGCGGCCTTTCTGGCGCTGGGGTTCAAGCTGGGCTTCGGCGGCGCCATGAGCTTTCGCGGCTCCGAGCGCATCCGCCGACTGGCAGCCACCCTGCCCTTGTCCGCGCTGGTACTGGAAACCGATGCGCCGGACATGCGCCCGGAATGGGCGCAGGCGGTGCCCAACCGGCCCGCCAACATCGCGCGCTACGCCGGGATACTGGCCGAACTGCGCGGCACCACCACAGAGGCGGTACGCTCGGCAACCCGTCGCAACACGCTGGAGGCGCTGGGGCTCGGCTGACCTCGATGGCCCGGCCGAGTCCCGTGGAAACCGCCCGATGTCACATCGGGCTCCCGATAAAAAGCGTTGTCGAAGTTACCTGTTGCAGCTTCCGCAAAGCCCCGCCGTTGCGCGCTTTCCGGCTCATCGCCGAAACCCCGGAGCGAGCGGGTTTGCGGTGCTCTCTGGGCCGTTTTCAACAGGTAACTCGGACAGCGCCACAAAAAACGACCCCCGTGTGAAGTGCGTGCAACACGGGGGTGTCCAGATAAAACAGCAGGAGGAAATCAGCCGCTCTTCTTGGTCGTGGTTTTCTTGGCGGGCGCTTTCTGCGGTTTGGTGGCTTCGGGAACGATGGCCGGCGGTGCATCCATCGTGGTGGTGGCCCCCAGGGTCACCGGCTGGATGGCATTCTTGTCGATGGTCGCACTCGGCACCAGCGAGGTGTCGCAGGCCTGCCACTCGTCGGACGGGCTGCCATCGAACGTGAGCGACTCCTTCGGCTTGACCTCCAGCGCCTCCAGCAGCATGCCGGAGCTGGCCAGTTGCCGCGCTTGCGCCAACAGCAGGTCGCTCTCGGCATTGATCACGGCGCGCTTGGCGTCGTACAGCTCGTTCTCGCTGTCCAACAAGTCGAGCAGGGTACGCTGGCCGATCTCGAACTGGCTGCGGTAGGCGTCGCGCGCTTTCTCGGTGGAGAGCGAATGCAGGCGCAGCGGGTCGATCTGCTCGCCGATGCGACGGATATCGTTGTAGGCGATCTGGACCGTCTGGTGGATGTCGCGACAGGCTTTCTGCTGCAGGTCGCGGGTTGCCTCGCGGCGCTCGGCGGAGGCCCGCAGACGGGCGCGATCGGCACCGCCACGGAACAGGTTCATATTGAGCACCACCTCGATCACACCGATCTTGTGCACGCCCCCCACGCCATCCAGATTGTTGGTGTGTTCATACTGGGCGCGCAGGTCGGCGGTGGGCGAGAAGGCGCCCTTGCGCACGTCGACCTCGGCCGTGGCGGCGCGCACGCTCTCCACGGCGGAGAGGTATTGCGGGTTGCGCTGGAAGGCCTGCTTGAACATGTCGCTCGGTTCCTGCTTCGCGACCGTGAACGGCGCCGGCTTGCTCAGATTCATCGGTGGCGGCATGCCGACGATGCGGGTGAAACGTACCGTCACGTCGTGCAGGTTGGCTTCTTCGGTGATGAGGTTCGATTCTGCCAGCGCCAGACGACCGGTGGCCTGTTCCAGGTCGACGCGCCGCCCCACTCCGGCCGCGACCTTCTGCATCAGTTGCTGGTGAATCCCCTTGTGCACGGCGTAGTTGTACTGGGCCAGCTCGAGCAGCTGGCGGAAGCGCAGCACATCGAGGTAGGCGCGCGTCGCTTCCAGTGCCTGGTTCTCCGACTCGGAGAGGAAGTCGAAATAGCTGGCACGCCGGGTATGATCGAGCTGGCGCACCAGGTTCACGGTGGAGAAGCCCTTGAACAGGTTCTGCTGCAGCCCAGCCGACCAGCCATAGCGGTCAAAATCTTGGTTGCCCCCCGACAGCGGCGGCTCGTTGTGGTCTTCATGGGCGTACTTGTAGTTCACGTCGACGGTCGGGAAGAACTCGGAACGGCCGATGCCGATTTCCTCGGTAGACTGGCGGAAGGTGCGCCACTTCACCTGCACCTCAGGATTGTTCACCACGGTATTCTCTACGGCGCTTCTTAAATCGGTCACTTCGGCACACAATGCTCCACTAGCAAAGCCCAGGCCGAGTAACGCGAGGCTTATTTTTCGCAGTTTCATGGCTACGTCCTATTATGAAGATCAGTTAAGTGCTGCACGCTCGTCTACGCTACATGCCCATTGCAACCAGGACCACGCCAGATGGCACTTTGTCATAACCGACACCGCCGCAACGCCCAGCCAAGTCCTCGGACATGGAGGGCGCGGTCGACCCTGCTGATTTGGGCAATCATCAGTCTGGTCTCGGCTTGCGCAACGCCGAAAAGTGACGCTGCACTGGATTTTTCCCGGCAATTCCAGGCCATTCAGAAATTCGGCCCACGTGGAGTCGAGAACTACGAAGCATGGCGGTCGCTTATCTCTGTTTTAGGAAACCGTACTGAAAATGCCAAGGTAATTGAGGTCAACGAGTTTTTTAACCGCCGCATCTTGTTTCGCGATGACACAATCGTCTGGCATCAGGACGACTACTGGGCCACACCGATCGAAACCCTGGGCAAGGGGGCCGGCGACTGCGAGGATTTCGTTATCGCCAAGTACATGACGCTGACCCTGCTGGGCATCCCCGCCGCCAAGTTCAGGCTGACCTACGTGCGTGCCTTGCTGGGCGGGCCCGGCAGCACCCTCAGCCAGGCGCACATGGTGCTGGCCTACTACCCCGCCCCGGAGGGGGAGCCACTGGTGCTGGATAACCTGATTACCGACATCAAGCCCGCCTCGCAGCGCCCCGACCTGGTGCCGGTCTTCAGTTTCAACAATGATGGTGTCTGGATGCCCGGCAACAACGCTCGCCCGGCCGGCAACGTGCAGCGTCTGACGCGCTGGATGAACCTGCAGGAACGGATGCGGGCGGAAGGTTTTTGACATGGCGGCGAGAGCGGAGGGAGGACGATGAAACGAGCCCATATGACGCTGATCGAACAGGTCTGGCTGCTGGTGGCGATGACGCTGTTCACCACTGTCCTCGCCAGCCTCACGGTCAGCCTGCTCACCGCGCGCGACTACCTGTCGCAGCAGCTGTATGCCCAGAGCGTCAGCGGCGCCAATGCCCTGGCGCTGTCGATCAACCAGTACCAGGCCGACCCGGCGATGAGCGAAACGCTGATCAACGCCACCTTCGACAACGCCCACTACCGCCTCATCCGCTGGACTGGGATCGACGGCAAGACCCGCCTGGAACGGGTCAACCAGCAGCTGGAGGAACAGGTGCCGCGCTGGTTCCAGCAGCTGCTGCCGCTCACTCCCCGCCCGGCTTCGGCCAACCTTTCCCGGGGCTGGCTGCAGGCCGGCACCATCACCGTCGAGGCGCAAACCAGCTACGCCTGGATCGCGTTGTGGCAGGGCTCGCTGCGCATGCTGGCCTGGCTGTCGCTGGCGGCGCTGCTGACCGGCGCGTTGGCCACCATTGGCATCCGCTACATTCGCCGCCAGCTGCACCAGGTGGTCCAGCAGGCCGAGGCGCTCAGCGAGCGCCGCTTCGTCACCATGGCGGAGCCCGGCACCCCCGAGCTGTCGGCCGTGGCACGCGCCATGAATACGCTCTCCGGGCGCATCAAGTCGATGCTGGACGAGGCCGCACGCCATATCGACCAGCTGCGTGCCGCCACCCTGTCCGACCCGTTGACCGGCCTGGCCAACCGTTCGCGCTTCGAAGAGCGCATGATCGGCGAACTGGCCGACCCTCAAGCCATCGCCGAAGGCGAACTGATGCTGGTGCGGCTGCCCGACTTGGCCGACGCCAACAAGCGGCTCGGCGGCGACGCGGTCAACCGCCGGCTCAAGCACGTGGCCTTGGAGCTGCAGCAGTCCGCCAGCGGCCAGGCCGGCTGGCAGGCCGCCCGCCTGCGCGGCGCCGAGTTCGTGTTGCTGATGCCGGGAGCCGAACCACAGGCGGCGGAACGACTGGCCACGGAGCTGGGGCAGCGCTGGCAGGAGGCCAGCGACTCGGCTGCCAGCGGCTGGCGCGCCGCGCTCGGCCTCACCCGCTATGCCCAGCATGACACCTTGCCGGCGATCCTGCTGCGCGCCAACGAGGCCGTGACCCTGGCCGAACAACAAAGCGGCAAGAGCTGGTGCCGCTACGACCCGGATGGCGGCGCGCTGCCGAGCAGCGATTTCGACTGGAACAAGCGGCTGCGCGAGGCGCTGGCCGGCCACGCCTTCCGTCTCGCCTTCTACCCAGTGGTGAATGGCGAGGGCGCCGTGATCCATCAGGAAGGCATGATCACGCTACCGCAGCAGGGGGCCAGCGCGCTGCGTGCCGGCACCCTCACCGCCCACGCCGCCCGTCTCGGCCTGAGCCCGGCGCTGGATCAGGAAGCCATCGAGCAGGCCCTGCTCTCGCTGGCCGGGCAGCGTGTCATCGCCGTCAACCTGAGCGCGCCCTCGCTGGATGCCCCCTACGCCTTCACCGAGACGGTACGTGACCGGCTGCAGGCCAGCCTGCCCAAGGGCAAGCTGGCGCTGGAATGGCTGGAGCCGGGCCTGGCCGAACGCTGGCCCGCGTTCCAGGGCTTCTGCCGGTCGATTCGGCCGCTGGGCGTGCGCATCGGGCTGGAGATGACCGGCGAGCACTTCAACCTGCTGGCCCGGTTGCACGAGGTGTCGCTCGACTACCTGGTGATCGACGGCGCGCTGATCCGTGGCGCCGAGAGCGACCCCGGAGCGCAGCTGCTGCTGTCCAACCTGCTGCAGGTGGCACGCATGCTCGACCTCGATGTGTACGCCAAGGGCGTGACGACCTCGGCGGAGGGCCGCCAGCTGCTGCAGGCCGGCGTGGACGGCATCACCGGGCCGGGGGTGAGTGCGGCCTGAGTCGTCCACAGTCGTCCCGGCAAAGAAAACGGGCCTCGCAGGGAGGCCCGTTGCAGTTGATGCAGACAACCTCAGATGAAGGTATGGGTCACTGTATTCTCGACGTTGATCGTCACCGTCGTCCCGCTGACATCGAGGTGGAACTGAGTGTATTCGACCCCGCCGATGTTGACCGTCGTGCCCGCCGGTGCCGTGGCCGGATCGACAACGTCGATGTTCACCGCGTCCCCGCTCTGGCCACGCACAAACAGCGTGTGATCCGCGTTGTTGGTGAAGTTGAGCACATCCTCCGGCCGCAGCTGCAGCGTGGTATGGGTCGCTGCCCCGTTCATCTGCAACTGCTCGACATCGCTCAGCTTGGCACCGGTCAGGTCCACCAGCCCGGCGGTGTCGAAGCGCACGGTATCCACGCCGTTGCCACCATCGATGGTGTCGCCGATGCCGTAGATCAACAGATCGTTGCCATCTCCCCCCACCAGCACCGCATGACCGATCGAGCCGTCCAGAGTGTCGTCGCCACCGTAGCCGAAGACGTAGGGATGGTCCACCGTTGCCACCAGGTTGATGTTGGGCGAGTCATCCCCCACCACACTACGATCAGCCGGATAGAGCGTGGCGTCGATCTGGCTGGCCACGGTGTCACCGTCGCCATCGCTCGCGGTAACTCCGAACGACAGGTCGATCGGCTGCCCCGGAGCCTCTTGACTGTAAGAGAAGGCTCCCAGCGAGAAGGTATCAGTGTCGGTGGCACCGGCCACGTTCACCGCGCTGAAGGTATCGGTCGAGCTAATCTGGTAGCTCCAGCCATCGTGCATGCCGGTGATCAGGATGCTGTTGCCCAGATCGGTGATGCTCAGCCCCTGTGTGTTGTTGGCCACGATGTTGTGGCTGGCATCGTAGATCGTGATATTGGATACGCTGAGATTCAGCTGTGTCTCCCCGGCATCGGTGGTCCCGTAAATCTGGTCGTTGTCGGCCACGATCGCCGTCAGCGTCAGATTAGCCGTGGAGTTTGGATTGCCGGTGATGTACACCAACTGCTCGAAGCCGGACACCGTATTGTGGTCGGTGTAGCTATAACCGTTCTTGTCGATCGTCAGTCCGTTGACGAAGTCGATGCGCACATTGTCGGTGCTGTTGAGGGTCTGACCATTGCCCACCCCGATATCATCCTTATCAGTATTTACCGGGCCCGAGGTCGACGACAGGATCACGTCCTGCGTCGTGCCACCGACATCCGTTATGCCTTTGATGGTGACGCTGCCACCACCGATACTGCTGAGATCGGTCACCTGCACATCACCCATTCCGCTGGCAATGATGCCGAAAGTGGTCAGTGTATAGCTGTCGGTGAGCGGATCGATGTCGACGATGAAGCCTCTGACCTCGGGGTCGCCATTGGTTGAGTAAAACTCATTCGTCGTTGCGATCAGCTCGGTTTTATCCACTGCAAGCGTTACTGGATCTCGGTAATAGAACAGATACAGCTGCTCGGCAACACCATTCACCTCGACCGTTAATAGATTGCCATTGACATCATGGGCAGCCAGCCCTTCGACGATAGGTGTGCCATTGGCTTGGGTAAATATCACGGACCCTACCCCATCCGCTCCGGTATGGCCGGTGAAGTTCAGCTCGTCGGTGACGCTATGGGTGGTAGCTGTCTGGTCGACCATATGGGCGGTGTCCGGGGTGAAGGCGGACGGCACGTCGTCGACGATGTTGATGACCAGATTGCCAGCCGGTGCGCTATCGCCGTCGGCGTCGGTGACCACCACCGCGAAGCTGGCATTCGTGTTGTCGCCGGCGGTGTTGTCGAGCAGCGTGTAGCTGTAGCTGATGGTGCCGATGCCGGTGGCGGCATCGTAGACATAGCTCGCCGTCAGTTGGCCCGTCGTGCCGTTTGGCAATGTCTCGACGGGGAACGTCGTCGACGTGCCGGTCAGCACATGGCCGCCGAGCGACACGGCTTGAATGCCATCCGGCGAGGTGAAGCCGATGCTGCCGGAGGTGGTCTCGGAGGTGGCGGCCGAATTCGAACCGGCCGGTTCGCCGACAC
>NZ_FXAG01000036.1 GCF_900177275.1 Pseudogulbenkiania subflava DSM 22618
GTGGCAACCTGACAGACCTACTGACCCTGCCGGTAGCGGGTATCTATACCATTGTTTTGAATCCAGAAGGGGCGGCTATCGGCAGCATGACGCTCCAACTATTCAGTGTTCCTCCCGATGTCACTGGCCCGATCACGGTAGATGGTCCTCCAGTTACCGCAACCACAACGGTGTCACAGAACGTGAGCCTCACCTTCGGCGGGAGTCTGGGGCAGCGGGTGTCCTTGCAATCGACCAGTTCGACCTACAACGGCTGGGTAGATGTCTTCATCTACAAGCCCGCGGCGGATGGGTCGGCCAGCACCAGCAACGGCGTTATCTACCAGACGTGCTGTTGGGGTAGTGGCAATCTGACGGATTTGCTGATTCTGCCCGCCGCCGGCACCTATACCATCGTTCTGAATCCAGAAGGGGCGGCTACCGGCAGCATGACTTTGCAGTTGTTCAGTGTGCCGCCTGATGCGATGGGGACGATCACCGTGGGTGGGCCTCCTGTCACGATGACCACGACTTCGCCCGTACAGAACGCCAGCCTCACCTTCAGTGGCAGCCTTGGGCAACAGGTGGCGCTGCAGTCGACCAGTACGACCTATCCGGGCTGGATCAATGTGTTCATTTACAAGCCGGCGGCAGACGGGTCGGCCAGTACCAGCAATGGGGCTCTCTACCAATCGTGCTGCTGGAGTGGCAATACCAGCACTGGCGTGCAAACACTTCCCTCCACCGGGACCTACACCATCCTGCTGGACCCTCCCGGCATGATGACAGGCGGCATGACGTTGAATCTGCTGAGCCAGTGACTCTGAGTCACGAATGAGAATGACGAATCACGTCTTGTGTGCTCACTTGCCACGAGAGGAAACGGATAATGGATTCCTGCACTCATTGCCGCACTGGTCACAGCTTGATGCGGCACCACCTCATGCTGCTGGCTGCCATAGTCCTTTGGGTTGGACAGCTACTGTTAAGTGGCTCGGCCCAGGCCGATACCTCACTGGTCGATGACCTTGCCGGCCTCACCCGAACAGCCCCGGCAACCGCACTCGGGCAAAGTGCCACCCTGCTGCCTGATGGCCGCTGGTTGCTTCTCGGCGGAGAGGGCGAATTGGCTCCGAAGGCCGCTCTGAGAAACGAGCAAACCGGTGAGCAGACCATCCTCGCCTCTACCTTACGGGCTCCCCGTGCTTACCATAGTGCGACACTGTTGCCCGATGGCAGTGTGCTCATCCTGGGCGGGGTCAACGCTCAGGGTACCCTCGTGCCGACCGCTGAACGCTATCAGCCCTCAACCCAGTCATTTGAGACGCTACCTGATGTCGGCCTGATGCTGCGGGCCCGTCATGCCGCGACGCTGCTCACCGACGGGCGAGTGCTGATTTCTGGAGGGGTGGATGGGAGTGGTATACCGATTGCCGCCGCGGAATTGTGGAATCCACGTTCACTCTTCGGCGAGCCCATCCATGCCAGTCTCCTGACTCCACGCAGTGGCCATCGAGCAGCGCTGCTGCCAAGCGACCCGGTCCTCATCGGAGGGGGTCGTGATGGTGCCGGCAACGCGGCGCTGAGCCGTGAATTGTATGACCCGGAGTCCCAACGTTTTAGTCTGGCGGAGCAGGCAGCAGCAGGTGTTGTCCCCACTACACCGTTATCGCTCGTCCCTCCTGCGGTCATGGCGAGCCTACCGGCCAGCCAAGCGCAGGATGTCGCCCTCGACAGCCTGATCTCGGTTCGCTTCTCCAAGCCATTGAAGGTGACCACGCTCGTTACCTCGACGGTGACACTGTTTGGCCCTACCGGCCCAGTGGTGATTCGTGTCACTCCTGCAGAAGGGGGGCTCCTGCTTTTTGTCACGCCGACGGTACCGTTGCAACCTGGCGCCCACTACACCCTGTTTATCAGTGGGGCACAGGATGACAATGGAGCGGCCTTGCCACTGAGTGCCATCAGCTTCACGACGGCGACACTGGCATCATCCTCGACGAGCAGTAGTACAGCTACCAGTAGTAGTGTCGGCAGTACTACGACAATGGCTTCGACGGCATCGCCTGATACCTCGTCGTCGACCACCTCGACCACGACGTCGTCCGGGACGACGGCGACGCCAAATTCAGCCTCACCATCACCCAGCACGACTGATACCACCGCTACGCAGAGTGCGGCGGCTGATGAACCAGAAGACTGGATTCCCGGGCCCGAGGCATTGCAAGGGGATTGGCGTGCCAAGCGAGCGGCATCGGCGCTGCAGGCGCTGCCCCCACTCCAGGCTGCCCCCGGCGAGACGGCCCTGGCGGGCCAAGTGTTACTGCTGAACGGCAAGGCCGCTGTCAACGTCACTCTGCGCATGGGTAACCAGGTGGCCCAGACCGATTCAAGCGGGCGCTTCCTGCTGAGCGGCGTAACAGTTGGTTGGAGCAAGCTGCTGATCGATGGAGAGAGTGCTAGCACACCGAGCAAGCGCTATGGTCAATACGAGGCCAGGGTATTGGTTGCCGAGGCTGGCAAGACCTCCTCGCTGCCTTACACCGTCTGGCTGCCGCGTACTGACACTGAACACGCCGTCAACCTGTCGTCTCCGACCCGTGTTGAAACCGTCGTGACCACCCCTTATATCCCGGGCCTGGAACTGCACATCCCGAAAGGCACCGTGATTCGTGATCGCGCTGGGCAGGTAGTGACCCAAATCAGTATTACGCCGATTCCGATCGACCGCCCACCGTTCCCCTTGCCGACAGGCTACGTCCCGGTCTACTTCACTATCCAGCCAGGAGGCGCCTATCTGCAGGGCATCGATCCGGCCTCGGCCCAGGGAGCACGGCTCATCTATCCCAACTACCGGCATGAAGCTCCGGGGACACGGCTCGACTTTTGGAATTATGACCCGGTGGACAAGGGGTGGTATGTCTATGGTCAGGGCGCCGTCAGCAACGACGGCCAACGCGTCGTGCCCGATGCCGGCGTGGCCATCTACGAATTCACTGGAGCGATGATCAGTGGCGGGGGAAATCCGCCCACAAGGTATCCGGCACCGGGAGGGGATTGCGAAGTGCCATCACAAGACGGCGACCCGGTCGATTGTGGAACGGGGCTATTCCTGGTAAAGCGTACCGATCTCTTCCTTGCAGATACCTTGCCCATTGCGCTGAGCCGTACCTATCGGCCGGGCGACTCCACTTCCCGCCCGTTTGGGGTTGGCACGACCCATCCCTACGAAATGCTGCTCTGGTCGAACAATAATTACCAGACCGCCGACCTGATCCTGCCCGACGGCGGACGCATTCACTATGTTCGTATCTCCGCCGGTACCAGCTACGCCGATGCCGTATACGAGCACACCGCGACGCCGACCCGCTTCTACAAGTCGCGCCTCGCCTGGAATGGCAATGGCTGGAACGTCACGTTGAAGGATGGCACGGTCTACGTCTTCCCGGATTTCGCCCCCATGAGCTCGATGCGCGACCGCTATGGCAACACCATCACGTTCACCCGCGGCTCCAATGGCTACATCACCCGCATTACCTCACCCAACGGCCGTTATATCGACTTTACCTACGATGCCAGCAATCGCATCACCCAGGCGAAAGACAACCTGGGGCGGACGGTCAGCTATACCTACGACGCTACCGGGCGGCTCGCCACGGTTACCGACCCTAATCTGGGGGTGGAGCAGTATGCCTATGATACGAACACGGGGAACATGATCTCGGTGACCCGGCCGCAGGGTAATCAGATGATGACCAACGTCTACGATGCCAACGGGCGGGTCACACAACAGACGCTCGCCGACGGTGGGCTCTACCAGTTCGCCTATACCCTGGGTACGGGTGACCATGTCACCCAGACTGACGTTACCGACCCGCGTGGCAATGTGCGTCGCCGGCAGTTCAATAGCAACGGCTATCTGACCAGCCTAACCCTGGGTCTTGGCAAGCCTGAACAACAGGTCTACAGCTACGAGCGCGACCCGACCAGTAACCAGTTGCTCTCGGTCACCGACCCCCTAGGACGTAAGACGAGCTATGGCTACGACACCATGGGCAATCGGACCAGCGTGACCCGGCTCGCCGACACGCCGCAAGCGGTGACGGACACCTACACCTACGAGCCCCAGTTCAATCAGCTGACCAGCCATACCGACCCGCTAGGTCACACGGCAACCTATGCCTACGACACACAGGGCAACCTGATCACCATCACCGATCCGCTCAGCCAACAGTCTCATTTCACCTACAACCTGGCTGGTCAGCTACTCAGCGCTACCGACCCTCTCAACCATACCACCACCTTCACTTACGACGGTGGCGACCTGATAAGCATCGCCGATCCGCTTGGACGCACCACGACCCACTTTACCGACAGTGCCGGTCGTTTGCTCTCAGTCACCGATCCGTCTGGCCGGCTCACCCGCTACGACCGTGACAGCCTCGACCGTGTGACGGACGTGACCGACCCTCTCGGCGGAGTCACCCACATGGTCTACGACAAGAACAGCAACCTGCTGTCACTGACTGACGCCAAGGGCGGGGTGACCAGTTACACCTATGACAACAAGGATCGCCTCGCCAGCCGTACCGACCCGCTCACCAAAGTGGAAAGCTCCACCTACGACAAGCACGACAATCTGACGCAATTCACCGACCGCAAGGGCAAGATCGCCACCTTCACCTACGACGCGCTCAACCGGCGCACCCAGGCCGGCTATGGCCGGAGCAAGCAAGGGCAGAACCTCACCGCGCCGGACGCGACCGTAACGTACAGCTACGACGGTGGTAACCGCCTGCTACAAGTGGTGGACAGCCAAGGCGGTACCGTGACGCGCAGCTACGACGGGCTGGACCGCCTCACACAAGAAACAACGGGGCAAGGTACGGTAAACTACGGCTACGACAACGCCAGCCGGCGCAGCAGCATGACGGTGGCGGGTCAGACGGCAGTGACTTACAGCTACGACAGCGCCGACCGCCTCACCGGGCTCAGCCGTGGCAGTGACAGCGTGGGCCTGAGCTATGACGTCGCCGGGCGGCCGGCAACGCTGACCTTGCCCAACGGCATCGTGGCGACCTATACGTACGACACCGCCAACCAACTGACCGGCCTCAGCTACGCGCAAGGCTCGACCGTGGTGGGCGACCTCAGCTACGGCTACGATGTTGCCGGTCAGCGCGTGCAGCTCGGCGGCAGCCTGGCGCGGATGAAGTTGCCGGCTGCCGTAGCCAGCGGCAGCTACAACGCGATGAACCAGCTTACCAACTGGGGCGGATCGGCACACAGCTACGACGCCAACGGCAACCTCACCAGTGACGGCACCAACACCTATACCTGGGACAGTCGCAACCGCCTGACCGGCATTAGCGGTGGGACGACAGCGAGCTTCGTTTATGACGGCTTCAACCGCCGCAGCAGCAAGACCGTCTCCGGCGCGGCGACCGCTTTCCTGTATGACGGGCTCAACCCGGTACAGGAGCTCTCCGGCAGCACGCCGACAGCCAATCTGCTGGGCGGCCTCGGTCTCGATCAGTGGTTCGCCCGCACCGACGCGAATGGGACCAAGAGCTTCCTCTCCGATGCGCTCGGCAGCACGCTGGCGCTGGCCGATTCCAGCGGCACGGTGCAGACCCAGTACGCCTACGAGCCGTACGGCAAGCCGACGCAGAGCGGCGTGTCGAGCAGCAATGCTTTCCAGTACACCGGGCGGGAGAACGACAACACCGGGCTGGCGTACTACCGGGCGCGTTACTATGCTCCGGGCAAGGGGCGATTCATTGCCGAGGATCCGATTGGGTTGGTAGGTGGGGCGAATGTATATGCCTACGTCGAAGGAAACCCTATATCATTCATAGATCCCTATGGGCTTATTTCATTAGGCGATCTTTCTGGAATTTTGTTTAATGAAACACGTTCTCTTAGTGGCGAAGGCATAGACGTTGCAAGACAAAATGTCGCCCATTCAATAATTAATGGTGACGAAAAATATGGCAAGCGCCGACCTAAAACTGCTTCTCCTCATGCCGTCGTTCCGTCATCTGAATCAGATACATACGATGCTTGTGTTGAGGCCGCCCAAAATGCATTGAATCAGGATGACCTTGGTGTAGATCCCACTAATGGAGCAACTCACTTTAATCTTCGCCCGAACGCGTCCACTAAACCATTCTTTGGCAACCCAATAAGAACAAATAATGGGCCGTTTAATAACAGTTATCCAACGGTAGATTTACCTGCCACGGGCATATATGTCAATACCTATAGGTGAGCGTATGGCTAGGCTTCTATTGATTTTTCTCTGCCTTTTGAGTTTCACATCGTTGGCTGATGAAAACTCATCATTCTTTGGTAGCCTACCAAAATCTACACATTCATTTGTGTCGAAATGTAGGATTAACGGAGAGATTCATGCGTTAATTTTTTCAGGAAGTACCAAAAACGCATACTACGTTGAGATGACTTCGGGCGGTTCTGTTGTTCAGATGGCAAAAATTAAATTTAATGATAGAGGCTATCTTATTGAAGATGCGCAAGGTGGCGTTGCCTCTTATCAAATGGTTAGAGATCAGGTTGGGAAATTAATTGGTAAAAATTTCCTTTTTAAAGAAACAAAAAATTTGGAACGATTTATAAAGGCCAATAGCCCTGTAGACATGGCTTGCAAGTAAAGGCCAAATAAAGCTTGATGGAGTTCGACTGAAATTACGGCACTGGGAGTATAAAAGGCTCACTCACGATGTATGATGGCATCCTGAAAAAAAGGGGGCGGCAAATTAATCCGTCCCCTTTTTCAATACATATATCTACGCGCGGCCGGCATAACCGATGGCTGCGGGA
Organism: Pseudogulbenkiania subflava DSM 22618; assembly: GCF_900177275.1. Taxonomy (GTDB): domain Bacteria; phylum Pseudomonadota; class Gammaproteobacteria; order Burkholderiales; family Chromobacteriaceae; genus Pseudogulbenkiania; species Pseudogulbenkiania subflava. Next base: position 6,820 of record NZ_FXAG01000036.1, read on the forward strand.
GCACCCCTTACAGCTATGTCCTGGTGGCTTCGTTGGTACCACCAAACGGGTACGACGGCTTCAACCGCCGCACCAGCAAGACCGTGTCCAGCATGGCAACCGCTTTCCTGTATGACGGGCTCAGCCCGGTGCAGGAACTCATACATGGACGCCGACGGCCAATCTGCTGGTGGGGTACGTCCTCAACCAATGGCTCGCCCGACCCGACTCGACCGGGACCAAGAGCTTCCTTGCAAATGCGCTCGACAGCACGCTGGCGCTGACTGACGCCAGCGACACGGCGCACTGAAATACCGTTCCCCACGGGAGTTCAGACGACTAGCGGCAACATCAACCTGAGGGAGGGTTGATGTCCTGAGATACAGGGGCAAATCCACTCACTACTATGGCTATGTCAACAATAAAAGTCTTGAGGCGTTTTGGCCATATCCAGCGAAACAAGAGGAATCTGGTCAATTATCATCAGAACCGTCGGCCAACTTAGCCAGCGTCTGCAAACAGCGGCCGGTGCTGCGATTCTCCGGGTATGTGTGCATAGTTGGGATGTGCACATAGGGGTTGGGTGCAGTCCCTCGTCGTGGAGGAAAGCAGTCATACAGGGCGAGCTGCACTATCCGACAGATTGCTGACGTCGCGCGTGGCTCCTCCAAGCGGCTGCAAAGGCCGAGGATCAGCAGCAGTGGCTATTCGTCTTTCGAACATAAAATGGCTGCTTCCATACCGGAAAGCAGCCGCTCGTCTATTGGTGAACTTGGGACGATTCAATCTCTCTCGATGCCGAGTGAGCTGAATCTGAGTTTTGTCTTACCCTTGAGTGCTTGATACATCTCTCCCGCAGCGTGACGGGCGACGGCATCCTGTCCGGCTTCGATGGTTTGAAGCTCAATACCATCACGCCCATCGACATATAGTGGACCTCCAACGTCATCATCATATAACGCGCCGTTTTCATGATAGGCCCGGTAATCATCTTTTGAGAGATCGGTGCCATGTAGTTCGGCGAGGTAAAACCAAGTCCAGCACTGTTGAAGATCGCTGCTGTCGTACCTCTCGATCAATTCGCGCATCGCTTCTATATCACCTTGCTTCGCCGCTTCTGTAAGCCAGTATCGGGCGTCATTCGGCCGTCCAAACTGTTCGGCAATTTCAGCGATATAGGCTGGATCGGCGTTGGGTGCCTGCGTGTAAGGCAGGTCAAAAAACCTCGGGTCGTCAAAACACTCCGCGAGTGCGAGCAGGGCGTCCGGATGACCTAGCTCTCCTGCCTTACGGAGGTGGCGCTCCCACTTTTTCTCAAGCTCTAGTCGAGCGGCATGCTTATCGGCCCATTCTTTCTGGATGCCCGTGAGATTCCGTCCCTGTTGCTCTTCGTTATACCAGTAGTCGCTCCCCGCGCTTGGTGCATCGATGTCGTGCTCGGAGGGGGCAGAGAGGAGGGCAAGAGCATAGTGAGCCACTGCATTATTGTTGTAGGCAGCGGTAGTGAGGTCATCTAGTAAAAGCGGGGATAGCAGCGATTCACGGTCAAACCAACGATCAAGATCCTCATCCTCTTCGTTGTCATCCTTGCTACTGTCATCAAACCAATCATCTCGGCCTGAATCGTAGCGCAGATGGGCCACGAGGTCGTTGATGTGGATGAGGCCGATACCCTGCACGGTTAGCAATTCGGGCAACGCGCGGGCGATCTGGAGTGCAATTTCTGGAGGGTATCCCAGTTCGAGGCAACGTCTGCCAACCTGCTCACCGTACTTGGCGGGACACCGGCAAGTGAGGCTGTGTTCGGTAAAGACATGATCTGTACCCAAGGCTGCGTATGAGTTAAAGCCAAAGGACGCGGCCAGTAGCTCATAGATATGGGTACGTTTGAAGGTGGTGCCAGTAACAGCCTGAAGGTGCTGTTGAGTGGCGTACGTGAGTTCCTTGATCGTCATAATCAACCGTTCCAGAAAACCACGTCGAATCGGGTCAGGCGCACGCGTTTAAATCCCCGACGACGAGGCTCAAAGAGAAGGGCTATCTAGATATGACGGTCGCTACTGCATGGCCTGTTTTTACTCGCGTGCAAGTAGGGTGGGCACCTACGAGCATTCTAACCGTAGCGGTTCGGGATGGTCTACATCCATTTTGGATGGTGGTCGAAATTCTCTATTAACGGCCGCTCTGGTACGTATAGCAAGCCACTTCTGCTGTGAAGCCGTTTGAGGGGAGCAGGTCAGAGTACCTAAACTGGTATGCTGTTTAATCAGGGGGGGCCAAGAGTCTCATTGCTGATTCGATTGCCTGAAGCGTGTCCACCTGCTGCTTGTGCATAGCTTTTAGCGCCTCTTGCATGAGGCTCTCTCCTCCATTGGCACCAGCAAGCTGCACAGGAAAACAACACAGCCACGAGCTGACTAGCTCTTCAAGATAGCCAGGGAAGATCTCCTCCAGGTCCAGAATTTTCCCGCTTTCGCGCGAATTGTATTCGGCACAGAAAGCTACTAGTGCTGTGCTTTCTTGAGGAGCTTCCGTGCGCTCCTTACACCATCGTAGGTAAGCTATCAGAAGGTCGCATTTTCTTCGCTCGTCGACGATGCGTTGTGCCCTTGTTGGGTCAAGCACATATGTAGATTCTCTGGCGTAGCGGCGCATGGCTAATGCCAAGTCTATCAAAAATCGTGGGTCTATCTTTTCTATTCCATACACGTGCTCCACTTCCTCCTGATCCGGGTCATCGCCGTTATAGAGCCGGCAGTATTCGCTGTAAGCCACTTTCTCGTTGAGTGGTGACTTCGAATAAGACCAACGCTCAAAATCCAATAGCAGCTCGGTCTTTTGCCTTTCTGGCGGTCTGCCGGCGTTGGCCCCTAAGTGTTTGGAGTTAAAGGATTCCTCCACACGATGGACGATTTCTGCGTTTAGAGATCTGCCCGATTGCTCCGACGCAGCCTTTAACCTTGCGTATATCTTATTTGGTAAGCGTAGTTGAGTACGGTAAATGTATTCAGCCATGACAATTTCCAAAGAGACAGAAAAAATAGTGTCAATTTGACACTATAAATAATCCAAACAGTTCATCCGAAAACCATTAATATTAACTATATGTGCAGTTAGTGAAACTACATTCCCCCGGGGGTAGAACATGGATGCCCGACCAGATATGTATAGATCTCAAATCAGGCTCCCAATGGAACTGGCAGACTGGCTAAAGGCCGAAGCCGCCGCAAACTTTCGAACCATAAATGCCGAACTGTTAGTCATATTGCATGAGGCCATGCGGCGTCGAGGAGACGAGAAGTTAACCTCTAATGATAATGGCTAAGCTTCTGAAGTGATTCCATAGATTAAGGACACCTCCAGAATGTGGAGGATTCGGTCTAATCCAAGATGAGGGAGGTATATATGTAAAAAAGGCCAGCCCGAAGGCTAGCCCTTTGATGCCAAAGACGAATCTTTAGCAGTCTCCAAACTCAGTATCGTCTCGCGTATCCAAACGGTCAAGCCACATTCCCCCATTTCAAGCCAAAAACGGTCAGCAAGCAGCTGAACGGCGGCTTCGCTCGTCCTGCGATTGGCTTTTCCCAAACAGATGCGTGGTAGCGCAGGGAGAAGTCTTGCCTGCGCTACCAGGAGAATACGATGCGAGTACGCAAAGTCGTGACCCGTAGGGGTAGGCACATCCGTGGCTATTTCCCCTCGAAAAAGCGCAATGAGATGGTGGCCTGGGAGTCCCTTCTTGAGAAGGACGCCTTGCTGTTGATGGAGCTCTCTCCGGGTGTGATTACCTATCAAGAGCAGCCGGAAGAAGTCCCCTACTGGGACGGGCAGGCAATGTGCAGCTATGTCCCAGACCTGCGCGTTAACCTATACAACGAGACCTCCTTGCTCGTTGAGGTCAAGCCAACGGACGAGCTCAATCGCCCCGTGGTGAAGGCCAAGTACCAGCGAATAGCTCAGCACTTGGAAGAACAGGGGGTAGGGTTCCTGTTACTGACCGAGAAGGAAATTCAGCAAGAACCGCAGTACAGCAATTTGCGCCGGTTGCTGTACTGGTACAACCACGCTCCCGAGAACTTACCGTCAGCCAAGGAGATTGCTGCAAAGCTGGGGAGACGCGATTCAACAAGTCTCCAGGCTTGCCTGGATACCTTCAGCCCAGAAGTGGCGTATGCACTGATCGCAATGGGCCTGCTTGTCGCAGACATGACGGAGGTACTCACACCGGCGTCCCCTGTGCACCTACCAGAGGGAGGGCGTCATGCAGCGATTTTCTTTTAAACGCGGGCTTTGCTTCATCGCCGGGCAGACCCGGTGGGTGCTGGATCGGCGACTCGCCAGCGGCAAATTGCAGCTGTGCTCCGAGGACGGCGAAATCCTGAATCTGACGTATGGCGAAATTTTGCAGCGCTGGCAATCACAGGAGTGGCTGATTGATGAGCAGTCGTTAGCCAATCTGGGGAATGCAATCTACGTTGTTACCCCTCGTGACCTATCGACCTACCCGATCAAAATTCAGGAGATTGCCAAACGTCGTCTTCACTATCTGCAGAAGCTGAATCCGGAGCAGACACCCTATAACCCGGCGGTATGGGGAGAACGCATCCGCGAAATCTCTGAAGAGATCGGTGATACGGATCCGCCGTGTCCATCGACCGTTGCTGTCTGGTGGGGGCGCTATCGGCAAACACGATCCATTCTGAAGTTGATCCCATGGAATCGACCGGCCTCAATCCACCAGCGCAAGCCGAGTTACGCCATCTTCGAAGAGATCATCGCCGAGGTTTACCTGACAGACAACAAGCTGCCCAAGCTTACTGTCTACGAACGGATTAAAGCGCGAGTCCAGGCCATCAACCAGGTGCTGCCTGCGCATGAACAGATGAAATGTCCGGGGCGTACCACGGTTTACCGCTGGCTGGGGGAGCTTCAACAAGACCTCGTCGATCTGGCTCGGGAAGGGGCTGAAGCCACGCGCATGAAGTACCGGACGGCTATTGGCATGGTCAAGACCCACGCCATCCTGGAGCGCATCGAAATCGATCACACGCCGCTGGATATCATCATCATCGACTTGGTGACGGGCCTGGCGCTGGGACGGCCGTGGATTACTTTAGCGATTGACCACTATTCGCGCATGATCGTCGGCTTCTACATCAGCATCGGTGCGCCATCGGCCAACTCGCTCTTGCAATGCCTGAGGCGTGCCATCCTGCCGAAAGAGGATCTCCTCGCCCAATTCCCGGACATCAAGAATTGCTGGCCAGCCTACGGTATCCCGCAGCTAGTTGCGGTAGACAATGGGCCCGATCTTCACAGCACCGGGTTTGAACAAGGTTGCCTGGAATTGAGCATTGTGGTGCTGTTCTGTGGCTCGAAAATCTCATATCAAAAAGGAGGGATCGAGCGCTTCATTCGCACGATGAGCGTAGGCCACATCCATACCCTGCCTGGGACCACGTTCTCCAATCCGGAGCAGCGAGGTGACTACGCATCCGAGAAACAGGCTTGCCTGGATATGCAGACGTTAACCCACTTGATCCTCAAGTGGATCGTCGATGTTTACAACGTCACGCCACACCGGGGCATCAACGGCCGGCCATTGGATCGGTGGCAAGAATCAGCCCAAACCACGCCGATTGCTTTGCCAGTCAACCCTCAGCAGCTGGAGCTGATTGCCGGCATCCCCGCCCAGCGCACGCTGTTCCATTACGGCGTGGAGTTCGATGGGCAGCATTACAACGACCACATCGTGCAGCTGATTCGCCGTCGTACCGGCAAGAACATCCCCGTGGATATCAAATACTACGAAGATCAGATCAGCCATATCCATGTTCTGGATCCGGACAGCCAGGTTTACCTCCAAGTTCCGAACAGAGATATGGAGTACGCAGCAGGTCTCACCAGAGAAATGCACCGCACCATCCGCGCCCATGCTCGCAAGAAGTTCGGCGAGCAGTGCAATACACCTGAGTTGCTGGAGGCAAAACGCGAAATCCAGGAGATGGCGCAAGCGGCCCTGCAGCACAAAAAGATGGGCTACCGGAAGTCGGGGGCACGTCAGTTCAACCTGAACAGTGAAGCTGCACTGGCAAAGCAGGACCCGTTGGTCGAAGCCAGAAAACCTGCCAAGCGGAAGAAGGTTATCCCGCCGGTAGCTCTGCCAGACGGCCTGGGCGACGACCTGCCTGAGTTTTCGGTCTCGCCCAAGAAAGGGGGTATCTGATGGATCCCCTTTCCATGATGATTCAGTTTGCACCGGCTGGCGGGTTCACGTCGGACAAGGTGCTGGGCTACAAGCTGCTGCTGGAACCGATCTGCCATCAACGTTTCCGAAACGCGTTGTTCCAGATTGCCGAGTTGCATCATCGCCGTCGTACCCATGGTGCGGGTGGTGGTGTTTTGCTGATCGGCCCTTCTGGTGCGGGTAAGAGCACCATCCTCGAGGCGTATGAAGCGGAGTATCCACGCTCATTTGAGGGACAACGGACACATCTACCGGTTCTAGTTGCGAAGGTACCATCCTCTCCAACTGTACGGAGCTTGGCCGGGGCCATCCTTGAAGCGATGGGTGACCATAAGTCACACAGCGGTACAGCACCCGAGAAGACGACCCGGCTCGTGGAGTTGATCAAGCGCTGTGGCGTGGAAATGTTGCTGCTCGATGAGTTTCAGCACCTGTTCTACCCACCTACCGTGGCTGCGTTTCGAGATGTCACTGACTGGCTGAAGAATCTGCTGGAAAGTACCGGGCTGGGTATGGTCGGGTGCGGCTTACCCACCGCTGAACTTGTCATTCGCAGTAATGAGCAGCTGTCTCGTCGCTTCTCTCCAAGTATTCCCGTTGATCCCTTTTCCCTTGAGGATGAGGCCGACTTCATCGAGTTCCGCGGCTTGCTCAAAGCCATTGCCTCGTGCCTGCCGATGGACAGCGAGATTCCCTTGTACGAGGCCAACCTGGCCCGGCGTATCCATACCGCAAGTTTTGGTTTAGTCGACTACACCATCAAGCTGCTGGAGGGAGCGGTATCGGCGGCTAACCTGGCTGGGTTGAGTACCTTGTCGCTTGATGTGCTGGCGGCCGGTTTCCGTGAGCGTATCTGGAAAGACGTGCCAGACAGTCTGAACCCATTCCATCCTGAGTCACCGCTACGGCCGTTGACGCAACCCGGGGAGGTCTTTTACCAGCATACGCGCAAGGATCCCGTCGGCTCGCCTGTCGCCGTGAAACTCGGACTACGGGCAAACAAGGGAGGGGCACGCAATGCATGACTGCGCTACCCCACAATCACCGGTACCAACACTATTAATACGTCCCCATCCTTCCCGGACCGAGGGACCCACTGGCTACCTGCTCAGACTGGCTGAAGCCAATTTCATGAGCCTGCGCGACTTGGAGGAGATTGGCATTGCCTTCAACCCGGAAGCCTTGCTGCAACAACAGCTGCTGCCGCATCCGCAGCTCTACCCAGAGCTGCATGAGCAGGTGGGGTACGCGGCCAAGCTTCTACAAGAGCTGCCCGGTATCTGGAATCGGCAGCACGCCCGGTTTTGCCCTTATTGCTTGTCTGAAGATCCACGCTGGCGGATTGGCTGGGAGGTTTTGCACTTTGATACCTGCCATAAGCACGGGGTGTGGTTGATTGACCAGTGCTCAAGCTGTGGCGAGCGTCTGACGTGGCAGCGGGATAGCCTGCTGCGCTGTAACTGTGGTGCGGACCTGCGTCAGGAAATGCCTGAGGATGCACCACCCTCCAGCATTCTGCTGGGTGAGGTGCTGGAGCAGATTCTGTTCAGGCAGGACATCCGATACCAACATGGTTACCCGTTTCATGGGCTGACGATTGCCCAAGTGCAAACGCTGATCCGGTACCTGGGGGTGTATCTGGATCCAGCGGCCAGTCAGAAGCCCCTCAAGATTGCCAACTCTGGTGCGATGGTTGTTTCCTGGACCATTTCGTCTCTGGCTGCAGAGATGCTGGTCTTTTGGCCTGAAAAGTTCCACCAGGCTCTCGACGTGCTGCAAAACACTGGGGGTGACGCCAGGATCAGCCTGAAGGCCGTCTTCAAAGAGGCGTATCAGTACTTATATAAAGGAGGTCTGCGAGGTGGAATCTACAGCCCGGTGCGGGAAGCCTTTGAGCAGTGGGTCACCCATAACTGGAAAGGTGCGCTTGCCAAGCGAAACCGACGCCTGACTGACACTGTACTGGAGAACGTGCAATGGATTCCTGGCAAGGCAGCGGCTGATCGGCTGGGTATCTCGATGGCCAGGCTGCGGTATCTCGTCCGTTCCGGGCAACTGGACGGCCAAGAGACGATCAGTGCCAAGGGGCGACGCTTCCTGATGGTGCGAAAAGGCCAGCTGGCACAAGTAGAGGAGGAGCTGGCAGGCGAGATCACCATGGCCAAAGCCATGGAGATTCTCGGGTTGGGTAAGGTCCGGTTGCGGCGGATACTGAAATTGCTTTTCCCGTCGGCCAGGCGAGTGAACGACCAGCAGCACTTGCCGTGGTGCATCTCCAGCACGGAGGTGTACCAGCTGGCAGAGCTGGGCGAGGAGCTGCCACGCGTCTACTGCGTAGATGATGACGAGATCTCGCTCGCCGATGTGCTGCATTACTGGCAGTGGAACGCGGACGAGATCGTGTCGTTGGTGGAGGAGGTCAAGGCGGGGACGCTGGTGCTGACCAGAACGCTCATCGGCAAAGCAGGCATCAGCCGCTGGGTGTTCAAGCGCAAGGATTTGATCCAGTGGCGAGCCGCCATGCAAACAGATCGGGTCAACTGGATTACGATTCCCGAGCTCGCGGAAGTCTTGGGGGTGAAACAGCAGGTGGCTTACTGGCTCACCCAGAACGACTACATCCGCTCTCACAAGCTAGGGACGCGAAAGCACCATGGCTCGCGGGTCCGGACGGTCGACGTGGATCGTTTCCTCCGACAGCACATCTTCGGTACCGAGATAGCTGACAGGATTGGCCGCTCGCCCAGAAAGACCATGCTCATGCTGAAGGCCGTGTCGATCTACCCCCTCCGGGGGACCAGCATCGAAGCATGCCGTCAGCTGGTATATACTCGTTCTGAAGCGCTTGACCGGTTCATCGCCAGGCACAGCGTCGGTGACCTGACGAAGTGGCACGACACCGTGAAGCGACGTGAGAAAGCCTGGGAGAGGATCATCTACGAAAATGGGACGCCGGTGCCCGATCCGTCCCACTTTCGACTAGAACCCCGTTGATCTGGTAAAGACCCAAATCTAGACCTCAATGGGATCCTACAAAACATCTTGTTCGATAAGAGCTGAGTAATTCTTCTCGCATGGTAGTGAGCAAAAGCCAACCGTCAAGGTTGGCTTTTGCTTTTGACATAGCTTGCTTTTCTTTGATGGAGAAATGAGCTATTTTGAATTTGTACGAATTCTAACGGTGATGCGAATCATATTTCAAAACCACATAAATTTATGTGTAGTTCACATAAATTTATGTGGTTGATGATGGGCTAGTGTACAATGCTGCTATGACTTACGACGAATTTCATCGCCAACTTGGCAAGGCTGGGCTGAGCTTCGGCGAATTTGCGGACTTGGTAAAAATGAACCGCAATTCAGTAACGAACTATGGCAAGTCTGGGGAAGTCCCTAATCATCTTGCTGTCATAGCTGCTTTACTAGGTGGCATGGCAGAACAAGGAATTGATTTTCGCTCAATACTTGGGGCCATTGACATTGAGCCTAAGAAGCCTCGTGGGGCAGCAACCAAGGGACGTTTTGGTGGTTCCAAGCAGATGGAATCAAAGGTAACCACGAAGTGTAGGGAGTTATAAATGGCAATTACACCCGCTATAAATGAAGATGTCACTATGGATCTAAGAAATTTTGTTGCCGGGAGAAAGTTTGGAACAATCCTGGCGGACCCTCCGTGGCAATTCCAAAATAGGACAGGGAAGGTTGCTCCTGAGCATCGGCGCCTGCAGCGATATAGCACTATGACTTTATCGGACATAAAAGCACTCCCTGTGTCGGAGGCTGCAGCAGAAACAAGCCATTTGTATTTATGGGTGCCGAATGCATTGCTGCCTGAAGGTTTAGCAGTTATGGATGCGTGGGGGTTTGAATACAAGAGCAATCTTGTATGGCATAAAATTCGTAAAGATGGTGGACCTGATGGCAGGGGAGTTGGTTTTTACTTCCGCAATGTCACTGAACTCATTTTGTTTGGCGTCCGAGGTAAAAATGCCAGAACACTTCCGCCTGGTAGAAGTCAAGTGAACTTCATTGCTAGCCGAAAGCGAGAGCATTCACGCAAACCGGATGAGCAATATGCACTTATTGAGGCATGCAGTCAGGGGCCGTTTTTGGAGTTATTTGCTCGTGGAGAGCGCCCAAATTGGGCTGTCTGGGGTAACCAAGCAAATGAAGAATACTATCCGACTTGGGACACGTATTCCAATCATTCTCAAGCTGAAAGCGATAGTTTATTTTCTGAGGTGATAGAAATTTAAACTGTTATGATCAGGTGTGCTCTTGTTTTATAAGAGTTTAGAGTGTGATCCGAATTTCTGAAAATAAGTAATCACGCATAACTAAATTTGAGTTCTGTGCCAACCCTATCCAGCAAGTCGGTCACCTTGCTTTTCAATTCGGTGGCACCCCATGTCTTACATCGTCGCCAGTGGTATTTGGCTTGTTTCCAGAGCTGCTCGATCAGGTTCAGCTCTGGGCTATAAGCTGGCAGAAAGCAGAGATGAAACCCATGATCCAGCAACCAGACATCACGTTTATCTTCTCTGATGGCGGCGTGCATCCGCGCGTTATCCAGGATCAGCAAGGTCGGCCGCTCACGACTGGATCGCTCAGCCAAACTCTGCAAAAAGACCTCAACCTCTTGCTTGCGCACG
>NZ_FXAG01000023.1 GCF_900177275.1 Pseudogulbenkiania subflava DSM 22618
ATCATTTGAGTGGCTTGGGCCACGCGGTGAATAGAGTGTGCGACGTACGATCGATTACCCAATTCGAAATGGAAGCCAACCGGCTTCCAGGCTTCTTCTAGTTTGTTGACAGTTTATGTCTGGCGGCCTTAGCGAGGTGGTCCCACCCCTTCCCATCCCGAACAGGACCGTGAAACGCCTTAGCGCCGATGATAGTGCGGCCTTGCCGTGTGAAAGTAGGACACCGCCAGACTCCCCTCAAGAAAGCCCAGCTCACTACGAGCTGGGCTTTTTGCTTTTGTGGCGCCGTCGTGCCGCAGAGGCGTCCTCTGGCTGATGCATCACGGGTGTTTGTGGCTGCGGATGGCACAGAGGCCCTTTTTAGTTGTACATTCTTAGTCTTCCCGACAATTCGATCAGCCTGTGTACTGGGGGAGACTCATATGACGCAGGCGTTGTTGCCGTTGTAGAACTTGTCAGCCTGAATGGAATGGTCGCACTTGAAATCGTCTCTTGGTCTCTCCGGCAAGCTCAGAAAATCGGCCTTGCCACTCTTGGCTTGGCTCGGCCTTTGTTTCTTGACGGCCCTGCTCTGGCTTCAGATGGAGAGAAGCCGCCTGGAGGAGGGGTTTGAGAAGGATGGCCGTGCGGCTTACGTGCAGATTGCGCGCAAGCTGGATCAGAACGAGGCCGTGCTCCAGGCCGCTCATGCCATGGTGGCATCGCGTGACACATCCGATATCGCGGCCTTGAGCGCTTTTTCCCGAGAAATACTGGCGAATTACCCCAAGCTCTACACCATTCTTTTCTATCAAAAAGTTGTGCCGACGGAGCGTGATCGGTATCTCGATCAAATGTCACGCGAGATTGGCGAGCCTGCTTCTATCACCGATTTCGACCTTAATCGGCGTCGCTCGTGGAGGGCTGCGCCTCTCCGCGATGTCTACTACCCGGCCACGATGGTGGAGCCGGTTACCCAGTCGTCGCGACGGCTCTACGGCTACGACATCCTGCATGAGCCTCGACTGGCTCGCGAACTAAGGCAGGCCATCGCGACAGGTGAAATTGTGGTCTCGATGCCGTTCGAACTGGCAGGGGACGAGCGGGCATATCTGCTGATGAAGGGCGTCTACCGTAATGGTGGACCGGGGGTGATTCCGTTGCGTCCCGATTCCCCCCTGGTTGAGGGCGTCGTGGCGGTGCAGGTCCACTTCGAGCAATTGCTGGCTCCGCTGCGCCTGGAGTCGCAGTCGCTGAATATTGCGTTGTACCAGCGCGAGTTGCCGGGAGTGCATGGGTCACTCTTGCTCTATGAGCGCTCACTCCGTCCGAGCAAAGTGTCGCAATGGCCGTTGTTCCAGCGCTTCGAATCCAAAATGGACTTGCCCAGCGATGCGCAGCCGTTTGTCTTGAGTCTGTCGCGCAACGTGACCTGGGCCGAGTTGCGACTCAGTGTGCTGGTCTTCCAGGAGTTGCTGGTGACCCTGTTGCTGTTGGCGCTGTGGCAGGTATATCAACAGCGTCTGCACTTGCACCGCGCCCGTTCGGCTGCCGATGAGGCTCTGTTCAGCCAGCGCGAGCGGGTGGAGGTGGCATTGAACGCCATCCGTGATGGTGTGATCACGCTGAGTCACGATCGCAAGGTGGAGTGGGTCAACCCGATGGCGCAGGAGCTGCTGGGGCTGCAGCCGGAGCAATTGCTAGGGCGTGATTACAGGGAAGTATTGCGGTTGCAGCAGGGGTTGGCCGACGTTTCCCAGGTCGATCCGATTGGCCAAAGCTTTCTCTACCAGCAGGTGGTGGAGTTTCCTGACGAATTGTTGTTGTCGACATTTTACGGTGAAACCCGCCTGGTCGAAGGAGCCGTGGCCCCGCTGTTTTCCCGCACCGGGGAGATGAATGGCGCCGTTTGTGCGATCCGAGACATGGGGCCGATCCGGCGCCGGGCGCAGGCGGTACTGGAGGCCAGCGAGAGCCGGGTGCGGGACCATCTCGAGAAGCTGTCGCACGTTGCGCGCTTGCACACCATGGGGGAAATGGCCTCGGGCATTGCGCACGAATTGAATCAGCCGCTTGCCGCCATCAGCAACTACTGCGCCGCGTCGCTGGCCATGTTGGAAGATGTCGAGGAGGCGCCGTCTCAGGTGACCGACGCCTTGAAGGCGGCCATCCGTCAGGCCGAGCGTTCTGGGGAGATCATCAAGCGCCTGCGCGCCTTCGTCAGCAAGCGCAGCATGGATGTCCGCCAGGTCGATCTGAATCTGCTGGTGGGAAACAGCCTGTTCCTCGCCGAGCATGACCTGCGCAGCAATGGCGTGCAGGTGGTGCAGATGCTGTCGGCCAATCCGGTGACGGTGATGGCGGACAGCATCCAGATCGAGCAGGTGTTGATGAACCTGCTCTCCAACGCCATCGAGGCGATGAAGGGGGAGCGGGAAGGGGCGCGGCAGCTGGTGATTCATAGCCACGTGGCGCTTTCCCATGCCATTCTGGAGGTGCGCGATAGCGGGCGGGGTATTTCGCCCGACGTGCAGGCGGTGCTGTTCCATCCGTTTTACTCGACCCGCGAAGGGGGGATGGGGCTGGGGCTGTCGATCTGCCAGACCATCGTCGAGCAGTACGGCGGGTCGATCGAGGCGGAAAACATTCCCGGCAGCGGGGCTTGTTTCCGGCTGCGGCTGCCCTTTGCCCCGCCGCTATCGTTGCCAGAGGCGGCGGTGCCGCCGGTGGTGGCTACTCGCTAGCGTTCTTGCCGGTGTTGCGCGAGGAGCGTTCTTCGCGCGGGGTGATGCCGAAGTGATTGCGATAGCTGCTGGAGAAGTGGGGGCCGCTGGAGAAGCCGCAAGCCAGCCCGATCTGAACGATGGATTTGGAGGTCTGCTGCAGCAATTGTCGCGCGCGCTTGAGACGCAGCTCGAGGTAGTATTTCGACGGTACCGCGGAGAGGTGCTGCTTGAACAGGCGTTCGAGTTGCCGTCGCGAGATACCGACATAATAGGCGATGTCGTCGGTCGTCAGCGGCTCTTCGATATTCGCTTCCATCAGGCTGACGGCTTCGGTCAGCTTGGGCTGGCTGGCGCCGATACGGGTGGCGAGCGGGATGCGCTGCCGTTCGTTGCCGGGGCGGATGCGTTCCATGCTGAACAGTTCGGAGAGTTGGGCGGCGAACTCGTGCCCGTGCTGTTGCCCGACCAGCACCATCATGAAGTCCAGCGTCGAGGCGCCGCCGGCGCAACTCATCCGGTTGCGGTCGATTTCATACAGATTGGACGAGACGATGACTTCGGGGAACTCTTCGGTGAAGCGGTTGATTTCCTGCCAGTGGATGGTGCTGCGGTAGCTGTTCAGCAGGCCGGCGCGGGCGAGCCAGTAGCTGCCGCAGCCGATGCCGATCAGTTGCAGCTTGTCGGTGGCTTGGGCGTGGATTGTCTTGCCCAGTTCGTCAGCATCCACGTCGCTGGTGATTTCGTCGGCGATGACGAAGATGCCGTCCAGCTTCGGGGCGTAGCTGAGCGGTAGGTCGACGGCGGTCTTGATGCCGTTGGTCAGGGTCATGGCGTCGCCGCTGGGCGACAGCAGTAGGAACTCGTAGAGTTTCTTTTCCGCGAGTTGATTGGCGCGGGACAGGACCTCGGTAATCAGGGCCAGGTCGGCCATGGCGGCGTGGGGCAACAGCAGGATGCCGTAGCGGAGCGGTTTGGCGACTTGCGTCTGAATAGCCATAGGTGACCGAAAAAACAAAACTTCCGGGAAGAAGACTCTGCCAAGTCGGAGACTTGGCAGAGGGGCGGTTTTAATGCCGTAATTGTATGATTATTTCAGGCTGCCCGAGAGGAATTGTGCCAGCCGCTCGCTCTTCGGGTTGACCAGCACTTCCTTCGGATTGCCTTGCTCTTCGATCCGGCCCTGGTGCAGGAAGATGACGTGGTTGGACACTTCGCGGGCGAAGCCCATTTCGTGCGTCACTACCACCATGGTGCGGCCTTCGCGGGCGAGGTCCTGCATCACGCGCAGCACTTCGCCGACCAGTTCCGGGTCGAGCGCCGAGGTCGGCTCGTCGAACAGCATGACTTCCGGTTCCATCGCCAGGGCGCGGGCGATGGCGACGCGTTGCTGCTGGCCGCCGGACATGTGCGACGGGTACTTGTCTTCGACGTTCTTCAGGCCAACTTTTTCCAGATATTTGCGGGCGCGGGCGATGGCTTCGTCCTTGGGGACGCCGAGCACGTGCACCGGGGCCTCGATGATGTTCTCCAGCACCGTCATGTGCGCCCACAGGTTGAAATGCTGGAACACCATGGCGAGCTTGGTGCGCAGTCGGGCCAGCTGCTTGGTGTCGCCGGCCTTGAGGGCGCCGTGGCGGCTGTCCGGAACCAGCTGGAGTTCTTCACCGGCGGCAAAGATTTTACCGCTGTTGGGCTGTTCCAGCAGGTTGATGCAGCGCAGGAAGGTGCTCTTGCCGGAGCCCGACGAGCCGATGATGCTGATGACGTCGCCGGCGTGGGCGGTCAGCGACACGCCCTTGAGCACTTCGTGGCTGCCGTAGCTTTTGTGGATGTCGGCAACGTGCAGCTTGACTTGGCTGTCGAGGCCGGTGGAGGTGGCGTTGGGGTGTTCGATCGGTTTCATCGCTCAGCAAATCCCTGTCTTGAATGCGTCGTGGGTTACGCACCGGCCACTGTGGGGTAATGGCCGGCGGCACTATGTGGGCGGGTACGTCTCGCCTCACGCGATAATCGGTTCATCCTGCTTGTTGGTTGCCATCTGGCTCAGTGCTTGCGCGGAGCCAGGTAGGCCAGCCAGCGTTTTTCGGCCAACTTGAACAGCCAGACGAACAGGAAGGTGAAGGCGAGGTAGATCAGGCCCGCCATCAGGAACGGTTCGAACGGCATGTAGGTGTCGCTGTAGATGCGACGGGCGACACCGGTGACGTCGGCCAGCGTGACCAGGCCGGCAATCGAGGTGCCTTGCAGCATCATCACCACTTCGTTGCTGTAGGCAGGCAGCGCGCGGCGCAGCGCGGCGGGGATGACGATGCGGCGCATCATCAGCCACTTGCTCATGCCCATGGCCTTGGCCGCTTCGATTTCGCCCCAGTGCGTGTTGCGGATCTGGCCGGCGATGATCTCGGTGGTATAGGCCGCCGTGTTCAGCGTGAAGGCCAGCAGCGCGCAGAAATAGGCTTCCTGCAGGTAGGTCCAGGCCCAGCTCTCGCGCACCGCCTCGAACTGCGACAGCCCGTAGTAGATGATGAACAGCTGCACCAGCATCGGCGTGCCGCGGAACACGTAGGTGTACAGCCAGACCGCGCCAGACACCAGTCGGTTCCTGGAGACGCGCATCAATCCCAGTGGAATCGACAGCGCGAGGCCGCCCAGCAGCGAGTAGAACAGCAGTTCCAGCGTCAGGATCAGGCCGTCGCTGGTGGACAGCACGGCTTGCCCGCTGCCGCCGCCCAGGAAGGACGGAAAATTCTCGATCATCAGGTTGGCGTCAATCACAGCTCACTCTCCCGTACACCCGTCGAATAGCGTTTGTTCAGCGCGTTCAGGGCCACAATCGAAACCGTGGTGATCAGCAGGTAGATCGCCGCCACCACCATGTAGACGGTAAAGGGTTCCTGGGTGATGGATTTGGCGGTATCCGCCTTGTACATCATATCGTTGAGGCCGATCACCGAGACCAGTGCGGTGGATTTGACCAGCACCAGCCAGTTGTTGGAGAAACTCGGCAGAGCGAAACGCACCATCTGCGGTGCAGTGATGCGAAAGAACACCCGCAGCGGCGACATGCCATAGGCGGCGCCGGCTTCCATCTGTCCCTTGGGTACCGACATGATGGCGCCGCGGAAGGTCTCGGTCATGTAGGCGCCGAAGATGAAGCCGATGGTGAGCACGCCGGCGATCATCGGGTTGATTTCCGGTGCGCCCAGGCCGAAGCGTTCGGCGATATCGTTGATCAGCATCTGGCCGCCGAAAAACAACAGGAACATCCAGACCAGGTCGGGCACGCCGCGCACCACCGTGGAATAGAGTTCGGCCGACCAGACCAGGGCGCGGGAATGCGCCATCTTGAACATGGCGCCGATCAGTCCAAGGACCACCGACACCACCAGCGAAGCCGCCGCGACTTCCAGTGTCAGTGCCGCGCCTTCCAGAATGCTGGGAAGATAACCCTGCAAAAACATGCTGTTCTCCAAGGATAGCCGCGCCGGCATGGCGTGCCGGTGCGGCCATTCCTATCAGTTGCCGTAGATGTCGAAGGAGAAGTACTTCTTCTGGATCTTGTCGTAGCTGCCGTCGGCGCGGATCTGCTTCAGCGCCTTGTTGAGGCGCTCGAGCAGGGCCGCGTCGGCCTTGCGCACGGCGATGCCGGCACCCTCGCCGAAGTATTTGGCTTCGTTATAGGCCGGGCCGGCAAAGGCGAAGCCCTTGCCGTTCGGGGTCTTCAGGAAGTCGGTGTCGCCCACGGCGGCATCGACGAAGCTGGCGTCGAGCCGGCCGGCCTTCAGGTCGAGGAAGGACTCCGGCGCCTTGCCGTACGGCACCAGCTTGGCGCCCAGCTTGACCCAGTGGTCGCGGGCGTATTTTTCCTGGATCGAGGAGCGCAGCACGCCGATCTTCTTGCCCTTGAACCAGGCGTCGTTTACCGCGGCGCCGTTCTTGGCGACCAGGCGGCTCGGCATGTTGTAGTACTTGTCGGAGAAGTTGACCGCTTTCTTGCGCTCGTCGGTGATGTTCATCGAGGCGATGATGACGTCGAACTTCTTGGCGTTGAGCGCCGGGATGATGCCGTCGAAGTCTTGCGGCACGACTTCACAGGTCACTTTCATCGCCGTGCACAGGGCGCGGGCGATGTCCGGGTCGAAACCGGCCATCTTGCCATCCGGACCTTGTTGGGAGAACGGCGGGTAGCTGGCATCGGTGGCGAAACGCAGTGTCTCGGCGTGGCTAGCGGCGGTCAGCGCGCACAGCAGCGCGCCCAGCGTCAGCAAGGGCTGTTTCATGAAGTCTCCAGCGGAAAGGGTGGGGGGCTCGAATCAGGCCCATGCTTCGGCACGGGCCGTCCGGGGTTGGCCGAAGCTCAGTGGCCGTACACGTCGAAGGCGAAGTACTTGTCCTGCACCTTCTTGTAGGAACCATCCTTGCGGATCTGCTCGATGGCTGCGTTCAGACGTTCACGCAGCGCGTTGTTGCCCTTCTTCACGGCGATACCGGCGCCCAGGCCGAAATACTTGGCATCGGCATATTCCGGGCCGACAAAGGCGAAGCCCTTGCCGCGCGGGGTCTTCAGGAACTCCTGGTCGCCCACTGCGCCGTCGACGAACACGGCGTCAAGTCGGCCGCTGGTCAGGTCGAGGAACGACTCCGGGGATTTGGTGTAGGCGACGATCTTGGCGCCCGTCTTGCCCCAGTAATCCTTGGCGAACTTCTCCTGGGTCGAGGCGCGCAGTGCACCGATCTTCTTGCCCTTGAAGCTGTTCTGGTCGACTTTGGTGCCTGCCTTGGCAATGATGCGGCTCGGGATGTTGTAGTACTTGTTGGTGAAGTCGACGGCCTTCTTGCGCTCGTCGGTGATCTGCATCGAAGACAGGATGGCGTCGAACTTGTTGGTGTTCAGCGCCGGAATCAGGCCGTCCCAGTCCTGCGGCACGATCTCGCAGGTGGCCTTCATCGCCGAGCACAGCGCATGGGCCATGTCGATATCGAAGCCTTGCGGTTTGCCGTCCGCGCCCTGCTTGGAGAACGGGGGGTAGTTCAGGTCAACGCCAAAACGGATGGTCTCTGCCTGGGCAGCGGACGCGAACAGCGGGGCGGCCAGCGCCACAGCCATCAAAACCTTTTTCATCGAATGCCTCTCTATTTCTCAGAACGTGAACCGGGTGCCAGAACGGTCTTCTGACGCGGTCCCGCTTAATGTCGTGCCGAAGTGGTGAACCAGGCCGGGGTATGGCCGGCTACCCGCCGGTTTTCTCGTCGGCCGGTGATGCCCCGGCCCTTGTATGAGTCCATGGTGGCACGAACATTTGTGGTCGAACAATCCACTCGCCTTGGCGTGGCAGGGTGGAAAAAATGAAGCCGCGCATTCTACCGGGTTTTTTGCCTTCTGAAAAATATCAATAAAAACAATGCGTTGTTTGTTTTTAAAACTGCGCGCGCAAGAAAATTTCACAAAAGTCTTTTTATAATTGGCTGTCGCATTGCTATAAGCCTATGAGTGGTGGAAAAAGCAATCTCTCATCCCCGCCCATACACGAATGCTGCTGTGCAACCAAGGAAGATGTAAGAGCGTGTCGCTTTATAGAAATCTTGTGCTGATCGACCTCTCTACAATCCCTGATCAGCAGAACCCTTACCCCTGCGCAAACAACACAGAGAAAACCAATGTCCCTCAGCAACATGACAGAACACGCCAGCCTGATTGACGACATTCAGGCGGAGGCTGACAGCAAGCTGTCCAGTGATGAGCAACAAAAACTGGCCCCTTTCTTTCCGGTCTATTTCGAAGAAGCAGAGTACGACGATCTGCGCCGGTATTCGTCGCTGGATTTGTTCGGCGCGGCGATCGCCCATTACGACTTCGCGCAGCAGCGCAAGCCCGGCGCCCACAAGGCGCGCATCTACAACCCGGATTTCGAGCGTGACGGCTGGCAGAGCACGCATACCGTGATCGAAGTGGTCGGCGACGACATGCCGTTCCTGATCGACTCGCTGGCGATGCTGCTGTCGCGCTACAACCTCAACCTGCATCTCCTGATCCACCCGGTGGTGGCGGTGGCACGCGATGCCAAGGGCCAGCTGGTGGAACTCAAGCGCACCCAGGGCCGCGACCTGCCGCTGGAATCGTGGATTCACGTCGAGATCGACCGCGTGTCCGACGCCGCCACGCTCAAGCGTCTGGAAAACGATCTGAACCGCGTTATTTCCGATATCCGCCTGGTGGTCAACGACGAGCCCAAGATGCGCGCGGCACTCACCGAGATTGCTGACGATCTGGCCAAGGTGAAGGGTGCCCGCGCCGACGAAGCCCAGGAGGCGATCGACTTCCTGCACTGGATGGGCGACAACCATTTCCTGCTGATGGGTTACTGCGATTACGACCTCGTCAAGCGCGATGGCAAGGATAGCCTGAAGATCGTCAAGGAAAGCGGTCTTGGCATCCTGAAGGAGCAGGGGGACAAGGAGTATTCCGCCAGCTTCGAACAGCTGCCGCAGGAACTGCGTGAACTGGCGCACCTGCCGCAGCTGATCATTCTGAACAAGTCGCAGACCCGTTCGATCATCCACCGTCCGGCCTATATCGACTTCGTCGGCATCAAGCGCTTCAACAGCAAGGGCGAAGTGATCGGCGAGCGCCGCTTCCTCGGCCTGTATACCGCCCACGCCTACCAGGTCTCGCTGAAGAACATCCCGATCGTGCGCCGCAAGGCCGAGTACGTGGTCAACTACTGCGACTACGTGGACAACAGCTACAAGGCCAAGACCTTGGGCTTCGTGCTGGAAAACTACCCGCGCGACGAGCTGTTCGAAATCCCGGCCGAAGCGCTGGCCCCGATCATCGAGGGCATCGTCAACCTGCAGGAACGCCCGCGCGTGCGCCTGTTCGTACGCACCGACCGCTATCACCGCTATGTCAGCTGCCTGGTGTACGTGCCGCGCGACAGCTTCAACACCGAAGTGCGCCTGAAGATCGAGAAGGTGTTGCTGAACGCCTTCAACGGCACCTCGGCCGAGTTCAGCGTCCAGATCGGCGACGGCACGCTGGCGCTGGTGCACTACACCATCCGCACCCATGCCGCCGACCTGCCGACCTTCCACGAGTCGGACATCGAGGCGGAGATCGCCCGCGTGGTGCGCGGCTGGCAGGAAGAGCTGCACCAGCTGCTGGTCGAGGCGCACGGCGAAGAGCAGGGTAACGCGCTGTACCATCGCTACAAGGGCGCGTTCCCGGTGGCGTACCGCGAAGAGTTCGCCGCTCGCAACGCGGTGCTCGATGTGCAGCTGATGGAGTCGCTGGGCGGCGAGCAACGCCTCGGTATGAAGCTGTACCGCCCGCTGCATCGCGGCACCAACGCCTTCAATCTGAAGCTGTTCAGCGCCGGCGAGCCGCTCGGCCTGTCCGCCAGCCTGCCGATCCTCGAGAACATGGGTGTGCGCGTGCGTGACGAGCACCCCTACCGCGTGCAGACCTCTGACGGTGCCGCGGTCTGGATCAGCGACTTCGGCCTCGACGTCGGTAATGCCTTCGAGCAGATGGCGCGCGAAGAGGTACAGTACGACTTCCAGGAACTGCTGTCGCAAGTGTTCGCCAAGCGCTGCGAGAATGACGGCTTCAACCGTCTGGCGCTGGTGGCCGGTCTCGACTGGCGCGAAATCTCGCTGGTGCGCGCACTGGCCAAGTATCTGCGCCAGGGCGGCCTGACCTTCAGCCAGGCCTATATCGAGCAGTGCGTGGCCAACTACCCGGCCATCACCCGTAACCTGGTCAGCCTGTTCCAGGCGCGCCTGGACCCGGTCAACGCCGACGACGCGCAGGCCGAAACCCTGCAGGGCGAACTGAAACACCTGCTTGACCAGGTCGCCAACCTGGACGAGGACCGCATCCTCAACGGCTTCCTATCGGTGATCCTGGCGGTGCGCCGCACCAACTTCTGGCAGAAGGCCGAAGACGGCGAGTTCAAGTCCTACATCTCGTTCAAGCTGGAATCCAACGCCATCCCGTTCCTGCCGCAGCCGCGCCCGATGTTTGAAATCTGGGTGTACAGCCCGCGCGTTGAAGGCGTGCATCTACGTGGCTCGAAGGTAGCGCGCGGCGGCCTGCGCTGGTCCGACCGCATGGAAGACTTCCGTACCGAGGTGCTGGGTCTGGTCAAGGCGCAGATGGTGAAGAACTCGGTGATCGTGCCGATGGGCTCCAAGGGTGGTTTCGTCTGCAAGCAGCTGCCGTCGCCGAGCGACCGCGAAGCCTTCATGGCCGAGGGGATCGCCTGCTACAAGACCTTTATCTCGGCGCTGCTCGACGTCACCGACAACCTGGTGACCGGCCAGATCGTGCCGCCGAAGGACGTGCGCCGTCTGGATCCGGACGATCCCTACCTGGTGGTGGCCGCCGACAAGGGCACCGCGACTTTCTCCGATATCGCCAACGGCATTTCGGAACAGTATGGCTTCTGGCTCGGCGATGCCTTCGCCTCGGGCGGCTCGGCCGGCTATGACCACAAGGGTATGGGCATTACCGCACGCGGTGCCTGGGAATCGGTGAAGCGTCACTTCCGCCACCTGGGCGTCAACACCCAGGAGCAGGACTTCACCGTGATCGGCATCGGCGACATGGCCGGCGACGTGTTCGGCAACGGCATGCTGCTGTCCGAGCACATCCAGCTGATCGCGGCGTTCAACCACATGCACATCTTCCTCGACCCGACGCCGAACGCGGCGGTGAGCTTCGCGGAACGTGCGCGCCTGTTCAACCTGCCGCGCTCGAGCTGGGCCGACTACAACCGCGAGCTGATCTCCAAGGGCGGCGGCATCTTCGAGCGCTCGGCCAAGTCGATCCCGCTGTCGCCGGAAGTCAAAGCCTGGCTGGAGACCGACAAGGACAGCATGGCGCCGAACGAGCTGATCCACGAGATCCTCAAGGCCCGCGCCGACATGCTGTACAACGGCGGTATCGGCACTTACGTCAAGGCCTCGACGCAGAGCCATGCCGATGCGCGCGACCGCGCCTGCGACCCGGTGCGTGTCGACGGCCGCGAGCTACGTGTGAAAGTAGTGGCCGAAGGCGGTAACCTGACGTGCACCCAGTTGGGCCGCGTCGAGTTCGCCCTGTCCGGTGGCCGTATCTGCACCGACGCCATCGACAACTCGGCTGGGGTGGATTGCTCCGACCACGAGGTCAACATCAAGATCTTGCTGGGCGCGGTGATGCAGGCCGGTGACATGACGCTGAAGCAGCGCAATGAGCTGCTGGCCGAAATGACCGAGGAAGTGGGTCATCTGGTGCTGCGCAACAACTACCTGCAGACCCAGGTGCTGGCGATCAAGCAGCAGGAGTCGGCGTCGATCCTGTCGACTCATGCGCGCATGATCGCCCACATGGAGAAGACCGGCGAACTGAACCGCGAGATCGAGTACCTGCCGTCCGAAGCGCAGATCAACGACCGCCGTCTGGCGCGTCAGGGTCTGACCGCGCCGGAAGTGGCGGTGCTGCTGGCCTACAGCAAGATTTCGCTGGATCAGGCGATCCTGGCGACCGATGTGCCGGACGATGCCGATTTCCTGCCGGTGCTGGTGAACTACTTCCCGAAACCGCTGCAGGAACGTTTCCGCGGCCAGATGGAGAAACACCATCTGAAGCGCGAGATCATCTCCAACCAGCTGGCCAACCAGATCATCAACCGCATGGGCACGACCTTCGTGTTCCGCCTGCAGGAAGAATCGCCGTTCTCGGCGGCCGACATCGCCCGTGCCTGGTGGATCGCCAGCCGCGTGTTCAATGCCGAGCAGCTGTGGGGCCAGATCGAGGCGCTGGACAACCAGATTCAGGCCGACCAGCAGATGGAGCTGATGGTGATCGTGCGTACCCTGATCGAGCGCGTGACGCGCTGGGTGCTGCGCAACAAGCGTCCGTTCAGCTCGGTCAACGCCGTGATTGATCAGTATGGCGCCAAGGTGCAGGCTCTGCTTGCTGCGCTGCCGGAGCTGATCAGCGCCACCGACTACCCGACCGTGGCGGCGATGGAAGCTCGTCTGGACATCCCGAACCTGCCGGCCAGCCTGGCGCGCGTGCTGGCGCGTCTGGAATTCGCCGTGCCGCTGATGGACATCATCGAAATCGGTGAGGGCGAGGAGCTGACCCAGGGTGTGCTGGCCAGCAATTACTACCGCCTGGGCAAGGTGCTGCAGCTGGACTGGATGCGTGAGGCGATCACCCGTCTGCCGCGTGACAACCGTTGGCAGTCGCTGGCACGTTCGGCATTGCGCGATGATCTGTATCGCCTGCACCGCAAGGTGGCCAAGCTGGCGATCCAGGAGTGCAAGGAGTCGGAAGACCTGGCCAGCGCCTGGCTGGAAAAGCGCCACCACGATGTCGAGACCTGCCACCAGATGTTTGCCGAATTGCAGGCCTTCCAGGCACTGGACCTGGCGATGTTGTCGGCCGGCATGCGCGAGCTGAACAATCACCTGTTGGCTTGACCCGTTTCAATTCTCCCTTCAGACCGGCCGCAAGGCCGGTTTTTTTATGGGTGCCGTTTAATATCCTCACCGTGTAACGTGGTTAAAAAAATAGACGTTTCGTGCGTTATTAAATTTATTGATCGATATTGTCTATTTATTTGTAATTAAAACTATAAAATAGTTGGGTTTGTTCAACAATTGTTGTATTTATTTAACGCTTTCAGTCTTGTGGTTTTACTTGAAATTAAACATTGTTGATTGGCCGAGCCGTTGTGGGCTATCGTTGCGCTACAGGTTTCAAGCACAGGCTCAGGACCGGTCTGCATGGCAGGCGGGGAGAAAACAGAAGCCGAATGGCCTATAACATGGGCTGCCTGTATGAGAAATGGAATCACGTTCCGCTGGTCGGACATTTAGTTTCAGAGGAGAAACCATGGTGCCTGAAGTCGTTCCCGACACTGAGGTGCTGGTCAGCTTTCGCGGTGTTCAGAAGAGCTACGACGGCGAGAGCCTGATCGTCAAGCATCTGGATCTGGATATTCGCAAAGGGGAGTTCCTGACCCTGCTTGGGCCTTCCGGTTCCGGTAAGACCACTTGCCTGATGATGCTGGCCGGGTTCGAGACCCCGACGCATGGCGAGATCCGCCTCAATGGCGCCTTGCTCAATCACGTTCCGCCGCACAAACGCAATATCGGCATGGTGTTCCAGAACTATGCCCTGTTCCCTCACATGACGGTCGGCGAAAACCTCGCCTATCCGCTGAAAATCCGTAATTTCTCCAAGTCCGATATCGATGCCAAGGTGATGCACGCGCTGTCGATGGTCAAGCTCGAAAAGCTGGCGCACCGTTATCCGGCGCAGCTCTCCGGCGGCCAGCAGCAACGTGTGGCCTTGGCGCGCGCGCTGGTGTTCAACCCGCAGCTGGTGCTGATGGACGAGCCCTTGGGCGCGCTCGACAAGCAGCTGCGCGAGCACATGCAGATGGAGATCAAGCACATTCATGACTCGCTGGGCGTGACCGTGGTGTACGTGACCCACGATCAGGGCGAGGCCCTGACCATGAGCGACCGCGTCGCCGTGTTCAAGGACGGTATCATCCAGCAGATCGACAGTGCCTATAACCTGTACGAAGCCCCGGTGAATTCCTTCGTCGCCAGTTTCATCGGCGAGAACAATACGCTGGAGGGCGAGGTGCAGAGCCTGCAGGACGGTCTCTGCCAGGTGAAGCTGGGCGACGGCATTGGTCTGACGGCCAAGGCGGTGTGCGCCGATCGGGCCGGGGCGCGGACCACCATGTCGATCCGTCCCGAGCGCGTGCGTCTGAACGGCGCGTCGGAGCAGTGCGCCAACCGCTTCCAGGGCAAGCTGCAGGAGTTCATCTACTTCGGCGATCACGTGCGCTTGCGCATGGACGTCGCGGGCAACCCGTCCTTCATCGTCAAGGTGCCGGTGAGCGAGCTCGACGGTTCCTGGTCGGTCGGCGACTCTATCTCCCTGGGCTGGAATCCGGAAGACATCCGGGCGCTGGACCCCCTCAATCCGTAGTTTTTCACACACACACAAGACAGATCGACGCCACAGGTACGTCGCAATGAGCCCGGGAACACGGGTTTTGCCTATCACTAAACTGAACTGGGTTTCAGAGGAGAAGCTGGATGAAAAACGTTACCAAGAAAATCATCGTTACCGCTGTGCTGGGCGGGGTTTCGCTGTCGGCTCTGGCTGCCGAAAGCCTGACTGTCATTTCGTTCGGCGGGGCGAACAAGGATGCCCAGACCGCCGCTTACTACCAGCCGTACGAGAAGACGACCGGCTCCAAGATCACCGCGGGGGACTACAACGGTGAAATGGCCAAGGTGAAGGCCATGGTGGAAGTGGGCCGTCCGACCTGGGACGTGCTCGAAGTGGAATCGCCGGAGCTGCTGCGCGGCTGCGAAGAAGGCATCTTCGAAAAGATCAACTGGGCCCAGGTGGGCAACAAGGCCGACTTCGTCAAGCCGGCCGTCTCCGAGTGCGGTGTGGGCATCTTCGTGTGGTCGACCGCACTGGCCTACAACGCCGACAAGCTGAAGGCGGCGCCGACCTCCTGGAAGGATTTCTGGGACGTGAAGAAATTCCCGGGCAAGCGCGGCCTGCGTAAGGGCGCCAAGTACACGTTGGAATTCGCTCTGCTGGCCGACGGCGTGCCGGCCTCCGACGTCTACAAGGTGCTGGGCACCAAGGCCGGCGTGGACCGCGCCTTCAAGAAACTCGACCAGCTCAAGCCGAACATCCAGTGGTGGGAAGCCGGCGCCCAGCCGCCGCAATTCCTGGCCTCCGGCGACGTGGTGATGAGCTCGGCCTATAACGGCCGCATCGACGCCGCGCAGAAGGAAGGCAAGAACCTGAAAGTGGTGTGGAACGGCAGCATCTACGACGTCGATTCCTGGGCTATTCCGAAGGGTGCCAAGGTGAAGGAGGCGATGAAGTTCATCAACTTCGCCAGCAAGCCGGAAAACCAGAAGAACTACTCGGCTCACATCGCCTACGGTCCGACCAACCTGAAGACGGTCAAGCAGATGGACGCCAAGCTGGTGGCCAACCTGCCGACCGCTCCGGCCAACCTGAAAGGGGCGCTGGCGCTGGACGTACCGTTCTGGGTTGAGCATGGCGAAGACCTGGAAGAGCGTTTCAACGCCTGGGCAGCACGCTGACCTTGAGGCCGGCCTGGCGTGAGCCGGGCCGGTATGTAACTGCGGCTCCCGCCGCGACAGGGCGGCGGGGCCCCTCTCTCAGGTTGATGACATGTCGGATAGTCTTATCATGAATGCGCCGTTGACGGCCGCCGACGGCGAGCCGCTCAAGAAGAAACTGGCGCGCGAGCAACGTCTCAAGCAATTCAAGGCGATCGCCCTGGTCGCCCCGCTGGGGTTGTTCCTGCTGCTGACCTTTCTTGTCCCGATCACGTCGCTGCTGTTCCGCAGCGTCGATAACCCGGAAGTCGTTACCGCGCTTCCTCATACCAGTCAGCTGATCCGGGCCTGGGATCAGCGCGGCCTGCCGTCGGACGCGGTGTACTCCGCACTGGCGGAGGACCTGGCCCGCGCCAAGGCGGACGGCACGCTGGCGGACGCCAGCAAGCGCCTCAATATGGAAATCAGCGGCTACCGCTCGCTGTTGATGCGTACCGCACGCAAGATGCCGCTGCAACTGGCGGCTGGCGAGTCGGTGCGCGACCACTTCATCCAGATCGACGAGCGCTGGGGCGATCCCGACCACTGGCACGCCATCGCCCGCAATGCCAAATCGTGGAGCCCGTACTACCTCTACCGCTCGCTCGACCTGCGCGAGAACAAGAGCGGGGTGCCGGAGCTGACCCCGGTCAACGAGCGCGCCTACCTCAGCATCTTCGGCCGCACCATGTGGATGAGTCTGTGGGTGACGGTATTCTGCATGCTGCTGGGCTACCCGGTGGCGTACTGGCTCGCCAACCTGCCCAAGCGTCAGAGCAACCTATTGATGATCTTGGTGCTGCTGCCGTTCTGGACCTCGGTGCTGGTGCGGGTG
This sequence comes from Pseudogulbenkiania subflava DSM 22618, assembly GCF_900177275.1. Lineage (GTDB taxonomy): Bacteria > Pseudomonadota > Gammaproteobacteria > Burkholderiales > Chromobacteriaceae > Pseudogulbenkiania > Pseudogulbenkiania subflava. The sequence continues at coordinate 16,705 of NZ_FXAG01000023.1, forward strand.
GCGGCGTGGATCGTGCTGTTGCAGTCGGAAGGTTTGATCAACAGCGGCCTGATGGCGCTGGGGATCATCGACCACCCGCTGCAGCTGGCGTTCAACCGTACCGGTGTCTACATCGCGATGGTGCACATCCTGCTGCCGTTCGTGATCCTGCCCAGCTACAGCGTGATGAAGAGCATTCCCCCTTCGTACGTCAAGGCGGCCATTTCGCTGGGCGACCATCCGTTCGCCGCGTTCTGGAAGATCTACTTCCCGCAGACGCTGCCGGGCGTGGCGGCCGGGGCCTTGCTGGTGTTCATCATGTGCCTGGGCTACTACATCACGCCGGCCTTGCTGGGCAGCCCGGAAGACCAGATGGTGAGCTATTACGTCGCCTTCTACACCAACGTCACCATCAACTGGGGCATGGCCGCTGCATTGGGCAGCCTGCTCTTGATCGCCACCCTGGCGCTGTACGCGGTGTACAGCAAGCTGGTGGGGACCGACCGTCTGAGCCTGGGGTAAATCATGCTGCCTAACTACGCCTCTCCCGTCGAGAAGCTCTGGTACTGGACGTTCCGCCTCGTGTGCGTGCTGGTGCTGGTGTTCCTGATGTCGCCGCTGCTGGCGATCATCCCGCTGTCGTTCTCGGCCGACAGCTTCCTGGTCTACCCGATCAAGTCGTTCTCGTGGCGCTGGTACGCCGAGTTCTTCGGCAACGGCGAGTGGACCCACTCGTTGAAGAACAGCTTCATCGTGGCCCCAGCCGCCACGCTGCTGGCGACGGTGCTGGGGACGCTGGCGGCGGTTGGTCTGACCAGCTCGAACTTCCCCGGCAAGTCGCTGCTGATGACGGTGTTGATTTCGCCGATGGTGGTGCCTGTGGTGATCGTCGGCGTCGGTGCCTACCTGTTCTTCTCGCCGCTGGGCCTGACCAACAATTACCTCGGCCTGATTCTGGTGCATGCCGCGCTGGGGGTGCCGTTTGTGGTGATTACCGTGTCGGCGACGCTGAGCGGTTTCAATACCAGCCTGATCAAGGCCAGCGCCAGCCTGGGGGCGAATCCGCTGCTCACCTTCCGCAAGGTGGTGTTGCCGTTGATCGCGCCGGGCGTGGTGTCGGGGGCGCTGTTCGCCTTCACCACCTCGTTCGACGAGGTGGTGGTGACGCTGTTTCTGGCCGGCCCGGAGCAGGTGACGCTGCCGCGCCAGATGTTCAGCGGCATTAAGGAGAACATCAGCCCGGCGATCGCGGCGGCGGCGGCGGTGCTGATCCTGTTCTCCACCACTTTGCTGCTGACGCTGGAATGGCTGCGCGGCCGCTCCGAGCGCATCCGCACCGCCAAGGCCTGAGTCGGTCGTCTCAGAACGAACGAAAGCCCGGTTTGACCGGGCTTTTTTCATTCAGGTGGGACTCAGAGCTTGTGAAAGAAATCGTCGCGAGCCTCCCCAGGCTGGCTCGAGAAGCACAGCCGTACACATTGTACGGCGAGCATCACAGGGCCGGCATGGGGGGCGCAGCAGATTTATTTACAAGCTCTCAGTGTCGGCCGCTGCTGCCGAATCCGTTCTCGCCGCGGTGCGAGGCGTCGAAGTCGTCGACGATGTTGAAGCCGACCTGCACCACCGGCACGATCACCATCTGGGCGATGCGCTCCAGCGGTTCGAGTGCAAAGTTGCTGTGCCCGCGGTTCCACACCGAGACGAACAGCTGGCCCTGGTAGTCGGAGTCGATCAGGCCGACCAGGTTGCCCAACACGATGCCGTGCTTGTGACCCAGGCCGGAGCGCGGCAGGATCATCGCGGCGAGGCCGGGGTCGGCAAGGTGGATGGCCATGCCGGTGGGGATGAGCTGGGTCTCGCCGGGTTTGATTTCCATCGGGCTGTCGATGGCTGCGCGCAGGTCGAGCCCGGCCGAGCCGGCGGTGGCGTAATTAGGCAGGCTGTCGTGCAGGCGCGGGTCGAGAATCTTGACGTCGATGACGGGTTTCATGCGGAGTCCTTGAATAATCGTGAAAGGTTGGCCGAAGCCGGGCTTCGGCCAACCTCTGGGTGGATCGGGCGGTTTAGCGCTGGGGCAGCAGTGCCGCCAGGTGCGCGACGATGGCGTGGGCCACCTGCTCCTTGGGCAGAACCGGCAGCGGGTGGGCACCGGCGTCGTCAAGCAGCACCACTTCGTTGTGGTCGGCGCCCATGGCCTGTTGTGCCAGGTTGGCAACCAGGAGCGGCACCTTCTTGCGCCGGCGCTTGGTTTCGGCGAATTCCAGCAGGTTCTGGCTTTCCGCGGCGAAGCCGACGCAGAACGGTGCCGCCGGCAGGCCGGCCACGGTGGCGAGGATATCCGGGTTTTCTTCCAGTTCGATGACCGGCACGCTGTCGCCCTTCTTCAGCTTGTGCTCCGACCGGTTCTTGACGCGGTAGTCGGCCACCGCCGCCACGGCAATGAAGACGTCGCTGCGGCCGACTTCCTGCAACACGGCCTGGTGCATCTCGGCGGCGCTGACCACATCGAGGCGGCGTACGCCGACCGGGCAGGGCAGGCTGGTCGGGCCGGAGACCAGCGTCACCTCGGCGCCGGCATCGCGGCAGGCGCGTGCCAGCGCGTAGCCCATCTTGCCCGAGCTGACGTTGGTGATGCCGCGCACCGCGTCGATCGGCTCGAAGGTCGGGCCGGCGGTGAGCAGCACCTGCTTGCCGGCGAGGCGTTTCTCGATGAAGAAGCCTTCCAGCCGCTCGGCGATCTCTTCCGGTTCCAGCATGCGGCCGAGGCCGACTTCGCCGCAGGCCTGCGCGCCCGCCGCCGGGCCGAACACCGTCACGCCGTCGGCGACGAGCTGGGCGACGTTGCGCTGGTTGGGCGGGTTGTCCCACATCTGCTTGTTCATCGCCGGGGCGACGATCAGCGGGCAGGTACGCGCCGCGGCCAGCGTGGAGATCAGGTCGTCGCAGGCACCGTGCGCCAGCTTGAACAGGCAATCGGCGCTGGCCGGGGCGATCAGGAACACGTCGGCGCGGCGCGACAGCTCGATGTGCGCCATGGCATTGTCCGGGCGCGGGTCCCACTGGCTGGTGTAGACCGCATGGCCGGACAGGGCCTGGAAGGTGGTCGGCGTGACGAAGCGGGTGGCGGCGTCGGTCATCACCACGTCGACACGGTGTCCGGCCTTGACCAGGAGACGGGTCAGCTCGGCCGCCTTGTAGGCGGCGATGCCGCCAGTGACGCCCAGCAGTATCCGTTTGGCAGACATGGAAAGCCTTTGTGCAAGCTGAAAAGATAAAAGTTTACCGGAAATTGCCGGCCTCGGTGGCGCCGCCGCGCTCGCTATGTTTTTGGCATGGAGTTGGGTTTAATGGCGAAAACAAGCTATAGCACAATGAGGAGCCGATCATGTCGATCTGCGATTGGCCTGCCGCGGAGCGGCCCCGGGAAAAGCTGCTGGCACAGGGGGCGGGATGTCTTTCCGACGCCGAGCTGCTTGCCATCTTCCTGCGTACCGGGATCAAGGGGGTGTCGGCGGTCGACATGGCACGCCGGTTGATGACCGAATTCGGTTCCCTGTCGCGTCTGTTGTCGGCCGATCTGGCCGAATTCGAGCGCCAGCATGGTCTGGGTGTGGCCAAGTACACCCAACTGATGGCCACCAAGGAACTGGTGCGACGGGCGCTGGCCGAAGAGATGAAGCTGGCCGATGCGCTGTCGAGTCCGCAGGCGGTGCGCGACTTTCTGCGTCTGACCATCGGTCTGCGCGACGTCGAAGTATTCGTGGTGATCTTCCTGACGGCACAAAACCGCGTTCTGGCGGTCGAAGAAGTATTTAGCGGCACCTTGAGCGAGACCCGGGTCTATCCGCGCGAGGTGGTGCGGCGGGCGCTGGCACACAATGCAGCCGGCGTCATCGTGGCACACAACCACCCTTCCGGCGTCGCCGAGCCGTCGTCGGCAGACCGGGCGCTGACCGATACCCTCAAGGCCGCGCTGCAACTGGTGGATGTCCGTTTGCTGGACCATTTCGTGATCACGGGAAGCCATGCCGAGTCGTTTGCCGAGCGTGGCTGGCTGTAGGGTGTATCTACTCTGGATTGGCTGCTGGCTGCTGGCTGCCGGCGTCTGCGCAAAGAACCCATCCCATGCCGGTGACAGGCGATGCCCGGCCGTCGACAGTGCGGCCCGGCGCGAGTCGCCTCTTTACAAATGTAACTGTCGAGCTTGGTTCTACATTCTTCGCATCACGAGGAGGTCGTCATGAACATCCTGCGCTTGCTGAATGAATCAGAGTACATCCAGGTGAACAACCAGTTCATCAAGCCCGACTACCAATACGCCTCGGAAGAGTTCGCCGACGACGAGGATATCGCGCTGGCGGCGAAGCTGGACGGTCAGGAGCTGATCCTGACGGTGGCCGAATTGGAAGAGGCGACCCCGCTGGCCGACGGCGGTTTCTGGCTGGAAGGGGTGGGCTACCTGCGCTTTCTGTCCCGTGAAAGCCTGCACTGAGTCCTCTCGCCCCGCCGCTCATGGGGGCGGCGGCCAGCGTCGTGCCGTGGCTCGCCCGCGTTGAGCCGGCCTGAGCTTTGCCCCGACACCTTCCCCCCCTCCTGCGCTACCATCAAACTGAGCCCCCGGTCATGGGAGCGGGGCCATCTGGGGGAGAACCATGCCAAAGATCGTGGTGATCGGCAGCATCAATATGGACCTGGTCGCGTTGTGTGCACGTTTTCCTGCGCCCGGCGAAACGCTCATTGGCGAGCGTTTCTTCACCAGCCATGGCGGCAAGGGGGCCAACCAGGCGGTAGCCGCTCGCCGCCTCGGTGCCGAGGTGAGCTTCATCGGGCGTGTCGGCGACGACGACTTCGGCCGCGAACTGTTGGCCGGGCTGCAGCAGGAGGGGGTGAACACGCGTCATGTGGCGGTGACGCCCGGTGTCGCCAGCGGTGTTGCCTCCATTACGGTCAGCGGCGGGGAGAACGCCATCGTTGTCGTGCCTGGTGCCAACCATGTGCTGAGCCCGGACGATGTGCGCCAGGCCGAAGCCGAGATTGCCTCGGCCGACGTGTTGCTGATTCAACTGGAAATTCCTCTGGAGACCGTGGCGGAAGTCGCCCGTCTCGCCGAGCGGCATGGCGTGCCGTTGATCCTCAACCCGGCCCCGGCGCAAGCCTTGCCGGTGGAATTGCTGGCGCGGGTCGCCTACCTTACGCCGAACCAGCACGAGCTGATGCAACTGCTCGGGGATACCACTGTCTCCGGGCTCGAGTCGCTGCCGGTGTCGCTGGCGGGCAAGGTGGTGCTGACCCAGGGCGCAGAGGGCGCCGCTTATGCCGACGCCGACGGACGGCTGCGCCATCAGCCGGGGCTGGCAGTAGACGTGGTCGACAGCACCGGGGCCGGCGATACCTTCAACGCCGCGCTGGCGGTGTTCCTGGGGCTGGGCATCGAGGTGGCGCTCAAGCGCGCGGTGGCGGCCGGGGCGCTGGCGGTAACGCAGCCGGGGGCTCGTGGGGGCATGCCGACGGCGGTACAGCTCGATGCTTTCCTGGTCGGCAGCGGGCAACGGTGAAAAAAGTGTGAAACTTGCCGTGGAGGGCCGGTTGGGGCCTTGCCGAGGACGCTGGCTGTTTCCACAATGATGCCATTCCGACCCGAGGCGGCGCTGCCGCCGGACGCCTTTATGAAGCTCGGCATCACTTCCAAACTGTTTTTCGCCATCCTGTTTTGCTGCGTGGTGGTGGCGTTGGCCATCGGCGCCGCCAGCCGCCTGAGTTTCAAGCAGGGATTTCTCGATTACGTCAGCCAGCGTGACGCCCAGCGCTTGGAAACCCTGAAAACGAGCCTGGTCGAGGCTTACCGCGAGGAGGGCAGCTGGGCCTTTCTGGAGGGCAACGAGCGCTTGTGGCGCCGGCTGGTGCGCGCCGAGGTCCACCCCGAGCGAGCGCCAGGACGGCCGGACCACCCGCCACACCCAGGATTCCGTCTGCCCCTGCCGCCGCTGACGCTGCTGGCCGCCGACGGGCACGTGGTGGCGGGCGCGCCCAACTGGCCTTCTGACGCCACCCGCACCGCACTGCAGCTGGACGGGCGTCCGGTCGGCTGGCTGGTTAGCGTGCCGGTCAGCAGCCTGACCAACGCCGCCGACCTGCGTTTCCAGGAAGGCCAGCTCAAGGCCGGCTGGCTGTTCGCAGTGCTGGGCGTGTTGCTGGCGGCTGCGGTGGCGATGCTGCTGGCGCGTGTCATGCTGGTGCCGGTCAAGCGCCTGGCGGCGGCGCTGCATGAGCTGGCGACTGGCGACTACAGCACCCGGGTGCAGGCCAGTTCGCGCGACGAGCTCGGCCAACTGGCGGGCGATTTCAACCGCCTGGCGCGGGTGCTGGAAAACAACGAGCAGATGCGTCGCCACTTCATGGCGGATATCTCGCATGAGCTGCGCACACCGCTGGCGGTGCTGCGCGGGGAACTTGAGGCGATGGAGGACGGCGTGCGCACGCCGACGCCGGAGGCGCTCAAGTCGCTGCAGGCCGAGGTCTCCACGTTGAGCAAGCTGGTGGACGACCTGTACGAGCTGTCGCTGGCCGATGTCGGGGCGCTGAGCTACCACATGGAGGTGTTCGATCCGGCGGACGTCCTGCAACAGGCCCTGAACGCTTTCGGCGAGCGCCTGCAGGGCCAGTCCATCCGCCTCGAAACGCGCCTCCCCCAGGGGGGCGGCTGGACCATCGAGGCCGACCCGCAGCGCCTGTTGCAGCTGTTCAACAACCTGCTGGAAAACGTGGTGCGCTATACCGATCGCGGCGGGCGGCTGCGGGTGAGCGTCAGCCGCGACGGCGAGTGCCTGCGTATCGATTTCCAGGACTCGGAACCGGCGGTACCGTCCGATGCCTTGCCTCGGCTGTTCGAGCGGCTGTACCGGGTGGAGGGCTCGCGCAACCGCGCCAGCGGCGGGGCCGGCCTCGGCCTGGCACTGTGCCGCAGCATCGTCGAGGCGCATGGCGGTACGATCGAGGCCCGCCCGTCGCCGTTGGGCGGGCTGTGGATTTCCCTGACTTTCCCCCTACGGATGCGTTGAGAGCATGAACCCGTCTCCCAAGTCAGCCTACGTCCTCGTGGTCGAGGACGAACCCAAACTGTCGCGCCTGCTGGCGGACTACCTCACGGCGGCCGGTTTCGAGACCGCCTGCCTGGCGGATGGCCTGGCCGTGGTGTCCGAGGTGCGGCGCCGCCTGCCGGACCTGATCCTGCTCGACCTGATGCTGCCCGGCCGCGACGGCCTCGATATCTGCCGCGAGTTGCGCGCCTTCAGCGACGTGCCGATCGTCATGGTTACCGCCCGGGTCGAGGAGATCGACCGTCTGCTTGGCCTGGAGCTGGGCGCCGACGACTATATCTGCAAACCGTACAGCCCGCGCGAAGTGGTGGCCCGGGTCAAGGCCATCCTGCGCCGCAGCCAGCGCCATGGTGCGCTGCCGGCCGATGCCGGGCTGACGATCGACGAAGAGGGCTATCAGGCCTCGTGGCAGGGGCGGCGGCTGGAATTGACCCCGGCCGAATTCCGCCTGCTGCGCACGCTGGCCTCCATGCCGGGGCGGGTGTTCTCGCGCGACCAGTTGCTGGATCACCTCTACGCCGATCATCGCGTGGTGACCGACCGCACCGTCGACAGCCACATCAAGAACCTGCGCCGCAAGCTGGAGCAGGCGGCGCCGCAGCAGGAGCTGATCCGCTCGGTGTACGGCGTCGGCTACAAGCTGGAATTGTGAACACGCCCTAACACTTGCTTCACCGTTTCTCCACGCTTTCTCTCCAGTTCCCTGACATTTGCGGCTTACGCTTTCTTCATCGGATGGTGGCGAGGCCATCTATATTCACAGGGAGATTGCAATGAAACGGAAAGTCGCACTGACACTGATCATGGCCGTGGTGAGCGCTTCGGCATTGGCCGCGGCCACTGGCGCCGCCCCCAAGGAGGGGCCGATGGACGGGCCGGCGGCGCGCTTCGCGCAAGCCGACAAGAACGGCGACGGCCAGCTCAGCCGTGACGAGGTGCAAGCGGCGTGGCCCCGTCTGGCGGCCGATTTCGACAAGGCCGATACCAATCACGATGGCCAGCTCAGCCGGGACGAGCTGCATCGCTTCATGCACGAACGCTTCGCGCAGCGGCACCACGGTCGCCGCCATTTCCAGCAGTGTTTCGCCCAAGCCGACAAGAATGGTGACGGCCAGCTAAGCCTGGAAGAGGCCCGTGCCGGCATGCCGAGGTTGGCCGAAGACTTTGCCAAGCTGGATCTCAACCACGATGGCCAGCTCAGCCGCGACGAACTGCGCCAGGCGATGCGCGAACATTTCCGCCACGAGCCGGGGCGTGAGCACGAGCACGCGCCGTTCTTCGCCAAGCTGGATAGCAACGGCGACGGCAAGCTGAGCCTGGACGAGGTCAAGGCGGCATTCGAACGCGCCGACACCAACAAGGACGGTTTTCTGAGCAAGGACGAGCTGCGCGCCGCCGCTGGGCCGCGTCCGGAGGACTGCGGTCGCTGAGCGTGGTTTGCGCACGGGGCGCGGCAAGAGCCGTGCCGTGTCCTGTCGGTCCCGGCGTGGCCGCCGGGGAAAAGGAGTTCACCATGTCGAATGTTGTCCCGCATCGGGTCGGCGCCGTGGCGACGCTGTTGGTGCTGAGCCTGACCGGCTGCGTGGTGGCGCCTGCGCGTCCCTACAGCATGCCCCGTAGCGCACCCGAGGCGGTCGTGCCGCCGCCAAGGGAGGTGGTGTTCTACCCCCGTTCCGGCCAGAGCGAAGGGCTGCAGGATCGCGACCGCTACGAATGCCACCAGTGGGCCGTGCGGCAGAGCGGCTTCGATCCGAGCCTGCCGCATGCGGTAGGCTCCCCGTCGGTACGGGTGGTGCCGGCCGGGGGCCCCGGCCATGATACTGCGGCCCTGGCGGTGACCGGGGCTTTGGTGGGGGCCGCGGTGGCCAGGCCGCATCGGGGCGCCGAGGGCGCGCTGGTGGGTGCAACGATCGGCGCCGTGGCCGGCGCGATGTCCGACACCGCACGGGCGGAACAGGCGCAGCGCATGGAACAGGCCTACGCCGCCCAGGAGCAACGCCAGCAGGCCATGCTGGAGCAACAGGCGGATGCCTATCGGCGGGCCATCTCGGCCTGCCTGGAAGCGCGGGGCTATACCGTGCGCTAGGAAACGCCGACTGATCGCGGAGTCGCCATCATGAAATTCGTCCATCTCGCCGTCCCGGCCTCCCTTCTGCTTGGCCTGCTGCTGGCCGTCCCGCCCGCGCTGGCCGCTCCTCCGCAGTGGGAAGGCGCGGTGGTGACGGTGGCCCGTCCGGCATTTCCGGCGCGGGGAGCCTTCGTCGGCTCGCTGCCGGGCGGCGGGCATGCCGTCGTACACGGCGGGGTGCGCTATCACTATTACGACGGTTTCTGGTACCGCCCGCGCGGGCGCGGCTACGTGGTCGTGTCGCCGCCGCGCGGCGTGTGGGTGCCGGTGCTGCCGCTGCTCTACACCACGCTGCTGATCGGTGGCGTGACCTACTACCTCGCCAACGACGTCTACTACGTGCAGCGCAGCGATGGCTACGTGGTGGTGGACCCGCCGCTCGGGCAGGGCCCGTCCGGTTCGTCGTCCGTGCGTGATAGCACCGATTTGTTCATCTATCCGAATCGCGGCCAGGACGAGCAGCAACAGGCGCGCGACCGCTACGAATGCCACCGCTGGGCGCGCGGCCAGACCGGCTACGATCCGACCTTGCCCGAGGGCGGTGTCGATGCGCGCGATGCGCTCGCGCTGCGGGATCAATACCGGCGGGCCATGGGGGCTTGCCTGGAAGGCCGCCACTACACCGTGCGCTGACCGAAGCGGGGTGTCCCGAGCGCAGAGTGGGCATGGATTGATGTGGCTCAAGAAAGAGGGAGGCGGATTGTTGCTACAGTAGCGGCCATGCAGGATTTTGGCATGACCACGGAGGGGCAAGTGAAGAAAATCACGCTAGGAGTGATCGGGGCCGGCGAAACCGGCACGCCGTTGTTGCAGCAGTTGCTGAGCGCGCCCTTTGTCGAAGTGGTGGGCGTGGCCGACCTCAATCTGGAATTGCCCGGCATCGACCTGGCGCGCCAGCACGGGGTGCCGGTTACTCGCAATTTCATCGAGATCGCCGAGCAGGGCAGCCGCGTCGACATCATCATCGACATGACCGGCTCGCGCAAAGTCCGCGACGACCTGCGGCGCTTCATGCAGTTTTCCGGCAACCAGCACACGGTCATCGTGCACGAACGGGTAGCCTTGCTGATGCTGTCGCTGTGCGCCGGAAAGTATGTGGAAACCCGCCACGGCGAGCAGGCTTACTGAGCACGCCGATAGCAGAATTGCAGAAACGAGAGCTTGACCGGGAGATCAGACGATCCCCGGTCTTTTTTTTTTACGCCGGTGCTCCCGAGCGTGGGCCGCTGCCGTGCGTGGAGGCCTGGCCACACGCACCTCTCCCCGCTACCGGCGTAGCCCTCGGAGGCATCATCCCTGGCAGGTCGGGGCGGGCGGGACGAAGCCTGCCGGCAAAGACCACACCGTGATGTCGCCGTCGCGCGCGAACGCTGGCTGGCTGGCCAGGAATGGGAATGCCGCAGCGGCGGCGGGCGAGGCCCACACCCAGACCGCGTGGGTGCGCGGCCGGCACAGGCTGGTGCGCCATTGTGCCGGGGTCAGCAGCACCTGCTGCTGGGCAAGCGGATCGAATCGGCCGGCGTCGAACAGTTCCTTGCGCCAGTTGTCGCGGCGGGGAAGCTCCGGATCGGTCCAATTGCTGACGACCACGGCGGGACGGGGCATGGGCAGATAGAACGCCAAGTCGAACTGGAATTTGTCCAGCATCACGACCTCGTCTGCCGGTTGGAAGGCGGCGGCCATCCGGCCCGCCAGAGGCTTGGCCGAGCCGCCCTCGTGGCGGGACACGGCGACCACGGCCCCGATGCAAACAATCATTGCGATCACGGTACTGACGACGAAGGAACGGCGGGCCGTTTTTCCATCGCCTTGTTGCATCCACTCGGCAAACGGTTCGGCGATCAGGAAGGCAAACGGGGGCAGCAGCGGGAAGATATAGCCGACCAGTTTGGAGCTGGGCAGCGAGAAAAAGACCAGGATCACCAGCAACCACACCCCCATCAGGCGGCGCAAATCACCCTGCACCGGGTCGGACCAGTAGCTTCGCTTCAGGGCGCGCCAGCACCACGGCGACCACGGTGCGCACAGTAACAGCACGACCGGCACGTAGAACCAGAGCGGCTTCGGGTTGTTGAAGCCGCTTTCGGCAAAACGCTTGAAATGGTGGTAAACGATGAAGTAGTCGAAAAAGCCGCTGAACTTCTGCTGCATCGACCAGAACCAGGGCAGGCCGAGGGCGAAGAACAGTAACAGCGCGGGCCACCAGAGCAGGTAGCGCACGGAGGCAAAGCGGCCGCGCGCCAGCAGCCAGCCCAGCAGTACCGCGCCGGGAAGGACCATGCCGATCAGGCCCTTGGCGAGCACGCCCAGCGCCGCCATGGCGTAGGCGGCGGCGAGCATGCTCCGGTAGGGCCGGCCCTGTTCGGCGCGCAGCACGGCTTCGGCGGCGGCAAGGATGGTGAGCCCGATCAGGCTGGCCACCAGCATGTCGAGGTTGGCGAACTGGGCGCCGGCAAAGAAGAACGGCTGGGTCGTCAGCACGATCGCGGTGGCCGTGGCCACGCTGGAGCCGCGGTGGCGGCGCACGAAGAGCCACAGGGCGAGGACCACCAGGGCCGCGGCAGAGACCGACGCGAGCCGCGCACTCCATTCATGCAGCCCGAACAGCTTCAGGCTGAAGGCGGTCAGCCAGTAGAACAGCGGGGGTTTGTGAAAGTAGGGCAGACCGTCCAGCAGCGGCACCGACAGGTTGTGGGCGCGCAGCATTTCCCAGGCGACGCCGACGTAGCGCCCCTCGTCCGGCAGGGTCAGCGGACGGAGTCCGATCGAAAAGCCGAGCCACAGCACGACGCCCAGCAGCAGGGCGATGAAGGTGGCGCCACTCAAGCGTTGCGTCAGCCAGTTGTCTGTCTTTTCCATCCAAATCATTCCGAGGTCTAGGGGGCTTGGGTGGCAGGGCGAGACAAACAGGAATTCATGTTCGCAGTCGCCGGCATGGTGCCGGCTAGCTATTTTACGGTGGTAGCTGATGGCAATCTTAAGCTGGCCAAATGGCCGGTGCGGCATGGCGCCCGTGGGGGCGCCACATCAGGGGTGCAATGTACCGGACCGAGCTCGCCGCCGCATGGGGGCCTGCGGCCCGGGCGGCCCCCGATTCAACCGAAGCCGCGACGCTTGAGCGCGAGGTAGAGCATGGCCGCGGTGATGGCCTTGTTGAGCGCGTCGTGGCGCGGCAGCGCGGGAACGCCCAGGTCATCGATCAGTGCGGCCAGGTGCAGGTCGACGCGGCTGTTCGGCTGCTGTCTGAGCTTGTAGTCGTAGTAACGCCCGGAAATCTCGATCTGGCGGTTGGGCAGGCCGATGCCCAGCAGCGGGCGCAGGTATTTGTCGAGCACGGCGATGTCGAATTCGAGGTAATACCCCAGCACGGGCCGCCCGCCGATGAAATCGAGCAGGCGGCGTACCGCCTCCTCCGCGTCCAGCCCGTCGGACAGATCGCGCGGGCGCAGGCCGTGCGCGCCGACGCGCTCGCGCGTCAGCGGGCGGCCGGGTTTCACCAGCAGGTCGAGCGCCTCGCTCGTCACGATGCGGTTCCCGCTCAGCCGCACCGCGCCGATCGTGAGCAGCTCGGCCTCGGCGACGTCAAGGCTGGTGGTGTTGCAGGCGAGGCTGATCATGTCGTCCGAGGTTTCCTCGAACAGCCGGCGGTAGGCCGGGTCCTTCAGTTGCCGGACGGCGAGCCGGCGCTGCCAACGCGCCAGCATCACAGGCTGCCCAGCCGGAAGTGGTGGCGCAGCATGGTCTTGAAGCGCTTGACCACGCCCAGCGCGTCCTTCAGCAGATCGCGCTCCATCGTCGACAGGCGGGCCGGGCTGATCAGGTTGCCGCTCGGCCGGCCTTCGGCCAACGCCGCGAGCCCCTGGCCCAGACGCAGCTGCAACAGGAAGGACAGCGCCTCGGCCACGTCGCCGGCCAGCTCCTTGTCGAGGCGGCCGCTTTCGGCGAGCCGCGCCAGCCGCTCGAAGGTGTTGCGCTCCTTCAGCCCGTACTGCAGCGCCAGCGCGCGCACGCCGTGCACGACCGGGAAGATGCCGCCCTTTTTCAGGTCGAGCATGGCCTGGCCGTCCTGTTGCCGGGTCAGTAATTGCGCGAACAGCCCGAGCGGGGTGTCGAACTGCTCGATGGCGCGAGCGAAGCGGTGATAGAAACTGTCGTCGTCGCGCAGCAGCTGTTGCAGGTAATCCTGGCAGCGCTCCAGCAGGGCCGCATTGCCCGCCACGGCCTCGGCGTCGACGAAAATGGCCAGGTTGAGCTGGGCGTCGCGATCCGGCAGGTAAACCCAGTGGTAGAGGCGGTCGCGCATGGCGCTCTCGGACAGACGCCAATCCGGGTTGTTGACCATGATGCGTCCCGGACACGGCGGGTAGCCGAAGCGGGCCAGTGCGTCGGAGAACGCCTGGCAGACGCTTTCCAGCTCCGGGCAGGTGTAGCCGTCGCGCAGGATCAGCGCGTTGTCCTGGTCGGTCTTGAGAATCTGTTCGCCCCGCCCCTCCGAGCCCATCACCAGGAGGCAGCTGTTGGCGATCAGCTCGGCAGGTGCGAGCAGTTGCCAGCTGCGTTCGAACAGCCGGGCGTTCAGCGTCTGCACCAGCCGCCCCAGCTGGACGGCCCTGACGCCGTGCCCGGTCAGTATCTCCACCAGCCGCGTGATCTGCGCCGCGATGTCGGCCAGCTCGTCGAGCGAGTCCGCCTGTTCCAGGCGCTGGGCGATCAGGTGAGAGTGGTTGGAGAAGTAGGACAGCAGGTCGACCTGCTCCAGGATGCCGACCGGGGTGCCGGACTCGGTCACCACCACGCGCTGGATGTTCTGCTGCGTCATGGTGAGCAGGGCGTTGAACAGGTAGTCGTCGAGCTCGCTGCAGATCAGGTCGAAGCGGCACAGCGTGCCGAGCGAGGTATCGGGTGGTGTGCCGTCGATGATCAGGTCGCGAAAATCGCTGGTGGTGAAGATGCCGACGCGCCGGCCATGACGTACCAGGATCGACTTGGCCTTGTGCTGCTTCATCAGCCGCGCGGCATCCAGCACGCTGTCTTCGCCGTCGAGGAACAGCGGCTTCTTGGCGTAGACGTCGCGCACCCGCGCGGTGAGCAGCGTCTGCCATTCGCGGTTGCCGCTGCGTTCGGCCAGCGCGCCGAACTTCTGCGAGACGCTGGCGTAGAAAAACGCGCCGAAGCGCGCGTTCTGTTCGGTCAGCGCCAGCAGCGTGGCGCGCGGCAGGGCGTAGACCAGCGCTTCCTCGTGCACCACGAAACGGTGCGCGGTGTGCCCCGCTACCAGAGCGCGGGCGTCGAAGGCATCGCGCTCGCGGTAGACCGCAATGACTTCGTCCCCGGCCATCTCGCGCACCAGTCCCTTGAGCACCACGAACAGGGTGTCGACCGGCACGCCCGGCGCCATGATCTGTTCGTCATCGCCGTAGCACACGATGTCGGCGCTGGCTTCCAGCGTATCCCGTTCGGCAGCGCTGAGGCAGTCGAACGGCGGATGGGTGAAGTCGAAACGGCTCATGCGGGCTCCGCGTTCCGGGCACTGGCTTCGGCCAACGTACCACCCGGTTTATCCATGCTTGGGGTAGGGCTATAGCGATAGCATAACGCCTTGCCGCCCTGAGGTGTTGGCGGCGTGGCGCCGCTGCCGTCTCAGCGCGTGGTGGCCGGCGGGGAGGTCGCCGTCAGCAACGGCGTGCCGTCGCGGAACAGCGTCAGTTGGCCCGGCGCCAGCGCGGTCCAGTGCTCGTTGTCGGTCAGCGGCACGGTGGCGATAACTGCCACGCGGTCGCGCGGGGTGGTGACGGTGGAGAAGTCGACCGTCACGTCGTCGTCCACCAGGTGGGCGGTAGGAAACGGCGCCTGGCGCACGATGTAGTGCAACTTGGTCGAGCAGTGGGCGAACAGCAGCTCGCCGTTGCTCAGCATGAAGTTGAACACCCCCTTGGTGTGGAGTTCTTCGGCCAACCTGCGGACTTCCGCGAACAACTCCTCCACGCCCGGCGGCTGTGACCATTTCTGGCGCAGGGCTTCCAGGATGTAGCAGAAGGCGCGTTCCGAGTCGGTGCAGCCCACCGGGTTGTAGTGGCGGCCAGGCGGCGGCGCAAAGTTTTCGAGGTTGCCGTTGTGGGCGAAGATCCAGTACTGGCCCCACATCTCGCGCATGAAGGGATGGGTATTGGCCAGGTTGACCACCCCCTGGGTGGCCTTGCGGATGTGGGCGATGACGTTTTCCGACTTGATCGGGTACTGGCGCACCAGCGCCGCCACCGGCGATTCGACCGAGGGCTTGTCGTCCAGGAACACGCGGCAGCCCTTGCCCTCGAAGAAGGCGATGCCCCAGCCGTCGGCGTGATGGTCGGTCAGGCCGCCGCGGCGGTGAAAGCCTTCGAAGGAAAAGATGATGTCGGTGGGGGTATTGCAGTTCATGCCCAAGAGCTGGCACATGGCGGTCGATCCGGTTGAGCGTTGACGACGGCGAGTGACCCGACCCGCACGGGACGGTCCGGCCGAACAGGATTCATTGTTTCATGTTAGTCCGCGCCGCGCCAGACGCGGCCGGTGCGTCCCTGGCCTCGCGGTTCCTGCGTGCTTTTCGGCCGGCGAGCGCCATCATGGCAGAGCGGCAGCCTTGCGTTTTGTGAGAAAATCCCCATCTGCCTTGTTTTCCTGGAAAAGACGCGAACATGACGACGATCGTGGTGGTAAAAAAAGGCTCGCAGATCGCCATCGCGGCCGACAGTCAGACCACCTTCGGCGACGACCAGAAGCTGCTCGCCGGCTACGACCCGCATCACAACAAAATCTTCCGCCAGGGCGACAGCTACCTGGCGATCGCCGGCTCGGCGGCGCACGACCTGGTGTTGCAGAGCGTGCTCAAGGGCGTCCACAACAAGGACTTCAGCTCGCGCCAGGGCCTGTTCGACACCTTCCGCAAGTTGCATCCTAAACTCAAGGAACAGTTCTACCTGCGCCCGGAAGAGGAAGAGGACGACCCTTACGAGTCGAGCCAGATGATGGTGGTGGTGGCCAATGTGCACGGCATCTTCGGCGTCTACCCGATGCGCGAGGTATACGAATTCTCGCGCTTCTGGGCCATCGGCTCGGGGCGCAAGTTCGCCATGGGGGCGATGTACGTGGCCTACGAGCAGGACCTGAGCGCCGAAGAGATTGCCCGCATCGGCATCCAGGCCGGCTGCGAGTTCGACGTCAGCTCCTCGCTGCCGATGACCCTTTACACGATTGATACGGCCATTGCGGTGGCCAAGGACTGAACAGCATGACCCAACACGACACCCTGCAACGCTTCCTGTTCGACGGCGCCCCGGTGCGCGGCGCGCTGGTGCGGCTCGACGGCGCCTGGCAACAGGTCCTGGCGCGGCGCCGCTACCCGCTGCCGGTGCGCTCCATGCTGGGCGAAATGATGGCGGCCGCGGTGCTGTTGGCGGCCAACCTCAAGTTCGACGGCACGCTGATCTTGCAGATTCATGGCGCCGGTCCGCTGCGCCTGGCCGTGGTCGAGTGCAACAACGACCGTACCGTGCGCGCCACCGCCAAGTTCGATGAGGCGCTCGACGAAGGCCTGTCGCTCGCCGAGCTGCTGGGCGAGGGCGGCAAGTTCGTCATGACGCTGGAGCCGCGCGTCGACAAGGCGCAGACCTGGCAGGGCATCGTGGCGCTGGAGGGCGACAGCATCGGCCAGATGCTGGAGAACTACATGCGCCGCTCCGAGCAGCTCGACACCCGCCTGATCCTGGCCGCCAACGAGTCCACCGCCGCCGGCCTGCTGCTGCAGCGCTTGCCCGAGGGCCATGGCGATGCCGAAGGCTGGCCGCACGTGCTGACCCTGGCCGAAACCCTGCAGCACGACGAACTGCTGTCCCTGTCCGCCGACGACATCCTGTTCCGCCTCTATCATCAGGAAGCCGTGCGCGTGTTCGACGCCGAACCGGTGTCGTTTGCCTGCACCTGCAGCCGCGAGCGCGTCGGCGGCATGCTCAAGATGCTGGGGGGCCAGGAAGTGGCCGATGTGGTGCTGGAGCAAGGCAGCGTCGAAATCGCCTGCGACTTCTGCAACCAGCACTATGTCTTCGATGAAGAGGACGTCAATGCCCTGTTCGAGTATGACGTGATGGCCGCAGTGCGCGAATCCCGCCACTGAGCCGTTGCCGCCCCCGGCAACGCTCGGGTCCGTTGGTCCTGTTTACCGCTTTTGCCGTTTTGGGTGCCGGCCACGATACCGGCGCCGTTCAAGGAATACCCATGATCCCTGCCAGCCGTCTGGCCGCCTATCTCAAGGAACAATCGCTGCCGCTCGACAAGGTGGAACTCCAGATCGCCGCCTTGACGCTGGGTGCCGTGCTCAGCGTCGACAAGCCCGCGCCCCGTACCGACCTGTTCCGCTACCCTGTGCCGCTGCTGAGCGACGATGGTGCCTGCTCGCTGGTCGATGAACTCGCCGCCGAGCCCTACGACCTGTCGCCGCTGTTCGGTGGCGAAAGTGCCGAAGCGCGCGGGGCACTCAACGACCTGCACGCGCTGGTCGATTCGACCAACAGCCGTGTCGGCGCCGACTGGCTCGGCATCTACCGCGTGATCGGCAGCAAGGAACAGGCCCGCCTCGTCAAGCTGGCCTACCGTGGCGCGCCCAGCCGGGCCGAATTCCCGCTGACCGAAAGCTTTGCCGCCGGCAGCAACAACAGCCGGGTCGGCCTGACCGGCTGGGGCGTCGTGATCGACGACATCACGGCTTGGCGCGACATGGGCGGCAGCTATTACGAGTGCGATCCCAAGGTGAAAAGCGAGGTCTGCCTGCCGGTGCTGAACGAAGAGGGCGTGGTGCTCGGCATCATCGACGCCGAGTCGTCCGAGGCGGGCTTCTTCACCCCCGAGCGCCAGGTTTGGCTCGCGGCGCTGGCGCTGGTGCTGGCCAGCCCGCTCGCCGGGCTGCCGCTCGTTGAAGAAAATTGATCGGGCCGATTAAAACCTTTTACTTTCTCTCGTCGTGTGGGCGGAGTAGCATCCGACCATCCCGGAGAAGATCCACCTGCCCGTTTCGGCGCGCAGGTTTTGCCTGCCGCAAGGGCTGTTGGCCGAAGCGGCCGGTTTTTGATGTGGAGTGATGATGTCGATTGAAGCAAGCGCACCGCCACAGCTGGCGGCTGTCGCCCACGTGGCGAGTTGTCGCCTGCCCACGCCGTGGGGCGAGTTCACCATGCACGGCTTCGAGGAAGTGGCGGGTACCCGTGAGCATGTCGCGCTGACCATGGGTGATATCGCCGACGGTGAGCCGGTGCTGGCGCGCCTGCATTCCGAATGCCTGACCGGCGACGGCCTGTTCTCGCTGCGCTGCGACTGTGGTTTCCAGCTGCAAGCGGCGCTGGAAGCCATCGCCCGCGAAGGCCGCGGCGCGCTCTTGTACCTGCGCCAGGAGGGTCGCGGCATCGGCCTGATCAACAAAATCCGTGCCTACCGCCTGCAGGATGGCGGCGCCGATACCGTCGAGGCCAACGAACAGCTGGGTTTCCCGGCCGACATGCGCGACTTCGGCATCGCCCGCGACATGCTCGACGAGCTAGGCATCGGTCGGGTGCGGTTGATGACCAACAACCCGCGCAAGCTGCAGACGCTGCGCGATGCCGGCATCGAGATCGTCGAGCGCGTGCCGCTGATGGTGGGCCGCAATCCCCACAACGACGGTTATCTGGATACCAAGGCCGCCAAGCTGGGGCACCTGTTCCACGGACTCTGAGCAACCCCGCCGAACGAAACAGGGCCGCGCCATTCTGGCGCGGCCCTGTTTTTTTGGCCGGGACGTCACGGTGGGCTATGGTTCATAAGGAAAAGGGGGCGAGGCTGACGGCGAACAAGCCGGGGTGGGGGTTGTCCTACCGGTAATGTGGAAGGGAGGGCGCGACATGAGGGTCACCCCGAAAATGAGCGTGCATTTCGATGTGCCGTACGGTGCTCGGGAGCAGGATGTCTACCTGCCGCCCCGCCCAGAGGGGCAGGGTGTGGCCGCGCTGCCCGCCGAAGTGTTCAGCCAGACCGTCGCGGAGTACCGGCAGTGGGCACAGTACCTGGACGAGCTGGCGCAGCGGGCCCGCCAGGGGCAGGACGAGGAGGCGCGAGCGCTGGCGCGCGGCAAGCTCAAGTTTCTGCGCCGTCGGGTGGAGCTGTTGCGCGAGGAGGCGTTGCTGTCGGCCGTGCGCGATCGCCTGCCGTTGGTGCAGGCGCTCTACCAACTGACGGTGGAACTGGGGCAGGTGGTGATGGAGCTGACCGGGAGGATGGCGCCGGCGGTGGACGAATGGCCACTGCCTTACCGGCTCTACAGCCGTGGCCGGCAGGCGGTCGCCGATGCCGCTCCGGCGACGGTGACGGATGAACGTGTCGCGGCCCCGGCCAGGGAACGCCGCGCCGTGGCGCGCCAGCAAGGCAACCGCCTGGAGGAGGAAGAGCGCCAGGACGTGGCGTACGTCGTTGCCGGCGTGCGCTTCATCCACGCGCTGGTTCAGGGCTGGCATGTACTGGAACAGGCAGCCGGCATCGGTGACATCGAACACAGCTTGCAGATGAGCGAGCGGCTGGCGGCTTGAGCCGGAGGGCGAAAAGCAAAAAACCGACGTCGATGACGTCGGTTTTTTGACTTGGTGGAGATAAGCGGGATCGAACCGCTGACCTCTTGCATGCCATGCAAGCGCTCTCCCAGCTGAGCTATACCCCCGGAACGGTTTTTCGTTTTGCCCGCCTCGCTGAACAAGGCAGACAAACCGGTAGAAATTGTGGTGGAGATAAGCGGGATCGAACCGCTGACCTCTTGCATGCCATGCAAGCGCTCTCCCAGCTGAGCTATACCCCCACGGGCCTTCACGTGCGCTGGTGCTCGTGAAGAGCGGATAACTTTAACGTAGCCGATAGACCTCGTCAAGCTTCCCGGGGTTAATGCGCCTTTTGTCGCAGCGCCTGCTGCCGTTCACGCTCCTCGCGCGGGGTGCAGCCGTAGCGTTGCTTGAATACGCGCGAGAAGTGCGACTGGTCGGTAAAGCCCCACTGGTAGGCCAGCGTCGCCAGCGAGTGGCCGTTGCCAAGATGGCACAGTGCCTTGCGCGCGCCTTCCAGTCGCTGCTCGCGCAGCCAGTGCGAGAAGGTTTGTCCGGTGTCCTTGAACAGGGCGTGCAGGTAGCGCGTGGAGATGTGGCAGGCTGCCGCGATCTGGTCGGGGGTGATGCCGATATCGCTGATGTGCTGGCGCACGTAGTTTTCGATGCGGTGCAGATGGGCGGCGCGCACCGACGATTCCTGCGACGACAGGATGCCGGCAGAGCTTTCGGCACAGGCGACGAACAACTCGACGAGTTGCAGGCCGACGAGCGGGTGCAGACAGTCGTCGCCCTGCTCCAGCCGCTGGCCGAGGGCGTTGAGATAATCGGCGAACAGCGCGCCCATGCCGTAACGGCCGTCGAGCGCCAGCGCACAGTAGCGTTCCGGCGCGCGCAACCGGCTGCGCAGCAGCTTGCCGGGAATCTTCAGCACCCACAGCGCATTGGGGCGGTCATGCTCGAACTGGTAGGGGTCGGTGCTGCTTTCCAGAATGAAGCTGCCGGGCGGGCAGTCGGCATCGCGCCCCATCTGGCTGAAGCGGATCGCACTCTGGCGCGGCAGCGTGATGAGAAACTGCTCGTTGTCGAGATCGCTCAGCTGAGCGCGTAGCCGGCGGTAACGCAGCGGGCTGGATCTCAGCCGTGACAAGGAAAGCTCGCCAAGCTGCCAGTCGGAGAGATAGCCCTCGAAGCGGGCGGCGTCGAGAAAGTCCAGTTGCAGATCGAAATAGGCCTGGCCGATGATGTGCTGCCACAGGCGATGGCGTTCTTGCGGCGCGGCATGGCCGGTGGAAAAGTGCTGAGTCATCCGTTACCTCCTCTATTTGCCCGTCCCAGGATGTTTCCTGCCGTCACGCCGTGGCATGCGGTTGGTCGATTCTCGTCAAGGTACGGTGGGCCGGCGGTGTCGCCGGCCCGACTCACGTAGTACGTGGATTATTGACCACTATAGCATTGCTTATTCCGCCCAGCGCGTGAGTTGATAGCTGCCCGATTCGTGCAGCACCGCCTGCCAGCCCGGACGGATGATTACCGTGGTGGTCGGTTCTTCGATCGCCGCTGGCCCGACGATGCGGTTGCCGGCCCGGAGCTTTTCGCCGCGGTAGACCGGCGTTTCCACCCAACTGCCGGTCGCGTCGAACAGCATGGCGCGGAAGCCGTCGTGCGCCTGTGCCACGCCGTCGTCATCGCTTTCCAGCCGCGGTAGCGCCGGCTTGTCGACCAGCCCGGTGATGGTGCACTCGAGGTTGACCAGTTCCACCGGGTTGTGGGGTTCGGCGTAGGTGAACAGCGCCTCGTGGCGGCGGTGGAAGGCCTGCAGGATGGCGTCCACGCTGTCGCCGTCGATCACGCCGTTGGCGATGTCCACCGTGCACTCGTGAATCTGCCCCAGGTAGCGCATTTCCAGGCTGCGGTGTACGCGGATGTCGTCTAGGGCAAAGCCGTCGGCCAGCAGATGACGATGCCCCTTGTCTTCCATCTCGCGGAACAACCGGTTGAGGGTGACGAGATCGGCCTCGCGGTCGAGCCGCATCGGTGCGCTGGCCAAGTAGTTGTACTTCACGTCCGAGATCACCTGGCCGAAGGCGCACAGGCAGGAGGCAAATTTGGGTACCAGCACGGTGTGGATGCCCAGTTCTTCGGCCAATGCGGTGATGTGCATGCCGGTGGCTCCGCCGGCACAGATCAGCGCGAAGTCGCGCGGGTCGTAGCCCTGTTCAATGGAAATGCGGCGGATGCCGTTGGCCATGTTCAGGTTGACCAGCGTGCTGATGCCGTAGGCGGCACGCTCCACGCTGATGTTCAGCGGCTCGGCCACGTTGGCCGAAATCGCCTGGCGCGCCTTCGGCTGGTCGAGGCGGATGGTGCCGCCCAGCACCGCGTCCGGACGCAAATAGCCCAGCGCCAGGTTGGCATCGGTCACGGTGGCATGCTCGCCACCCTTGCCGTAGCAGGCCGGGCCGGGGCTGGCGCCGGCGCTGTGCGGGCCGACTTGGAGCATGCCGAAGGTGTTGATGTGGGCGATCGAGCCGCCGCCGGCGCCCAGCGTCTCGACGTGAATCATCGGCACGCCGATGCGGTGGCGCAGAAAGTCGATGTTGCGGTTGAGGTTGGTCTGGCCGTCCTTGGCCAACGTGATGTCGAACGAGGTGCCGCCCATGTCGACGGTGATCACGTTGTCGATGCCGAACGGGCGGGCGATGTAAAGCCCGGCCTGCGGTGCCGAGGCCGGGCCGGAGTTGATGGCGTTGACGGCGCGCTCGCGCATGATGTCGCCCACCGCCAGCCCGCCATTGGACTGGTAGTAGCGTACCGGGCTATGGGCGCCCAGTTCGGCGAAGAAGGCGTCGATGCGCTGTACGTAACGCCCCATCACCGGGCTCAGGTAAGCGTTCACCACAGTGGTCGAGGTGCGGGTGTATTCACGCACCTGCGGGTAAACCTCGCTGCCGCTGCACACGAACACGCCGGGCAGGTGCTGCTCCACCAGTTCGCGGGCGCGCGCCTCGTGCGCCGGGTTGCGTACCGACCAGACGAAGGAGATGGCCACGCTCTGCACCTGTTCGCGACGGAAGTGCTCGATCGCGGCCAGGATGTCGTCCTCGTTCAGCGCCTCGTGTTCGCTGCCGTCGGCCAGAATGCGGCCGCGTACCGGGCGGCGCAGGTGGCGTGGCACCAGTTGCGGTGCCGGCGGATAGCTGGCGTCGTAGCGGTAGCCTTCTTCCTTGTGGCCGAGGCGAATCTCGATGCTGTCTTCATGGCCGGCGGTGCACAAGAGTCCCACCTTGACGCCCTTGAGTTCGATCAGCGCGTTCAGCGCCACGGTGGTGCCATTGATGCACAGGTCGCAGTTCTGCACGATCTGGCTGACCGGCATGTCCAGTGCCTCGGCCATCTGCTGCAGTCCAGCGGCGATGGCCTTGGTGCCGTCCTCCGGGGTAGACGGGCTCTTGAACAGGCGCAACGGGCCGTTGTGCTCGGCCAGCACGAAGTCGGTGAAGGTACCGCCGGCGTCCACGCCCAAACGGAATCGCTGTTTCATGCTTGTGCTCCTTTGCTCATTTCTTCGCGCAGCGCGGCGGTGGCCGCGGCGTCGATGTCCTGCTGGTCGGCGCGGATCACCACGCCGTATTCGCTACGGGCGGCCAGCAGCGAGACCAGGCCGTTCTTCACGTCGGCCAGTACCCGCTGCGGCGCACGCAGCCAGGGTTGGCCGAAGCCGCCGCCGCCCGGGTTGACGTTGCGGGCACGCTGGCCGGGCTTGAGCGTGGTGATGATGTTCTGGCGGTGTACCGTCAATTCGCCGTCATGTTCCACTTCCAGCCGGCCGAGCTTTTGGTCGACCAGCACATCGCGCGCCCCGGCCGCCCCCATGGTTGGAATCTGGCGCCCTTCGCCGAAGGCGATCACTGTCATGTCGTGGCCGATCGGCTCGACTTCCCACACCGTACCGCTGCCGCCGCGCTGCTGGCCGGCACCGCCGCTGTCTTCTATCAGGCCGTAGCGATGAATGATGATCGGGTAGGCGTACTCCAAGAGCTCGATGTCGCCGGAACTCAGCGCGCCGAAGCAGCACAGCGGGCCACAGGCGTGCCAGCCGTCCATGTACTGGGTGGCGCCGGCGCCGGAGATGATCGAGGCCAGCACCATGGTGACGTATTGCTCGCCGGTAGCCGGGTTGACGCCAGCGATGTTGATGCCGCTGGCGTGCCCCCAGGAGGCGGTGACGCGCTCCGGTGCCGCCGCCTCGAACGCCTTGCGCACGGCGTCGGTCAGGGTTTCCATCGGCGTGGTGGTGCAATTGACGTGTGGGGCCGGTTCGGCGGCATTGCACAGCGTGCCCTGTGGCCCGAGGTCCACCGTCACGCAGCGGTACAGCCCGGCGTTGTAGGGCGGCGGCACCTGGGCGAACATCATCAGCCCCAGGTAGACGCCGGACATCGAGTTGCCGGCGTAGGAATTGATGAAGTAGGGGATCTGCGGCGGGCTTTGCACGCGGATGTGCACGCTGTCGTCGCGCACGGTGATTTGCGCCTGGATGGTCAGTTCGCCGTAGCCATGGCCGGCGTCTTCCAGCACCGCCGCGCCGTGGTAGCTGCCGTCCGGAATGGAGCGGATCAGTGAGCGCATATGGCGGTCGGCCATGTCTTTCAGCTCGGCGATGGCGGCACGCACGGTGGCCACGCCGTACTTGTCCAGCAGGGCGATCAGGTTGCGCTCGCCGACGCGGCAGGCGCCGAACTGGGCGTTGAGGTCGCCTTCCTGGTCGCGCCGGGCGCGCATGTTCGACAGCAGCAGGTTGACCACGTCGTCGCGGCGCCGGCCCTGGTCCCACAGCTTGACCGGCGGAATGCGCAGGCCCTCGGCATAGATTTCCTTCGCCGCCGGGTTGTAGCCGGCCGGAACCGGGCCGCCGATGTCGGTCAGGTGGCCCTTGCACACCGTCCAGAATACCAGTTCGCCCTGGTAGAACACCGGCTTGTACATGCAGCAGTCGAGGATGTGGCTGCCCTGGTAGACGGGGTCGTTGTGGTAGATCACGTCACCGTCTTGGATGTCGTCGCCGAAGTAGTCGGCCACCGCCTTCATCGCCGGGATCAGCGAGCCGAGGTGGATCGGGATGTCCTGGCCTTGCAGGATCATCTCCGGCAGGTGGTCGAAGAGCGCATTGCTGTAATCGTGCGCCAGGTTGAATACGCTGGAGCGGCCGGTCTTTTCCAGCGTCAACGTCATCTCGCGTTGTGCCGTTTCCAGCGCGCCGCGCACCACGGCGAGCGTGATCGGGTCGATCGTGCTCGCGGCTTGATGCACTTGTGTCATGGTGTCTCTCCTTTGTTGCGGCAGGTCAGCGTCTTGCCTGTTTGTAACAGTAAGAACTTGTCCGCCCAGCGGCTTGCACGACAGTGCAGCAAGCTTTGTTCAGCAGCGCACAGCACGAAAAAAACACCTGCCGCGAACGACAGGTGCAAGTGAGGAGCACGGAAACGGGGGGAGTGGGGAATGATTACTGGCCGGGGTTGGCTGCCAGCATGTTCTGGCGCTGATTCTGGCGCAGGTACAGGAAAAACGACGCCAAGGCCGTGACCGGGGCCGAGAAGCCGGCCAGCGTGCCGCCTAGTTGCAGCAGGGCAATGCCCAGCCCGGCAGCGAGGAACCAGGCCACGATGCCTTCGCGGCGTATGGCGGGGGCGTTGTCGGCACTATCGGCCAGAACCTTGCTGTGGCGGATGTGCGCCAGCGCGATGCCGACCCAGGCCACCACGAAAATGCCCTGGTAGGCCAGCGCCTGCAGAATGAAGCTGAACACATTGCTCAGCATCAGCAGGTAGACAATCGCCCCGATCACCACGCCCCAGGCCGGCTTGGGCAGGTGCAGGCCGAAGGCCTTGTCGAAGAAACCCTGCATGTTGACGGTGGCGAGATAGAAGTTCGCGGTGTTGATGCGCGTCTGGCTGGCCCAGACGAAGGCCAAGCCGGCAAAGCCCATCAGCTTGAGCAGGGCCAGCACCACGGAGACTTCCGATACTGCGCTGCTCGACGGAATGCTGGCCGCCAGGTAGATGCCGGCCACACCGTTGAGGACGAAGGTAAACAGGTAGAACGGCAGGCCGAAGTTGAAGCGGGCGTGATAGTCAGCATCTTCGCGCTTGCCGAAGCGGGCGTAGTCCCACGTGTACATCATCAGGATCCACACCCCCATGAAGTAGCTGAAACAGTGCCACCAGCCGTCGACCGGCGCCCCCTGTGCCGGTCCCAGTTTCAGCCAGGCGTCGCTGTAGCCGTAGGTGCCCAGCGTCAACACGATAGCGGCCACGAGACCCAGTAGATAGAGCGGCAGCAGTACGCCGTTGAGCTTGTCCAGCCAGCGTTGCACACTGCCGAACACCAGCGGCACGCTGTACAGCACCACCAGCAGGTAGGCCTGCTCCAGTGTCAGCGCCGGGAAGTAGTTCTGAATGGCCACGGCGATCACCGAGCCCTCGAACACCGCGTAGTAGATCGCCGTGGCAAAGAAGATCAGCGTGGCTAGCGACGAGCCGCTGCGGCCGAACAGCGTGCGCGAGAACAGCGCCACCGACAGGCCGCTGGCAATGGCGTAGCGGGTGATAACGGCGTTGACGACGCTATAGCACAGCGCCGACAGCGTTAGTCCGATCAGCGTGTTGACGGTGCCGTAGTTGATGGCCAGCGTGGCGGACACCACCAGCCAGAACATGGCGCTGCACACCGACCACCACGCCATGCTGAGGCTGAGGCGGCCCATGCGGGCGTCGTGAGGGACGGCACTGCGCGTGAAATCGGGATCGGCCTGCTGGCCGCGATTCTTGATGAGGGTTGCCACAATTGTCTCCTTTGTAGTGGTGGCCGTGTGAAGGCCTGGAGCAATCGTAGGAAGCGGGGCGACGGTCTGATAGCACCGGAGCGCAGGATTTTTCTGCCGTCCGTGCATAGCGCAAGGTACCCATGCGGCCAGCCCGGGGCTTATTTCGGCGACGCGTTTTCCCCTTGGCAAGGGCAAAATAGTAGAGGGAGGTCGCCAGCAAGGCCATCGCCAGAAAGTGAGACGTCTGGCGCAGATGCCCCCCAACTCAGGGAGCCGCGATAGAGGGCCAAGGTGAAGGTCGGCAGGAATCCGAACAAGGGGCGCAGTAACACCACCTGTACCGGGGTGATCTATACGGTGGCCTGTTTCATGAACAGGAAGTTGCTGCCCCAAATCCGCCCCGGCAATGCGAAGGCCGGATAGACGGGTTTTGGCATGGTGCATTACCAGACGGGATTGAAGATGTGCCAGTGTCTGGTCGGCCGCCTGAAACAACCGATTAATCCAGCTTTTCCCCGGCTCGCTGTCCTGTCGCGTGTTTACTATCTGGTCCATCCGAGAAAGATGGCACTGCGTCACGTGGCCCAAGCGCTGAAAGACTGGCTGCCGACGACGGCGTAAAGCGAAGATTTGGGAGTTTGTGCACGATCTTTTGCCGCCACGCCTAGCCCAATGCAGAAAGCCCGCTGTCGCAACAACGGGCTTTTCGGCAAAACTGGCGTCCCCACGGGGATTCGAACCCCGGTTACCGCCGTGAAAGGGCGATGTCCTAGGCCTCTAGACGATGGGGACAGGAAATCGTGGTGGAGATAAGCGGGATCGAACCGCTGACCTCTTGCATGCCATGCAAGCGCTCTCCCAGCTGAGCTATACCCCCACTGAACAACCTGTCTCGTTCTGCTTGAAGCATCGCGAGAGATGCGAACTATACCGATAGCCTTTTTTCTGGTCAAGCAAAAAATGCAAAATTTTTGCCGCCCGCGTATCTCCAGATGCCGGCGCGCGGAGACATGAGGCCGGGCAACACTGCGCGGGTGCTTCAGCGGTGCTGCTTTTCCAGAATCTCGATCACTTCCTCGTCGCTGACCTGAGGGAAGTGTTCGTAAAACTGCCCGACCGCGCTGAAGTTGAGCGGCGTCTCCAGGCACACCATGTCGTCAGCGTAGGTGGAAACCTGCTCCAGGGTGTCTGGTGGAGCCACCGGTACGGCGCAGACCAGCTTCGCCGGTTGCTTGGTGCGGATCGCCCGCAGGGCGGCGAT
Organism: Pseudogulbenkiania subflava DSM 22618; assembly: GCF_900177275.1. Lineage (GTDB taxonomy): Bacteria > Pseudomonadota > Gammaproteobacteria > Burkholderiales > Chromobacteriaceae > Pseudogulbenkiania > Pseudogulbenkiania subflava. The sequence goes on from NZ_FXAG01000023.1 coordinate 44,585, forward strand.
CATGGTGGCGCCGGTGGCCAGACCGTCGTCGACGACGATTACCACGCGCCCGGCCGGGTCGGCTGAAGCGGCCAAGCCGCTGTAGCGTTGGCGGCGCTGGTGCAGCAACTCGAGCTGCGTCCGTTTCTCCTGTTCGATGTACTCGGCGGAGGCTCCGGCGAGCCGGGCAACGTCGGAAATGTAGGCCCAACCGGACTCGTCGATCGCGCCGATCGCCAATTCCGGCTGGAAGGGTGCCCCCAGTTTGCGCACCAGGACGACGTCCAACTCGCCTTCCAGCTCGTGCGCGATGATTTCCGCCATCGGGACTGCCCCCCTGGGGATGGCCAGGACAAGTGGGTGCTGGCCGTGGTAGCTGGCCAAGCGCGAGGCGAGCCGTGCCGCAGCCTGCTCGCGATCTCTAAACCGCATGTCTATCTCCCTTGCACGGCACCAATGCCATCGGCCCGCACGCAGTAACGGCTTTGCGATCCGCCTGCCTGCTGTGCCAATCGTAATGGCCGGCAACAGCGGGGTGTACCTGCATACCGTCATTCAGCATAGACCTTTTCGTCGTGCTCCACGCGGCCCCAACTACACCGTACTGGCGATCAGCCGGACTGCACACCGGATGGCTGAGACCCGTCGTGTTCCACACCGAATTGCGGCCTGAGGCATGTCAATGTGCTTGACTTGGGGCGAGCGGGCAGGTTGTGTTTTGGTCGGGCGTGGCGACGCCGGAGAAGCGCAGCGCGTTTGGCCGTGGCATGACTGACCGGGGGCATGAGCCAGAGCATGCTTTCAATGGTTTCAATGGGATTAATGTGTACATTGGAGTATGGCAGTCGCTTACCAAAGACGGTAGCATGACCCTGTCATCGGTTGTGTTGTGTTCTAGGCCAAAGCCTTCGGTTTGGCGGGGTGCGCAGGACGGCATCCTCTTTTGCGCCGTCTTTGGAGTGTCCATCGCCCAAATTAAGGGGGGCTCATGTTTTCCATACCAGGCCTCACGATTCAAGAAAAGCTGTATGACAGCCCGAGTACCCTCGTCTATCGTGCCCGCCGGGAAGAAGACGATTGTCCTGTCGTGTTGAAAATCCTGAAGGAGGATTTTCCTCATCTGGCAGAACTCACTCGCTACAAGCGGGAATATGAGATCACACACCGTCTCGATCTGAAACATGTGATCCGGTCTTATCGTCTGGAGTACATCCGCAACACGCCAGTCATCGTGTTTGAGGATATCGGTGGGGTATCGCTGCAGCAACTGACGGCCCGCCGCAATCTGTCGCTGCTCGAGCGGCTCGAAATCGCCATCGCCCTCATCGAGGGGGTGGCAGAAATCCATGCCGCGCAGATCATCCACAAAGACATCTCGCCCTTCAACATCGTCATCAATGCCGACACCGGTGAGCTGAAGATCATCGATTTCGGGATTTCCTCGGTGCTCACACGGGAAAATCCGTCGTTGCACAACCCGGAGGTTCTGGAGGGTACGCTGGCCTATATCGCCCCAGAACAGACGGGGCGCATGAACCGTGCAGTCGACTGCCGCTGCGATTTCTATTCCGTCGGGGCGACCCTGTATGAACTCTTCACCGGTGAGCCCCCCTTTTCCGGTAGTGACCCGCTGGAATTGGTGCATCGTCACCTGACCCAGCCGCCGGTGCCGATGGACGAGCTTGACGCGCGGATTCCGTCGCCGTTGGCTGCCGTTGTAACCAAATTACTGGCAAAGACCGCAGAGGAACGTTATCAAAGCGCCTGGGGAATCAAGGCCGATCTGAAAAGGTGTTTTGGTGAATGGAGCCTCTACGGCCGAGTCGAACCGTTTCCTCTGGCGCAGCAGGATATTCCTAGTCAGTTCCATTTACCGCAAAAACTGTACGGTCGCGAACAGGAGATCGCGGAACTGCTGGACGTGTTCGAGAGGGTCAGTCTGGGGGCACGGCAACTGATGCTGGTCGGCGGCTACTCGGGAATCGGCAAGACCTGCCTGGTGCGGGAACTGTTCAAGCCGCTAACCAAGTCGCGCGGCTATCTGATCAGTGGCAAGTTCGACCAGTTCCAGCGCAATATCCCGTACAGCGCATTGGTGAATGCCTGCCAAGACCTGGTGCGCCAACTCCTGACCGAGAGCGAGAGCCGGCTGCAGCACTGGCGAAGCGAGTTGACTGCCGTACTGGGGCGCAACGGCCAGGTCATCGTCGATGTGATCCCCGAGGTCGGTCTGATCCTCGGTCCCCAGCCCGCCGTGCCGGAGTTGCCTCCTCGCGAGGCGCGCAACCGTTTCAACCTGGTGTTTCAGGCGTTCATTCGGGTGTTTTACCAACCGGAACACCCCCTGGTGATCTTTCTTGATGATCTGCAATGGGCTGATGCGGCGACGCTCAAGCTGCTGGAGGTGCTGGTCAGTGAGGAGGGGACACGCTATTTGCTATTGATCGGTGCCTATCGCGACAACGAAGTCGGTCCCGATCATCTGTTGACGCTGGTACTTAACAGCCTGAGCAAGCAGGGAGCACCGATCGGCAGCATCATGTTGTCGCCGATGACGCTGGTGCACACGACCCAACTCGTTGCCGACACGTTGTATCGCGACGAGGAGAGTGTCCTGCCGCTTGCCAACCTGGTGCAGAGCAAGACTGGCGGCAACCCCTTTTTCGTCAGCCAGTTCCTGACCACGCTGTACCAGGAGGGATTGATCCATTTCGATCCGGGTACCAGCGGGAATGGAAGACCATGCTGGCAGTGGGACATGGTGCGCATCGCTGAGGCCAACTTTACCGACAATGTGGTCGATCTGATGATCGGCAAGCTCAGGCGGTTGCCTGCGCCCACCGTCGAGGTGTTGTGCCTGGCGGCCTGCCTGGGAGATCGTTTCGACCTGCCGACGTTGGCCATCATTTCCGAACAGCTACCTCAGCAGGCATATCGGAATCTGTTCCCGGCAATTCAGGAGGGCATGGTGTTGCCGGTGTCGAGCCTGGAATTGCTGGATGCCCGACGCGTCGATTCGCCGCTGGTTCACTTCCAATGCCGGTTTCTGCATGATCGGGTCCAGCAAGCGGCCTACGCTCTAATCGAGGAGGGCGCGCGACCGCTTCTGCACTTGAAGATCGGGCGTCTACTGTTGGCCAGTACCGGGGAGGTGAGATCGGTCGAGAAACTATTCGAACTGGTCGACCACTTGAACCAGGGGAGGGGGCTGGTCTCGTCGCCCGAGGAGTTGGTCGTACTGGCAGGGCTCAATCTGGACGCGGCACGCAAGGCCAGGCTGGCGGCGGCGTACGATGCCGCCCGCAGTTATCTGCAGATTGCCATGAGCGTGTTCGAAGGGGACTGGGTGCGGCACTACGCACTTACCCTGGCGTTGCACCGTGAAAGCGCCGAAGCCGAATACCTGAACGGCAACTACGACCGGGCCGAGTGGCTGATCAACGAGGTGTGGGAACGGGCACAAGCGCTGGATCGGGCGGGGGCGTACGCGCAACTGGTGACCCAGCGCACCATGCAGGGCAAGAACGCAGAGGCGATCGAGGCGGCGGCCAAGGCTCTGCAGCTTTTGGGCATGGGATTTCCCAACGAGGCCGAGCTTGCCGGTGCAGTCGAAAAGGAACTCACCGACATCGAGCGCGGGCTGCTGGGGCGGGAGGTCGAGTCGCTGCTTGAACTGCCGGAGATGGAAGAGCCCACCATCAGGGTGGCGATGAAGGTGCTAATGACGGTGCACACCACCGTCTATTTTGCCAACCATTACCTGCTGTACAGTTGGGTGCTGGCCAAAATGACCTCGTTGTCGATCCGTTACGGCAATGTGCCGGAGTCGGCCAAGGGTTATGCAAGCTTTGGCAACACCCTGGCTGCCAATTTGGGCCGTTACCTGACCGGCTATGAGTTCGGCATGCTGGGGCTGCGTCTGGCCGAGAAATACGGTGATCAAAGCCTGAAATGCAAGGCTTGTTTGATTCTCAGCATGTTCCTCAATCATTGGAGCCGCCCACTCGCGGAGAGTGAGGTTTTCGACGAGGAGGGGCAGCAGGCCGGTATGGAGTCGGGCGAGTTTCAGTTCGTCGGCTACATCCTGTTCTACGGGCGCGCGCTGCGTCAGTTTTACCATGGCGAGAACCTCGTTCAGCTCGCTCCTGAACTGGACAAGTACCTGGCATTCACATGCAAGGTCAAACACCATCTTTCCAGCGATAATCTGCTGGGGGCTCGCAAGATCATCGCCGTGCTGAGTGGCGAGCCTTCTGCGTCGCTGTCGTTTGATGGTGATGGGCTGGATGAGTCGGATTATCTTGCGCAGTGTCACGACAACGGCAGCATGGCGGCAGTCTGTTTCTACCAGACCGTCAAAGCCTTCACGCTCTACCTGCTGGACGAGCCGGCGGCGGCCCTGCCGTGCATCGAGCAGGCCGGCGAGTTGCTCGGTTACGTCAAGGGCGGGTTAACGCAGGCTGAGCACAACTTCTACCATTCGTTGATTCTGAGTGCCTTGTACCAGCAGGCCGACGACCCGGCGGCTCTTCTCGCGCAACTGGAAGCCAACCAGCGGCAGATGCTGGTGTGGGCCGAGCACGCGCCGGCCAATTTCCTGCACCAGCACCTGCTGGTGCAGGCCGAGATGGCCCGCCTGGCCGATAGTCCGGTCGAGGCCATGGAACTCTACGATAGGGCCATCGAGGCGGCTGGATCCAGGGGCTTCATGCAGTACGAGGCGCTGGCCAATGAACTAGCGGCAAAGTTCTGGCTGGGGCGCGGCAAGCCGGACTTTGCCGTGCGCTACCTGAACCGGGCTCGTCTGGGTTATCGGGCATGGGGGGCGAAACGCAAGGAGATGGCGTTGCAGCAAGCTTATCCCCAGTTGATTGCCGAGCTCTCCTATCCTGCCCAGGCAACCGGCATTTCGCCCATGACGCCCTGGCCGCCGGGGATCGGCACGCTGCGCTATAGCCAGTACGATCCGCTGACCGCTTACACCCCGGGGAGCCAACTCGACCTGGAGGCCGTGCTCAAGGCCTCTCAGGCCATATCCGGTGAAATCGTCCTCGAGAAGCTGCTGGATCGCTTGTTAAGGGTGGTGATAGAGAATGCCGGTGCACAGCGTGGCAGCCTGGTTTTGCGACGGGACGGGGAGTGGCAGGTGGTGGCATCCATCTCGGTTTCTGCGCCGCAGGCCGCGTTGTTTCTCGATACGCCGTGCACGGTGGAGGCCTCCTCGGAGGTGGCGGCACAGATCGTGCAATACGTGGTCCGTACGCAGCAGGGGGTGGTGTTGCATGATGCGGCTACGGAAGGGATGTTTACCCGCGATCCCTATGTTCTGAATCTGCGTCCCAAATCGGTGTTGTGCCAGCCCATCGTCCAGCAGGGGGTGCTGATTGGCGTCCTGTATCTGGAAAACAACCAGGTGGACGGTGCCTTTTCCCCTGACCGGGTGGCGTTGCTGGGTATGTTGTCTTCGCAGGTGGCGATCTCGCTCCAGAATGCCATGCTCTATGCCAGTCTGAGCACTGAGATCTCCGAGCACACGCGAACGGAGGAGGAGCTCCGTCTGGCCGAGGCCAAGTATCGCGATATCTTCGACAATGCCACCGAAGGCATTTTCCGTACCCGTGCCGATGGGCAGCTGCTGATGGCGAATCCGTCGATGGCCAGGATTCTCGGTTACGACTCGCCGGATGAACTGGTCGGGAATGACCAGGCCCGGCTGGTCCAGCACTTCGTCCATCGTGAAGAGATGGAGGAGTTGTTGAATGTGATCCGCCGACACGATGCCATACGCAATTTCGAGTTCCATGGCCGCCGCAACGATGCCTCCTTGGTCGAACTCTCGCTCAGCGCCCACGCGATACGGGATGTTCGTGGCGAGGTGCAATTCTACGAGGGCATGCTGCAGGATATTTCCGAGCGCAAGCGGCTGGAGACTCAGCTGCAGCACCAAGCCACCCACGATGCGCTGACCAGCCTGCCGAACCGGAATGTCTTGCTGGATCGGCTGTCGCAGGCTATCGCGTATGCAAAGCGCCACGGTGAGCAGTGTGCGGTGTGCTTTATCGATCTGGACCGCTTCAAATGGATCAACGACAGTTTCGGTCATGATGTCGGTGATGAGCTGCTGAAAATCGTGGCGCAGCGCATGTCGGCCTCGCTGCGTGAATCTGACATGATCGCCCGTATCGGCGGCGACGAGTTCGTGTTGCTACTGCGTGGTTTCGGCGATGCGGAGAGCGTCGCACACATCGTGAACCGGGTAGCGGATTGCCTGACTGAGCCGCTGCTGTTGGCTGGCCGTTACCTGACCATTACCTGCAGCATGGGGTACAGCATTTACCCTGCCGATGGTCAAACCGCCGCCGAGCTGCTGCGTTTTGCCGACATGGCCATGTTCCATGCCAAGGAGCGGGGACGTAACAATGTGCAGGCCTACCGGCCCGAGCTGAGTCAGCGGATTAATGAAAAGGTGAGAATGGAGGCGGATCTGCGTCACGCGATCGCTCGCGACCAGCTCGTGCTGTACTACCAGCCGCAGGTCGACCTGTGCAGCGGGGATATCGTCGGGGTTGAGGCCCTGCTGCGCTGGCAGCATCCGGAGCTGGGGTTGGTGTTGCCGTCGCGCTTCATCGCCCTGGCCGAAGAGACCCACCTGATCGAACCGATAGGAGAGTGGGTGATTCGGCAGTCCTGCTTTCAGGGCAAGGCCTGGCAGGAGGCCGGTCTGCCGGCAATTCCCGTGTCGGTCAATCTGTCCATGGTGCAATTGCAAGGTTCCGGTCTGGAGCAGGTGGTCGCACAATGCCTGGCGGACTCGGGGCTGGATCCCCATTGTCTAGAGCTGGAACTGACCGAGAGTGCTTCGATGAGCGAGCCGGAGAAAAACATTGCACTGATGCACCGGCTGAAAGCTCAGGGTATCGGCTTGGCAATCGACGATTTCGGCACGGCCTATTCCAATATGTACTATCTGAAGAATTTTCCTGTGGACAAGCTCAAGCTCGACGGTTCCTTTGTCCGGGAAATTACCAGCGATGTGCGCAGCCTGGCGATCGTCGATGCCATTACTGTGATGGCTCACAGGTTGGGGATCAAAGTGATCGCCGAGATGGCCGAGACGGAACAGCAGGTGGTTTTGCTGAGGGGACACGATTGCGATCAAATCCAGGGGTATTACTTTAGCGTGCCGCTGCCGGCCAATGATTGCGCACGTCTGCTGCGGGCCGGGCGGATGCGGTTGCCGGAAGCTGAGCAGTTCGTTGACTGCTGCTAAGGAGCATCATGTTGGCCCCGGAACGGGGGGGGGGGAGGGCATCCAATCGGATGCAAAGCTGGAGACAGGGATAAAAAAACAAAAGCGCCTGGAATCGTGTACCGACTCAGGCGCTTTTAGCAATTCAGGTATCGAGCCAGGTTTTGCCTGTGGCAGGCTGGCCGATCGATTTGGCGTCCCCACGGGGATTCGAACCCCGGTTACCGCCGTGAAAGGGCGATGTCCTAGGCCTCTAGACGATGGGGACCTAGACCGGAACGCGAGTTTGGTGGAGCTAAGCGGGATCGAACCGCTGACCTCTTGCATGCCATGCAAGCGCTCTCCCAGCTGAGCTATAGCCCCGACACGTGCGTTCAAGTGCGGCGGATTATAAGAAGGTGCGGCGGGGCTGTAAAGAGGCGGGGACGAAAAAAATCCTGCCTCGCCCCCTCGGGTATAATTCACCGTTTCGCACTCGTCGCAAGGCCGCCATGTCGGTTGATCACTACGAAAATTTTCCGGTCGGGTCGATCCTGCTGCCGCGGCGCATGCGCCGAGCGGTGCATGCCGTCTACCGCTTTGCGCGCTATGCCGACGATGTGGCCGACGAAGGCGTGCGTCCGCCGCAAGAGCGGCTGGACGAACTGGCCGCGCTGCGGGCCGAACTCGATGTGATCGGGGCAGGTGGCACGCCGCAGAGGCCCCTGATGCAGGCATTGGCCGAGTCCATCCGTGCGCACGATCTGCCGCTTCAGCCGTTCTATGACTTGTTGTCGGCGTTCAGTCAGGACGTGGTCAAGGGACGCTACGAGAATTTTGCCGAACTGGTGGATTACTGCCGACGATCGGCCAACCCGGTAGGGCGGCTGATGCTGGTGTTGTACGGGGAAACCGACCCGCGCAGCCTGGCGATGGCTGACGGCATCTGCACCGCCTTGCAGTTGATCAACTTCCTGCAAGACGTGGCGATCGACTGGCGCAAGGACAGGGTCTACCTGCCTCAAGAGGATTTGCGCCGCTTCCGGGTGGCCGAAGCGCAGATTGCTGCCGGAGACAGCGGCGGGTTGTGGACGCCGCTGATGCTCAAACAGGTTGAACGGGCCCGCAAGATGTTGCAGGCCGGGGCGCCGCTGGGCAAGAAGCTCAAGGGCCGATTCGGCTTGGAATTACGCCTCATCGTCATGGGCGGCGAGCGCATATTGCAGAAGCTGCATGCCTCGGGCGGCGACGTGTTCCGGCAACGACCGGTACTGACCAAACGCGACTGGGTGTATATGGTGTGGCGTGCCCTCCGGGCCAACTAGGGTCTATCCCATTAAGGCGGCTGTGCCTTCGCATCTTGTGTGTCGGCGGACTGCGTGCGAATTTATCGCTGAGCAAATCGAAGATTTGCACGCAGTAATTCGCTCAGCGATGCGGAATCCTCATGTACTCCGTGTACATTCCGGTTCCTGCGCTTCGGCGACACACAACCTGCCTTGGCTCGCTCACCTACTGGAATAGACTCCTGGTTTGAGCACGACTTAGAAACCTTTTTCAGGAGAGGCGCGTGACGCCCGACCAATATTGCCAAGACAAGGCCGCTTCCAGCGGCTCCAGCTTCTATTACAGTTTCCGTTTCTTGGCGGAGGAGCGGCGGCGCGCCATCACCGCGCTCTATGCTTTCTGCCGCGAAGTGGACGACGTGGTCGACGAATGCCATGACGAGAACGTGGCGCGCACCAAGCTGGCGTGGTGGCGGGCGGAGCTGGTTCGCCTCTACGCCGGCCAGCCCCAACATCCGGTGACGCAGGCGCTGCAGCCGCACGTGGCGGCCTACGGTCTGCCGCAGAAGCTGCTGGAGGAGATCGTCGACGGCATGGAGATGGATCTCGATTTCGCCCGCTACGACCGCTTTGCCGATCTGCTGCTGTACTGCCACCGTGCCGCCGGGGTGGTCGGGCAGTTGTCGGCGCAGATTTTCGGCTACACCGACCAGCACACGCTGAAGTACGCGCACGAGCTCGGGGTAGCGTTCCAGCTCACCAACATCATCCGCGACGTCGGCGAGGATGCCCGGCGCGGACGTATCTACTTGCCGGTCGAGGAGCTGCGCCGCTTCAACGTGCCGGCATCCGACATCCAGAACTACCGTGAAACCGAAGCGTTCCGCCAATTGATGGATTTCCAGATCGAGCGCGCCGAGCAGTATTACCGTCAGGCCTGGGAGCAGTTGCCGAAGAGTGACGTCAAGGCGCAGCGCCCCGGCCTGCTGATGGCGGCGATCTACCGCGCCACCCTGACCGAGATCAAACTCGACGGCCCGCAGAAGGTGCTCAACCAGCGCCTGTCGCTGACCCCGATCCGCAAGCTGTGGCTGGCGTGGAAAACCTGGGTATTCGGCTACCAGCCGTGAGCCGCCCGCGTGTTGCCGTGATTGGTGCCGGTTGGGCCGGCCTGGCGGCCGCCGTCGAACTCGCCGGCTTTGCCGAGTTGACGGTGTTCGAGGCCGGCCGCGAGCCCGGCGGGCGGGCGCGGCGGGTGCGCGACGCCGACCTGGCGCTCGACAACGGCCAGCACATCCTGATCGGCGCCTACCGCGAGTGCCTGCGGCTGATGGCCCGGGTCGGTGTCGACCCCGACGCAGTGCTGCTGCGCCAGCCGATGAACTGGTACCGCCACGGCGGGCTGCACCTGCACTGCCCGCCGCTGCCGGCGCCGCTGCACGTGGCGTGGGGGCTGCTTGCGGCAAGCGGTTTGGGCTGGCGTGACAAGTGGCGGCTAAGCCGGGCGCTCGACAGGCTCAAGCGCCAGCAGTGGCGTCTGGCCCGGGACATGCCGGTGGCCGAGTGGCTGGCCGCGCAAGGCCAGGGGCCGGCGCTGCTGGCTGGCTTCTGGCAGCCGCTGGTGTTGTCGGCGCTGAACACCCCGCTGGCCGAGGCCTCGATGCAGATACTGGCCAACGTGCTGCGAGACAGCCTGGGCGCCACGCGCGCCGACAGCGACCTGCTGCTGCCGCGGCACAACTTGTCGGCGCTGTTTCCGCAGCCGGCGTGGGTGTGGCTGGAGGGGCAGGGAGCGCAGCTGCGCAGCGGCTGCCGGGTGCGCCGGGTCGCCTTCGCCGACGGCGGCGCCGAGATCGATGGCGAGCGCTTCGATGCCGCCATCGTGGCGGTCGGGCCGCAGCATGCCGCCGCCCTGCTGGACGACACGGCGTTGCAGCAGCGGCTTCAGCTTTTGCGTTACCAGCCGATATGCACGGTATACCTGCGCTTCGGCCAACGTGTGCGGTTGCCGCGCCTGATGACCGGGGTCGCCGGTGGCACCGCCGACTGGCTGTTCGACCGCGAGGCGCTGAGCGGCGAGCATGGCCTGGTGGCGGCGGTGATCAGCGCCCCGGATGACGCCGTCACCGCCTTGCCGCACGACGAACTGGTCGCTCGGGTGCTCGCCGATCTGCGCCGTCTGCAGCCGGAGCTGGCGCCGCCGCGGTGGTCACGCGTGCTGGTGGAGAAACGTGCCACCTTCGCCGCCGTGGCGGGCGTGCTGCGCCCGGGGACGCGCATCGGCGTACAATGCGGCTATCTGGCCGGCGACTGGGTCGATTCGCCGTACCCGGCCACGCTGGAGGCTGCCGTGCAGAGCGGCGTTTCCGCCGCGCAGGTGTTGAAGCAGGATTGGATGAAACAGAAAAACCGATGATGACGACTGAACAGAACAACGCAAGCCTTGCCGGCCGGGTGATCCTGGTGACCGGTGCCACTCAGGGGATCGGGCGCGAGGTGGCGCTGCATTACGCCCGCCACGGTGCCACGGTGGTGGTGCTGGCGCGTAGCGTGAAGCGCCTTGAGGGGGTGTACGACGAGATCGTGGCGGCCGGGGCTCCCGAGCCGGTGGCGATCCCGCTCGACCTGCTGACGGCCACCGACGAGCAGTTCAACAACCTGGCCTTCCAGATCAAGCAGACTTGCGGCCGGCTGGACGGCATCGTGCATTGCGCCTCGCATTTCTACGCGCTCTCGCCGCTGTCCAATCAGACGGTGGACGAGTGGATGAGCCAGTACCGCATCAACACCGTGGCACCGTTCGCGCTGACGCGTGCCTGCCTGCCGCTGTTGACCGAGTCGCCGGATGCCGCAGTGCTGTTCGTGGGCGAAAGCCATGGTGCCAAGCCGGGCGCGTACTGGGGCGGCTTTGGTGCCTCGAAGGCGGGCCTGCATTACCTCACCGCCGTGGCCGCCAACGAATGGGACGTTTACCCCAACCTGCGCGTCAACCTGCTGATTCCCGGCTCAGTCAACGCGCCGCAGCGCAACCGCACCCACCCGGGCGAGGCCAAGACCGAGCGTGCCCAGATCGCCGACCTGCTGCCGCACTTCCTGTTCTGGGTGAGCGAGGCCAGCAAGGGGCAGAGCGGTCGGGTGATCGAACTGGATCTGCGCCCGCAACTCGTCTCCTGAAGAAAGGGGCCTCATGCGTTCCCTGCTCGTCATTCCCCTGTTGCTGACGTTGGCTGGCTGCAACTGGGTCAACAACGTCTCCGGTCTGTCCAAGGACGCCAACAAGGCGGTCGGTGCCGCCTGCCGCCAGAGCGGGCGTTCGCTGGAGGAGTGCTATCAGCGTAATCCCGACGCCGACAAGGCGCAGATTTACGCCGGCTGGCGGGAAATGCACGAGTACATGGTCAAGCAGAAGCTCGAGACCATCGCCCCGCCGTCGGACCCCGTCGCACCGGCCGCGCCCGCGGCGGCGCACAAGCCGGAGGCCAGCGCGGCCTCGGCGGGTGACAAGCCGCAGGCCCAGCTCAGCCCGGAAGAGGCCGACCGGGCGATGCGCAACGATCCGCAGGTGGCGGCGGTGCTGGCCGCCATCCGCCGCGGCGGGCTGCCGGCCAAAGCCCCTGGCAGTTCGGCGAAAGACCCGTCGGACGAGGAAAAGCAGCTGCTCGACATCATCAAGCAACTCAACAAGAAGGGCAGCAGCGCCGCCGCCTCTCCCGCCGGCTGAGCGCCGGCGACATTCGCATGGCCAAAATCAAGACCGTTTACAGTTGTACCGAGTGCGGCGGGCAGTCGCCCAAGTGGCAGGGGCAGTGCCCGCACTGCCAGAGCTGGAATACCCTGGTGGAAACGGTGCAGGCGCCGACTTCGGCCAACCCGCGTTTCCAGGCCTGGGCCGATACCACGAGCCAGGTGCAGGTGCTGTCCGAGGTCGAAGCGGTGGAAGTGCCGCGCGAGCCGTCCGGCATTGGCGAGCTCGACCGCGTGTTGGGCGGCGGCCTGGTGCGCGGTGCGGTGATCCTGATCGGCGGCGACCCCGGCATCGGCAAGTCCACGCTGCTGTTGCAGGCGTTGTCGGAGGTCGGCGCGCGCCGCAAGGTGCTGTACGTCTCCGGCGAGGAATCGCCGCAGCAGATCGCACTGCGTGCTTCGCGCCTGGCGGTCGACCCGGCGCGCGTGCGTTTCCTCGCCGAAATCCGCCTCGAGGCAATCCTCGCCACGCTGAAGCAGGAGGCGCCCGAGGTGGCGGTGATCGACTCGATCCAGACGCTGTACACCGAGCAGGTGACGTCGGCGCCCGGTTCGGTGTCCCAGGTGCGCGAGTGTGCCGCGCAGTTGACGCGCATGGCCAAGCAGACCGGCACCACCATCCTTCTGGTCGGCCACGTCACCAAGGAAGGCTCGCTGGCCGGCCCGCGCGTGCTGGAGCACATGGTCGACACCGTGCTCTATTTCGAGGGCGAGTCGCACTCCAGTCACCGCATGATCCGAGCCATCAAGAACCGTTTCGGCGCGGTCAACGAACTGGGCGTGTTCGCCATGACCGACAAGGGGCTCAAGGGCGTGTCCAACCCGTCGGCGATCTTCCTGTCCTCGTACCGCGACGACGTCGCCGGGTCCTGCGTGCTGGTGACGCAGGAGGGCACGCGGCCGTTGCTGGTCGAGGTGCAGGCGCTGGTGGACGACGCCCACGGCTTCCAGCCCAAGCGGCTCACCGTCGGGCTGGAGCAGAATCGGCTCGCCATGCTCTTGGCCGTGGCGCATCGCCACGCCACGGTGGCGTGCTTCGACCAGGACGTGTTCCTCAACGCCGTGGGCGGGGTGAAAATCTCGGAACCGGCGGCCGACCTGGCGGTGATCCTGGCTATCGTCTCGTCGCTGCGTAACCGTCCGTTGCCGGAAAAACTGGTGGTGTTCGGCGAGGTCGGCTTGGCCGGCGAGGTGCGCCCGGTGTCGCGCGGGCAGGAGCGCCTCAAGGAAGCCGCCAAGCTCGGTTTCACCCGCGCCATCGTGCCGACCGCCAACCGTCCGCGCCAGCCGATCGATGGGCTGGAGATCGTGGCCGTGGACCGTCTGGCCGACGCCATCGACTATTGCAAGGCATGACAAGCCAACAAGAAAGGGCGGGTGCCCGATGATCACCCCCGAACTGATCGAGGCGGAGCGTCCCTACCTGCTGCGCTACGCGCTGGCCCAACTGCGCGACCGCCAGGCCGCCGACGAGGTGGTGCAGGAGACGCTGCTGGCGGCGCTGGAGTCGCGCAAATCGTTCGTCGGCAAGTCGGCCCCGCGCACCTGGCTGACCTCGATCCTGCGCTTCAAGCTGATCGACGCCGTACGCCGCCAGTCGCGCGAGGTGCCGTTGGAGTCGTTCGAGGACACGCTCGACGACGCCGACGTCGACGCCTTGTTCGACGCCAGCGGCCACTGGCAGCACGCCATCCGCGAATGGACCGGACCGGAACAGGAACTCGTCGCCAAGCAGTTCTGGGAGGTGTTCGAGCGCTGCGCGCAGGTGATGCCGCGCCGCACCGCGATGGCGTTCGTGATGCGCGAGGTGATCGGCATGGAGATCGCCGACATCTGTAATAACCTCGGCATTACCGCGACCAACTGTTCGGTGTTGCTGTATCGCGCCCGGATGAGCCTGCGCGAATGCCTGGAAATCCGCTGGCTGGGGGGTGGTGCCGCATGAGAATCAACTGCAAACAGGCTAGCCGGCTGATTTCCGACGCACTCGACCGCCCGTTGAGCAAGAGCGAGTACCTGCGGCTGCGCATTCATCTGTTCCTGTGCGGCAACTGCAGCGAGTTCTCGCGCCAGCTGCAACTAATGCAGAAGGCGGCACGCAAGGCCGGGCGGGGCGAATAGCGCGTCCGCCTGCGTTGGCGCTAGACAGCAAGGCCGGACCATGTCCGGCCTTGCGCATTTGGGCAACGCCTCAGTGCTTGCCCTTGCCGCGCTTGGCCACATTGGGACAGTTGGCGCAGGCGTTTTGCTCGCACAGGCCGACGCCGCTGAGCGATTGCTTCAGCGCGCACACCGAGCGGCGGCAGGCGATGAAGCGCACGTTCTGCTCCGAGGCCAGTTCGCGGAAGTGGCGCATCACGTTGTGGCCGAGGAAGTCGGTGAACAGGATCAGCATGTCGGTGCCGGCGGGCAGGCGGTCGAGCTTGCGCTGATGCGAGCTGTTGCGGCCGCTCAGGTGGCGGTGGATGGAGATGCCGAAGCTCTCCAGCACGGTGGGGATGTTGCCCAGGGTATCGGCTCCGACCAGCATGGCGTTCATCGGGTGCTCCTTGAGTGCGTGTAATTTAATAAATGATAATTATTATCATTAATAGAGTCAACGACGCACGATTGCGCTTAGCCGGGCCTGTTGCAAACCGGAAACAGCCTGCTGGAGACGCCGTGCCGGGGCGGCTTTTGGGAAAGGGGCCGCGAGGCAGGGAGAGCGGCGATGCGGGAGCTAGTTGTCAGCCAGGACGCGGATACGCACGATTCGCTCCACCGAGCGCAGGTACTGGCTGACGCCGAGCAGCATGACCTGCCGTCCCTGCTCGTCGAGTCCCACGCTGCCGATCTGCATCCATTCGCCGACGGCGCCGGTCACGGTGGTGCTCAGCCGACTTTGCTCGATGCCGCCGGCGCCGAAGGCCTCTTGGCGCGCCGCCAGTTCCACCACCACGCGGTTGCCGTTGCGCCTCGGGCGTACGTAAAACCCCGTCACGGCATCCTGATACTCGGCCCCGCGGACGATGCCGCCTTGCGGGGTGACCAGCAGCCAGGGCAGGGGGCGGCTGCTGCCGCTCTCGATGAAGCCGCTGCCACCGTCGAGCAGGCGCAGCGTCTGGCGGCTGTGGCGGCTGCCACGGCTTTGTGTGGCGTCGGCGTCGAGCGCCAGATCGCCGCGGCGGCGCCCGAGGTCAAGCTCGACGTTGCCGATGCGCGCCGCGCCGCCGAGCGACAGCGTGGAGCTGCTTTGGCGCGAGTCGCCGTTCTGTTCCACCTCGATCAACAGATTGCTCGGCCGCACGTCCAGGGTGCGAGCCAGGCTGCGCAGGGTGGCGAGCCGTGCCGGCGAGGCATCCAGGATCAGTTGCCGCCCCAGGCCGCTGGCGCTTTCCCCCGGCTGGAGGTGGGGAGCGATGGCGTCCGCCACCTCGCGGCCATCGCGCCAGCCCAGGTCGATGACCTCCAGGGCCATCACGTTGGCCGAAGCCAGCCATAAAGCGGCATACAGTGCGTATTTCATGGCTTCACCATTCCTTGCCGGCACGCCAGATCGACCAGATCAGCCAGATGCTGTTGAAGAACGCCACCATGAAGCCCAGAAAGCCGAAGAAAGGCAGCCCGAACAGCTTCGGCCCGGCGTTCACCGTCATGACGATGGACGAGCCGATGATCAGGCAGCCGGTGACGATGCCCATGGTCAGCCGGTTGGCGGTGCGGTCGAGCTGGCGGCCGAAGCTGTCGAGCCGCTGCAGGTCGAAGTTGATGCGGAACTTGCCGTGGCGGACATCCTTGCCCAGCCGGATCAGGTCGCGCGGCAGGTCGCCGATCATGCCCATGGCCTCGACCAGGGTCTGTTTGCCGCGCTTGAGCAGGGTTTTTGGGGTGTAGCGGTTGAGGATCAGCTCGCGCACGAACGGCGTCAGGTGCTCGACCAGCTGGAAATCCGGGTTGAGCTGGCGCCCCAGGCCTTCCAGCGTGATCAGCGCCTTGAACAGCATGGCCATGTCCGGCGGTAGCACGATGCCGTGGTCGCGGATCAGCGCCATGATGTCGACGATCAGCTGGCTGATGTTGAGGTCCTTCAACGGCACGTGCTCGTACTGGAACATGAACTCGCCGATGTCGTCGGCGAACTTGTCTTCGTCGACCGGGGTGGTGCCGGTCCACTCGATCAATACGTCGATCATGGCGCGTTCGTCGCGCCCCGACAGGGCGGCCAGGAGGTCGACGATCTCGTCGCGGCGGGCATGGCTGATGCGTCCGACCATGCCGAAGTCGATGAAGGCGATGCAGTTGTCGGGCTGGAAGATCACGTTGCCGGGGTGCGGGTCGGCGTGGAAGAAGCCGTTGATCAGGATCATGCGCAGCACCGCGTCGGCGCCGCGGTCGGCCAGGGTGATGGGGTCGAGCCCTGCCGCCTGCAGCGTGTCGACCCGGGTGGCGGCCTGGCCGTCGATGAAGTCCTGCACGTTGACCGCGGGGTTGGTGTAGTCCCAATACACCCCGGGCACGTGCACGAAGGGGTCGTCGGCAAAGTCGCGCCGGAAGCGCTCCATGTTGCGCGCCTCGATCGCCAGGTTCATCTCGCGGTTCAGCGACCGGGCGAACTCGTTGACGATTTCGGTCGGCTGGTAGCGCCGGGCGTCGGGGAACTCCAGCTCGATCAGCCCGGCGATGTGTTCGAGGATGCGCAGGTCGGCCTGCACCTTGGGAACGATGCCGGGGCGGCGCAGCTTGACCGCCACCACGGTGCCGTCCTTGAGCGTGGCGCGATGCACCTGGGCGATCGAGGCCGAGCCGATCGGCTCCATCTCGAACTCCCCGAACAGCTCCTCGATCGGCTGGCCCAGCGCCTGCTTGACCAGGTAGGGCACCTGCTCGGGGGGCAGGGGGGGCACATGGCTTTGGAGTTTCTCGAATTCGGTGATCCACTCCTGCGGGAAGACGTCGACACGGGTGGAGAGAATCTGCCCCAGCTTGATGAAGGTCGGGCCGAGTTCCTCGAACGCCAGGCGCACCCGCACCGGCGGCGGCAGGCCTTCGTCGCCCTCCGGCAAGGGAAGATTCAGCCAGGCGCCGGCCTTGGCCAGCGCACGCGGCAGCTTCAGGCGCTGGGCGAACTGGCCGAGCCCGTGGCGGAACAGGATTCCGGTGATTTCCTTCAGGCGCGGCAGGTCGCGCATGGCGATCAGGGTTTCTTTCAGCATCGGGTATCCCGCATTTTGGGTTGGCTTTACACTCCACGCCTCGTCCGATAGAGTGCGGCCTATGAAATTGCATCTGCACCTACTGGCTTGGGTGCTGGCTACCTTTATGGTATTGGCTTATGCCGCGCCAGACAAAGCCCCCACGGAAAATCATCCCGCTGCTGACACCCAGGAAGACCCCATCGGCAAGTTTGCCGCACCGGGCGAAGAGGCTGTCGGCGACCTGTTGTTGCAGGCCATGAGCCTGCTGGGCGTGGCTTACCGTTTTGGCGGCAGTAATCCTTCGGCAGGGCTGGATTGCAGTGGTTTCATTCAGTATGTATTCAAAAAATCATTACGGGTGAATCTGCCGCGCACGGCGGCGGAAATGGCGCATACCGGAAAAGCGGTCGATAAAAGTGAACTGGCGCCCGGCGATCTGGTCTTTTTCAATACCCGTGGCTTCCAGTACTCGCATGTCGGCATCTACATGGGGGGCGGCAAGTTCATCCACTCCCCGCGCACCGGCAAGTCGGTCGAAGTCTCCAACATGAACCAGGATTACTGGACGGCGCGCTACAACGGCGCCCGCCGTGTCAACCGCGGCTCGGCCTCGAACTTCGTGCGCGACGACAGCGAGCCGGCTCCGGTGAAGAACGTTTCGAAGGCGGTGGCGGAGGCCAAGGCACCGAGTGCCAAGGTGGTCTGTCGCAAAGGGCGGCACTGCAAGCAGGAAGCCGCGGTGGCCGAGGCCAAGGATGCGGGTGCCAAGACGGTCTGCCGCAAGGGCCGTCACTGCAAGCAGGAACAGGCCGCCTCCGACAAGGGCAAGGCTTCCGCCAAGGCGGGCAGGTCGTCCCGCGGCAGGAAGGCCGAAGAGACCAAGAGCAAGTCGTCCGTGGCCGGCAAGTCCGCCAAGGGCGCCCACAAGAAAAAAGTGGCCTCGTCGCATTGATGCGGCATGCCGCGCGCTACCGTCGATGCCCGCCCTGGCGGGCATTGCGTTTTTGAAAGTCGAACGGAACGTCCTATGAAACTGCAACAACCGGTTTGGCTCGATCCGGAGGGCAACGTGGTCGCCTGCGTCGAGAAGATCAAGGTGATGAACGAGAACCTCGAAGAGCTGGCGCAGATGGCGCAGGATGCCTTCGAGGATGCCATCCTGATGGGGTGCGACGAGCGTCAGGTGCGCGCCTTCCTGGTGGCGATGATGCAGGGCCTCGACAACCCCTACCAGGGCTGAGCGCCGTTGACGTCAACCGCTTGCGGTGCATGCCGCGTTGCTGCCTTGCCTTTTTGCCCTGTGGCGCCAATCGTACTGGCCTCGACGCGCGCCACGACGTTTATTCATTGCCCCTGCCCGAGGATTCCTCTGAATGGCCCTCCCTTTTGAAGCCCTGATCGGCTTCCGCTACCTGCGCGCCAAGCGCCGCAACGGTTTCATTTCCTTCATTTCGCTGGTGTCGGTGCTGGGCATCGCCCTAGGGGTGGCGGCGCTGATCATCGTGCTGTCGGTGATGAACGGTTTCCAGAAGGAAATCCGCGGCCGCATTCTCGGCGTCGCGTCGCACGTCGAGGTCAGCACCTACCAAGGCAAGTTGGCGGATTGGCCATCGGTGGCCGGGTTGGCGGCCAAGGAGCCGCACGTCATCGCCGCCGCCCCCTTCGTCAATGCCCAGGGCCTGATGTCGGCCGCCGGCAACGTGCGCGGGGCCCTCATCCGCGGCATCGACCCGGCCAGTGAGGACCGCGTGGTCGATGTCGGCAAGCACATGGTGACCGGCAAGCTGGCTTCGCTCAAGCCGGGTGAATTCGGCATCCTGCTGGGTGTCGAGCTGGCGCGCCAGCTCAACGTCGTGACCGGCGACAAGGTCACGGTGATCACCCCGGAGGGCAGCGTGACGCCGGCCGGCATGCTGCCGCGCCTGAAGCAGTTCACCGTGGTGGGCATGTTCAAGGTCGACATGTTCGAGTACGACTCGTCGCTGGCGATGATCCACCTCAAGGATGCCCAGGTGCTGTTCCGCATGGGCAGCATGGTGAGCGGGGTGCGGCTGAAGCTGGACGACCCGATGGCGGCGCCGCTGGTCAAGGCCGAGCTGCGTAACAAGCTGTCGGCCAGCGCGCTGACGACGGACTGGACCGATACCAATGCCAACTACTTCCGCGCGGTGCAGATCGAGAAGCGCATGATGACCATCATCCTGACGCTGATCGTCGCCGTGGCGGCGTTCAACCTGGTCTCCTCGCTGGTGATGGTGGTCACCGACAAGCAGGCCGACATCGCCATCCTGCGCACCCTGGGCGCCGCGCCGGCCAGCATCATGAAGATCTTCATGATCCAGGGAGCCGTGTCGGGCGTGCTGGGGACCTTCTCCGGCGTCGCCGGCGGCGTGCTGGTGGCGCTCAACCTGGACGTCATCGTGCCGCTGATCGAGCGCATCCTCGGCACCAAGATTCTGTCGAGCGAGGTGTACATGATCGACTACCTGCCGTCCGACGTGCAGTGGAGCGACGTCTCCACCATCACCGTGATTTCGCTGCTGCTGGCCCTCCTGGCCACGCTGTATCCGAGCTGGCGCGCGGCGCGCACCCAGCCGGCGGAGGCCCTGCGCTATGAATAAGGTACTGCGTTGCCACGACCTGTCCAAGGTCTACGACGAGGGCGGGCTGAACGTCCAGGTGCTGTCGAAAGTGACGCTCGAGGTGGACCAGGGCGAGCGGCTGGCCATCGTCGGCGCATCCGGCTCGGGCAAGAGCACCTTGCTGCACCTGCTGGGCGGGCTCGATACCCCGAGCTCGGGCGAGATCGAGGTGCTGGGACAATCGCTGTCTACCCTGAGCGAGCGGCAGCGTGGCGAGCTGCGCAACCGCTCGCTCGGCTTCGTCTATCAGTTCCACCACCTGTTGCCGGAATTTACCGCGCTGGAAAACGTCATGATGCCGCTCTTGATCCGACGCATGAATCGGTCCGAGGCGGAACAGCAGGCGGCCGAGATGCTGGGCCGCGTCGGCTTGTCGCGGCGTCTTGCGCACAAGCCGGGTGAGTTGTCCGGCGGCGAGCGCCAGCGCGCCGCCATCGCTCGTGCCTTGGTGACGCGGCCGGCCTGCGTGCTGGCCGACGAACCGACCGGCAACCTCGACCGCGGCAATGCCGACGCGGTGTTCGAGCTGATGCTGGAACTGAATGCCAGCCTCGGCACCAGCCTGGTGATCGTCACCCACGACGACCGTCTGGCAAGCCGCGCCGGGCGCGTGCTGCGCCTGACCGACGGCGTGCTGTCGGTCGATGCGCCGCAATCTTCACTCTCTGCCATTCATTAAGGAGGTCTGTTTCGCATGCTGGTCAACGGCAATAGACTGCTGACTCTCGACAAGCTGGTGGACGCCTTGGAGACGGCTTCGGGCTGGCTTGAACTTGTCTTGGCGCTCGCCGCGTTCCTGGCGGGTCTGTACATCGCCAGAAGGGTGTTCCGACGGTTGTTTGCCGAGCATCCCGAGCGTTACGAGCGTTTCCTGCCCTATGTCGGTTACCGCTTGGTGCTGCCGCTGGCGGCGCAGGTATTGGTGATCGTCTGTGGATTGGGCTGGCGCCTGCTGCTGAAGGCGCCTCCGCAGATTTTGCCCATTGCCAGTGCCATGCTGTTCTGGCTCGGACTGATCCGTGTCGCCACCGCCATGGTGCGCCAGGCGCTGCCGAAAGGCCGCTTCGAGCGCACCACCGAGCACTTCCTCGCCACGCTGTTCTGGGTCGGCTTCGTCAGTTGGGCCATCGGCGTCGATACCCTGGCGGTGGACTGGCTGGAGTCGATCCGTTTCCACGTCGGCAAGGTCGAGGTCAACCTGTACATGATCCTGACCGGCTTGCTGTGGGTGGCCATCATCCTGGTGGGCTCGCTGTGGGTGAGCCGCATCATCGAATCGCGCGTGATGAAGCTCACCGATATCGACCTGAGCCTGCGCATCGTGTTCACCAAGCTGACGCGGACCGTGCTGCTGGTGGCCGGGGTGATGGTGGCGCTGCCGATCATCGGCATCGACCTCACCGTGTTGTCGGTGTTCGGCGGTGCGCTCGGCGTCGGCTTGGGCTTCGGTCTGCAGAAGATCGCCAGCAATTACGTGTCCGGCTTCATCATCTTGCTCGATCGCTCGATTCGCATCGGCGATAGGCTGATGATCGACAACCGCACCGGCTACGTCACCAAGATCACCTCGCGCTACGTGGTGCTGAAATCGGCCGACGGTACCGAGGCCCTGGTGCCGAACGACACCCTGATCGCCAGCACCGTGGTCAACCAGTCCTATTCGGACAAGAGCATCTGGACCAGCGTGACGGTGCAGGTCGGCTACGACAGCGACCTGGAACTGGTGCTGCGACTGTTGCGCGAAGCCGCCGTGCATCCGCGCGTGCTGCGTGACCCGGCGCCGGCCTCGTTCGTCACCGCCTTCGCCGACAGCGGCATCAACATGGAGCTGGGGTTCTGGGTGGCCGATCCTGAAAACGGCTTCCTGGGGCTCAAGTCGGAGATCAATCTGGCCATCTGGCGCGCTTTCAAGCAACATGGCATCACCATCCCGTTCCCGCAGCGCGAGGTGCGCATACTGGCCCAGGCCAGCGGGGACGCCGCCTAACCACGAGAGGGAGAGCATGCCGGATAAGCAGCTTGCGGTGATTGACGACGACGAGGCGGTGCGCGACTCGTTGATCTGGCTATTCGACGGGCAGGGCTTCCAGACCACCGGTTTCGACAGCGCCGAGGCCTTTCTGGCCGGCCTCGGCCCGGCTGCCTTCAATGCGCTGATCGTCGATTTGCGCCTCTCCGGGATCAGCGGCATCGTGCTGCTCGAAAGGTTGGCCGAACATCCCTACTGCCCGCCGGTGATTATGCTCACCGCGCACGGCGACGTGCCGCATGCGGTGGCGGCGCTCAAGCTCGGCGCCATCGATTTCATGGAGAAGCCGTTCGACGATGGCCGGCTGCTGGCCATGGTCGACCAGGCGCTGCTGCGCGATCAGCAAGAGCGCGACCGCTTCGGGCGGCTGAACCGGCTCAACCAGTCGCTGGCGCTGCTCACCGACCGCGAGCGCGAGGTGATGCAGCTGATCCTGCTGGGCAAGCTCAACAAGCAGATCGCTGACGAACTGGCGATCAGCATGAAGACGGTGGAAGTGCACCGCTCGCGCGTGTTCGACAAGATGGGCGTCAAGTCCGCGGTCGAACTGGCCGGGCTGATGGCCGCGCTCGACAAGCCGGACGCCGGGAGCAAGGGCTGATGGGCAACAAGCAGCCGGTATCGGTGCTGGTGGTGATTCATTCCGCCGACGGCCAGGCCTTGCTGATCGAACGCGCCGACCGCGCCGGTTTCTGGCAGTCGGTCACGGGCAGCCGGGAAGGGCAGGAGGCGTTGATCGACACGGCACGGCGCGAAGTGCGCGAAGAGACTGGGCTCGACGCCGATGCCTATCAGCTGAGCGACTGGCACATCACCAACCGTTACGAGATCTACCCGCACTGGCGTCATCGCTACCCGCCTGGCGTGACAGAGAACGAAGAGCATGTGTTCGGTCTGCTGCTGCCGGCGCCGCTGCCGGTGACGCTGGCGCCGGACGAACATAGCCGCTATCAGTGGCTGCCCTGGGCCGAGGCCGCCGACAAAGTGTTTTCCCCTTCCAACGCCGAGGCGTTGCGTCTCTTGCCGCGGCACCTGCCATCCTGATCACGCCCTCTCTCCGGCCCGCCGGCGTGTTCCGGGTGGCGCGTGCCGACCGGGTTTGCTTTAATGGATTGCCGACGCGGGCAGGCTTGCTGCAGGCTGTGTCGGAGGTTGTAAGAAAACCTTAAAATTGTTCCGGGTTGTCCCATGTTAAAATTGCATGACATGTAATTTTATTCTTTATAAAAGCAAGGATTGACGATGAACGCAGCCAAGAAAATCAGGAAGTACATTGAGTCGGGCGAGAACGCAGAACAGGTACAGGTGCTGAAGGATCTGGCGGCGGCGTTGGAACTGGGCCAGTCGTTCGACCTGAAAGCCTTGTACGAGATCGACATGCGCTACTTCGAGGCGGCGATCGAATTGATGAACGACTGGCGTTTCGACCGGCGCATTTCTTCCCGCAGCAAGCTGCTCGAGCGCCTGCTGGTCGAGACCGCTCCCGAGGCCAAGGTGGAGGTGCCGGCCGAGGCTGTGGTGGCGGAGGCTCCCGCCGAGCCGGTGGCCCCGGTGGTGGTGGCCGAAGTGAAGGAGGTGGTCGAGCTCAAGAGCGCGAAGACCCCGAAGGCTCCGCGTGCCGCCAAGAGTGTTGCCGCCAAGAAGTAAGCCGTTGCCTGGCCGCGCCCCGGCGCCAGACCCGTACAGCCCCGCCTCGCGGGGCTGTTGTTTTTGCCGATGCGGCAGGGCGCGGGGTGTGCCGGCTGTCTATAGTGGGTTTATCCGATTGGCGTTTTTTTGTCTGGTCAGGCCGGGCGGGCAGTACCTGCCGGGGGCCGCCGTGGCAACCCGGCAACGCCAAGCTGCGATGTGGAAGGGCTGGCTGACATAATGGAACCGCTCAAGGTTTCGACCTACAACATCCACAAGGGCATGTCGGTGCTCAACCGCCACGTCAGGGTGGAAGACATGGCCAAGGCGCTGGACTCGCTGTCGTCCGACGTGATGTTCCTGCAGGAAGTGCAGGGCAAGAACCTGCTGCGCACGCTGAGCCACCACGAGTGGCCGCGCATTCCCCAGCACCAGTACCTGGCGCGCCAGCTCGGGCGCAAGGCCGCCTACGGCCTCAACGCCAGCTACGGCCATGGCCATCACGGCAATGCGGTGCTGACCCGCTTTCCGATCGCCTCCTGGTGCAATCTCGATATCTCGGTCAACCGTTTCGAGAGCCGCGGCGTGCTGCATTGCGTGCTGGAGCCGCCCGGCTGGAGTACGCCGGTGATCGCGCTGTGCGCCCATCTCAACCTGCGCGCAGGCGACCGGCGCAAGCAGTACACCACGCTGGCGCGCTACATCCGAGACAACGTTCCGCCGCACTATCCGCTGATTCTGGCGGGCGACTTCAACGACTGGCGCGGCGAGGCGACCGACCGGCTGCTGGCCGAGAACGGCCTGCACGAGGTGTTTCAGCACCTGTTCGGCCAACATGCGCGCAGCTTTCCGTCGCGTCTGCCGCTCTTGACCCTGGACCGCATCTACGTGCGCGGTCTGCGCCCGGTCAACGCCAGGGCCCATCAAGGCGCGCCGTGGAACGGACTATCCGATCACCTGCCCTTGTCGGCGGAATTACTGCCGGTGTGAAGGGAGAATACCCTGGCGTGTGGTGGGGTCTAGTGGCTTTGACTGGGTGTTAGCGCGTAAGCAGTGAAAATCGCACTTTCGGTCTTGACCGGAAAGGAAAAAACATGTTCAATACAGAAAACTATCGCCGATTTGAACACAGCTTGCGGGCGTAAAATAGCTAAAGCGTGGGCAGCCTGACAGGCTGTAACGATTTTCGATCTCGAAGATTTCCATGCACAAAGCCCGCCGTGTCTACGGCGGGCTTTGTCATTGGAGCTTCACCATGATTCATTTGCAGAATGTGCGCAAACGCTACCGTCGCCCCGACGGTGGCTGGTTCGAGGCGGTGGCGTCGACCTCGCTGTCGATCGGCGCCGGCGAAATCTTCGGCCTGATCGGCTACTCCGGTGCCGGCAAATCCACCCTGATGCGCCTGATCAACCTGCTCGAGCGCCCGGACGAGGGCAGCGTCATCGTCGACACCCAGGATCTCACCGGCCTGTCCGCGCGCGAACTGCGCCGCGCCCGTCAAAACATCGGCATGGTGTTCCAGCAGTTCAACCTGCTGGCCAACCGCACCGTGGCCGGCAACGTGGCGTTTCCGCTGGAGATCGCCGGCTGGTCCAAGGGCGATATCGAGAAGCGCGTCGCTGAGTGCCTGGAGGTGGTGAGCCTGACCGACCGCGCCGGTCACTACCCGGCGCAACTGTCCGGTGGCCAGAAGCAGCGCGTCGGCATCGCCCGCGCCCTGGCGCCCAATCCCAAGGTGATCCTGGCCGACGAGGCCACCTCGGCGCTCGACCCCAAGACCACCCAGAGCATTCTCGACTGCCTGCAGGACATCAACCGCCGCTTCGGCGTGACGGTGGTGGTGGTGACGCACGAGATGAACGTGGTGCGCTCGATCTGCCAGCGTGCCGCGGTGCTGGACGCCGGCCGGGTGGTCGAGGTGCTGGATATCGTCGATGGACGGATCGAGGCGGAGTCCGAACTCGCCCGCTCGCTGCTGGAGGCCGCATGATGGAAACGCTGACTTTTGCCGATGCGCTCGCCAACCTGAGCATGATGGCCCCGGAAATCTGGCAGGCCTGCAAGGAAACCGCGCTGATGCTGGCCATCGGGCTGGCCGCCGCGTTCTGCTTCGGCGGCCCGCTGGGCTTCCTGCTCTACCTGACCCAGCCGGGGCAGATCTTTGCCCATCGCATCGTCAACGGCGTGCTGGGCTGGCTGGTCAATCTGGTGCGTTCGTTCCCGTTCATCATCCTGATGGTGTCGCTGGTGCCGCTGACCCGGATCCTGGTCGGGTCGACCATCGGCCCGGTGGCGGCCGCGGTGCCGCTGTCGTTCGCGGCGATCCCGTACTTCGCCCGCCTGGTCGAGCAGACGCTGCGCGAGGTGCCACGCGGCGTGGTGGAGGCGGCCGAGGCGATGGGCGCGAGCCCCTTGCAGATCATCACCAAGGTGCTGCTGGTGGAGGCACGCTCCGGCCTGATCTCCGGCGTCACCATCCTCACCATCAGTTTCCTGTCCTACTCGGCGGTGGCCGGCGTGGTGGGCGGCGGCGGCATCGGCGACCTGGCCATCCGCTACGGCTACTACCGCTTCCAGACCGAGGTGATGATCGCCATGGTGCTGCTGTTGGTGCTCATCGTGCAGATCATCCAGTTCGTCGGCAACCGTCTGGCGGCGCGGCTGGACAAGCGTTAATCCCCCATCCCTTACCTGATGCAAAGAGACAAGGAGTTCATCATGCGTAGATTCGTTCTCAAGGCGCTGGCCGTATCCGTACTGGGCCTGGCCGTGGCCGGTTCCGCCCTGGCCGCCGACCCGTCCAAGAAGGAAATCGTCATCGGCACCACCGTCGGCGACTTCGGCGACATGGTCAAACAGTCGGTCAAGCCGATCCTGGAAAAGCAGGGCTACGCCGTCAAGCTGGTCGAGTTCACCGACTACGTGCGCCCGAACCTGGCGCTGCAGGAAGGCTCGCTCGACGTCAACGTGTTCCAGCACAAGCCCTACCTCGACAACTTTGCCAAGGAGCACAAGCTGTCGCTGAAGGAGGTGTTCCAGGTGCCGACCGCGCCGCTGGGCATCTACCCGGGCAAGCTGAAGTCGCTGAAGGACATCAAGGCGGGCTCCACCGTGGCCGCCCCGAACGACCCGAGCAACTTCGCCCGCGCGCTGGTGATGCTGAACGACCTGGGCTGGGTCAAACTGAAGCCGGGTATCGACCCGCTCACCGCTTCCGAGCACGACATCGCCCAGAACCTGAAGAACATCAAGATCGTGCAACTGGAGGCCGCCCAGCTGCCGCGCTCGCGTAACGACGTGGATTTCGCCGTGATCAACGGCAACTACGCCACCAGCTCGGGCATCAAGCTGACTGAAGCCGTCTATCAGGAAAAGAGCTACGCCTACGTGAACTGGGGGGTGGTGCGCGCCGCCGACGTGAAGAAGGCCTGGGTGAAGGATGTGGTGGCCGCCTACAACTCCAACGAGTTCAAGGCCTGGGCCAAGCAGAAGTACGCCGGCTACAAGCTGCCGGCAAACTGGAAGTAAGCGACTTTTTTACTTCAAGGCATTCGGGAGGGCTCTGGCCCTCCTTTTTTTACGTCCATCCAGCGTGAACCGCCCCATTCCGGCAAGCCGGAACAGGGCGTTCACCGCTGAAATGCTTACTTGACGCCGTGGCCGATGACGCCGCCGATGGCCGCGCCACCCAGCGTGCCGAACGAATCCCCGCCGGTCAGCACCGAACCGGCCACGCCGCCCACCGCCGCACCGACGGCGGCGTTCTTCTGGCGTTGGGTCATGCCGGCGCAGCCGCTCAGGGTGGCCACGGCCAGCAAGACAATCATCGAACGAGTCAGGGTCTTGTTCATGAGAGACCTCGCGCAACGCTGCCGGGCACACATGCCCGGTCAACAGAGTCTGTGACAGTGGTATAGACCCCGGCATTCCCACACGAGTTCCTCGGACCGGTTGGCCAGGGAGGGGGTTCTACCGGATGCTCTGGGCTGGAACGGCATCGCCCTTCTGCTCAAGGCGCCATCGGCAGCTTGCATTTTTTACCTGCATTTTTTTTGCAAGCAACTATGCTGAAGTAAGGCAGGGAAGTGCGGATTTTCGATGTGCCTGTGGGTGGCGACACCCAAGGGGGCTTAGCGATAACGCAGGAGGACAGACACATGAAACTCGAACAGTTCAACCACGTCGCCGACCTGATCGGCCTGAAGAAGCAATCGCGCGAAGCCGTCTGGCTGATGGAGATCGACGGCATGACCGGCTATGCCGCCGCCAAGCAGCTCGACATCAGCGAATCCACCGTCTCACGCGCCCACGCCCGCTTCCGCCGGGCGATCAAGGAAATCAACGCGATGGCGAGCCACCTGCCGCTGGAAACCCGTTAGTTAGCGAACTGACACACGCCGGCGGTTAGTCCGGCTGAACATGCAAAGGTTGGCCGAAGCCTCTCGAAAAAGGGGCTTCGGCCAACCTTTGTGCTTTTTGCCGTGCCACGAAGCATGCCGCCAGCCCTTTGCCGCCCTCGACCTCTCCCGGAAGGCGCCCTGATTGTCGGGGTTCGCTATGACCAAGGGGGCAAAAGTCTAGTACATCACCATCTGTTTTACCGGAAAACCAGGGGTGTACTGAAGGGCAATTGCTTTCTACTCATTTAAAACTATTATCCAGAATGGTTAGTTGTTATAGGTTTTTACGAGTCTTGTCAGAAATGACATCGGGTTTATCTCGTCGGGGGAATCATCATGGCCAGTATCACCAATGGCATCATCACTTCGTTTTCCAACACTCCGCAGGCAGGGGACGATCTGTTTACCAGTAGCTCCACTGGGTTGACCGAAGACTCGTCAAACGTCGTCTACCTGAGCGTGATGGCCAACGATCTTGGTGGGGCGGCCAAGACGCTTTATTCGGTGGATAACGGAACGAATACTGCGGGCATCAGCAGCTCGACAGATTTGCTGACAAAAGATACGGCTTATAACACTGCTATAGCAGCAGAGGCATCGACCGATACCAGCGCCCATGGGGCGCGTATTTGGATCACCACGGATGGCCGGGTGGGGTACGATGCGAGCACCCTGAATGCTGATTTCAAAGCGACATTGAATGCGCTTGGGGCTGGAGAATACCAGACAGATACCTTTACTTATGCGATCAGGCTCAGTAATGGGACGCTCAGTTGGGCGACGGCGACTGTGCAGTTTGCAGGGGTGAACGACGCGCCGGTGGTGGCGGCGACCGATGTTACCGGCGCGGTGACCGAACAGGTGACGCCGATAGGCAACCTCACCGACAGCGGCACCATCGGCTTCAGCGACGTCGATCTGAGCGACACGCACAGCATCAGCCCGACCATCACCGCCTCGACGGGGGCGCTGGGCAGCCTGACGGCCAGCGTCACCACCGACACCACGGGTAGCGGGACGGGCGGGGTCATCACGTGGAATTACAGCGTGGCGGCATCGGCGGTGGAATACCTGGGCAAGGACGAGACCAAGGTCGAGCACTTCACCCTGACGCTGGACGACGGCCACGGCGGCACGGTGGATCGCACCATCGACGTGACCATCACCGGCACCAACGACGC
>NZ_FXAG01000008.1 GCF_900177275.1 Pseudogulbenkiania subflava DSM 22618
ATCGATTACCCAATTCGAAATGGAAGCCAACCGGCTTCCAGGCTTCTTCTAGTTTGTTGACAGTTTATGTCTGGCGGCCTTAGCGAGGTGGTCCCACCCCTTCCCATCCCGAACAGGACCGTGAAACGCCTTAGCGCCGATGATAGTGCGGCATTGCCGTGTGAAAGTAGGACACCGCCAGACTCCCCTCAAGAAAGCCCAGCTCACTACGAGCTGGGCTTTTTGCTTTGGCGCGGCCAAAACCCCGTGCCGCCCGCCGTGTCCCCGACGCGCTGGCGCTTGGGGTGGCGGTGGCTCTGCGTTACTCCCCCTGCCGCTGATGGCAAGAAAAAGGCCGGATCACCGGCCTTGGTAACACCATGACAGCCCGAAGGTTACTTCTGAGTCTTGATTTCCTGCCACAGACGGGTGGTCAGTCGCTGCAATTTCGGATCCATCGGCAGCATCACGAAACTGTGCTGAATGTCCTGAGGAGTCGGGAAAATCGACGGGTTGCTGAGGTTTTCCTTCTTGATGAACTTGCGCGCCGCCAGGCTGCCCGGTGCATAGTTCACGGTGTTGGCGTTGGCAGCCGCCACCTTGGCGCTCATGTTGTAGTCGATGAACTTGTAGGCGTTGTCGACGTTCTTGGCATCTTTCGGGATGACCATGCTGTCGACCCAGATGGCGACGCCTTCCTTCGGTACCAGCGGGGTAATCTTGACCTTGTTTTTGGCTTCTTCGGCACGCACGCGGGCGATATTGAGGTCGCCACCGTAGCCGTAGACCAGGCACAGGTTGCCGCCGGCCAGTTCATTGATGTAGCCGGAGGAGGAGAAGCGGGTGATGTAGGGGCGGATGGTTTTCAGCAGGGCTGCGGCTTCCTTGTAGTCGGCCTCATTCTTGCTGGCGGGGTCCTTGCCGAGGTATTTCAGTACCATCGGGAATACTTCACCCGGCGAGTCCAGTACGCTGACGCCGCAGGATTTGAGCTTGGAAACGTTTTCCTTCTTGAACAGGATGTCCCACTGTTTTTCCGGGAGTTTACCGCCCAGTGCCTTGGTGACCTTGTCGGTGTTGATGCCGATGGTGTTGACCCCCCAGAAGTAGGGCACCGCGTACTTGTTGTCCGGGTCGAACTTGGTCATGAGCTTGAGCAGTTCCGGATCCAGTTCTTTGTAATTGCTCAGCTTGGATTTGTCGATCGGCTGGTAGATGCCGGCCTGAATCTGCTTGGCGAGGAACTGGTTGGTGGGAACAACGATGTCGTAACCCGACTTGCCGGTGAGCATTTTGGCCTGCAGGATTTCGTTACTGTCATAGACGTCGTAGCGCACCTTGATGCCGGTCTGCTTCTGGAAAGTGGGAATGGTGTCTTCGGCGATGTAGTCGGACCAGTTGTAGACGTTCAGCACACTGCTGGCGGCGTGGCTGGCCGAGGCGGCCGTAGCCAGAGCACTGGCAACAAGAATGACAGCCTTACGTTTCATAGGAAACTCCTTCGACGGGGGTTACGATCTTGAGTCAAGTAGGCACGAGCCGACACCCGGATTGCCGTGTCGGTAAAACGCTTGTATAGATCAACGCTTCATCATAGTTCAGCTGATCAGCACTCTGTCATTTAACCTGCTCTGCCGGGTACGGGCAAGACCTTTGTCTCGGGCCGGGCACGGATTGGACGAGGGCGTCGGACGTGTTCACCGTTTGGGCCGACAGAGCGCGCGCCACGCCTTATCCGCTAGGGCGGAGCCCTCCTTGGACGGAAGGCCGAATGGCATGGGTAGACGAAATGTGCAAAAATTCGACTAACTAGACGAATTGCAGGTTTCTCCATGCTGGACCGGGACGGATACCGCCCCAATGTCGGAATCATCCTCATCAACGCCCGTAACGAGGTGTTCTGGGGCAAGCGCGTGCGCGAGCACTCGTGGCAGTTTCCGCAAGGGGGCATCAAGCCTGGTGAGAGTCCGGAAGCAGCGATGTACCGTGAGCTGCTCGAAGAGGTCGGTCTCTTGCCACAACATGTCAAAATTCTCGGCCGTACGCGCGACTGGCTGCGCTACGACGTTCCGACCAACTGGGTGCGGCGCGAATGGCGCGGCAGCTACAAGGGCCAGAAGCAGATCTGGTTTCTGCTGAAACTGGTCGGCCGCGATTGTGATGTTTGCCTGAGGGCGACCAACCACCCCGAGTTCGACGGCTGGCGCTGGAACGATTATTGGGCGCCGGTCGATCTGGTGATCGAGTTCAAACGCGACGTCTACCAGCGTGCCCTGGGTGAGTTGTCCCGCTTTTTGCGGGGCATGGAAAGCTACGAGACTTACCTGCAGCGCCGCCATTCCGCACCGGAAAAGACCGACGAGAGCTGATGCGCATGCCGATATCCACGGCTCTTCCTCGTCCCTGGTTGCCTTTCGGGCTGGTGGGCATGGTCGTGCTGTGGTCGGCGCTAGGTGCGCACGATGCGGCGACCTGGTGGCTGGAGGCGATTCCGGCCGTGCTGGGCTTGCCGCTGGTCTGGTGGCTGTGGCCGCGTTTTGCCTGGAGCCCGCTGGCGGTATGGGCCATGTCATTGCACGCCATGGTGTTGCTGGTAGGGGCGCACTATACCTATGCGCTCACCCCGCTCGGCTTCTGGCTGCAGGAGCTGTTCGATTTTTCCCGTAATCATTATGACCGTATCGGCCACCTGGCCCAGGGGTTTTTCCCGGCCATCCTGGCGCGTGAGGTGCTGCGCCGGCAGACTCCGCTGCAGGGTGGCTGGCTGACATTTATGGTGGTGTGTTTCTGCATGGCGCTGTCCGCCTGTTACGAGCTGGTGGAGTGGTGGACCGCGCTGGCCATCGGCGCTGCCGCCGATGCCTTTCTGGCGACGCAGGGCGATCCATGGGATACCCAGTGGGATATGTTCCTGGCGCTGTGCGGTGCACTCGTTTCCCAATTGTTTTTTGCCCGCGTTCACGAACGCCAGATCGGCCGACTGAGCGCGTTAACCATCGACACGCTATGACTCAACAGTACGACGAATCCTCGGTCCGGGTCCTCAAGGGACTGGAGCCGGTCAAGGAGCGTCCGGGCATGTATACCCGGACGACCGATCCGACCCACATCTGCCAGGAAGTGATCGACAACGCCGCCGACGAGGCCTTGGGCGGCTTCGCGCGCAAGATCGCGGTGACACTGCACCAGGACGGCTCGCTGTCCGTGGAGGATGACGGGCGCGGTATCCCCGTGGGCCTGCATCCACAGGAAGGGGTGCCGGTAGTGGAACTGGTGTTCACCCGGCTGCATGCGGGCGGCAAGTTCAACAAGAAGGATGGCGGTGCCTACGCGTTCTCCGGCGGCTTGCACGGTGTCGGCGTGTCGGTGACCAATGCGCTGTCGACGCGGCTCGAGGTCGAGGTCAAGCGCGAAGGCGGGGTGTACCGCATGGTGTTCGCCGGCGGTGACGTGATCGAGCCGCTGGCTCGTGTTGGCGATTGCGGCGCGCGTACCAGCGGCACGCGGGTGCGGGTATGGCCGGATGGCAAGTATTTCGAGAGTCCGCGCTATTCGCTGCCCGAGTTGGAGCGGTTGCTGCGTGCCAAGGCGGTGCTGCTGCCCGGGGTGGCGGTGACCTTGACCATCGAGCGCCCGAGCGGCGACGAGGTCAAGGTGTGGCAGTATCCGCAGGGGCTGAAGAGTTATCTGGCCGAGCTGTGCAACGGCGACGAGCCGGTGGCGCCGCTGTTCGCTAGTGAGGCCTACATTGGCGACGACCACGAGCAGTTCGCCAAAGGCGAGGGAGTGCAGTGGGCGCTGGCGTGGTTCGAGGACGGCGCCGGTGGCGAGAGTTATGTCAACCTGATCCCGACGTCGTCCGGCGGCACGCACGAGGCGGGCCTGCGCGCCGGGGTGTTCGATGCGGTGAAGAGCTTCGTCGATCACCACAACCTGTTGCCGCGCGGTGTCAAGCTGATGGCCGAGGACGTGTGGAGCCGGGTGCGTTTCGTGCTGTCGGCACGCGTGCTCGATCCGCAGTTCCAGGGGCAGACCAAGGAGAAGCTGACCAGCCGCGATGCGCTGAAGCTAATCTCTGGCCTGGCGCGCGACCCGGTGGAGTTGTGGCTGAACCAGCACGTCGAGGCTGGCAAGAAGATCGCCGAGCTGGCGATTCGCCAGGCGCAGTCGCGTCTGAAGTCGGTGAAGAAGGTCGAGAAGAAGAAGGGCTCGGGCGTGGCGGTGTTGCCGGGCAAGCTGACCGACTGTGAGAGCGAGGACATTGAGCGCAACGAGCTGTTCCTGGTCGAGGGCGATTCGGCCGGCGGTTCGGCCAAGCTGGCGCGCGACAAGGAATACCAGGCCATCCTGCCGCTGCGCGGCAAGGTGCTCAACAGCTGGGAGACCGACCGCGATCAGCTGTTCTCGAATGCCGAGATTCACGACATCTCGGTGGCGATCGGGGTCGACCCGCATGCGCCGGGCGAGAAGGCCGACCTGTCGGGGCTGCGCTACGGCAAGATCGCCATCCTGTCGGACGCCGACGTCGACGGCTCACACATCCAGGTGTTGTTGCTGACGCTGTTCTACCGTCACTTCTCGGCGCTCTTGGCCAACGGCCACATCTGCATCGCGCAGCCGCCGCTGTTCCGCGTCGACGTGCCGGGGCAGGGCAAGCACCGTCCGCCGAAGAAGCTGTACGCGCTGGACGAGGGCGAGCTGGAGGCCATCCTCGACCGCCTGCGCAGCGAAGGCGTGCGCGAGAACGCCTGGAGCATCAGCCGCTTCAAGGGCCTGGGCGAGATGAATCCGGAGCAGCTCAAGGACACCACCATGCACCCGGACACGCGCCGCCTGACCCAGGTGAAGGTGCGTCCCGAGGCGGAGGACGACACGCGCCGCATGTTCACCATGCTGATGGGCAAGGGCGAGGCGGCCAGCCGGCGCGGCTGGATGGAGGCCAAGGGCAACGAGGTCGAGGCCGACGTTTAAGTCCAGCGCTGCTCGGCAGCATCGGCAAGGCGCGAGTTGGCCGCCAGCCTGGTAACGGGCTGGCGGCCAACGCCGTTTGGGCAGCCGGAAGGGCCTGGTAGATCCGGCCGCTCTGCCGGCCTTCGATGCGGCGCTGATGGGTGAGTGCCACTGGGCTCGTTGGTCGGCTCAGGCTCGCCGCTCGGCTCACTCGCTGCCGGTGGCCTCTTCCTCCAGCCAGGCACAAAAGGCCGAAACCAGTTCGTCTCCCACCAGGCTTTGCGGCACGACCCAGCAATAGCCCTTGACCACCACCTCCGGTCCCGGCAGCGGAGCCACCAGCTTGCCGGAGGCGAGTTCTTCCTCGATCACCGGCAGTGGACCGAGCGTGACGCCGAGACCGTCGATGGCGGCCTGCAGCGCCAGGTAGTAGTGGTCGAAATGCTGGGTGGCGGCGGGCTGCAGTGCCGGTGCCCCGGCAGCGGCGAGCCAGCGTTCCCAGGCGACCGGCCGGGTTTCCGAGTGCAGCAGGGTGTGCTGGGTGAGATCGGCCACGCTGGCGATGGGGTGGCGTGCGAGCAGCGCCGGGCTGCACACCGGCAGTTCACGCTCGGCAAGGAAGGCATGGGCAACGAAGCCGCGCCAGTGCTCCTGACTGCGGCGGATGGCGATGTCGAAGTCGGCGTTCTGGTTGTTGATGGCAGCGTCGGAGGTGGCCAGGCGCAGTTCGACGCCAGGGTAGCGCAGCTGGAAGCGGGTGAGGCGCGGCAGCAGCCAGTGCATGGCGAGCGTCGGCGTGACGTTGATCTGGAGGCGGCGGCCCTGGCGGCGCGCGGTCAGGGCCTCGGTGGCGCCGGCAATGCCGTCGAACGCCGTCTGCAGTGCCGGCAGGTAAGCCTGGCCGGCGGCGTTGAGCGTGACGCGGCGGCCGCGCCGCTCGAACAGGGTGAAACCGAGCCAGTCTTCGAGTTGCTGCACCTGGCGGCTGATGGCGCCGTGGGTCACATGCAGGGCTTCGGCGGCGGCGCTGAAGCTGCCGAGGCGAGCTGCGGATTCGAAGGCTCTGAGGGCGTTGAGCGGGGGGAGGCGACGGGACATGCAGTTGAGTTTATCTCACCAGCGTCGCCATAAAAACTCGTTTGTGCCGTGCCGGCCGCAGGGGTAGCCTTGCGCCATGGATACCACTCTGCATACCCCACGCCGGCAGGAGTTGTTTGCCGGTTTCTTTTCTGTCGGGCTGTCCGGCTTCGGCGGCGTGCTGCCGCTGGCGCATCGCATGCTGGTGATGCAGCGGCGTTGGCTGTCCGATGCCGAATTCACCGAGGTGCTGGGGCTGGGGCAGGTGCTGCCCGGACCCAATATCGTCAACGTGGCGGTGGCGGTCGGCTCGCGCTTTCACGGTGTCAGCGGTGCGCTGGCGGCGGTGGGAGGGCTGATGCTGGCGCCCTTGGTGATCGTGCTGTCGCTCGCTATGCTGTATGGGCATTACCAGTCCGTGCCTGCCTTGCGCGGCGTGCTGGCGGGACTGGCGTCGGCGGGGGCTGGGCTGGTGGTGGCGATGGGACTGAGGTTGGCCGAAAAGCTGGAGCGGCGCGGCTGGTGCCTGGTCATCTCGCTGCTCACCCTGGTCGCGGTCGGGCTGTGGCGCCTGCCGCTGCTGGCAGTGCTGCTGGTGCTGGCTCCGCTGGCGATCGCGCTGGCGTGGCGGACACGGGAGCGGTGGTCATGAGCGTGCTGCTGTCGCTGCTGGGGACGTTTTCGCTGTTTTCGCTGATGGCGGTGGGGGGCGCGAATGCGCTGCTGCCGGAAATCCACCGTTACGTGGTGGAGTCGAATGGCTGGATGACCGGGACGGAGTTCGCCGCCTTGTTCGCCATCGCGCAGGCCGCACCCGGGCCCAATGTGTTGGTGGTGAGCCTGATCGGCTGGAAGGTGGCGGGCATCCCGGGCGCGCTGGTGAGCACGCTGGGCATGTGCGGGCCGTCGTCGCTGTTGAGTTTCTATGTGGCGCGGTTGTGGCAGCGATTTCGTGCCTCGCCGTGGCGCCGAGTGATCGAACGCGGGCTGGCGCCGGTGACGATCGGCCTGGTGCTGGGCAGCGCCTGGCTGTTGAGTCGTTCCGCCAACGACGGCTGGGCTTCCTGGCTGCTGTGCGGGGCGACCGCCGCGGTGGCGTGGAAGAGCCGGCTCAATCCGTTGTGGCTGTTGGGGGCGGGGGCCTTGCTGGGCTGGCTGGGGCTGGTGTGAAATCGGGCTCGACGGCTACGCGCCGGCAGGGATGAAGGCGGGGTATAATGAAAAATGAAACCAATCACTGCCATTCATCATGACCACGCTCAAGAACGATACTTTCCTGCGGGCCCTGCTCAAGGAGCCCGTTGAATACACCCCGATCTGGATGATGCGCCAGGCCGGCCGCTACTTGCCGGAATATCGCGCCACGCGCGCGCGCGCCGGCAGCTTCATGGGCTTGTGCACCAGCCCGGAGTTCGCCACCGAGGTGACGCTGCAGCCGCTGGAGCGCTTCCCGCTCGACGCCGCGATCCTGTTCTCCGATATTCTCACCGTGCCGGATGCGATGGGGCTGGGGCTGTATTTCGCCGAGGGCGAGGGGCCCAAGTTCCAGCACCCGCTGCGCGACGAGGCCGCCATCAAGGCGCTCTCGGTGGCGCCGATGGACAAGCTGCAGTACGTGTTCGACGCCGTGGCCAGCATCCGCAAGGCGCTGGACGGCCGGGTGCCGCTGATCGGCTTCTCCGGCAGCCCGTTCACGCTGGCCTGCTACATGATCGAGGGCGGTGGCTCGGACGACTTCCGCAACGTCAAGGCGATGCTGTACAGCCGCCCGGAACTGCTGCATCACATCCTCGACATCAACGCGCGTACCGTCACCGACTACCTCAATGCCCAGATCGATGCCGGTGCACAGGCGGTGCAGATCTTCGATACCTGGGGCGGGGCGCTGACCCACGCCGCCTACAAGACCTTCTCGCTGGCCTACATGCAGAAGATCATTGCCGGCCTCAAGCGCGAGGCGGATGGTCGTCGTGTGCCGGTGATCGTGTTCACCAAGGGCGGCGGCCAGTGGCTGGAAGACATCGCCACGATCGGTGCCGACGCCATCGGGCTCGACTGGACCACCGACATCGCCGACGCGCGTCGCCGTGTTGGCGGCGAGGTGGCGCTGCAGGGCAACCTCGATCCCAACGTGCTGTTTGCCAGCCCGGAGGGCATCGAAAAGGAAGTCAGCCGCATCCTGTCCTCCTACGGTCAAGGTAGCGGCCACGTGTTCAACCTGGGCCATGGCATTTCCCAGTTCGTCAACCCGGATCACGCCGCGGTGCTGGTCGAGGCGGTGCATCGTCTGTCGGTTCCCTACCATTACCACGGTTGAGACGTTGTCATAGCCAACCGGGGGTATATATGCCCATGCGGCCATTGGTTTTCCAGTGGCCGTTTTACTTTGCGGGTTTTTGCTGTCAAGGGATTGACAGGGGTTCCAACAGTTGTTCCATGACTTATGCACACCGACGTGGCCTGCGCATGAGGCGGGAGCAGGGTTTGACCCAGCTTGGCGCAAACAGGTTAAGTTTTTGAATTAATTGATAAATATAATTTGATTAATTTTTGTGCAAACTAACTGCAACGGCGCGGATCAACCATTCGGCATCGTCGCAAGGCAGTTGTGCACAATGTTATCCACAGCTTCTGTGGGCAGGTGGCAGAAAGCCTTGCCTGGACAGGGTTTGCGCGGGGGAGCGAATGATGGCGGAGGAGTGCGCGGTTCAGGTGGCCGTGGACGTGCCCCTTTTTGGAACGTTCAGCTACTTGACCCATCTGCCGTTGCGCGCGGGTCAGCGGGTCAGGGTGCCGTTTGGTCCACGCCGGGTGTGTGGCTTCATTACCAATGATATACCTACCGAGGGTATCGAGATCGGACGCCTGAAACGGGTCGAGGAACTGTTCGACGAGTTGCCGCCGCTGCCGGCCACGCTGCTCGCGATGGTGCGTTTCGCCGCCGATTATTACCACCATCCCATCGGCCAGACCCTGTTCACCGCGCTTCCCGGTGCGCTGCGCACCGACTGCGCGGTCCGGCTCGAGGACGAGCGCCTGTGGCAGCTGACCGGGGCAGGGTTGGCCGAAGAACCCCCGGCACGGCAAAAGGCGCGCCGGGCGCTGTGGCAGGCCTTGCAGGACGGTCCGCTGACGAACGCGGCGGTGCGTGCCGTCAGCGCCCAGGCCGGGCGCATACTGGCCGACTGGCTGCAGGAGGGCCGGGCCGAGCGCGTGCCGCCGGAGCCGCTGCCCTTGCGCGTCGCCCCGGCACCGAGCCTGAACGACGAACAGCAGCGGGCGCTGGAGGCCCTGTCGGAAACGCGTGACGACTTCGCCCCCTATGTGTTGCACGGCATTACCGGCAGCG
Source organism: Pseudogulbenkiania subflava DSM 22618 (assembly GCF_900177275.1). Lineage (GTDB taxonomy): Bacteria > Pseudomonadota > Gammaproteobacteria > Burkholderiales > Chromobacteriaceae > Pseudogulbenkiania > Pseudogulbenkiania subflava. Next base: position 9,356 of record NZ_FXAG01000008.1, read on the forward strand.
GCAAGACCGAAGTCTATCTGCGCCTGATCGAACGGGTGCTGGCGGCCGGGCGCCAGGTGCTGCTGCTGGTGCCGGAAATCAACCTGACGCCGCAGTTGATAGAGCGCTTTACCGGGCGCTTTCCTGCCACGCGGGTGGTGATGCTGCACAGCCACCTGGCCGACGGCGAGCGCCTCAAGGGCTGGGTCGACGCTTGGCAAGGGCGCGCCGGCATCGTCATCGGCACCCGACTGGCGGTATTCACCCCGCTGCCGCGCTTGGGACTGATCGTGGTCGACGAGGAGCACGACAGCTCGTTCAAGCAGCAGGATGGCCTGCGTTACCACGCCCGCGACCTGGCGGTATGGCGCGCGCGCCAGGAGCGGGTGCCGATCGTGCTGGGCAGCGCCACGCCCAGCCTGGAAACCATGGCCAACGTCGCGGCCGGACGTTACCGGCGCCTGACCCTGAGCCGGCGCGCTCACGACGCGGCGCGGCTGCCGGCGATCCGGCTGGTGGACACGCGCCGGATCAAGCTGGTGGAGGGGTTGGCCGAAGCGGTGATCGCGGCGCTGAAGGCGCGTGTGGCGCGTGGCGAGATGAGTCTGGTGTTCATCAACCGGCGCGGCTTCGCCCCAGTGGTGGCGTGCCACGAGTGCGGCTGGCTGTCGGGTTGCCCGCGCTGCTCGGCCAAGCTGGTGGTGCACCTCGCCGAGCGCAAGATGCGCTGCCACCACTGCGGCTGGGAGGAGGCGGTGCCGCATGTCTGCCCCGACTGCGGCAACGTCGATCTCAAGCCGTTGGGGCAGGGCACGCAGCGCCTGGAGGCGGCGCTGGCGCGGCTGCTGCCGGAGGCGCGCCTGCTGCGCATCGACCGCGACACCACGCGCCACAAGGCGGCCTGGGACGAGGTGTACCGCAAGGTGCGCGCCGGCGAGGTGGACGTGCTGGTGGGCACGCAGATGCTGGCCAAGGGGCACGATTTCGGGGCGTTGTCGCTGGTCACGGTGCTGAACGCCGACGGCGGGCTGTACTCCGCCGACTACCGCGCCGCCGAGCGGCTGTTCGCCCAGTTGCTGCAAGTGGCCGGCCGCGCCGGCCGCGCCGAGGCGCCGGGCGAGGTGCTGGTGCAGACGCAATGGCCGGAGCACCCGCTGTACCAGGCGCTGCTGCGCCACGACTTCGACGGCTACGCCCAGACCCTGCTCGAGGAGCGGCGCATGGCGGGCTTCCCGCCGGCGGTGCACCAGGCACTGCTGCGTGCCGATGCCTACGAACTCGCCAGCGCCACCGCCTTTCTGACCGCGCTACGCGCCGAGGCCGAGCCGCACGCCGACGGCGTGCTGGTGTCCGGCCCGGCGCCGGCGCTGATGGTGCGCCTCGCCAACCGCGAGCGCGCCCAGCTGGTGTTCGAGAGCGGCAGCCGCGCCGCGCTGCATGCCTTGCTCGAACGACTCGTCCCGTTGGCCGAACGGCTGGCCAAGACGCATGGCCGCGCCTTGCGCTGGTCGCTCGACGTCGACCCGCAGGAGATGTGATGAAACGATTACGCGCCATGGCGCTGCTGGTGCTGTCCTGCTGGATGCTGCCGGCCTGCGCGCTGGAACTGTACGGCATCCATGCCGACGAGATCGCGCTGTGGGCGGCCCCGGTGGAAGGGAAGGGCGTGTTCGAGGCGTACCGCGCCGAGCAGGCCGTCAATCCAGCGTCGACCATGAAGCTGCTGACCGGCTGGAGCGCGCTGACCCGGCTCACCCCCGACTACCGCTGGCACAGCGAGCTGGTGTCGGCGGCGCCGTTGCGGCACGGCGTGCTGCAGGGCGATCTGTACTGGATCGGCGCCGGCGATCCGCGGTTTGCCAACCGCGACCTGCAAGACATGCTGCGTACCTTGCGCGCGCGCGGCATCGAGCGCATCCAGGGGCGGCTACTGCTCGACAAGTGCGCCTTCAGCCGCATCGGCAGCGCCAGCGATTTCGGCGGCGATGTCGGGCGCGTGTTCATGGTCGATCCCGACACCCACCTCACCGGGCTCAAGGTGGCCTGGCTGCGCTTCTTCAACGACGGCAACGGCGCCCGCGTCACGCTCGATCCGCCGCTGGCCGGGGTGCGCCTGACCAGCGCACTGAGCGACGGCGGCGAGGGCCCCTGCGACGACGTGCGGCGGGTCGTCAGCATCCAGGTCGAGAACGAGCATGTCAGCGTCAGCGGTGCCTTGCCAAGAAGCTGTGACGGGGCGCAGAGCTACGTCAACGTGCTCGACCACGACCAGTACGCCGCCCAGGCCTTCACCGCGCTGTGGCGCGAGCTGGGCGGGCGCGGAGCGGCGGCCAGCGGCCGTGGCACGGCACCGCCTGAGGCGCGCGTGCTGGCCAGCCATGACTCCGACCCCTTGCCGGCCGCCTTGGCGGACATCAACAAGTACAGCAACAACACCATGGCGCGCATGTTGTACCTGACGCTGGGGCGGGTGGCCGGCGGCAGCGGCGACACCGTGGCCGACGCCGAGCGCGCCGTGCGGCAAACGTTGGCCGAAGCCGGCATTCCCGCCACGCCGCTGGTGCTGGAGAACGGCGCCGGGCTGTCGCGCCAGGAGCGCGTTTCGGCCAGGCTGCTGGGCGAAGTGCTGAGAAGCGCGGCGCGTGGTCCCTACGCCGGCGAGTTCCTGGCCAGCCTGCCTATCGCCGCGGCGGACGGCACGCTGAAGAAGCGCTTTGCCAACCTGGGACCGCGCCTGCGGCTGAAGACCGGCACGCTCGACGGCGTGCGTGCCCTGGCCGGTTACTGGCAGGCGGCCGACGGCCGTCGGCTCGCCCTCGTCGCCCTCGTCAACAGCCCGCGCGCCGCCGAACTGGTGCCGGCGCTGGACCGGGTGGTGAGCGACCTGGTGACGCGTTTTGATCCCGCCGCCGGCGGGCAGCCGGAGTATAATTTGCCGGTACCTCCAAGCCTTCCTGTGGAACCCCGATGAAACCCGTAACCATGTACACCACCGCCGTCTGCCCCTACTGCATCCGTGCCAAGCAACTGCTGGCACGCAAGGGCGTGGCCGGCATCACCGAAATCCGCGTCGACCTGGAACCGGCCGAGCGTGAGAAGATGATGAGCCGCACCGGCCGCCGCACCGTGCCGCAGATCTACATCGGCGACAGCCACGTCGGCGGCTTCGACGACCTGGCGGCGCTCGAGCACGCCGGCAAGCTCGACGTGCTGCTGGCGGACTGACGGTGACTCCGGCTGCGCTTTCATGCGATGATGCCGGCTGATTTTTCCCTTATTTGATTCCACCCCATGGCGGGTGTCAGGCGAGATTGAACATGAGCGAACAACAAGAAGTGCAACCGGTTTTCTCCATCGAAAAAATCTACGTGAAGGACCTGTCCCTCGAAGTGCCGAACGCCCCGCAGGTGTTCCTCGAGCAGGCTCAGCCGGACATCGACATGCAGCTCGCCTCGGAAGGCAAGCTGATCGAGGATGGCTTCTACGAGTGCACGCTGACCGTCACCGTGACCGCCAAGTTGCCGGAAAAGACCATGTTCCTGGCCGAAGTGGCGCAAGCCGGCATCTTCCAGATCCGCGACGTGCCGGCCGACGACATCGAGCCGATCCTCGGCGTGGCCTGCCCGAACATCCTGTTCCCGTACGCGCGTGAAACCGTGTCCAGCCTGGTGAACCGCGCCGGCTTCCCGCCGGTGCTGCTGTCGCCGATCAACTTCGAGTCGCTGTACATGCAGCAGCGCGCCCAGTTGGCCGAAGCCGGCAACGCCTGATCCGTATGAAGAAGTCCCTCGTCGTCTCGCTGCTGCTGGCCGCCGGGTTCGCCGCCCCGCTGGCCAACGCACTGGAGTTCCGCTCTGTCAAGGAGACCGGCGTGGCGCTGTACGAAGCGCCGGCGCTGAATGCGAAGAAGCTGTTCGTGGTCAGCCGCTACTACCCGGTCGAAGTGCTGACGAGCCAGAAGGAGTGGTCGCGCGTGCGCGACGCCACCGGCGGCATCGCCTGGATTCCGTCGGCGGCCTTGTCCACGCAGCGCATGCTGTTGGTGGTGGTCGACAAGAGCGAAGTGCGCGCCGAGGCCGATGCCGCCTCGCCGCTGCGCTTCAGCGTGCCGCGCGACGGCGTGCTCGAACTGCTCGAGCCGCCCCAGGCCGGCTGGGTCAAGGTGCGCCATCGCGACGGCAGCGAAGGTTACGTCCGCATCACCGACCTCTGGGGCCTGTAAACGGGAGATCGCATGAAACTGGCTGTGCTGGGAGCGGGTGCCTGGGGCACCGCGTTGGCGATCGCCTACGCGCGCCATCACCATGTCACCCTGTGGGCGCGCGACGCCGACCAGGTGACCCAGATGGCGGCGGAGCGTCTCAATACCCGCTATTTGCCGGGCTGCCCTCTGCCCGACGAGCTGGCCTTGAGCGCCGAGCTGTCGCATGCCGTTGACGGCGCCGACCTGATCCTGATCGTCACGCCGATGGCCGGGCTGCGCCCGACCCTGCGCGCGCTGACCGCCCTGTCTTCCGGGTTGCCGCCGCTATTGTGGGCCTGCAAGGGCTTCGAGGCGGGCTCCAGCCTGCTGCCGCACCAGGTCGTGGCGGAGGAACTGCCGTCCGGCGTGCCGTGCGGGGTGCTGTCCGGCCCGAGCTTCGCGCGCGAGGTGGCGATGGGATTGCCGGCTGCACTCGCCGTGGCCTCGGACGACTACGCCTTCGCCAAGCGCATGGCGCGGACGCTCAACAGCCCGCGGCTGCGGCTCTACGCCAACGACGACCTGGTCGGCGTCGAGGTAGGGGCGGCGGTGAAGAACGTCATGGCGATCGCCACCGGCGTCGCCGACGGCCTGCAGTTCGGCATGAACGCCCGCGCCGCGCTGATCACCCGTGGCCTGGCCGAGATCACCCGGCTGGCGCTGGCGCTGGGTGGCAGCCAGCAGAGCATGATGGGCTTGGCCGGCATGGGCGATCTGATCCTCACCTGCACCGGTGCATTGTCGCGCAACCGTCAGGTCGGCCTGAAACTGGCCGAAGGCAAGTCGCTGGAGCAGATACTGCAGGAACTGGGCCACGTTGCAGAAGGGGTGCCGACCGCTCGCGAGGTGCTGACCATGGCCGAGCGGCTCGAGGTCGACATGCCGATCACCGCCGCGGTGTGCGGCCTGCTCTATCACGGCAGCGATCCGCACAAGGTGGTGGAGGAACTGCTGGGACGCGAGCCGAAATCGGAATCCGGCGAGCGCCTGGACTGAAACCTCGCCACACTGACAGCAAGCCACCCTAGGGTGGCTTTTTGTTTGGCAGGCTCGACCCGCCTCAGCGCCCTTCGATGGTCTTGGCGATACCGGCGAAGTCGAATAGTTCTTCGGTGTCGCGCAGGCGTTCGGCGTAGATCACCTGATCCCGCGAATCGGTCAGGATCAGCGAAGGGGCGGTGTAACCCGCCAGCGGATAATCGGCGATCAGCACACCGTAAAACTTGTGAAAATCGCGCCCGCGCAGCGTCGAGAGCAGCGTCACCCCAGGCAGGCCGTGCTCGCGGCGCGCGCGCCGCAGAGTCGACGGCGAGTCGACCGAGATCACAAACAGCCGCAGGCCGGGCCATTGCTCCAGAAAGCGCCGTGTCTCCTGCAGCAGTTCGATGCCGCCGTATTCCTGCTCGTCGAGCGACAGCAAGGTGATGATCGCCTTGGGCGAGCCATGAAATTGCTCGAGTGAGACGTCGTTCAGGTTTTCGTCGACCAGCATGAAACTGTGCAGCGGATTGCCGACCTGGGGAAAGTCGCCAAGCACCTGCAAGGCGTCGTCACGGTGCTGCAATGTAAACATGTCCATGTCCTGTTTTCTCCCGCGTTATCTACTCATGGTGGACGAGATCGGGCAGAAAACAAGCGGAAATCAGGGGGCAACGAAAAAGCCGCCCGATGGCGGCTTGTGCAGAGGGATGGCACCAAGTGCCTATGGCCGTTGCTGAGGAAGCCAAAGCAGCTTGAGCGCCGCCAGCGTCAGAAACCGGACTATATGGAGTACCTGAGGATTGCGCATCGCTGCGCGGCCCTTCAAAAGCGTCGCATGCCGTGCTGCCGGCGCTCAAGTTGAGAAGGCGTGGCCGCCTGATGAAAAGGCACTAAGGTTCAGGGGTAGAACCAGAGCAGGCTGTAGCCCATCGCGCGGACCTTGCCGACGTCGAAGCGCATGGCGATGCGTATCTCGCTATTGCTCTTGAACTGCATGGCCTTGTAGTCGTCGGGCTTGAGGTATTCCTGTGGCGAGAACACCTTGCGGATCACCACCTGGTCCTCGGCATCCTTCAGCGTGACCTCCAGCATCGGATAAGCCTGCGGGTACGCGGCGTGGTTCTTCAGCGTGGCGGCCAGCTGGATCAGGTTCTGCTGATCGGGCACGAAAGACAGCTCCGACCATTCGGTACGGATCAGCGCGCTGTCGGTTGGCAGCGGAACGCTGCAGCCGACGCCCAGACACAGTTTTTCCAGCGTCGGGCGCAGTTCCGGCACCTCGGCGGCAATGCGGGTGCGGTTGAGGTAGACCAGTTGCAGCGCCAGGGCCAGCATGCCGATCAACGCCAGGCCGGCCATCAGCCAGGTCTGCCAGTTTCCCGTCCGGCGCGCCGCCGCTGGCGCTGGCTCAATGCCGGGGATGTCGGTAGCCGGGTCGAAGGTGGGTTCGGAGTCCGCCTCCGGCATCACCATCACCGTGGCCCCCTTTGGCTGGCCACGTTCTTCCCGTGCTTCGGTTTCGTTACGGGCGCCACGCGTGGCGGGGCCGGCGTGTTCCGACAGCGTCTCTTCCAGCAGTGCTTGCAAGGGGTCGTCGGCGGAGCGCGGCGGCGCTTCCGTTGTCGCGAACGGGTCGCCGATCGGCGCCGTGGCATCGCGGTGCTGCATCGCCTCGGACAGGGCGCGCTGGAACGTGGCCATGTCATTGGCGTCGGTGGCCGGTGCGCTGGGGGGGGCTGCTGCGACCGTCTCTGCCGACGGCGCCGTCTCGGTGGCCGGGGGGCTGCCTAGCGGGTCGAAGTCGGGCAACTCCAGCTCGAAGTCGTCGGCCGGGTCGGGGCGGCTGGCTGGCGGCACGGCAGGGGGGGGGGGCGGTACCGGCGGCGTCGGCGTGAGCAGCGGCGGCTCCGCCACGATCATGTGTTCGGTGGCGTTGAAGACATGCGCACAGCGCCCGCAGCGGACCAGGCCGTTGGCAACGGCGAGCTGGGCATCGCTAACCTTGAAGCGGGTCTGGCAGCCGGGGCACTGTGTCGTATGCGTCATACCGTGGCGTGTCGGGTTCCAGTGAGTCGGGTCCAGCCTTCGTCGAATACCGGCGGTTCCATGTCGAACCAGGTCGCGTAGATGGCGGATAGCTCTTCCGCCTGCTCCTGCAAGATGCCGGACAGGACAATCTTGCCGCCGGCCTTGACGTGGCCGGAAAGGAGTTCACCTAACAGGCGCAGCGGGTTGGCCAGGATGTTGGCCAGCACCACGTCGTACTGCGCTTGCGGGGTGGCGTCGGGAAGATAGAAACGGGCGACCACCTGGTTCTGGGTGGCGTTGTCCTGGCTGGCGCGCACCGCTTGCGGATCGATGTCGATACCGACCGCCGAGGCCGCACCGAGCTTGAGCGCGGCGATGGCCAGGATGCCCGAGCCGCAGCCGTAATCCAGCACGCTCTCGCCGCCCTTGATGTTGGCGTCGAGCCATTGCAGGCACAGCCGCGTGGTGGGGTGGCTGCCGGTGCCGAAAGCCAGGCCGGGATCGAGCTGGAGGTTGACGGCGGCGGGGTCCGGGCTCTCGTGCCAGGTCGGCGTGATCCAGAGCCGTTCCGAGATGCGGATCGGCTCGAACTGGGCCTGGGTCAGTCGCACCCAGTCCTGTTCTTCGACCCGCTCCTCGGCATAGTGCGGCAATGCGATCCCGCACTGGGTGCTGGCGGCCGCGATGATCAGCGCGACGTCGGCGGCTTCGTCGAACAGCGCGATGATGCGGCTCTGACTCCACAGCTTGTCGACCGGTTCGCCCGGCTCGCCGAAAATCGGCTGCTCCAGCTCGGTGCCGGCCAGCGCGTCCTCGATGGCGGCCGACAGTGCGCCGGCGTCCATCAGGGCGTCGGCCAACTGCTCGGCCACCACGGAGTCGGTGTCAATGGTGGCTTGAAGCCAGGCCATCAGGCGCTCCCCTTCTTCATCTGGGCCAGACGCTCTTCCAGGTAGTGGATGCTGGTGCCGCCCTTCTGGAAGGCGCCGTCCATGAACAGTTCCTGGTGCAGCGGGATGTTGGTCTTGATGCCGGTGATCGCCATTTCGGACAGCGCCACGCGCATGCGCGCCATGGCTTGCTCGCGGGTGTCGCCGAAGGCGATCAGTTTCCCGACCATCGAATCGTAGTGCGAAGGCACAGTGTAACCCTGGTAGATGTGCGAGTCGATGCGGATGCCCGGGCCGCCGGCCGGGTGGTAGCTCTCGATCTTGCCCGGGCTCGGTACGAAGGTGAACGGATCTTCGGCGTTGATACGGCACTCCATGGCGTGCCCCTTGAACACGATATCCTTTTGCTTGTAGCGCAGTTTTTCGCCGGCGGCAATACGGATCTGTTCCTGGACGATGTCGATGCCGGTGATCATTTCCGATACCGGGTGTTCGACTTGCACGCGGGTATTCATCTCGATGAAGTAGAACTCGCCGTTTTCGAACAGGAATTCGAAGGTGCCGGCGCCACGGTAGCCGATGCGGCGGCAGGCGTCGGCGCAGGCCTCGCCGATCTTCTTGCGCTGGGCCTCGGTGATGCCCGGGGCTGGCGCTTCCTCGATGATCTTCTGGTGACGGCGTTGCATCGAGCAATCGCGCTCGCCGAGATAAATGGCGTTGCCGTATTCGTCGGACAGCACCTGGATTTCGATGTGGCGCGGTTGTTCGAGGAATTTCTCCATGTACACCGTCGGGTTGCCGAAGGCGGCCGCGGCCTCGGTGCGGGTCATGTTGACCGAGTTGATCAGCGCCGCTTCGGTGTGCACCACGCGCATGCCGCGCCCGCCGCCGCCGCCGGCGGCCTTGATGATCACCGGGAAACCGATCTTCTTGGCGATCTTGGTGATTTCGACCGGGTCGTCCGGCAGCGCGCCGGCGGAACCGGGCACGGTCGGCACCTTGGCCTCGATCATCGCCTGCTTGGCCGAGACCTTGTCGCCCATCAGGCGGATGGTTTCCGAGCGCGGGCCGATGAAGACGAAGCCGGATTGCTCGACGCGTTCGGCGAAGTCGGCGTTCTCCGACAGGAAGCCGTAGCCGGGATGGATGGCCTGGGCGTCGGTGACCTCGGCGGCGGCGATCAGCGCCGGCACGTTGAGGTAGCTCTGGCCGGACGGCGCCGGGCCGATGCACACCGATTCGTCGGCCAGCTTGACGTACTTGGCATCGCGGTCGGCTTCGGAGTGCACCACGACGGTCTTGATGCCCATTTCGCGGCAGGCGCGCTGGATACGCAGGGCGATCTCGCCGCGGTTGGCGATGAGGATTTTTTCAAACATGGGGAACACCCGTGAAAAGCGAAACGTGAAACGCGAAAAGTGAGGCCGGGCCGATCACTTTTCCCATTTCACGTTCCTCGATATGGGGACTTACTCGATGATGAACAGCGGTTCGCCGTATTCGACCGGCTGGCCGTCTTCGGCCAGGACGGCCTTGATCACGCCGGAGCGGTCGGCTTCGATCTCGTTCATCAGCTTCATGGCTTCGATGATGCACAGGGTGTCGCCGGCGCTGACGCTCTGGCCGACCTCGACGAAGGCCTTGGAGCCCGGGCTCGGCGAGCGGTAGAAGGTGCCGACCATCGGCGACTTCAGCGCATTTTTGGTGTCGACGGCGGCCGGTGCCGCGTCGACCACGGCGGCGGGCGCCGCCACCGGCGCCGCTGCCGGCATCTGAATGGCGTGCATCGGCTGGGCGTAGGCAATGTTGGCATTGGCCGATACGCGGGTGATGCGGACTTTTTCTTCACCTTCGGTCACTTCGAGTTCGGCGATGCCGGATTCCTCGACGAGATCGATCAGTTTTTTCAGTTTGCGCAGGTCCATGGCAATCCTTCGAATGGGATGTTCTGTTTGGGGCAGGAACTCAGCTCCGGGCGGCAAGCTGCTTCACAGCATGCGCCAGGGCCAGTTCGTAGCCGTGTGCACCCAGCCCGCAGATGACGCCGACCGCCAGGTCGGAAAAATACGAGTGCTGGCGGAACGGTTCGCGGGCGTGGACGTTGGATAGGTGGATTTCGATGAACGGGAGTTTGACGCCGGCCAGCGCGTCCCGCAGGGCCACGCTGGTGTGCGTGAACGCGGCGGGATTAATGAGGATGAATGCGGTGCCGTCGTGCAGGGTCTGGTGCACGCGTTCGATCAACACGTGCTCGGCATTGCTTTGCAGCGCTTCCAGCACAAAACCGGCGGCCTGGGCTTGTTCGCTCAGGCGTTGGTTGATGGCGTCGAGCGTTTCGCGGCCGTAATGTGCGGGCTCCCGAACCTCTAGCAGGTTCAGGTTGGGGCCGTGCAAAACAAGGATTTTTGGGGTCAAGACTTACGTCCCGTTCTTCATCATGGGCGCGAGTTTGCCGTAATTCGCTGCAAGATGTCCAGCTTTTGCAGTTTTTAACTCGTGTGTGATAGCGCCGGGAGTGTGGGGAAAATGCCGCGTGGGTGGGGAGGGCGGGCGACAACCGGTCAATTGTAGTCGCCTGCGGCGGAATGTCCAGCCGCATGACGAGGCGGTAGCGACGAGGCCTGCGGTCGGTGTTGTCTTGGCGCTGCCAGCGGGGGCGATGGAGGGTATAATCGGGCGGTTTACCCGCGCGAACGAGCTTATGCAGTTATCCGATTTCGACTACCACCTGCCCGACGAACTGATTGCCCAGCACCCCCCCGAGCATCGCGGTGCCAGCCGCCTGTTGCATGTGGATGGCATGGCGCTCGCCGACCTGTCGTTCGGCGCGGTGCTGGAGCGCCTCCAGCCGGGTGACGTGATGGTGTTCAACGATACCCGGGTGATCAAGGCGCGGTTGTTCGGCGAGAAGGCATCCGGCGGCAAGGTCGAGGCGCTGATCGAACGGGTGCTCGACGAGCACACGGTGTGGGCGCATGTGCGCGCCAGCAAGTCGCCGAAGCCGGGCAGCACGATCACCTTCGCCGGCCGCTGGCAGGCAGAAATGGTGGAGCGCGACGATGCGCTGTTCAAGCTGCGCTTTCTCGACGCCGAGAACGTGTTCGACATCCTGGAGGCCTCGGGCAAGCTGCCGCTGCCTCCTTATATCGAGCGCGATACCGACAGCGACGACGACAGCCGCTATCAGACCGTCTACGCCCGCGAGCGCGGGGCGGTCGCGGCGCCGACCGCCGGTCTGCACTTTACCGAGGCGATGCTGGACGCGTTGCGTGCCAAGGGCGTGATCCTGGCCTACGTGACGCTGCACGTCGGCGCCGGTACTTTCCAGCCGGTGCGGGTCGAGAACATCGCCGAGCACAAGATGCACAGCGAAATCTACGAGATCCCGCCGGCCACCGTTGATGCCATCGCCGCGGCGCACGCCGCCGGCCGCAAGGTGCTGGCGGTGGGTACCACCAGCATGCGCGCGCTGGAGTCGGCGGCGCAGGGCGGAGAACTGGTGGCCGGGCGCGGCGAGACCGACATCTTCATCACGCCGGGCTACCGCTTCCGGGTGGTGGATCGCCTGCTGACCAACTTCCACCTGCCCAAGTCGACGCTGCTGATGCTGGTGTCGGCTTTCGCCGGGGTGGAGCCCATCCGCAACGCTTACCGCCACGCGGTGGAACACCGTTACCGCTTCTTCAGCTATGGCGATGCCATGCTGCTGGAGAAGCAAGCCGACTGACCCGGATCAAGGTTGGCCGAAGACGCTTCGGCCAACCTTGAGGCCCGTTTTTGCATGATGGAGCACAGCATGGCCGCACCGCACCCGACGCCGCTTCCGACGGAAATCAAACTGCACACCCAGTCGAAACGGCTGGAGATCACCTTCGACGACGGCGCCCGCTTCGAGCTGCCGTGCGAGTACCTGCGCGTCTATTCGCCGTCGGCCGAGGTGCGCGGCCACGGCGTCGGTAACGAGGTGCTGCAGGTCGGCAAGCGTCACGTGGCGATCACCGCGCTGGAACCGGTCGGTCACTACGCGCTGAAGATCGTGTTCGACGACGGTCACGACAGCGGGCTCTACAGCTGGGCCTATTTATACGAGCTGGGCGTCAAGCACGACCAGTACTGGCAGGATTATCTTGATCGACTCGCCGCCGCTGGCGCGAGCAGGGAGTAAGCATGGACAAGCAGACGCATTTCGGTTTCAAGACGGTCGATGAGAGCGAAAAAGCCGGCAAGGTGGCCGAGGTATTCCATTCGGTGGCCAAGAAGTACGACGTGATGAACGACCTGATGTCCGGTGGCCTGCACCGGGTATGGAAGCACTTCACCCTGAACACCGCCGGCGTCAAGCCGGGCGACAAGGTGCTGGACATCGCCGGCGGTACCGGCGACCTGTCGCGCGGTTGGGTGCAGCGCGTCGGCAAGACCGGTGAAGTATGGCTGACCGACATCAACAGCTCGATGCTGACCGTGGGGCGCGACCGCCTGCTCGACGAAGGCATCATGCTGCCGGTGGCGCTGGCCGACGGCGAGAAGCTGCCGTTCCCGGATAACTACTTCAACCTGGTGTCGGTGGCGTTCGGCCTGCGCAACATGACGCACAAGGATGCCGCGCTGAAGGAGATGCACCGCGTGCTGAAGCCGGGCGGCAAGCTGCTGGTGCTGGAATTTTCCAAGGTATGGAAGCCGCTGTCGCCGTTCTACGACCTGTACTCGTTCAAGGCGCTGCCGATCATGGGCAAGCTGGTCGCCAACGACGCCGAGAGCTATCAGTACCTGGCCGAGTCGATCCGCATGCATCCGGACCAGGAAACCCTGAAGCAGATGATGCTGGAAGCCGGTTTCGGCAAGGTCGACTACCACAACCTGTCGGCTGGCGTGGTCGCCTTGCACAAGGGCTACAAGTTCTGAGCGCCATGGACGGCATTACCAACCTGTGGGCCTTCGTCGCGGCCGGCTTTCTGCTCAACGTCACGCCGGGGCCGGACACCTTCTACATCCTCGGACGCAGCACCGCGCAGGGGCGATCGGCCGGGCTGTTGTCGGCGCTGGGGATCGGTCTAGGGAGCGTGGGGCATACGCTGCTGGCGGCGTTCGGCCTGTCGGCGATCCTGGCGACCTCGGCCACGGCCTTCCTGCTGGTGAAACTGCTGGGGGCGGCGTACCTGATGTGGCTGGGGGTGAAGATGCTGAAGAGCGGCGGCGGTGTCGACGCGCTGCCGACGCCCACCGCGGCCGATGGCTGGCGCGTGTTGCGCGAGGCCTGTCTGACCAACTTGTTCAACCCCAAGGTGGCGCTGTTTTTCCTCGCCTTCCTGCCGCAGTTCGTCAAGCCCGGCGCCGGTGCCACGTCGTTCGTGATCTTGGGCCTCGCCTTCGTCGCTACCGGGCTGGTGTGGTGCTGCGGTCTGGCACTGCTGGCGGCGCGCCTGGGCGCGTGGCTGCGGCGCAGTGGCGTGTCGCGCCGGCTCGACCGGGTCTGTGGCGGGTTGTTCATGGCGCTGGGAGTGAACCTGCTGTTTGCCCGGCTGAAAGCCTGAGTCCGGCCGGCAGGCCCCAGCGTCGTCCGACGATGTCGCGCGGCGGTCGTGTCCAAGCGCCGGAGCCTGGCCGACGTCGCGGTCGTAAATACTAAGGATAGTGAGATGAAGCTCCAGATTGCCGCCTTCAACCATGTGCTGAACCAGCACCCGGCGGTGCGCGACGAACTCACCCGCTTCTCCGGCCGGCGCGTGGCCATCATGCTGCCGCCGCTGGCGGTGAGCGGCGTGATCACCGAGGACGGCTGGCTTGCCGCCTGCGAGGGCGAACCGGAGGCGGTGATACGCCTCAAGCACAGTGTGGCACTGGCGACGCTCAGCGGCCGTCAGCCCGATCTGGCCGACATCACGCTGGAGGGCGACACCGACCTCGCCACCGCCGTGGCGCGGCTCGTTGGCGGACTCAAGTGGGACGCGGCCGAGGACCTGTCTCGCGTGGTCGGCGACGTCGCCGCCAGCCGCCTGGAAAAGCTGGCGCGCGGCATGCTGGGCTTCAAGGGCGAGATCGCCTGGCGTCTGGCCGAAAACTGGATCGAGCACCTGCGCGAGGAAGCGCCGCTGCTGGCCAAGAAGTCACAGGTGGACGGTTTCGTCCACGCCGTAGACATGCTGCGCGATGACGCCGCACGGCTGGAGAAGCGCCTGTTGGCGCTGGAAGCCGCCATCAATCAGAAAAACTCTTAAGGCAACCTGCCGATCATGCGGATTTCGCGTTTCATCAAGATCGTTTCCACCTTCTACCGTTACGGCCTCGACGATTTTTTCGAGGGCCATTCCCGGCTCGGTTTCGTCCATACCCTGTTCCGCTTCTGCCCGCTGCGCCGCGACACCTCGGCGCCGCTGCCCCAGCGCGTGCGCGAGGCGCTGGAGAGCCTGGGGCCGATCTTCGTCAAGTTCGGGCAGGTGCTGTCGACCCGGCGCGACCTGTTGCCGCCGGACTACGCCGACGAGCTGGCGCGGCTGCAAGACAAGGTGCCGCCGTTCGACGGCGAACTGGCGCGCCAGGTCATCGAGCAGAGCTTCGGCCGTACGGTCGACAGTCTGTACGCCGACTTTAACGACGTGCCGGTGGCGAGCGCCTCGGTGGCGCAGGTGCACAAGGCCTGGCTGAAACTGCCGGATGGCAGCAAGGGCAGGGAAGTGGCGGTCAAGGTGCTGCGCCCCGGCATCCAGCCGGTGATCGAGCAGGACCTGGCGCTGATGCGCACGCTGGCGGGCTGGGTCGAGCGCTTCTTCGTCGACGGCAAGCGCCTCAAGCCGCGCGAAGTGGTCGGGGAGTTCGACAAGTACCTGCACGACGAGCTCGACATGATGCACGAGGCGGCCAACGCTTCGCAGCTGCGCCGCAACTTCACCGACTCCGACCAACTGATCGTGCCCGAGGTGTTCTACGACTACACCACGCGCGAGGTGCTGACGCTGGAGTGGATGCACGGTACTCCGATCTCGCAGATCGAGCGGCTGCGCGAGCAGGGCATCGACCTGAAGAAGCTGTCCCGCTTCGGCGTCGAGATCTTCTTCACCCAGGTGTTCCGCCACGGCTTCTTCCACGCCGACATGCACCCCGGCAACATCTTCGTGGCGCCGGACGGGCGCTACATCGCGCTCGACTTCGGCATCGTCGGTTCGCTCACCGACGTCGACAAGCATTACCTGGCGGTCAACTTCCTCGCCTTCTTCAACCGCGACTACCACCGCGTCGCCACCGCCCACATCGAGTCGGGCTGGGTGCCGAAAGACACCCGCGCCGAAGAGCTGGAAGCCGCGGTACGCACCGTGTGCGAGCCGATCTTCGAGAAGCCGCTGTCCGAGATTTCGTTCGGTCTGGTATTGCTGCGCCTGTTTGAGACCAGCCGCCGCTTCAACGTCGAGATCCAGCCGCAGCTGGTGTTGCTGCAGAAGACGCTGCTCAACATCGAAGGGCTGGGGCGCCAGCTCGATCCCAATCTCGACCTGTGGGATACCGCCAAGCCCTTCCTGACCAAGTGGATGAACGAGCAGATCGGCTGGCGTGGCCTGATCAAGACGCTGCGCCACGAGGCACCGCAGTGGGCCACCACGCTGCCGACGCTGCCGCGCCGCCTCAACGAGGCGCTCTCGGCCAGCCGCGGCGAGCTCCTGATCGAGGGGTACATGCACCTGATGCGCGAGCAGAAAAAGCAAAACTTCCGGCTGACGCTGATCGCGCTGCTGCTGGGGGCGCTGCTGCTGCGCGATTTTCTGTGAGCCAAATGCCTTCACGCTGAGGCGCGGGCCGTGCGCCAGCGGCCTGAACCCGACAGGGGGGCTGTTGATGGCCTGACCCCTGCCTGAACAGTCCTTCTGCCGCCTGCCGTTGCGAGGTTGGCCGAAGGGCTTGTTTTTCGCCAATCGATTAAGTAAATTATATAATGTAATTTTCTTAAACGATTGGGTGGATCATGAGTCACAATTACCAGGAACTGGCTTCGGTCATCGGCAGCAAGGTGGCGGAACTGCGCCGCGAAATCCCGGAAACCATGAAGGGCTTCGGCCAGATGAGTCGGACGGCGCATCACGACGGCGCGCTGTCCAACAAGAGCAAGGAGCTGATCGCGCTGGCGATCGGCATCGCCAGCCGCTGCCAGGGCTGCCTGGCGTTTCACGCCAAGGCGCTGGTCGAGCTGGGCTGCAGCCGTGCCGAGTTTCTGGAAATGCTGCAGGTGGCGGTGTACATGGGAGGAGGGCCGTCGCTGATGACGGCGGCCGAGGCACTGATGGCCTACGAGTCGTTCGGCGGGCAACACGCCGCGCAAGCGGCGCGGGAAGCCGCCGTGCTGTGACGGCCGCGGCCTGCTGCCTGATGCGCAAACGCCGCCCCCTGCGACGGGAAGCGGCGTTTTGCCGTGTTACGGAGCGGGGAAGCGAATCAGCTGAACAGCGCGACGATCACGCGGCGGTCTTCCGCCAGCAGAATGTTATAGGTGCGGCAGGCAGCCTGGGTGTCCATCACCTCGACCCCGATGCCAGCGTTGGTCAGCACCGCGGTCAGGCGCGGGTGGGGGAAGCGCAGGCGCGCGCCGCTGCCGAACAGCACCACTTCCGGCGCCAGGTCGAGTAGCACGGCAAAATGCTCGCTGGCCAGTTCCTCGAAGCTGGCCGGCGCCCATGGCAGCACCTCGTCCGGGGTCACGACAAGGTTGCCGTCGTGGCGGACCTGGTTGATCAGGACATGGCCTTCGCCGTAGCCGGTGAACAGATTGCGGCCTTGGCCGCTGGCTTGATGCAGTTTCATGGGGAGCTTCCTGAGCCGGGTTTTGCTGCTAGTGCAGTGCACCACGTATTGGGATAGGATTATACCTTGACCCGCCGCCAAGGACGACCGCCGGTATCGCACCGGTGCCGCCGTGTTTGCCGCACCCAGGGGATGAATCTTGAACGAACACTCACCGCGTCGCCGCAAACGGGCCAAGGGTTCCGGCGGGCGGAATGCCACGGTAAACGACACTGCCATGCAGCCTGTACACAAATCACAAAAACTCGCCAACGTCTGCTACGACATCCGCGGCCCGGTCCTCGAGCACGCCAAGAAGATGGAAGACGAAGGCCACCGCATCATCAAGCTCAACATCGGCAACCCGGCCCCGTTCGGCTTCTTCGCCCCGGACGAGATCATCGAGGATGTGATCTCCAACCTGCCGGACGCCTCGGGCTATTCCGACTCCAAGGGCCTGTTCGCCGCGCGCAAGGCGATCATGCACTACGCCCAGCAGAAGCAGCTGCCCAACGTGGCGATGGAGGACATCTACATCGGCAACGGCGCGTCCGAGCTGATCGTGATGGTGATGCAGGCGCTGCTCGACACCGGCGACGAAGTGCTGGTGCCGGCGCCGGACTACCCGCTGTGGACCGCCGCGGTCAGCCTAGCCGGCGGCAAGGCGGTGCATTACGTGTGCGACGAGGACGCCGGCTGGTTCCCCGACATCGAGGACATCCGCGCCAAGATCAACGCCAACACCCGCGCCATCGTCGTCATCAACCCCAACAATCCGACCGGAGCCGTTTATCCGCCGGAGCTGCTGGCCCAGATCGTCGAACTGGCGCGCCAGCACCAGCTGATCATCTACGCCGACGAAATCTACGACAAGGTGCTGTACGACGAGGTACGCCACACCTCGATCGCCAGCCTGGCACCGGACGTGCTGTGCGTCACGCTCAACGGCCTGTCCAAGAACTATCGCGCCTGCGGCTACCGCGCCGGCTGGATGGTCCTGTCGGGCGAGAAGAAGCACGCGCACGACTACATCGAAGGCCTCAACATGCTGGCCTCGATGCGCTTGTGCGCCAACGTGCCGGCGCAGTTCGCCATCCAGACCGCGTTGGGCGGCTACCAGAGCATCAACGATCTGGTGGCACCGGGCGGCCGGCTGGCGCGCCAGCGGGATCTGGCGCACGAACTCCTGACCGCCATTCCCGGCGTCAGCTGCGTCAAGCCGCAGGGGGCGCTCTACCTGTTCCCGCGCCTCGACCCCAAGATCTACCCGATCAGCGACGACCAGCAGTTCATCCTCGAGCTCTTGCAGGAAGAAAAGGTGCTGCTGGTGCAGGGCTCCGGGTTCAACTGGATCGCCCCGGACCATTTCCGCGTGGTGTTCCTGCCCAACAGCGACGACCTGATCGAAGCCATCGGTCGCATCGCCCGCTTCCTCGAAAGCTACCGCAAGCGTCACGGTACCGACTAGGCTCAAGTTTTAGCGTTACAACGGCCATGATCGTGGCACAATGGACCGCGCAGTACGGCAGTAAAGCAGGGGGCCGGCAGGCCCCTTTTTTTATCGGCGCAGGACCCAGCGGCAAGCGTATTACGCCCTTGCCGGTAGGCCTTGAGCCGGGGACTCATAAAAAAATCTGACACCATTCAATATCAGGAGATGCCATGCAGCCGATCAACATTGGTCTGATGGGAGTAGGGACGGTCGGTGGCGGTACCGCCACCGTGCTCAAACGCAACGCTGAGGAAATCAGCCGCCGTGCCGGTCGTGAGATCCGTCTGTTCATGGCGGCCAACCGCGATCTGGAACGCGCGCGTGAAGTGGTCGGTCCGGACGTGCCGGTGGTCGACGACGCCATGCAGATCGTCAACCACCCCGATGTCGATATCGTGGTCGAGCTGATCGGCGGCGACACCATCGCCAAGGAGCTGGTGCTCAAGGCCATCGAGAACGGCAAGCACGTAGTCACCGCCAACAAGAAACTGCTGGCCGTGCACGGCAACGAGATCTTCGCCCGCGCCCAGGAAAAGGGTGTGATGGTAGCGTTCGAAGCCGCCGTGGCCGGCGGCATCCCGATCATCAAGGCGCTGCGCGAAGGCCTGTCGGCCAACCGCATCGAATGGATCGCCGGCATCATCAACGGCACCTCCAACTTCATTCTGACCGAAATGCGCGACAAGGGCTCGAGCTTCGCCGACGTGCTGGCCGAGGCGCAGCGCCTGGGCTATGCCGAAGCCGACCCGACCTTCGACATCGAAGGCCACGACGCCGGCCACAAGCTCACCATCATGGCGTCCATCGCCTTCGGCATTCCGATGCAGTTCGACAAGTGCTACCTGGAAGGCATCAGCCAGCTCGACGGCCGCGACATCAAGTACGCCGAGGAACTGGGCTACCGCGTCAAGCTGCTGGGCCTGACCCGCCGCACCGATGCCGGCATCGAGCTGCGCGTACACCCGACGCTGATCCCGGAAGACCGCCTGATCGCCAACGTCAACGGCGTGATGAACGCGGTGATGGCCAAGGGCGACGCCATCGGCCCGACCCTGTACTACGGTGCCGGTGCCGGTGCGCTGCCGACCGCGTCCGCCGTGGTGGCCGATATCGTCGACGTGGCCCGTCTGCTCACCGCCGATCCCGAGCACCGCGTGCCGCACCTGGCGTTCCAGCCGGACCGTCTGCAGGATACCCCGATCCTGCCGATCGACGAGATTCACAGCTCCTACTACCTGCGTATCGCCGCGGCCGACCGTACCGGCGTACTGGCCGAGATCACCCGTCTCCTGGCCGACAACGGCATCTCGATCGAGGCGCTGATCCAGAAGGGCGCGGATGCCGACGGCTCCGCCGAAGTGGTGATCCTGACTCACCGCGTGCAGGAGAAGCAGGTCAACCGTGCCATCGCCTCCATCGAGGCGCTGGATAGCGTGGCAGGCAAGGTGGTGCGTCTGCGCATGGAAGAACTCAACGGCTGAACGGAACCCCTATGCATTACATCAGCACCCGCGGCGGCATGCAGCCGCTGCCGTTTTCCGACACCATCCTGATGGGCTTGGCGCCGGATGGTGGTCTCGCGCTGCCGGAGCATTACCCGCAGATCGGCCGTGAACAGCTCGACGCCTGGCGCGGTCTCTCCTACGCCGAGCTGGCGTTCGAGGTGATCCGCCTGTTTGCCACCGACATTCCCGAAGCCGACCTCAAGGATATCGTCAGCCGCACCTACACCGCCGAGGTGTACGGCTCGGCCGAGATCACCCCGGTCAAGCGCCTCAAGGACGGCCTGGTCATTCTGGAACTGTCCAACGGCCCCACGCTGGCGTTCAAGGACATGGCCATGCAGTTCCTCGGCAACCTGTTCGAGTACGTGCTGGCCAAGAAGGGTGAAGAGCTCAACATCGTCGGCGCCACCTCCGGCGACACCGGCTCAGCGGCCGAATACGCGATGCGCGGCAAGGCCGGCATCAACGTGTTCATGCTGAGCCCGGACGGCCTGATGAGCCCGTTCCAGCGCGCGCAGATGTACAGCCTGCAGGACGAGAACATCCACAACATCGCCATCAAGGGCATGTTCGACGATTGCCAGGACATCGTGAAGGCGGTGCAGAACGATCACGCCTTCAAGGCGCGCCACAAGGTCGGCACGGTCAACTCGATCAACTGGGCGCGCGTGGTGGCGCAGGTGGTGTACTACTTCAAGGGCTACTTCAACGCCACCGCCAGCAACGACGAGCAGGTCAGCTTCTGCGTGCCGTCCGGCAACTTCGGCAACGTCTGCGCCGGTCACATCGCCCGCCAGATGGGGCTGCCGGTGGAGCGCCTGATCGTTGCCACCAACGAGAACGACGTGCTCGACGAGTTCTTCCGCACCGGCGTCTACCGCCCGCGCGGCACCGCCAACACCTGGGTCACCTCCAGCCCGTCGATGGACATCTCCAAGGCGTCCAACTTCGAGCGCTTCGTGTTCGACCTGGTCGGCCGCGACGCGGCCAAGGTGCGCGAACTGTGGGCCAAGGTGGACTCGGGCGAGGGCTTCGACCTGTCGGCCCAGCTGGCTGCGACCCGCGAGCAATTCGGCTTCGCCTCCGGCAAGAGCACCCATGCCGACCGCCTGGCAACGATCCGCCAGGTCGATCGTGAAGACGGCGTGGTGGTGGATACCCACACCGCCGACGGCATCAAGGTGGCACGCGACGTGCGCCGGCCAGGCGAGACCGTGGTCTGCCTGGAAACCGCCCTGCCGGCCAAGTTCGCCGACACCATCCGCGAGGCGCTGGACCGCGATCCGCCGCGCCCGGCCGGTTTCGACGGCATCGAGAACCTGCCGCAGCGCGTGACGGTGTTCGATGCCGACGCCGCCGCGGTGAAAGACTTCATCGAGGCCGCACTGGCCTGAGCCGGCACGACTCGATGACTCGATCAAGGCCCCGTAAGGGGCCTTGATCGTTTCCGGGATGGGGTTGCCGTCTGCCGAGGCGCCCTCCACCCGGCGATTTCTCGGGTAGAATGAGGCACATGCAAAAACGCCTTATCGCCTTGTCGCTCCTGCTGGGCCTCTTGCTCCACCCGCTCGAGCTCTTGGCCGCTACGCAGAATCTGGTGGCGCTGGAGCAGGCTGCGCGCCGCTTCGTCGAGCAGGAGCTGCGCTTCCGGCCGGCGACCTTCACGCTCGGCCGGCTCGATCCGCGTCTGGCGCTGCCGGCCTGTGAGCAGCCCCAGGTGAGCTGGTCGGCAGGGGCCGTGCCCAGTGGGAACTCCTCGCTCGATCTGTCCTGCCCGGCGGCAGGCTGGTCGTTGCGGCTGCCGGTGACGATCGCCGAAAAGAGAATGGGCGTGGTGGCGGCCCGTCCGCTCAAGGCCGGGGAGCTGCTGACCCCGGACGACGTCAGGCTGGCGGAAATGACCTCGCCGGCGCTCAGTCGCAACGTGCTCAACCGGCTCGACCAGGCGATCGGCCAGAGCATGAGGAGCAGCGTGCCGGCCGGTGCCTGGCTGCGCAGTTTCATGCTGCAGCAGCCGGACGTGATTAGAACCAATCAGCGCGTGAAGGTGCTGGCGCAGGGGGACGGTTTTGTCGCGACGGCCGAAGGCACGGCGCGAGGCAATGCCGCCGTCGGCGAGTCGGTGCGGGTGAGGATGGCCAGTGGCCGTGAAGTCAGCGGCGTGGCCCAGGTCGACGGCAGCGTGCTGGTGTCGTACTGAGCAAAAATAAAATCCTCAAGATTGTGTTGTTCCAGTCGATAATAAGTACAAACCCCCAATCTCTCTCGTGGAAGGACGTTAGCCATGAAAATCGACAACACGAGCAAGGCCCTTGGAGCGTACGGCGCCCAGAGCAAGCCCGTGCGACGGGAGAGCACCCCCAGCACCTCGGACAGCGCTTCCGCTTCGGCGTCCGATAACGTCGCCATCAACCCCAAGATCGGGGCCGTCGAGCGCGAGGTGGCCAACGCCCCGGCTTTCGATGCCGCCAAGGTCGACGCCATCAAGCAGGCCATCGCCTCCGGCTCGTTCCAGATCAACCCGGACAAGATCGCCGACCAGCTCATCGCCTCGGCGCAGGATTTGCTGTCCCGTTGAGCCTCGTCAACCTTCCCGACTGAACCATGCCGCAAGCCGAAACCTTTACCGCGTTGTGTCAGGATGAAACCTCCCTGCTCAAGGCGTTGGCGGAACTGATGCAGCGCGAGCAGGCGGTACTGGTGCGCAACGAGGTAGCCGCGCTCGAGCCCCTGGCCGAGGAAAAGGGGCATCTTCTGGAGCGGCTGGCCGAGTCGTCTCGGCGGCGTGCCGCACTGATGCAGTCGCTCGACCTGGTCGAGGCCGAACGGGTGCACGCCTGGCTTGCCGACAAGAACGCGGCCCGCGGCGCCTGGGCCGAGCTCGACGCGGTCCTCAAGCAGGTGCAGGCAATCAACCGCCTCAACGGCGAGCTGGTTCAACGCCATCTCGCCCTGACCGAGGAAACGCTCGAGGTTCTGCGCCAAGCCGCCATCGCCACACTCGGCTATGGCAAGGACGGGGCTCCGCCCACCCTGTCCGGCGGCGGCCGTCATCTCGGTTCGGCCTAAAAGCCTGTTCCCGATCTGCCGCGAGAGGCTCTCCGCAGGGTAAAAGGCCGTGTCGAAACCGGAATGCACACGTAGTGCATGAGGATCATGGCAGAGCAAATCGGCGATTTGCGCGTACAGAACCGCACCCAGGTCCCAATCAGGGGCGCGTAGCGAGATTGTCTGCGGGCTCCACGCCGGTCGGGTGGGCGTAGAGATGCCTTTGTGGTATCGTGCGTCTGGGCCAGAGACCACCTCAAGACCATAAGCCATGACCCTGTTATCCCTGATCTTCGCACTCGCACTCGAGCAACTTCGCCCGCTGGGTAACCGCAACCGGGTCTGGCTGCTGTTCACCCGCTACGCCAACCACCTGGAGCGCAACCTGAACGCCGGCTACAACCGGCATGGCGTGATGGCCTGGCTGGCGGCGATGCTGCCGCCGCTGCTGGTCGCTCTTGGCGGCTACTACCTGCTGGCGGCGGTGAGCCCGGTGCTGGGGCTGGCGTGGAACGTCCTGGTGCTGTATCTCACCATGGGGTTCCGCCACTTTTCCAGTTCGTTCTCCGAGATTTCCCTGGCCTTGTCGGAAGGGCGCGATTTCGACGCGCGCCAGACGCTGGCACACTGGACCGGCCAGCCGACGGCGGAACTGTCGGTCAACGAGATTTCCCGGCTGTCGATCGAGCAGGGCGTGGTGGACAGCTACCGCCACGTGTTCGGCACCATGTTCTGGTTCCTGATCCTGCCCGGTCCGGCGGGTGCCGTGCTGTACCGGCTGAGCTACATCCTGTCGCAGAAGTGGGGCGAGCGCAGTTCGGGCGACGACCTGTTCGGCCGCTTCGCCGCGCGTGCCATGGCTTGGTTGGACTGGATTCCGGTGCGGCTGACGGCCATCAGCTTCGCCATCATGGGCGATTTCGAGGACGCACTCTATTGCTGGCGCTCGCAGGCCCGTACCTGGGGCCACTACGCGCACGGCATCCTGCTCGCCTCGGCCGCCGGCGCGCTGGGCGTCAAGCTGGGTGACCCGGTACGGCAGGACTACACCATCAAGTTCCGCCCGGAGCTGGGGCTGGGCGAGGAGTCCGATCCCGACTACCTGAAGAGCGCGGTGGGGCTGGTGTGGCGCTCCGCCTTGCTCTGGCTGTTCGTGATCCTGTTGATCAGCGTTGCCGCCCAACTGAGCTGATCGACCGGCTGGCGCCGCCTTCGGGCGGCGTCGGCCTTTTTATTTGTTACCGAAACCAACATCCGTTTCGAGACAGCCGACCGCCGGCCGGCCGTCTCAGGCTTTACCGCAGGAGTATTGTTCATGTCATTTGCCGAGCTTGGGCTGTCGCCGGAGATTCTCCGCGCCATCGACGAGCAGGGTTATTCCGAACCCACGCCGATCCAGGCCAAAGCCATTCCGCTGGTGCTGTCCGGACGAGATCTCCTTGCTGCCGCGCAGACCGGCACCGGCAAAACGGCGGCGTTCATGCTGCCGATCCTGGAACGCCTGAAGAAATTTGCCAGTACCAGCGCCTCGCCGGCCATGCACCCGGTGCGCGCGCTGATCCTGTCGCCGACCCGCGAGCTGGCCGACCAGATCGCCGTCAACGCGGTGGCCTATACCAAGTATCTGCCGCTACGCTCCACCGTGGTGTTTGGCGGCATGAACATGGACCCGCAGACGCAGGAGCTGCGTCGCGGCGTCGAAATCCTGATCGCCACGCCGGGTCGTCTGCTCGATCACGTCGGCCAGAAGACGGTGCAGCTCAACAAGGTCGACGTGCTGGTGCTGGACGAAGCCGACCGCATGCTGGACATGGGCTTCATCAACGACATCCGCAAGATCCTCGGCATGCTGCCGCGCACGCGCCAGACCCTGCTGTTTTCGGCCACCTTCGCGCCGGAGATCAAGCGCCTGGCCGAGGAGTTCATGCACGACCCGCAGACCGTTGAAGTGGCACGGCAGAATTCGACCAACGCCCAGGTCGAGCAGCTGGTGTTCTCGGTGGATAGCCAGCGCAAGCGCTACCTGCTGTCGCACCTGATCCGCGAGCGCCAGATGGGCCAGGTCATCGTGTTCTGCAAGACCAAGCTGTCCGCCGACCAACTGGCGCGCGATCTGAAGCGCGACGGCCATGCCGCCGAGGCGATCCACGGCGACAAGGCCCAAGGTGCCCGCCTGGAAACGCTGACCGCGTTCAAGAGCGGCGAGGTCAAGGTGCTGGTGGCGACCGACGTGGCGGCGCGTGGCCTGGATATCTCCGAACTGCCCTACGTGGTCAACTTCGAGCTGCCCAACGCGCCGGAAGACTATGTGCACCGTATCGGCCGCACCGGCCGTGCCGGTGCTTCCGGCGTGGCCATCTCGCTGATGGGGCAGGACGAAGGCAAGCAACTCGAGGCGATCGAGAAGCTGACGCGGCAGACGCTGAAGCCGCAGCCGGTGTCCGGCTTCTGGCCGTCGTGGCTGGAGCGTCCGGCCGACGAGATCGCGCCGCCGCCGCGCCGCTCGGCGGAGAACGGGCGCGGCAACAGCCGCAGTGCATCGCGTGCCCCCATGGCGGTCCCCGCTGCCGAGCCGCTGCGCAAGCCTGTGGACAACGGCGAACCGCGCAAGGTGTTCAAGGCGCGCATTGGCAAGCGCCAGCGCGAGGTTCCGGCGCTGCTGCTGCCACCTCGCTACAAGTAAGATCGCTTGGACAACCCCGCCGCTTTGGTGGGGTTTTTTGTTGCCGACAAAAAAAGAGACCCCGCAAGCGGGGTCTCAGGCTGCTGACAAAGTAGCCTGTTTAGATTCTACCGGACCCGGCAAAGCCGGGCCGCTCCTGATAAGTTATTAAATCTGCAGCCTTCCTGTTTGCATAACAAACCCCTTCCGCTTCGCAAAAGGGGTTTGTCAACAATCACAGACCCCGCAAGCGGGGTCTGTGGCAGAGCAACACACCAAAAGAGAGAAAACGGGTTGGCTTGTCAGCAGAAGATCACCAGTGCCGCCATGGCACCGTGTGCGCCCATGACCAGGCTCTGCTCGATGTCGGCGGTGCGCGACGAGCCGGAGATGAAGGCGCCGAAGCCATGCTCGCGGAGGGTGATCTGGCCGTAGGCGTCGCGCATGGTGTCGACCAGCTTGTCCTTGGGCACCACCATCACCAGCTTTTCCGTCAGGAAATACAGCGAGCGGAAGATGTTGTCGGGGTGGCTGATCCACACCGCGGCGTTTTCCGCCACGGCGAGCTCGCCGGGCACGATGGCAACGTCGACGTCGTGCCAGTCGTGCGGGGTGAAGACTTCCTCATGCTGCATCGTGGTCAGGTCGACGGTGCGCCCGGTCTTCGGCCAACGTTGTGCCACCACGTCGGCCACGCTCTGGCCGTCGGCGAGCCAGATGGCCTCGCCGCCCAGGTTGCGGATCAGCCCGGCGAAGGCGGCGAATTTGTCGTCGAAGGTGATGAACGGTACGGCGTGGATGTCCGGCAGCGCCGGCCCGCCGGGGCGGTTGCGATGAATCTTGGCCAAGATGGCGTCGCGGCTGCTGCTCATTGCTTGTCCTCCTGGCGGCGGCGGTAGAGTTCCTTGAAGCTGTGTTCCGGCATCTCGGGCAGGTCGCGCCCCGGCCGGCTCCACGCCGTGCCGTCCTTGACGAAGGCTGGCAGGATCGGCACTACCTTGCGCATCGCCTTGCCGCCGGCGTCCATCAAGGCCGGATGCTGGGTCAGGAAGCGCATTGCCAGCAGTCCCATCTTCTTGGCCGGCTTCAGGGTGCCGGCGTCGAAGGCCCGTTTGCGCTGCAGGATCAGCTGCTCGTGCAGGTTGATCTTCACCGGGCAGACGTTGGAGCAGGAGCCGCAGGTGGTGCAGGCGAAGGCCATGCTGCCGTGTTTCTTGATGTCGCGGCTCGGCCCCAGCGTCGAGCCGATCGGTCCGGGGATGACGTAGCTGTAGCTGTGGCCGGAGCTGCGCCGGTACACCGGGCAGGTATTCATGCAGGCGCCGCAGCGGATGCAGCGCAGCGAGGCGTAGAAGTCCGGGTTGCCGAGGATGTCGCTGCGGCCGTTGTCGACGATGACGATGTGCATCTCGCCGCCCGGCCGCGCACGGTGGAAGTGCGAGGTGTAGGTGGTTACCGGCGAGCCGATCGCCGAGCGCGCCAGCAGGCGGGTGAACACGCCCAGGTGCTCCAGCTTGGGGATGATCTTCTCGATGCCCATCGAGGCGATGTGCAAGGGCGGCAGCGCGGTGCCGAGGTCGGCGTTGCCCTCGTTGGTGCACACCACCACGCCGCCGGTCTCGGCGATGGCGAAGTTGACCCCGGTCAGTCCGGCGTCGGCGCTCAGGAAGTGCTGGCGCAGGTTGGCGCGTGCGGCGTGAGTCAGGTAGGTCGGGTCGTTGTTGCCGGCCTCGGTGCCGAGCTCTTCATGAAACAGCTCGGAAATCTGCTCTTTCTTCAGGTGGATCGCCGGCATCACGATGTGGCTCGGCGGCTCGTGCCGAAGCTGCACGATGCGCTCGCCCAGGTCGGTGTCGATCACCTCGATGCCACGTTCTTCCAGATACGGGTTGAGCCCGCATTCCTCGGTCAGCATCGACTTAGACTTCACCAGTTTCTTGACCTGTCTGGCGGCCAGCAGCTGGTGCACGATGCGGTTGTGCTCGGCGGCGTCGGCGGCGAAGTGCACGGTGACGCCGTTGCGGCGTGCGTTCTCCTCGAACTGGATCAGGTAGTCGTCGAGTTTGGAAAGCGTGTGCGCCTTGATCTGTTCGGCCAACTTGCGCAGCTCTTCCCACTCTGGCAGCTGTTTGGCCTGGACGTCGCGCTTCTGGCGCACGAACCAGATCGCCTGGTCGTGCCAGCTGGCACGGGCGCGGTCAGTGAGGAATGCGCGCGCGGCGTCCGGGTGATGAATGTTGTCGGCCTTCATGCGGCACCTCCGCGACCGGTGAGGATTTCCACCACGTGCAGCGGGCGGATGGCGCGGCCGTTGTGGCGGATGATGCCGCCCATGTGCATCAGGCAGGACGGGTCGGCGCCGACGATGTACTCGGCCCCGGTGGCCTCGTGCTGGGCCACGCGGTCGCGCCCCATCGCCACCGAGACGTCGGCCTCGTCCACGCTGAAGGTGCCGCCGAAACCGCAGCACTCGTCGCGCCGCTCCGGCTGGCCGATCTCGATGCCGTCCACCAGTTGCAGGATGCGCTCCAGGCGCGACTGGTAGGGGATCATCAGCTCGCTCGGACTGGCGTGGTGCAGCTCGCGCAGGCCGTGGCAGCTCTGGTGGATCGACACCTTGTGCGGGAAGTGCACCGGCTTGGGCAGTTTGTCCACCTTCAGCACGTCTTGCAGGAACTCGACGATCTCGAAGACGCGCGGTTGCAGGCGCTGGAAGTCGGCGTTGTCGGCGATGTACCACGGGTAGTGGTGCGTGACGTGCGAGACGCAGCTGCCGGAGGGCGCCACCACGTAGTCGAAGTCCTTGAACACGCCGGTGAAGCGCAGCGCCGCGTCGCAGGCGCCGCTGCTGTCGCCGTTATTGGCCAGCGGCTGACCGCAACAGGACTGTTCCATGGGGTAGGCCACGTCCACACCGTAGCCTTCCAGCAGTTCCAGCGTGGCCATGGCGACGTGGGGATACAGTTCGTTGACGAAGCAGGGAATGAACAAGCCGACTTTCATGGGGACCTTCCGATTTGTTTTCCGCGGCGGGCAGGGATGTCATGCTGCATTAAAGCTCCATGACAGGGCTTTGCCAATGCGGAGTAACCCTTGCCGCTGAAAAAGCCGTTGTGGCGAGCCCGGCAAGCAAATACCCGCCGGGTGCGATTGTTTGGAGGAAAGTGGCGATTTTCCGGGTTTTATTGGTCAAATTGTACATGGCCCGAGCGCCCGTCCCGGCTCGATTTGCTGCGTTGCGGGGGGCGTTCTGGATGTCGCCCGAAAACATCCTTGCAATTCGCCCCAAGATATGGTCAGAATCGGGGTTCGAATTTTTAATCTCCCATATTAAGAGCAAGCATGGCACTCATCGTACAGAAGTACGGCGGCACCTCGGTGGGCACCACCGAGCGTATCAAGAATGTCGCCCGGCGCATCGCCAAATGGAAGGCTCAGGGGCATGATCTGGTTATCGTGGTTTCCGCCATGAGCGGCGAAACCAACCGCCTGATCGGTCTGGCCAAGGACATCCAGGAGTACCCGGACGCGCGCGAACTCGACGTGCTCGTGTCGACCGGCGAGCAGGTTACCATCGGCCTGTTGGCCATGGCGCTGAAGGAAATCGGCGTGCCGGCCAAGAGCTACTGCGGCTGGCAAGTGCCGGTCGTGACCGACAGCTCGCACAGCAAGGCCCGCATCCAGTCGATCGACGACGCGGCCATGCGCGCCGATCTCGATGCCGGTCAGGTCGTCATCGTGGCGGGCTTCCAGGGCGTCGACGAGCTGGGCAGCATCACCACGCTGGGCCGTGGCGGTTCCGACACCTCGGCCGTGGCGCTGGCCGCCGCCCTCAAGGCAGACGAGTGTCAGATCTACACCGACGTCGACGGCGTCTATACCACCGACCCGCGCGTGGTGCCGGAAGCACGCCGCCTCAAGACCATTACCTTCGAGGAAATGATCGAGATGGCGAGCCTGGGCTCCAAGGTGTTGCAGATACGCTCGGTAGAATTTGCCGGCAAGTACAAGGTTCGGCTGCGTGTACTCTCCAGTTTCGAAGAGGAAGGGGAAGGCACACTGATCACGTTCGAGGAAGACCAAAACATGGAAAAGGCCGTAGTAGCAGGCATCGCATTTGACCGTAACGAAGCGCGCATCAACGTGAAGGGCGTGCCGGACAAGCCGGGCATCGCCTACCAGATCCTGGGCCCGATCGCCGACGCCAACATCGAAGTGGACATGATCATCCAGAACGTGGGTGAGAACGGCACCACCGATTTCTCCTTCACCGTGCCGCGTGGCGAGTTCCAGCGCACCCTGGGCATCCTGCGCGACGTGCAGACCCACATCGGCGCCGCCAAGATCGACGCCGACGACAAGGTTGCCAAGATCTCCATCGTCGGTGTCGGCATGCGCTCGCACTGCGGCATCGCCTCGACCATGTTCCGCACCCTGGCCGAAGAGGGCATCAACATCCAGCTGATCTCCACCTCGGAAATCAAGGTGTCGGTGCTGGTCGACGAGAAATACCTCGAGCTGGGCGTGCGCGTGCTGCACAAGGCCTTCGGCCTCGATCAGGCGGCCGAAGCCTGATAACAGGGGGTTGACAGGGTGGGGCGTCATCTTTAATATGGCGTCTCTCTCACGGAGAAATGGCCGAGTGGTCGAAGGCACTTCCCTGCTAAGGAAGCATACGGGCTTAAACCTGTATCGAGGGTTCGAATCCCTCTTTCTCCGCCAGACAGCGCATCCGTAGCTCAGTTGGATAGAGTATCTGGCTACGAACCAGAGGGTCGGGCGTTCGAATCGCTCCGGATGCGCCAATGTCCCCATCGTCTAGAGGCCTAGGACACTGCCCTTTCACGGCGGCGACCGGGGTTCGAATCCCCGTGGGGACGCCAGTTTCAACAAAAAAGCCAACCTTCGGGTTGGCTTTTTTGTTTTTCTCTCGGCCTGCGAGCGGGCGCCTTGCCCGGTATCGTGTGCCGTATCAAGCCAGGGCACCTGTGGTGCCCCGGCCTTCCTCTCGGTTAATGCGCCGCGCGTTGCAGGCAGGTCTGATAGCGTCCGTTCACTCGCTCGGCAAACCACTCGGTGGTCAGCTTGCGCGTGATCTTGGGACTTTTCAGGTCGATCTGCGGCAACTGTTCGCGTGGTGCTTGGCCGCCGTAGAGCAGGTCGGCCAAGGCATACACCTTGCGGTACAGCTCGGTCTGGCCGAAGGTGGCCAGTTTTTCCTGTTTCAGATCGCGCATGATGGCGTTGTCGCTCATGCCCAGCCGGTTGTCGAGTGCCTGCAGGGCGTTCAAGGTGTTGCCGCCGCTGGCCTGGCCGTTTTCATAGCTCAGCAGGTCGCCATCGCGTGCCAGGCGCCGCCCGCTGAGCCGGCTGATGACCGCCTGGAATGCCGCGTTGCGGCTGCTGTAGCGACCGGCGTTGAAATCTGCGAAGCGGTACAGCATGTCCTTGTACGGGGCCGGGTATTGCAGCAGGATGGCGCTGCCGAAATACACGCCGCCACGGCGGGTGAATACTTCGTTGCGCAGGCTGGTCCGGCGCGAGTAGGGGTAGGGCCAGGCGCGGACGTGGGCTTCGGCAAACTCCACGCTGACCTGCATCGGTCCGCCGGTGCGGATCGGATTCTTTTTCATGATGGTGGGAAAGCCGATCTTCTCGGCCTCCGCCGACATGTCTTCGTACAGTTCGTTCATCTGCTTTTCGGTGCGCAGCGTGTCGATGCGCTCCTTGTAGCTGTGGCCGTTGGGCGAGGGCTTGAGCAGGGCCGTTTTCACCAGCGGCAGGGGGATGTGGTAGCCGGCGGCCTTTTCCCCGATCTTGCCCCAGACGATCTTGGGCAGCCCCGGCACCGTCGGGTCGGACTGCCAGCTCGACTCCTGTTCGATGACGGCGGCGGTGGCGCAGAAATTTTCGGTGGTATAGGGCAACTTCAGGGCGGTGAAGGCGTCGAAGAGGTCTTCGGCCCAGCCGGCGCGGTCGCGTATCCTGGCGGGCAGGACCTTGTCCAGGGTGGCGCGGCCTTGCGCTTCGCTGATCGGCGGCACGCGCGGTATCACCGTGACGGGCTTGCCAACGGCCGGCGGCGTGATGGTCAGCGGGGTTTCTACCGGAGGCTGTTCCAGCGGCGCCGACGCCGTGTTGTCCGGCTGCGGGTAGCCATCCGGTGGCACGACGAGGGGGGCGGAGGATGGCTGGCTCTGCGGAGTGGTGGGACTGGCGCAGCCGGCCAGGCTGACGGTGAACAGCAGGGACAGGGCGTAGCGGCGTTTCGGCACGATGAGGAACTCGTAAGGCTGAAGAACTGGCGCAAGAGTAGGGTAATGCTCGGGCCAGGGCAAGCGCCGCTCCCTCGCCAGACACCGTCGCATCAAGTTTACGCTGTGGCTTGCGGGCGCAGGCCTTATAATGTGTTGTTTTGTTTATGTCTCCGATCATTCTGTATCCATGAGCAACAAGAATTTGGCCGTCGAGGCTGTTCGAGGCTTGGCGGCGCTGGCAGTCATTTTTTCCCACGCATCCCTGACTTTCTGGCCTTACCTGCACGGTGATTTCGACCAACTGCGCTCCGGTTTTGAGCGCTGGGTGTTCAATTCGCCTTTCGGCTTCGTGTATTCCGGCTCGGGCGCGGTGTGCGTGTTCTTCGTCCTGAGCGGCTTTGTGCTGGGGCGCAGCGTGCTGGGCCGGGACGGGCTGCTGCAGGCCCTGCCCGGCATGGTGGTGCGCCGCTACTTCCGCTTGATGCTGCCGATCCTGATCAGCTGCCTGCTGGCCTGGGCGGTGTTCGCCTTCGCCTTGCCGCGGGTCGACCGGCATGCGCTGGGCGAGTGGATCCGCCTGTTCGGCGCCTTTGATTTCTCGCTGGGGAACGCCGTGGAGCAGGGCTCGGTGGATACCATCCTGTGGGGGGCGGCGGACTACAACTGGGCGTTGTGGACGATGCGCATCGAGTTCTTCGGTTCGCTGCTCGTGTACGCCTTGGCCGCGCTGCTCGATCGCTGGCCGCGTCCGGACTGGCTGTTACCCGTCGCGGCGCTGGGCTGCCTGTTGCTGGTGCCGGGCAACGGCGTGTACTACGCGCTGTTCGTGTTCGGCCTCTGGCTGGCGGCGGGCGAGTGGACCGTCGATAACCGCGTGCTGGCCCTGTCCTCGCTGCTGGCCGGGCTGTATCTCGTGGGGTATCACGAAGCGAGCAGTTCCTACAATTTCATCGAGCGCAACCTGGATCTGTCCTGGCGCGGCGAGCCGCTGGCCAATTACGATCTGGCGAATGAGCTGGGTGGCATGCTGATCGTCGGCGCGGTGCTGAAGAGCCCGTGGCTGGGGCAGCGTCTTTCCGGGCGCGCCATGGCCTGGCTCGGCCGCATGTCGTTCTCGGCCTACCTGCTGCACATGCTGGTGCTGGCCACGGTGGCGCCACTGGTGTTCAACGCCCTGCGCCCGACCTTGTCCTACACCGGCGCCTCGCTGTCGAGCCTGGCGGCGTCGGTGGCGGCGATCTATCTGTGCTCGCTGCCCTACGCGCGCTGGGTCGACGATACCAGCATCCACGTCTCGCGCACCGTCAGCCGGCTGGTCTGGCGGCGCTGAGGCGGCGCGGCGGGGGCGTCCGCGCCCTGTCGCCGCGCCGTGCCCCCTTCCCATCGCCATGTCTTTGTGTGGTGGGAGGGGCGGCAGCCGTACTTTTCCCTCGCTGTTTCTCCTGCGGCGTGCGCCTGTTACGCACGTTCGCCTGCATTCCTTTCCCTCTGGCGGGTGTGCCGATGCGGGTCCGATTGGGCGTTGCGGATCGCCCAGGGCCGTTTAACATCTTTTAACAAGCACGGCGCGGAGCGACACAGATCAGACAAACTTGCCTCCTACACTGCAAGCACGTTCTCACTACCAAGGAATCCCACCATGAAACGTGCCTTGCTTGTTGCTTTGTCCCTGTTGCCGCTGGCGGCGTTTGCCAGGGATGGCGCGGGGGATCGCTGGAATCAGCCCGATCATGGCTACTACCAGTCTTATCCGTCTTACCGCCCTTACCAGGTACGCATCGATCATGGCGTGCAGGATGGGTCGCTGACCCGGTGGGAGGCGCGCCGCCTGCAACGCCAACTGGACGATCTCAGGGCCAAGCGGCGCGATTATCTGGCCGACGGTTATCTGTCGCGCCCCGAGCAGCGCGACCTGGAGCGTAGCGAGCACGCGCTGTCGGAGGCGATCCGCTACCAGCGCCACGACGGTCAGAGCCGCTACTGACAACGGCAATCCCGACCAATTTCCGGACACTGCGCGCAGGCGCGTGTCCCCCGGGTTTTCTCCTCCTCCCTAGACTGGGCCATCCATGCGGATGGCCATTTTTTTGTCACGGAGGATGGCGCTGGCGCGGGGATGATAGTGCCAGGGTGGCCGGAGGGAGAGGCTGATGCTGACGAGGCAGTCGTGCACGGATGGGGAGAGGCGGGAAGGGGGCCGGACTTGCCCTGGGCTGGCGGGGGCGTTCTTCGGCCAACCTTGTCGCTCGTGCGCAAGGTTGGCCGAAGAACGGGGACGGGCCTCAGTAGACGAAACGTTCGCGCAATTCGTCCAGGTTGAGTTCCTGCAGGATGCTTTCCAGGCGTTGCTCGGCGTTCTTGCGCGGTGCGCCAGTGTAGCGGGCGATGATCAGCTCGTTCTTCATCGAATGCTCCCAGCCCACCAGTTCGGTCACCGTCAGCTGGTAGCCGTGCGCCTCCAGTTGCAGGCAGCGCAGCACGTTGGTGAGCTGGCTGCCGAATTCGCGGGTGTGGATCGGGTGGCGCCAGATTTCCGACAGCGGCGTCAGGCCGAAGCTCTGGTTCTTGTTCTTGCGCAGCACCGAGGCCACCTCGGCCTGGCAGCACGGCACCAGCACGATGAAGCGCGCCTGCTTGGCCAGCGCGAACTTGATGGCGTCGTCGGTGGCGGTATTGCAAGCGTGCAGCGCGGTGACCACGTCGATGCGCTCCGGCAACAGCGGCGAGGTGATCGACTGCTCCACCGTCAGGTCGAGGAAGGACATGCGCGGGAACGCCAGCCGCTCGGCCAGTTCGCGCGAGCGGGCGACCAACTCGGCGCGGGTCTCGATGCCGTAGACGTGGCCGGCGTTCTTTTCCTTGAGGAACAGGTCGTACAGGATGAAACCGAGGTAGGACTTGCCGGCGCCGTGGTCGGCCAGCGTCAGCTCGCGGCCCTCGGCCAGTACGTCGGCCAGCAACGGCTCGATGAACTGATAGAGGTGGTAGACCTGTTTCAGCTTGCGGCGACTGTCCTGGTTGAGCTTGCCGTCGCGGGTGAGGATGTGCAGTTCCTTGAGCAGTTCGATCGACTGCCCAGGCTTGATGTCGGGGATGGCGCTCACGCTGGAATCCTGAAAAAAGGCGGGTTGGCGCGCATTTTACCAAGCCGGGGCGGTGCAGGGCAGCACAATCATGTGGCGGGGCCCGGGCGTGCTCAGGCGGCGTTCTGCAGCCACTCCACCAGCGGCTGCAGGCGACGCGAGTGGCGCTCGTGCGGGGGGCGCACCAGATAATAGGCTTTGCCGGTCTGGACGGTGCGCTGCAGCGGCATCAGCAGGCTGCCGTTGCCCAGCGCATCCTGCACCAGAAAGGGATCGATCAGCGCCACGCCGAGCCCGCAGCGCGCGGCCTCCACCGCCATCACGTCGGCGTCGAACAGCAATTCCTTCTGCCCTTTGGGCCACTCGCCCGCGGGCAGCCCCAGCCACAGCCGCCAATCGTGGCGGTCGCGCGTCGAGTGGATCAGCGTCTGCGTGGTCAGGTCGTCCGGCGTCAGACCCGGGCGGCCCTGCAGCAGCGCCGGCGCCGCGACCGGGACCAACTGCTCGCGGTGCAGCAGCTCGACCGTGACGCCGGGCCAGTCGCCGACACCGTACTGGATGGCGAGGTCGAACAGCCCCCAGTCGAACGCCGGCTTTTCCTCCCATACCGTGCTGACGCTGATGTCGAGGTCGGGGAACTGCTGCTTGAAGGCCTGTAGATGCGGCACCAGCCAGCGCACCGCGATCGACGGCGGCGACTTGATGCGGATGGCGTGGTGGCGCTGGCTGAGCTGGTCGCAGGTCTGGTCGATCTGCAGCAGGGCGTCGTGCACGCTGTGCTGCAGGATCGCGCCTTCCGGCGTCAGGTCGATGCCGCGCTGGCCGCGCACCAGGAGCGGGAAGCCGAAGTGTTCTTCCAGCTTGCGGATCTGGTGGCTGACCGCGCTTTGCGTCAGGTAGAGGGCCTCGGCGGCCTTGGTGAAGCTTTGCAGCCGGGCAACCGCTTCAAAGATGCGCAAGGCATTGAGCGGGGGCAGTTTGTTCATCAGGGATGGCGGATACGGTGGCGTCCGCCACAATCTGCCGGATCGGCACCCGGCTCGTCAATGCGCACTGCAGTTCTTCGCTGATGGTGCCGCAGCGCCAGGCGATCTCGTCGCAACTCAGCCCCGGCGCGCCCCACAGCGTGACCTCGTCGCCGATCTGCACCTCCGGCAGGGCGGAGAGATCGATGGCCAGCACGTTCATCGCCACCCGTCCCAGCAGCGCCGCACGTTGGCCGTTCACCTGCACCGGTGTGCCGGAGGGGGCGGCGCGCGGGTAGCCGTCGCCGTAGCCGGCCCCGACGATGCCGATGCGCATGTCGTGGCGGGCGGTAAAGGCGGCGCCGTAGCCGATGCTCTCGCCGGCCTGGAGCATGCCGACGTGCACGATGCGCGCGGCGAAACGCATCACCGGTTCGGCCGCTGCCGGCCACAGCCGGGTGTCGGGGTAGAACGGATTGTTGTTGTAGAGCAGACCGCCGACCCGCGCCACGGCGCCGTGAGTGCACGTTTCGCGCAGCAACGCCGCGCTGTTGGCGGCGGTGAACGGCAGGCCGGTGGCGTCGACCACCTGCATGAAGCGCCGCCAGGGCTCGTCCAGCGGGGTGCCGAGCTGGTCGGCGCAGGCGAAGTGGGTCATCAGCCCGGCGACGCGGCAGAACGGCGTCGCCTGCAGCTGGCGCACCACCGCCAGCGCCCGCTCCGGGTTGAAGCCGAAGCGGTTCATGCCGGTGTTGACCTTGACCCAGGCCGTGACGGGCTGCGCCTTCTTGAGCAGCCACTGCAGCTGGTGTTCCGAGCGCAGCACCAGCTCAAGGCGGTGCTGCACGGCGGTATCGACATCGCCTTCCTCCAGCGCGCCTTCCAGCAGCAGGATCGGCGCGCCGATGCCGGCGTGGCGCAGCGTCACGGCGTCGTCCGGCTGGATCAGCGCGAAGCCGTCGGCGTCCGGCAGTGCCAGCGCCACGCGCGTCAGGCCGTGGCCGTAGGCATCCGACTTGAGTACGGCCCACACCCGCGCCGTACCGGCCAGCGTCTTGGCCAGAGCGTAATTGCGGCGCAGCGCGGGCAGGTGGATTTCAACGTAGGCGGTCTTGGTCATGGCAGGGGCTTTCGGCGGCCGGCACGCGGAAGGCACCGGCCGCAAGGTCAGGAACGGAACCCGGGATTACTTGAAGGGGTAGATGTCGTAGCTGAAGTACTTGGCCTGGATCTGCTTGTAGGTGCCGTTGCCAAGAATCTGCTTCAGCGCCGCATTCAGCTTGGCACGCAATTCCTTGTTGCCCTTGCCGACCGCCATCGCCGCGCCCATGTAGTACTTGGGGTCGTTGTAGACCGGGCCGACGAAGGCGAAGCCCTTGCCCATCGGCTTTTGCAGGAAGTCCGACTCGCCGATGGTGGCGTCAAGGTAGACGGCATCGAGGCGCTGCCCGGTCAGGTCGAGGAAGGCGTCGGTGATCTTGCTGTAGACCTTGATCTGGCTGCCCTTCGGCGCCCACTTGGCGGTGGCTTCCTGCATCTGGGTCGAGCTGCGCAGCACGCCGATCTTCTTGCCCTTGAACCAGGCATCGTTGATCTGGGTGCCTTCCCTGGCCATCAGGCGCCCGGGAATCTTGAAGTACATGTCGCTGAAGTCGACCACCTTGGCGCGCTCCGGCGTGATGCTCATCGAGGCGATAGCCGCGTCGAATTTCTTGGCCTGCAGCGCCGGGATGATGCCGTCGAAGTCCATCGCCTTCAGCTCGCACTCGAGCTTGGCCTCGGCGCACAGCGCGCGGGTGATGTCCGGATCGAAGCCGGTGATGCTGCCGTCCGGGTTCATCTTGGAGAACGGCGGGTAGCTGGCATCGGTCACGATGCGCACGGTCTGGGCCTGGGCCAGCCAGGGCAGGGCGCACAGCAGGGTCAGCGTGAGTACTTTTTTGCAGGACATCGTTTTCTCCCTTGGTCGTCGGCGGTGTCAGCCGATGCAGTTAGGCTAAGGGACGCTCGTCTGCGGGAACAAATGATTTATGGCCATTGGGGCATGAGATAAATTCATGCCCATGAGCCCTATGCCCGGCACGCTGGCGGATGCAATCCGGGCGGTTTTGGGGAAGGGCGCTGGGGGAGCTCCCGTGCGGGCGCCACGCTGCGGCGGCGCACCGGGCATGAAAAAAGGCAGCCCGCGGCTGCCTTGGTAGGGTGTGTGTCGTCGGCTCAGCTTTCGTGCAGCAGCGAGTGCTGGATTTCGGAGAAAGCCTGCGGGACGCGGATGAAGTTGAGCGAGATGCCAAGCCGGCGTGCCATGTGCGAGGTCGAGAACAGGCCGCACACCTCGTAGTGGCCGGTCTCCGAATTGAGCTCGACCACCAGCGCGTGCTGGCGACCGTGCTGCTTCATGGTGGCGACCATGTGGCCGACCTTGGCCGAAGCGACGTCTTCCAGCTTCAGCGCCTCGAGTTCGACACGGGGCGTCATCACGTCGCGTACCAGCAAGTCGGCGCGGCGCTTGCCGTGCCCGAGCATGCACTGCATCGGCCGCTCGCCCAGCAGGTCGGTGGCCGTGACCAGACCGGTGAGGTGGCCGGCAGCGTCGGTGACGAACAGCAAGCGGATGCCGCGGCCGATCATGGCGCGGTGGGCGTCGTCGAGCGAGGCGTCTTCGTGCACGCTGACCGGATCGACCAATTTCAGGTCGGTCATCACCTCGAGCGCGGCGCTGTCCAGCGTGACCGAGCGTCGTGGACGTGCGTCGAGCCGGATGAGGTCGGTGGTGGGCGGCAGCGCAATGGTGGGCAGGAATGGGTATTGGTTTTCCATGAGGAAGCTCCTCTGCGTATTGTGGCTGTATCGCGGCCGGGTGCCATGCCAGCGCACCTTGTGGGAACCTGCTTACGAACTGGCGGCGCGTCCCAGACCGGGGCTGAGCGCGGCTCGAATCCTGCTGCGCTGATCGGCGCATGGCGGTGTCCGGGCTGCTCTTCCGCTCCGCTGAGGGCCGCTCGCGTCGGGGCGTGAACGGGTCCTGAGCCTGCACACCTTTCACGGCGGGGGAGGTACCCCCTTCGCAAAAAGACAACCCATTCTAGGCACGTTTCGTCATCGCTTTAAAGTCCCTTGGCATGGTCAATTGTTACGATTTGTGCGCATGTAAAAAAACCCCGTTGCGCCATGGGCGGAACGGGGTTGGCCGAAGAAGCGGGGCTTAGCGCGTGATCGGCTTGTAGCGGATACGCTTGGGCTTGGCGCCTTCCTCGCCCAGGCGTTTCTTCTTGTCGGCCTCGTACTCCTGGTAGTTGCCGTCGAAGAAGGTCCACTGCGACTCGCCTTCCGCCGCCAGGATGTGGGTGGCGATACGGTCGAGGAACCAGCGGTCGTGCGAGATCACGAACACGGTGCCGGCGAATTCCAGCAGGGCGTCTTCCAGCGCGCGCAGGGTTTCCACGTCGAGGTCGTTGGACGGTTCGTCGAGCAGCAGCAC
The DNA here is from genome assembly GCF_900177275.1 of Pseudogulbenkiania subflava DSM 22618. GTDB lineage: Bacteria > Pseudomonadota > Gammaproteobacteria > Burkholderiales > Chromobacteriaceae > Pseudogulbenkiania > Pseudogulbenkiania subflava. The sequence continues at coordinate 48,733 of NZ_FXAG01000008.1, forward strand.
GTTGCCGCCCTTGAGCAGGGTTTTGGCCAGGTGCAGGCGGCCGCGCTCGCCGCCGGACAGCATGCCGACCTTCTTCTGCTGGTCGCCGCCCTTGAAGTTGAAGCGGCCCAGGTACGCCCGGCTCGACATCTCGAACTTGCCGACGTTGAGGATGTCGGCGCCGCCGGACACGTCCTCGAACACCGTCTTGTCGGCCTCCAGGCCCTCGCGGCTCTGCTCGACGAAGGCCATCTGCACGGTCTGGCCGATCTTCACCTCGCCGGCGTCCGGCTGCTCCTTGCCGGCGATCATCTTGAACAGCGTCGACTTACCGGCGCCGTTCGGGCCGATGATGCCGACGATGGCACCCGGCGGGGCCTTGAACGACAGGTTGTCGATCAACAGGCGGTCGCCGAAGCCCTTGGACACGCCGTCGAACTCGATCACCTCGTTGCCCAGGCGCTCGGCCACCGGGATGAAGATTTCCTGGGTCTCGTTGCGCTTCTGGTGCTCGAAGCTCGACAGCTCCTCGAAGCGGGCGATACGGGCCTTGGACTTGGCCTGGCGGCCTTTCGGGTTCTGACGCACCCATTCCAGCTCCTGTTTCATCGCCTTCATGCGCGCGCCTTCCTGCTTGGCCTCCTGCTCCAGACGCGCCTCCTTCTGCTCCAGCCAGCTGGAGTAGTTGCCCTTCCACGGGATGCCTTCGCCGCGGTCCAGTTCCAGAATCCATTCGGCGGCGTTGTCGAGGAAGTAGCGGTCGTGGGTCACGGCGACCACGGTACCGGGGAAGCGCACCAGGAACTGCTCCAGCCACTCCACCGACTCGGCGTCCAGATGGTTGGTCGGTTCGTCCAGCAGCAGCATGTCGGGCTGCGACAGCAACAGCTTGCACAGCGCCACACGGCGCTTCTCACCGCCCGACAGCGGGCCGATCTTGGCGTCCCACGGCGGCAGGCGCAGCGCGTCGGCGGCCAGTTCCAGCTGGTGTTCGATGTTGTCGCCGGCACCGGCCGAGATGATCGCTTCCAGCTTGGCCTGCTCTTCGGCCAGCGCGTCGAAGTCGGCATCCGGCTCGGCGTAGGCGGCGTACACCTCTTCCAAGCGCTTCTGCGCGCCCATCACGTCGCCCATGCCGCTCTCCACTTCCTCGCGCACGGTCTTGTCCGGGTCGAGCTGCGGTTCCTGTGGCAGGTAACCGATCTTGACGCCGGCCAGGTGCTGCACCTCGCCGTCGTATTCCTTGTCGACGCCGGCCATGATCTTGAGCACGGTCGACTTGCCGGCGCCGTTCAGACCCAACAGGCCGATCTTGGCGCCGGGGAAGAACGACAGCGAGATATCCTTGATGATCTGGCGCTTGGGGGGGACGATCTTGCTCACGCGGAGCATAGACATTACGTATTGGGCCATGACGGTTCCACGCTGATTGATTGCATCGTTAACCGGCCGATTCTACCAAAAGCCCGCGCTTCGCGTGGGGCACCCGCAGCCGCGGCGAGTTGGTACGGTGGGCTTCGGCCAACGTGGTCGGGATCGGGCAGGCGTTTAGAGCACGAACGCCAGCGCAAACGTGGCCAGCATGGCGCAGGCGCAGCCGATCTTGGCGACGGTGCCGACGACGAAGCCGAGGAAGGTGCCGAGGCCGACCTTGCCGGCCTGGTAGACGTCGCGCCGGGCGAGGAATTCGCCGATGGCCGCGCCGATGAGCGGGCCGAGGATGACGCCCGGCAGGGCAAAGAACAAGCCGACCAGGCTGCCGAGGAAGGCCCCCCACAGTGCCTGGCGGCTGGCGCCGGTGGCCTTGGCGCCGAGCAGGCCGGCGACGAAATCGACGGCGAGACCGATGGCGGTGAGCAGCGCCAACAAACTCAAGGTGACGGCGCCGACGTGCTGGAACCCCTCCGCCCAGCCGGCCAGCGCGAAGCCGCCCAGCATCAGTGGCAGGCCCGGCAGGGCCGGGAATATGGTGCCGGCGAGGCCGGCCAGCACCAGCAGGGCGGACAGCGCATAGAGCAGAATATCCAAGGTCGTTTCCGTAATCGGTGGGCGGATGAATAAGAAACGGCGGCCGTGGCGAAGTTCCGCCACGGCCGCCGTGCGTTCTGTCGGGCTGGCCGAACCCAGCGCTGGTTGAAGAACTCGTTCAGGGATGTCCTGCGGTCTTCGCCGCGCCCCGGGTCCGGTTCGGGAAACACAGCCGTACCCCCGGTACGGCGAGCATCACAGGGCCGGCCCGAGGGGGCGCAGCCGATTGTTTCACACGCGTTCAGCCGGCGTACTCGTCCAGCAGCGTCTGCTGGGCGCAATGCACCTTGCCGCGCGCATGGCGCCGCTTGTAGCTGCCGTCCGATTGCATGTCCCAAGCGTTGACGTTGTCTTCGAGGTAAATGCGCAACCCTTCCTTGATCATGCGGCGCTTGATCTTGGGGTCGAGCACCGGCACGCAGGTCTCGATGCGACGGAAGAAGTTGCGTCCCATCCAGTCGGCACTGGAGAAGTACAGGTCTTCGGCGCGGTCGTTGTAGAAGTAGAACACGCGCGGGTGTTCGAGGAAGCGGCCGACGATGGAGCGTACGCTGATGTTGTCGGACAGCCCCTCCACACCCGGACGCAGGGCGCACACGCCACGCACGATCAGCTGAATCTTCACCCCGGCCTGGCTGGCGCGGTACAGCGCGTTGATCACCTGCGGCTCCAGCAGCGAATTCATCTTGGCGATGATCTGCGCCGGCCGTCCCTCGCTGGCGTGCTTGGCCTCGCGGTCGATCGCCTCGATGATCATGCTGTGCAGCGTGAACGGCGACTGGTGCAGCAGCTTCAGCTTGCTCGCCTTGCCCAGTCCGGTCAGCTCGATGAACAGGTCGTTGACGTCGCTGGCCAGCTGCTCGTTGCAGGAGATCAGGCCGAAGTCGGTGTAGAGGCGGGCGGTACGTGGATGGTAGTTGCCGGTGCCCAGGTGCACGTAGCGTTTCAGTCCGTTCTCCTCGCGCCGAACCACCATCAGCATCTTGGCGTGCACCTTGTAGCCGAACACGCCGTACACCACGTGCGCGCCGGCGTCTTCCAGGCGCGAGGCCCAGCCGATGTTGGCTTCCTCGTCGAAGCGTGCCATCAGCTCTACCACCACCGTCACCTGCTTGCCTGCACGGGCGGCCGCGATCAGCGACTCCATCAGTACCGAGTCGGTGCCGGTGCGGTACACCGTCATCTTGATCGCCACCACCTGCGGGTCGGTGGCGGCCAGGTTCAACAGATCGATGACCGGCTGGAAGCTCTGGTAAGGATGATGCAGCAGCACGTCGCCCTGGCGGATCACGTCGAACAGGCCGGATTTCTTCTGCAGCGCCGCCGGCAGGGTCGGCACGAACGAGGCGAACTTCAGGTCCGGGCGGTCGACCAGGTCCGGCACCTGCATCAGGCGCACCAGGTTGACCGGGCCGTCGACACGATAGACGTTTTCCGGCTCCAGTCCGAACTGGGTAACCAGAAAGTCCTGCATGTGCTGTGGGCAGGTGTCGGCAACCTCCAGCCGCACCCCCTCGCCGAACTGGCGCTGACGCAGCTCACCCTGCAGCGCGGTGCGCAGGTTCTTCAGGTCCTCGTCCTCGACGTTCAGCTCGCTGTCGCGGGTGACGCGGAACTGGTAGCAGCCCTTGACCGACATACCGAGGAACAGCTCGTGCACGTGGGCGTGCAGGATCGACGACAGGAACACGAACAGGTGCTTGCCGTCGGACAGCTCCTCCGGCAGCTTGATCACGCGCGGCAGGATGCGAGGCGCCTGCACGATGGCGATGCCGGACTGGCGGCCGAAGGCATCCTTGCCCTCCAGCTCCACGGCGAAGTTGAGCGACTTGTTCAGCACCTTGGGGAAGGGATGCGAGGGGTCGAGTCCGATCGGCGTTAGCAGCGGCATCACTTCGCGGACGAAGTAACCCTTGACCCATTCGCGCTGCTCGTCGGTCCAGTCGATACGCCGCAGGAACAGGATGCCTTCCTCGCGCAGCGCCGGGAACAGGGTATCGCGCATCACCGCGTATTGTTCGCGGATCAGCGTGTGGGTGGCTTCCGAGACCTTGCGCAGCGCCTGGTGTGGCGTCATCCCGTCCGGCAGCGGCGCATCCGGCTGAGTCTCTACCATCTCGTTGAGCCAGGCCATGCGGACTTCGAAGAATTCGTCGAGATTGGACGAGACGATACACAGGAAGCGCAGCCGCTCCAGGAGCGGCAGGCGAGGGTCTTCGGCCTGGGCCAGGACCCGTCGGTTGAATTGGATCAGTCCGAGTTCGCGGTTGAGCAGCAGGTCGTTCTGTTGCGACATGGTTGTTGAGTGGGCTCGCGCTGGTTGTAGGGACGAAAAAGCCCTCGCGCGGAGGGCTTTGCCGGGATCAGTTGCTGCCTGGTGGGGTGTAGCCTGCCGGTGCATCGGCGCCGTCGCCGAAGAAGTACGCTTCCAGTTGGGCGGCCAGGTACTGGCGGGCGCGGGCGTCGGCCAGGTTCAGGCGGTTTTCGTTGATCAGCATGGTCTGGTAACGCAGCCAGCCTTGCCAGGCTTCCTTGGAGACATTCTCGAATACCCGCTTGCCCAGTTCACCCGGCAGCGGCGGGAAATCCATGCCTTCCGCTTCGCGGCCCAGCTTGATGCAGTTGACGGTTCTAGCCATTGCGCTTCCTTGCAGCTAATTGGATAACAGATTACTACCGTATTGTGTCATAGAGATGACAGGGCTTCCAGCCAAGAACGGGCTCAGCGCAAGGGCTTGATGAACACCTTGGAGCGGCGCTGGTAATTGTAGAGCCGCTGCTTCCCCAGCGGCAGCTGGCTGATGTCGGCGGCGGCGAAGCCGCGCTCGACGAACCAGTGCGCGGTCTGGGTGGTGAGTACGAACAGCGAGGCCAGTCCCTGCGCGCGCGCCAGGTATTCGACGTGCTTGAGCAGCTCCTCGCCAAAGCCGGCGTCGCGTTTCTGCTGGGAGACCGCGAGGCAGGCCAGTTCCGCCATGCCGGCGTCGGGGAAGGGGTGCATAGCGACGCAGCCGAAAATCTTGCCGTCGTGCTCCAGCACCGAATACGACTTGATCTCCATCTCCAGCAACTCGCGGCTGCGCTTGACCAGGATGCCCTGTTCTTCCAGCGGACGGATCAGGTCGATGATGTCGCCGATGTCGTCGATCGACGCGTTGCGCACCTTCACCAGCGGATCGCGCGCCAGCATGGTGCCGTTGCCGCCGTCGGTGAACAGTTCTTCCAGGATGGCGCCGTCGTCGAAGCGGCCGATCATGTGGGCCCGGGCCACGCCCTGGCGCACCGCCCGGACCGCGCAGGGCATGTAGGCGGCCACATCGCCCTGCAGGTTGCCGCTGGCGATCAGCGCTTCGGCCTCGTGGGCGGTGAGCGTGCTGGCGAACTCGCCCTGGCTGTTGGTGACGCCCTGGCTGTCCACCATGAACAGCAGTTTTTCCGCCTTCAGGGCGATGGCGATGTGGGTGGCGACTTCTTCCATGGTCAGGTTGAACGCCTCGCCGGTGGGCGAGTAGCCGATGCAGGAGACCAGCACCAGGTCGCCGGCGTCGAGGCGCGCCTGCATCGCCTCGCTGTCGACCCGGCGCACACTGCCGGTGTACTGCATGTCCATGCCCTCGATCACCCCCATCGGCTGGGCAGTGAGGAAGTTGCCGCTGGCGACGCGCAATTGGCTGCCCTGCACCGGGACATGGCGCATGCTGGACGACAGCGCGGCTTCGATCTCGTGGCGGGTATAGCCTACCGCCTGCTTGACCAGCTCCAGTGTCTGGCTGTCGGTGCTGCGTTTGTCGCCCCGGAAAACCTGGGCATGCCCGGCACGTTGGGCCAGCACATCGATCTGCCAGCGGGCGCCGTGCACCAGCACGATGCGTACGCCCAGACTGACCAGCAGGTGGATGTCCTTGGCCAGGCTGGGAAAGCGGCCATCGCGCACGGTTTCGCCGTTGATCGCCATGACGAAAGTCTTGCCGCGGAAGGCGTTGATGTAAGGGGCGGCTTCACGGAAAGAGAGGACAAACTCTCTGGTCAGCATGTCGGTTCTGGCTCCTGCCGGGGTCGGATTTGAGGTGGCGCCAAGGGTAGCAGGAATGGGGGGGTATTTCATCTGGTCGCAGCCTGAGCTACGCCGCTGCCTGGCGGTCGCCGCGCGATGTCGGCCGGCGAGGCCTCGGCTGATGCGGTGCGGGTGATCGGCTGCCGTGACGCAGGCCGGAAGGGTATGTTGATACCGGGGGGCGGCAGCGGCAAGGCGGCCGCACGCCCGGCGTCTTCCTGGCGTGGTCGAGGCAGGGGATGGTGCTTGGACGATGCTTCTGCTGGCATGGCAAGGCTCCCTGGCTCAGGACGCCTTGCCCGCGGAGGCTACGCTGTCCTAGCTTCCCTTTTTATTGATCAGTATTTGCTGCACCTTGAGGATATTCAAGGCCTGGCCCAGCTGGTAATCGGCTTTCGGGTTCGGCTCGCGCGACGACGATTCGTCGGGCGCGTCCTTGCCGTTGTCCGGCGTGGGCTGTGCCGGCACGGCCGGTTTGATCGCCGGGCGCTTGAGCACCGGCTTGGCCGGGGCCTTGTCGTCACCGTTGGGGTTGGCCAAGTGGTTTTCCAGGTCGGCCTCGCGCACGCGCAACGTTTGCTGATCGCTGGCGTTGAGCGTGCCGTCTTCCACCACCACGTCAGGTTCGATGCCCTTGGCCTGGATCGAGCGGCCGTTCGGCGTGAAGTAGCGCGCGGTGGTGAGCTTGATGCCACCGGAGTTGCCCAGTGGCAGCACCGACTGCACCGAACCCTTGCCGAAGGTCTGGGTGCCGACCACGACGGCGCGCTTGTGATCCTGCAGCGCGCCGGCGACGATTTCCGAAGCCGAGGCCGAACCGCCGTTGACCAGCACCACCATCGGGATGTTCTTGATGCCGGCCGGCAGCTTGGCCAGCGGGTCGGCACCGCCGCGGGCGTAGTTCTGTACCTTGGCGGTCAGGTGCATCTTGGAGTCTTCGGCGCGGCCTTCGGTGTACACCACCAGGGCATCCTTGGGCAGGAAGGCGGCGGAGACGCCGACGGCGCCGTTGAGCAGGCCGCCCGGGTCGTCGCGCAGGTCGAGGATCACCCCCTTGAGCGGGGTCTTGTTGTCTTTGTACAGCGTCTGCAGGGCCTGGGCCAGGTTTTCCACCGTGTGTTCCTGGAACTGGGTGACGCGTACGTAGCCGTAATCCTGCTCCAGCAACTTGAATTTCACGCTCTTGGTCTTGATCACGGCGCGCACCAGGGTGATCACGCGCGGCTTGGCCTCGCTTTTGCGGGCGATGGTCAGGGTGACCTTGGTGCCGGGCTTGCCGCGCATGCGCTTGACGGCGTCGTTGAGGCTCAGGCCGCGCACCGGGGTGTCGTCGATCTTGATGATGAGGTCGCCGCTCTTGACGCCGGCCTTCTGCGCCGGGGTGTCCTCGATCGGGGCGACGACCTTGACCAGGCCGTCTTCTGCACCGATCTCGATGCCGAGGCCGCCGAATTCGCCCTGAGTGCCTTCGCGCATTTCCTTGAAGGCCTCGGGGTCCATGTAGTCGGAGTGCGGATCGAGGCCGGTCAGCATGCCCTTGATCGCCTCGTTGATCAGCTTCTTGTCTTCTACCGGCTCGACGTAGTCCTGCTTGATGCGGCCGAAGACTTCGGCGAAGGTGCGCAACTCGTTGAGCGGCAGCGGCGAGCTGGCTTCCTTGTCGGCGAACGCCTGCAGGCTCAGGGTCAAGGCGCCGCCTGCCAGTGCCCCGGCGGTGAGCAGGGCCAGTTTCTTCATGCGTGGACTCGTCATAGTGTCTGTGTATTCCCGTTAAGGTGCCCAGCTTTGCGGGTTGACCGGGCGACCCATGTAGCGGATTTCAAAGTACAGCCCCGCCTCGCCGCTGTCCAGTGTGCCGGTGCTGCCGAGCTGCTCGCCGGCCTTCACGCGTTCGCCGCTGCTGCGGCTCATGGCGGACAGCCCGGTGTAGACGGTGAGGTAGTTGCCGCCGTGGTCGACGATCACGGCGTTGCCGAAGCCGCGCAGCGAGTCGGCGTAGACCACCTGGCCGTCGGCGACGACACGCACCGGCTGGCCCGGCGAGGCGCTGATGAACAGCCCCTTCCAGGTGGTGCCTTCGGCGCGCCGGGTGCCGAAGCGACCGGCGATGCTGCCGGAGACCGGCAGGCGCATGCGGCCCTGCAGGCTCTTGAAGGCCTTGCCGGCGCTGCTGGTGTCGGCTATCCCTTCGACCGCCGGTTCCGGCTCCGGTTTCACCGGCTTGGCCGCTTCCTTGGGCGCCGGCTTGCCGTGGCGTCGTGCTTCGGCGGCAAGCTGGCGCTGCCGTTCGGCCGCCTTGCGGGCTTTTTCTTGCTGCGCCTGGCGGGCTTCGGCCAACTTGCGGGCTTCTTCGCGGCGGCGGCGTTCGATTTCGCGGTTGATCTGCTCGATCAGGCTGCTCAGGCGCTGCTGGTCTTCCTGCAGCTTGACCAGCTTGCCCTGGCGCTCGCGGATTTCGCTGGCCAGTGCCGCCAGTTTCTGCTGGTGCGCCTCGCGGTTTTGCTCGATGCGGCCCTTTTCCTGTGCTTTCTGGCTCGACAGGCTGTTGATGCGGGTCAGCTCCTGCTCCAGCTGGAACGACATCGCTTCCAGGTCGCCCTGCCGGGCGATCAGGTCGCCGACCAACTGCTGCTGGGCGCGGGCGATATAGGTGTAGTAGGTGAGGTCGCGCGAGGTCTGGTTGGGGTCGCCGGCGTTGAGCATCAGGCGCATGGCGTCGTGGCGGCTGGCCTGGTACTGGCGGCTCAGCACGTGGGCCACCCGTTTGCGCGCGCCTTTGAGCTGGTTCTGCGACGCTTCGATCTGGGCGTGCAGTTCGGCCAGTTGCTGCGCCGAGCTGCTTTGCTTCTGTTCCAGCGTGGCCAGCGACTTGCTGGTCTGCTGCAGCGCCTGTTCGCTGGCCTGGATGGCGCTCTGCGCCTCCTGCTTCACCGCCTGTTTCTGGGCGATGTCCTTCTTGAGGCTGTCGATTTCCTGGCGGACCTGCTGCAGGTCCTGCTGGTGCGGGGCGACGGACAGGGGCGCGGCGGCAGGGGCCGCCAGCGCGGCCCCTGCCAGCAGGGAGAGCAACAGGAATGGCTTCACTGGAGGTCGATCAGCGATTCGCCGCTCATTTCGGCGGGTTTGTCCAGGCCCATCATCGCCAGCAGCGACGGTGCGATGTCCTTCAGCGCGCCGCCGGCGCGGATGCGGGCGGGGCGGCCGATGTAGAGGAAGGGCACCGGGTTGGTGGTGTGCTGGGTATGCGGCTGGTCGTGCATGTTGTCGAACATGCTCTCGCAGTTGCCGTGGTCGGCGGTGATCAAGACTTCGCCGCCGGCCGCGCGCATCGCCTCGACGCAGCGCGCCATGCAGACGTCCAGCGCCTCCACCGCCTTGACCGCGGCAGCGAAGTTGCCGGTGTGGCCGACCATGTCGCAATTGGCGTAGTTGCAGATGATGGCGTGGTACTGGCCGGAGCGGATCGCTTCGACGATCTTGTCGGTGACTTCCGGTGCGTTCATTTCCGGCTGCAGGTCGTAGGTGGCGACCTTGGGCGAGGGCACCAGGATGCGGTCTTCACCGGGGTAGACCTGTTCTTCGCCGCCGTTGAAGAAGTAGGTGACGTGCGGGTACTTCTCGGTCTCGGCGATGCGCAGCTGCTTCAGCCCGAGGCCGGCCAGGTACTCGCCCAGGCCGTTGCGGATCTTCTGCGGGGCGTAGGCCACCGGGTTGGTATAGGCCTCGCCGTAGGAGGTCAGCGTGGCGAAGTAGCCGAGCTTGGGCTGGCGTGCGGCAAAGCCGTCGAAGGCTGGATCCGTCAGCGCGGTGGTGAGCTGGCGGGCACGGTCGGCGCGGTAGTTCATGAACAGCACCACGTCGCCGTCCTGCATCGCGGTTTTTTCGCCGATGGCGGTGGCGGCGACGAACTCGTCGTTCTCGTTGCGGGCGTAGGCGGCGGCCAGCGCGGAGAGGCCGCTGTCGGCGTGGTGCAGGCCTTCGCCTTCGACCAGCAGGCGGTAGGCCGGCTCGACGCGCTCCCAGCGCTTGTCGCGGTCCATCGCCCAGTAGCGGCCGGTCACCGACACCAGGCGCGCGCCGGGGCATTCCGCCAGTACGGCGTCGAGGCGCTTGAGGTAGGTTTCGGCGCTACGCGGCGGGGTGTCGCGGCCGTCGAGGAAGGCGTGCACGTAGATGTGTGCCACGCCGGCGGCGTGGGCGGCGCGAATCAGGGCGTGGATATGGTTCTCGTGGGCGTGCACGCCGCCGTCGGAAAGCAGGCCCAGCACGTGCAGCGCGCTGCCCTTGGCATGGGTGAAGGCGTCGGTCAGCACCGGGTTGCTGGCAAAGCGGTCATCCTCGATGTCGCAGTCGATGCGGCTGATGTCCTGCTGCACCACGCGGCCGGCGCCGATGTTCAGGTGGCCGACCTCGGAGTTGCCGAACTGGCCGCCGGGCAGGCCGACGAAGCCTTCGGAGGCGTCGATGGTGCCGTAGGCGTACTGCTGGCGCAGGGCGTCCCAGGCCGGGGTGTGGGCGTGCAGGATGGCGTTGTCGTCGCCGTCCAGGCGATGGCCGAAGCCGTCCATGATCAGGAGGAGTACCGGTTTGAGTGCGTTCATGTGGGCGCGCGATCCAGAATATTAGGGATTCTTGATGGGGTTTGAACAGCTTGGGTAGTATTGTAACGCAATCAGACTGATAACAGATTCACGGAGACTCCCTTGCTGTTCAACGACAACCAGATCGAACAGACCTCGCGCGCAATGAAGGCCATGTCGCATCCGCTACGCCTCAAGATCATCGCGGTGCTGGGTGACGGCGAAATCAGCGTGCAGGACATTGTCGACCGGGTCGGCACCTCGCAGAGCAATATCTCGCAGCACCTGGCCATCATGCGCGACAAGGGGGTGCTGCGCACGCGCAAGGACGCCAACCGGGTGTACTACCGTGTCGGCGACCTGCGCACGCTGGAGGTACTGAGCCGGATGCGCGAGGTGTTCGGCGGCTTCGGCGACTGAGGCTCGCAGCCCCCACGGCTGATTCTCCGGCCCCGGCGTCGGTCTTATCTCTAGCCTAGCGAGGCGCTCTTGCCGGGTAAGGGGGCGGCGATTGGGAATCGATGGGCAGGCGGTGGAATCAAACCCCTGGGGGCGAGACCGGGGCCTGTAGCAACGTATCAGAGTGCTTTAGTTTGCAGCCCGAGACTGTCAGCGACGGTCTTTTTTGCGTCTGACGTACAGCGTCTTGTGCACCTTGGCCACCACGTCTCCGCCGTGGTCGACGACGTCCACCGTCAGTTCGGGCAGGTATTTCTCGCCGCCGGCGGTGTGATGGCGGATTTCGGCCAGTTGGACCTCGTCCAGGCGGAAGCGTGCGCTGACCCGCCCGCGCCCCGGCTTGAGGTAGTCGATGCGGCCGGCACGGTCCCACACGTAGTAATCGCGCCCGAGGCAGTTCATCAGCATCAGCATGAAGAACGGGTCGGTCATGGCGTACAGGCTGCCGCCGAAGTGCACGCCGACGTAGTTGCGGTTGGTGAGCCCGAGGCGCAGGCTGACGTCGACTTCGCGCCAGTCGGGCGCGATGCGGCTGACGCGGATGCCGGCGCCGAGAAACGGTGGCCAAAGATTAATGATGGCCTTGACCAGGCGGGGAGAGGCTTTCATGGCGATCTCAAACAATTGTTTGAATTAACGCATGCTCTCCCTTCCGCTTTCCCCTTGTCAAGCTCAGAAACTGCTCAGGATCTGTCGCGAGCGGCCCTCAGCGGGGTGAAGAGCAGCACAGAAACCGGAATGTACTGGAGTACATGAGGATTTCTGATCGCTGAGCGAATCAATAGATTCGCACGTAGTGCATATGAGCCCCGATCAGGGACGCGTAGCAAGATCATGAATAGTTTCTCAGAACGGCAGCTCCGGCTGGGCTCCTGCCGGATGTTCGATGATGGCCTCGGTACGGCCTTCGGCCAACTGCAGCGTCACGCGCTCGCGGTTGAGCAGCTCCAGCGGCGAACGCACGGCGCGTCCGTCGGCCTTCTGCACGATGGCGTAGCCGCGCTGCAGCACCGCCTGCGGATTCATCGCCTCCAGCGTGCCGGCCAGACGCACCAGCGTCAGGCGGCGCCGGTTGAGCCCGTTGTCGCCGGCGCGGTGCAGCGCCTCGCTCAGCCGGTCGAGCCGCTGCACGTGCTGCGCCAGGTCCGGGCGGTGGCGGCCGAGCCGGCTCTCGGCCAGCTGCAGGCGCCAGCGGCGCTGCTCGAACAGCCCCTGCAATTGCCGGCGCAGGCGTTCTTCGGCCAACCGCAGCGTCTCGCGCTGACGCCGCAGGTGTTCGCCGGGGTGCTTGAGCCGGCGCGACAGGAAGTCGAGCCGCTGGGCCTTGTCGGTCAGCAGCCGGCCCAGTGCGCGCGCCAGATGGCGCCGCGCCAGTTCGACCTGGCCCTGCAGGTGCTCGCGGCTGGGCGACACCAGTTCGGCGGCGGCGGTCGGCGTCGGCGCACGGCGGTCGGCGACGAAATCGCAGATGGTGAAGTCGGTCTCGTGGCCGACGCCGCTGACCACCGGAATCGGGCAGGCGGCGACGGCGCGCGCCACCACCTCCTCGTTGAACGACCACAGGTCCTCGATGCTGCCGCCGCCGCGACAGACGATCAGCACCTCGACCTCGCGTCGCTCACCGGCCCGCTGGATGGCGGCGGCCAGCTGTTCGGCCGAGCCCTGGCCCTGCACCTGCGCCGGGTAGAGGATGACCGGGATGCTCGGCATGCGCCGGCGCAGCGTGGTGACCACGTCGCGCAGCGCGGCGGCGGCCGGCGAGGTGACGATGCCGATGGCGGCCGGATGCGCCGGGATCGGCCGCTTGCGCGCGGCGTCGAACAGCCCTTCCGCCGTCAGCTTCTGCTTCAGCTTCTCGTAGGCCTCGAACAACCGGCCCAGCCCGGCCGAGCGCATGCTGTCGACGTTGATCTGGTACTCGCCGCGCGCCTCGTACAGTGTCACCAGCCCCTTCAGCTCGACCTGCATGCCCTCGCCGGGGCGAAAGCCCAGGCCGGCCAGTTTGTGGCGGAACATCACGCAACGGATCTGCGCGCTGCCGTCCTTCAACAGGAAATAGGCGTGGCCCGAGGCGGCCAGCGTCAGATTGGAAATCTCGCCGCCGATCCACAGCGCCGGCAGGCCGCTTTCCAGCAGGTCGCGTGCCATGCGGTTGAGTGCGGAGACGCTGATGACGTCGTTATGGGTTTGATCGAAAATCATGGTTGTCAAGTCATCCACAGCAAAAAAAGTCCCGTGCCGGGGAGCGGGGAAAACGGGCCGCGCAAGTGGCGCCGGAGCGCGGGTTGCGGGATGTTTTCAATGTAATCAATGGGTTAGCGGTTTTGCTCAATGCGTGGGCGAGAGCGGGGGGAGCCTTGTCTGGCAACCGTTCCGGCCGCTTTTCCCGGGCTTGTCCACAATTTTATCCACAGCTTTTGTGGATGATCGGGAAATCCCCTTATAAATTCATGGTTTAGCCGATTCTCTTGGAACCGCATGGCAACTGCTGCCGAGCGGTTGCCGAACCCCGGGCAAACCGGCTACAGTCTACCGTTTGTGATACGTCTTGGAGAATGCCTGTGGGGTCCATCATCGAAGCGGCAGGCTGGCCCATCTGGGCCATTATCGTCGCCTCTGTCATCTCGCTGACCATCATTTTCGAGCGTTTTTTCAGCTTGCGTCAGTCGCTGGTGGCGCCGCAGGGACTGCTGGGGCAGGCCTTGCAGGAGTATCGTCGCGCCGGCGCGACGCAGGAGTTGCTGCAGTTGCTGAGCCAGCATTCGCCGCTGGGGCGGCTGTTCGCCGCCGGGCTGCGCAACGCCGATGCCAGCCGTGAGGTCATGAAAGAGTCGATCGAGGACGAGGGCCGCCTGGTGGCGCACCAACTGGAACGCTACCTCACCACGCTCGGCACCATCGCCGCCATGGCGCCGCTGCTGGGGCTGCTGGGCACGGTGATCGGCATGATCGAGATCTTCGGTTCGCAGGCGCCGTCCGGCACCAATCCCACCGAACTGGCGCACGGCATTTCCGTGGCACTCTACAACACCGCGTTCGGCCTGATCGTAGCGATCCCCAGCATGATGTTCTACCGCCATTTCCGCGCCCAGGTCGACGCCCTGCTGGTCGACATGGAATCGCAGGCGGTGAAACTGGTGGAAGTGCTGCACGGCGAGCGCAAGAACGGCAACGGCAACCACTGAGGCGCGGCATGAACTTTCAACGTGGCCGGCACCGGGAAGAACCGGAAATCAACTTCATCCCTCTGATCGACCTGCTGCTGGTGATCCTGATCTTCCTGATGGTCACCACCACCTATTCGCGCTATTCCGAGCTGAAGATCAACCTGCCGGCAGCGCAGGGCACGGCGCAGGCGGAAAAGAGCAACGAGATCGACGTGGCGGTGTCACCCGCCGGCGAGATGATGGTGGGCGAGGTCAAGCTGCCGGCCGGTGATCGTGACGGCCTGGTGGCGCGCCTGAAGGACCTGGCCGCCGGCAAGCACGGCGCGGTGGTGGTGATCAACGCTGATGCCAAGGCCAGCCACCAGTCGGTGGTGGGGGTGATGGAGGCGGCGCGGCTGGCCGGGCTGACCCAACTGACCTTCGCCACGCAACTCCCTTCCGACGCTCGGCCGTGAAGGCGATCGAGCGCCACTGGTACCATCCCCGCGCCTGGCTGACCGTGCTGCTCGCCCCGCTGGAGGGGCTGTTCGCCGCCGTGTCGGCGCTGCGCCGTACCCTCTACCGCCGCGGCGTGTTCCGCTGCGAGCGTCTGTCCGTCCCGGTCGTCGTGATCGGCAACATCAACGTCGGCGGGGTGGGCAAGACGCCGCTAACGCTGGCGCTGATCGAGGCGTTCCGGGCGCGTGGCGTAGCAGTCGGGGTGATCAGCCGTGGCTATGGTGGCCAGCACGAGGCTCCAACCGAAGTCGGGCCCCTCTCCACGGCGGCCGAGGTCGGCGATGAGCCGCTGCTGATGGCGGCCGGGGGCGCCCCGGTGGTGGTCGGGCGCGACCGTGTCGCCGCCGGGCGCCTGTTGCTCGAACGCCATCCCGAGGTGCAACTGATTCTCAGCGACGACGGCCTGCAGCATTACCGGCTGGGGCGCGATCTGGAGCTGGTAGTGCTGGATGGCGCGCGCGGCATCGGCAACGGACGCCTGCTGCCCAACGGGCCACTGCGCGAGGCGGCCGGCCGGCTGCGTTCGGTCGACGCCGTGGTGGTCAACAGCCCTTTGGCCGACGGCGCGCGCTGGCTGCCCGCCGCGGTACCGCGCTTTGCCATGACGCTCGAGCCGGGCGCCTTCGTCTCGCTTGCCGAGCCGGGGCGGACGCGCCGCGCCGCCGATTTCGCCGGCGAACGGCTGGTGGCGCTCGCCGGCATCGGCCATCCCGAACGCTTTTTCCGCACCCTGGAGCAACTGGGCCTCGATCCCGGCCGGCGGCTCGCTTTTCCCGACCACCACGTTTTCCAGCCGCAGGACATTCCGGACGATGCCGACGCCGTACTGGTGACGGCCAAGGACGCCGTCAAGTTGCACTGCGTCAATCGTGCTAGACTATGGGTCCTGCCGGTCCGGGCGCGGCTCGCCCCGGACCTTGCCGACTGGATTCTTGCCCGATTGAAGATACGACATGGACGCTAAATTTCTCGACATCCTGGTGTGCCCGCTGTGCAAGGGCCCGCTGGTGTACCGCAAGGCCGAACAGGAGCTGGTGTGCAAGGGCGACCGGCTGGCGTTTCCCATCCGCGACGGCATCCCTATGATGCTGGAGAGCGAGGCGCGCGAGCTGCCGGCCGAGGAAGAGGTGGAATGAACCGCGGCTTCACCGTGGTGGTGCCGGCGCGCATGGCGTCGAGCCGGCTGCCCGGCAAGCCGCTGGCTGACATCGCCGGCAAGCCGATGGTGGTGCGGGTGGCCGAGCAGGCCGCCAGGTCGGCCGCACGCGCGGTGATCGTCGCCACCGATCATCCCGACATCGTCACGGCGTGCGCCGCTCACGGCGTGAGCGCAGTGATGACGCGCGACGACCATGCCAGCGGCACCGACCGCCTGGCCGAGGTGGTGGCCACGCTGGGCCTCGCGGACGACGAGATCATCGTCAACGTGCAGGGCGACGAACCGCTGATCGACCCGGCGCTGATCGACCGCCTGGCCGCGCTGATGGCGGATTCCGGCGTGCCGATGGCGACGCTGGCGCACCCCATCCACCGTGCCGCCGACGTGTTTAATCCCAACGTCGTGAAAGTGGTGCTTGACCGGACCGGCCGCGCTCTTTATTTTAGTCGGGCACCCATCCCCTATGCCCGAGATGCGTTCGCCCAGGATGTGAACGTTTTGCCGCCCGAGCTACCGGTTCTGCGGCACATCGGCATGTACGCCTACCAGGCGGGTTTTCTCTCTACCTACACTTCGCTGACGCCCGCGCCGCTGGAAACCTTCGAGGCGCTGGAGCAGTTGCGCGTGCTGTGGCACGGCTACCCCATCATGGTGGCCACCGTCGCCGACGCGCCGCCAGCCGGAGTCGATACGCCAGATGATCTAGAGCGGGTGCGCGCGCTGTTCGCCGCCGCTTGAAAAACGATTAGCACAAAAGACGAAACGCAAACTTTGACGGGAGAGTAATTCATGAGACTGATTCTGTTGGGCGCTCCGGGCGCCGGCAAGGGTACCCAGGCCAACTACATCAAGGAGAAGTTCGGCATTCCGCAAATCTCCACCGGCGACATGCTGCGCGCCGCGGTGAAGGCGGGTACTCCGCTGGGCCTGGAAGCCAAGAAGATCATGGACGAGGGCGGCCTCGTGCGTGACGACATCATCATCGGTCTCGTCAAGGAGCGCATCGCCGAAGCCGACTGCGCCAACGGTTTCCTGTTCGACGGCTTCCCGCGCACCATTCCGCAGGCCGAAGCGATGAAGGAAGCCGGTGTCACCATCGACTACGTGGTGGAAATCGACGTGCCGGACGCGCTGATCGTCGACCGCATGTCCGGCCGCCGCGTGCACGTGGCTTCCGGCCGCACCTACCACGTCAAGTACAACCCGCCGAAAGTGGAAGGCCGCGACGACGCGACCGGCGAGGAACTGATCCAGCGCGACGACGACAAGGAAGAAACCGTGCTCAAGCGTCTGGCGGTATACCACGAGCAGACCGAAGTGCTGGTGGGCTACTACTCGCAACAGGCCGCTGCTGGCGACGCCACGGCGCCGAAATACGTCAAGATCGACGGCACCCAGGCGGTAGAAGCGGTACGCGACCAGGTGTTCGCCGCGCTGGGGTGATCGTAGCGGCAAGGCAATGAAAAAGGACGGTCAGGCCGTCCTTTTTTTGCGTCTGGGGGCTGCCGCGCCATGCCCTCCAGTCCTGCCCGGCTCAGAAAGGCGCCTGGCAGGGGATGTCCAGGGTGAAGACCGAACCCTGGCCCGGCCGGCTTGCCACCGTCAGGGTGCCGCCCAGCGGCTGGCGTGCCTTGCTGTTGGCGAGGTAGAGCCCGAGTCCGCGGTGTTCCTGTCCGCCGCGGGTGGTGAAAAACGGCTCGAACACCCGGTCCCGGTTTTCCGGTGCGATGCCGCAACCGCTGTCGCTGACGCTGATGCGGACGTGCCGTGCGCCTCGCAAGGCGCTCTCCAGCCTGATCCGGCCGCGCTGTCCCGGTTGGAAGGCGTGTAGCGTAGCATTCTCCAGCAACTGGCTCACTACCTGGAACAGTGCCCCCGGATAGCTGTCCATCAGCACGTCGAGCTCGCCGTGCAGCTCGATGTCCAGGTTGGCGCTCTCGGGCTGTGGCTTCAGGTTGCGGACGATTTCTTCCAGGTAGGCCGTCAGCGGGAATTGGCGCCGCGTCTCGCCGGTCTGGTCCTGTGCGATCTGGCGGAAGCTGTGTACCAGGTCCGCCGCGCGTTCCGCACTGGAGAGCAGCAACTGGCAGCTCTCTTCGGTATGCGCCAGATAGTCCAGGAATTCGCTCTTCTTGATGGTCCCGGCGTTAAGACTTTCCGTCAGGTAATGGGTGGTGTTGGCGAGGCTGGAGGCGGTGCTCAGCGTCACGCCGATCGGGGTGTTGATTTCATGGGCGACGTCGGCCCCAAGCCGACCCAGCGTGGCCAGGTTCTCGCTTTCCTCCAGGGTCTGTTGTGCCAGCTCAAGCTGCTGAAAGGCCTGTTGGGCGCGCTGCTTCTCTTCCTGTGCTCGGGCATCGGCACGCTGCAGGGTGGCGAGGTCGAGGCGCCGTTGCTCGCCGAGGCGCCGCGCGCTGTCGAGCAGGGGGGCGAACTCCTGGCTGATGGCGCCGGTGTTGTCTGCGGCGGGTTCTGGCGCGCTCTGGTCTAGCGCCTTCTCCAGCTGTTGTCTCAGCTGGCCCAACGGTTGCCGCAGGTGGCGCTGCAGGGCGTAGCGCAGCAGAAGCCACAGCCCCCCGTCCAGCAGCAGCACCTGCAGCAGTAGGTCGAGGCGGCGTTGCTGCTCCTTGAGCCGGAGTGATTCGCGGCTCAGGTAGACCGTGGCCTGAGCGAGCTGTTCCTGCTTCAGGTAGGTGATGGCAACGCTGAGCCGGTCGTCCGCCTCCGGTTGGTCGGCCGGCGTCATGTCGCGCACGGCGCGCCCATCGCGGATACGGCCGAGATTGAGTCCGGCATCCCCCTGGATGCGGATAGCCTCCACCGCTGACCAGGCCAACTCGGCGTCGAGCAACTGCCGCAGGTAGGGTTCGTCGAGCTGCCAGACGCCATGAGGCAAGGTGAGCTCCAGCCGATGGGTCAGCGACTTGCTGAGCGCCATGTACTCGCTTTGATCCTCTCGCCGGCTGTAATCGTTACAGACGACGCCCAGTCCCGTGAGCAGCAGGGTGGCGCCGCCGAGCAGCCAGATCACCAGTTTTCCCGTGAACGTACGCATAGCCCCTTTCTGCACTAGCCGTGTCTTTTATCCTATATGTTGACCATGTAAAAGCAAAAAACACAAATCGGGTAAATGTCATGGGCTATTTTTAAAATAAGGTTGTATCGGGAGGACATCCCATGAGGAAAAGGACTTTGCTGGCCGGCCTGATTGCCTTGATGCTCGGGCCCTGGGCCTGGTCGCTGGAGTTGAACATAGCGACGAGGTCCGATCTGATCGCCATCGGTGTCAGCCCCGAACTTGCCGAGCGGGTAGTGAGCTATCGTGAGACACATGGTGATTTTCTAAGCAGCGGCGATGTGCTGAAGGTGGAGGGCATGACCCAAGGGCAGTTGAACCAGCTGCGCTCCTCGCTGACGATCGATGGTCAGCGAGTGACGACGCCTTCGGGTACCGCCCCGGCGATTCCGGGCGTCTCCCCGGCGGTACCGGCGCACAAGGTGACGCTGGTGTCGGCCCGTCACCACACAACAAGAGGACTCCACCGCCACAGTGGGCGGGTGGGGCGTCATCATGTGCTAGCTGACGACGAGAGCGCTGAGCACGGTCGCGGCCATGGGCGTGGAGGCGGCCATGGCCATGGTGGTGGCGATGGGCATGGCGGAGGCCATGGCAAGGATTAACCGGTACTAAGAAGGCAGTGTGGAGGAGTCAGGCAAGGCGGGAGCTTCCCGCCTTTGCCTTTTCTAGCTGGCGTGCGCGGCGGCGGCGTTTCTCGTCGGCAGCTTTTGCAGCAACAGGCCGGAGAGGATCAGGCCGAGTCCGACCAGGGTGGAGCCGAGAATCGGTTCGCCGATGATCAGCCAGATCAGCACCAGTGACAGCAGCGGCGACAGAAAGATCAGGTTGGCGATCTTCGCTGTGCTGCTGGTCAGTTTCATCGCCGTGAGCCACATGACGAAGGTGAAGCCCATCTCGAGCGCGCCGACGTAGGCGGCACCCGCGATACCCTGCCAGGCCACCGGGCGCAGTTCACCGCTGAGCGCGCACCAGATCACGATGAGAGGCAAGGCGAGCAGGAAGTTGAGGGTGAGTCCCAACACCGGTTCACGCTGGTCGCGCGTGTTGAAGATCCAGTAGGCGGCCCACAGCAGCGTGGAGAGCAGGGCGCAGCCGACCCCGGCCAGATTGGAAAAATGCAGCGCCAGCAGCTCGCCGCGCGTGCCGATCACCAGCACCCCGAGGTAGCAGATCAGCGCCGCCAGCGCATCACGTCCTTTCAGCGGCTGTTTCAACAGCGGCACCGCCAGCAGCGTCATGGTCAGCGCCCAGGTGTAGTTGATCGCCTGGGCTTCCTGCGCCGGCAGCAGGGAATAGGCCTGGAACAGGATCAGGTAGTAGAGGAAGGGATTGATCGCGCCTAGGATCAGCGAGCGCCGCCAATGTTGGCCGAAGACCGTTATCAATTCGCCGAGGCGCCCTTGGGACAACAGGATGAGCAGCAGCGACAGCAGCGAGAACACGGTGCTGTAGAGCACCAGCTGCGCCGGGCTGAGGTGCGCCAGACTGATCTTGAAGGCGGTGGCCACGGTCGACCACGCCAGCACGGCGGACAGGCCGTAAGCGTAGGCTTGCTTTTGGCGACTCAAAGGGGGCTCCTGGAGGGGTGGGGTCGCTCGATTGTAGCGGCTGGCCCCGATGCTGGCCATCTTTGGAGACTGGATACAATGGCCGCCACGGCTCAGCCGTGGGCCCCGGTGTGCGTCAGGTTGATCACGCGCGACAACAGCGGCACGGTGGCGGAGGCCGTGAGCCCGATCGGGCCTTGCTCGGCGCGGGTATAGGCATCACCCGCCAAACCGTGCAGGTGCACCCCCAGCGCGGCGGCGTCGAACACGGGCAGTCCCTGCGCCAGCAAGGCGGCCACCAGCCCGCTCAGCACATCGCCCTGGCCGGCCACCGCCAGCGCCGGCCCGCCGCTGGTATTGAGCCGGTAATAGCCGTCGGGGCGCACGATCAGGCTGCCGGCACCCTTGAGCACCACGACGCTGTCGAGGCGCTGCGCCAGTGCGCGCGCGGCCGCGAGCCGGTCGGCCTGCACGTCGGCCGTGCTGCACGCCAGCAGACGCGCGGCTTCGGCTGGATGGGGGGTGAGAACGGTTGCGCCCTGGCGCCGGCCCAGCGCCTGTTGCAGTGTGCTGTTGCCGGCCAGCAGATTGAGCGCATCGGCGTCCAGCAGCAGCGGCTGGGCAGTGCCGATCAGGTGGCCGAGCCAGTGGCGGGCGGCGCTGCCTTGCCCCAGCCCGGGGCCGATGGCGACGGCGTCGGCGGCGGGCAGCGTGCTGCTCGGCTCGAGCGGCTGGATCATCAGCTCGGGAGCCGCCGGATCGACTGCCAGCCGGTCGTCCAGCGTGGCCAGATGGACCTTGCCGGCACCGCCGGCGTAGGCGGCGCGTCCGGCGAGCAGCGCGGCGCCGAGCATGCCGCGCTCGCCGCCGATCACCAGCACGCTGCCGAAGCGCCCCTTGTGACTGTCGTTGGCGCGCACCGGCAGCAGGGCCAGCGGTCGGTTCAACTCGCCCTCTGCGGAGGGGCAGAGTTCGCTGGGGTAGTCCAGCGGAGCCAGCTCGACCTGCCCCGCCAGGTCGGCGCCGGCCGCCATGTAGAGCCCCGGCTTGTGGCTGAGGAAGGTGAGGGTGTGGCTGGCGCGGATGGCAACGTTGGCGGCGGTGCCGCGGTACGGGTCGAGCCCGGAAGGGGTGTCCAGCGCCAGGACAGGAATAGCCAATGCGTTGAGCTGGTGGATGGTGTCCAGCCACGGCGCGGCGAAATCGCGCGCGAGGCCGATGCCGAACAGCCCGTCGATGATCAGGTCTGGCGGCGGGGCGTCTTCGGCCAACGTGGCGCGCGGCTGCAGGCCGGCCGTCTGCAGCGTCTGCATGGCGGCCTGGGTGGCGGGGGTGGCTGGCGCAGCGGGCAGCAGCAGGTCGACGTGGTAGCCGCGCCGGTGCAGCAGCAGCGCGGCCTGCAGCGCGTCGCCACCGTTGTTGCCCGGACCGGCGGCGACCAGCACGCGTGCACCCGGGGACAGGTGCCCCCCCACCCAATCGGCGGTGGCGCGGGCTGCCTGCGCCATCAGGTCGAGTCCTTGGGCGGCGGCGTCCTGTTCCAGCTGGCGCAGCGCGGCCAGACTGAGTATCGCGTCAGCTCGCATCGGCCTGCTCCCCGCCTTGTTCTCCCCAGCGCGGCAGCAGCGTGTGCGCGACGCCGAGTTGATCCAGTATCCGCGCCACGATGAAATCGACCATGTCGTCCACGCTTTGCGGGTGGGTGTAGAAGCCGGGAGCGGGGGGCAGGATCACCGTGCCGAGCCGGGCCAGTTTCAGCATGTTCTCCAGGTGGATGACCGACAACGGCGTTTCGCGCGGTACCAGGATCAGACGGCGGCCTTCCTTGATGGTGACGTCGGCGGCGCGCTCGATCAGGTTGTCCGACATGCCGTGGGCGATGGCGGCGAGCGTGCCCATCGAGCACGGGCACACCACCATGGCATCGGCCGGATTGGAGCCCGAGGCCACCGGGGCGAACCACTCCTCGCGGCCGAAGGCCTCGAGCTGGCCGGGGGTGGCGCCGCTGCGTTCGGCCAGCCAGTCGCGCAGCTCGGCCGGGCGCGACGGCAGGCTGAGCTGCATCTCCTGGCGCGCCACGACCTGGGCCGCCTGCGACGACAGCACCCAGACCCGCGTGCCGGCCTGGATCAGGCAGTCGATCAGGCGCAGGCCGTAGGGCAGGCCGGAGGCGCCGGTCAGGGCGACGGTGACGGTGTGGACGGGGCGCATGGGGAACCTTCCAGAAGCTTGTCGGCAATGATGCCGTTGACCAGCCCGCTGAGCAGGGCGGCCAGGGCGAACGCCGGGACGAAATACAGGATGTTGTCGGACGGGATCAGCCAGGCACGCGCCAGCAGCAGCTGACCGCCGATATGGCAGAACGCCGCCACCAGGCTGGCGCTGACCGGGCCGAACCAACGCTTCGGCCAACCTTGTGTCAGGCCGAGCCCGGCCAGGCTGGCGATGCCGCCGGCGAGGCCGAGAAAGAAACCGGGGGTGAGCAGGCTGCCCAGCAACAGGCCGGCACCGAGGATGCGCAGCAGGCTGACCCACACCGCCGCGCGCCAGCCCAGCGACTCCAGCGCCAGCAGCGTGACGATGTTGGCCAGTCCCGGCTTGATGCCGGGCAGCGGC
The DNA here is from genome assembly GCF_900177275.1 of Pseudogulbenkiania subflava DSM 22618. Classification (GTDB taxonomy): domain Bacteria; phylum Pseudomonadota; class Gammaproteobacteria; order Burkholderiales; family Chromobacteriaceae; genus Pseudogulbenkiania; species Pseudogulbenkiania subflava. The sequence continues at coordinate 71,899 of NZ_FXAG01000008.1, forward strand.
GAGGGAATGCCGGCATCCACCACGGCCAGCACGATGGCCAGTGCGGCCAGCCGGGCGATGCGGTGATCGTGCGGCTGGGCGTGGAGCCAGCGGGTGTCAGAAGTTGAGGCTGTCATAAGGCTGATCGGGCCCGGTCAGTTCGATGCTGGTGGCGTTGGGCAGGCAGATCGCGACCTGTCCCGCTCGCGACAGCCAGCCCTGATGGACGCAGTACTGGCGCGGACTGGGGTCCTGTTTGATGCGTGCTTTGCCGCCCGCGATCTCGACCACGGTCACCCCCAGGGGGCCCCGCACCGGCACCAGCCGGTTGTGCAGCAGGCTCAGGCTGGCGACCCGTTGTCCGCCGGCGCGTATCGTCACGCTGCGCGCCTGTCCCTGCCCCCACAGCTGCCAGGCGAGCCAGCCGGTCAGCACGGCTCCGCCCAGCAGGACCAGCCAGTCACCGGGCCGGATCAGACGGCTCATGCGTCCCGGGAGAGCTGGCGATGGCGCAGCAGGACCTGCTCGTTGGCAAAACTCCTGGCGAGCGCTTCGGCGATGAATACCGAGCGGTGCTGGCCGCCGGTGCAGCCGATCGCCACCGTCAGGTAACTGCGGTTGTCCTGGCGAAACGCCGGCAGCCACTTGGCGACGAACTGGCGGATGTCGCCGAGCAGCTCGTCCACCATCGGGTATTGGGCGAAGTAGGCCGCGATCGGCGCGTCCTGCCCGGTGAGCGGGCGCAAGGTGTTGTCGTAGTAGGGATTGGGCAGGCAGCGCACGTCGAACACGAAATCGGCGTCGAGCGGCACGCCATGCTTGAAGCCGAACGACTCGAAGATGATGGTCAGACGGTTGTCGTCGGCCTCGACCAGATCGTTGACCCAGCTGCGCAAGGTGTTGGCCGACAGCTCGCTGGTGTCGAGACGCGCACCCAGTTCGCGGATGCTCTCGAGCAGTTCCTGCTCCTTGCGGATGCACTCTTCCACGGTCAGGCCGGAGCCGGACAGCGGGTGGCGGCGGCGGGTTTCGGAGAAGCGCTTGACCAGGGTGTCGGTCTTGGATTCGAGAAACAAGAGACGCACGTCGATGCCGCGTTCGCGCAGTTTCTGCATTTCCACCGGCAAGGCCCCGAGCGAGGGGCTGGAGCGGGTATCGACGCTGATGGCGATCCGCTCGTAGCCGTAGGTGGCGTAGATCGCGACCGCTTCACGCAACATGGTGGCCGGGAGGTTGTCGACACAGTAGTAGCCGGCGTCTTCCAGGGCACGCAACGCCACCGATTTGCCCGAGCCGGACAGGCCGCTAATCAGTATCAGGCGCATGCTCTTGTTCCCTGAGGAAGTTGGTATGCCGTTCGATGAACTCGCGGGTACTGTCGATACCGCGTAATTGAAGAATATAGTTTCGCACGGCGGCTTCAACCAGAACCGCCAGGTTGCGACCGGCGGCGACCGGCAGCACCACCTTGCGCACCATCACGCCGATGATGTCCTGTGTCTCCGACTGGATGTTGAGGCGGTCGAGCGCCTGCATCGCCTGATCGTTGGCTTTGACCAGGTGGATGATCAGCTTGAGCACCTTCTTCGGCCGCACCGCGGTTTCGCCGAAGATGGTGCGGATGTTCAGGATGCCGAGGCCGCGTACTTCGAGGAAGTCGCGCAACAGCGGTGGACAGCGGCCTTCCAGGGTTTCCGGGCCGATGCGGTAGAGCTCCACTGCGTCGTCGGCCACCAGGCCGTGACCGCGCGAAATCAGTTCCAGCGCCAGTTCGCTCTTGCCCATGGCCGAATCGCCCATGATCAGCACGCCGATTTCCAGCACGTCGAGGAACACCCCGTGCAGCACGGTCGAGACCGCCAGTGCCCGCGCCAGATAGATGCGCAGCACATCCATCAGGTAGGGGCTCTCCAGCGGCGTGGTCATCAGCGGCACGTTGTGGGTGTGGCAGTAATCGCGCAGCAGCTTGGGTACGGGCTGACCGTTGGCCACCATCACCACCGACATGCTCTTGTGGAACAACTGGTCGAGCGCGGTCTTGGCGGCCGACTGTTCCAGCCGGTCGAGGTACTCGACCTCGGCCAGGCCCAGCACCTGCACCCGGTTGGGGTGAATGAAGTTGAGGTGGCCCACCAGCGCCAGCAGCGGGCGCTGCTCGTCGTTGCCGATCAGGTTGTCGGCTCCGCCGGTGCCGGCAACCCAGCTCAGGTTCAGTTTGTGCTGATTGTCGTGGTAGAGCTTGCGGACGCTTATGCTAGGCATGGGGAGACCATTCGGTCAGCAGGGTGTAGAGCTCGTCGGCATTCTGGGCTGCGAGCAGTTTCTCGCGCAGCGGCCGGCTGGAGAAGAGTTGGGCCAGTTCCGACAGCACCTGCAGGTGCAGGTCGGTGGCCTGTTCCGGCACCAGCAGCACGAACAGGATCTGCACCGGCTTGCCGTCCGGAGCGTCGAAGGGAATCGCCGACTTGAGGCGGATCAGCACGCCGGCCGCCTCTTTCAGACCACGGGCGCGGCCGTGCGGAATGGCCACGCCTTGCCCGAGCCCGGTGGAGCCGAGCTTCTCGCGGGCGAACAGGCACTCGAACACTTCACTGCGCGCGATGCCGCGGGTGTTCTCGATCAGGAGGCCCACCTGCTCGAAGACGCGCTTCTTGCTGGCCACGTCGAGGTCGAGCAGGACGTTGTCCCGAGTTAGGATTTTGCCGATCAGGCTCATAGGGGTCTGTTGAGAGCTGCCAAAAACCCGACGATTTTAGTTGCTTTGGTGTGACAGAGAAAGGACTGTGCAAAGCAAAGCGGGAACCTGATGGTTCCCGCTTTATCAATCAAGGGCTTATAGTGTGGCTTCTGGTGCCGGGGCAGGGGTCGGGATGGCCCGGTGTTCGTTCAGCTTTTCCTTGTGCTTGAGAACCTGTCGATCCAGCTTGTCCATCAGGAGGTCGATAGCAGCATACATATCCGACTCGGTGGCTTCGACGTGGATGTCCTTGCCGGAGAGATGGACGTTGACCTCGGCCTTCTGGACCAGCTTGTCCACGGACAGGGTCACCGCCACGTCGATCACGTGGTCGACATGGCGGGTGATGCGTTCGAGTTTGCTTTCGATGTAATCACGCAGCGGTTGGGTAACGTCGAGGTGGAGACCGGTTACTTTGAGGTTCATACCTTACTCCTTCTTGTGTTGGCTGCCCGGCGGATGCATGCCGGGCATGCTGATGATTCAATCCAAGGTCAGAGGACCTTGCGCAGATTGACCGGTGGAATCTGCATGGCTTCACGATACTTCGCTACGGTGCGTCTTGCAACCTGTATGCCCTGTTTGGCGAGCTCGTCGGCCAGGGCGCTGTCGGATAGGGGTTTGGCGCGGTTTTCGGCGTCGATCATCTGGCGGATGTGCGCCTTGATGGCGGTGGCCGAACACTCGCCGCCGCTGTCCGTTTCCAGTGCGCTGCCGAAGAAATATTTCAGCTCGAACAGGCCGCGCGGGCACAGCAGGTATTTCTGCGTCGTCACACGGGAGACCGTGGATTCGTGCAGTTCCAGCTCATCCGCAATGTCGCGCAGGATGAGCGGACGCATGGCTACTTCACCGTGTTCAAAGAACGCTTGCTGTCTTTCGACTATAGATTCCGCCACTTTCAGGATGGTGTCAAATCGTTGCTGAATATTCTTCACCAGCCATTTCGCTTCCTGCAGACGCGAGCTCATCTCGCCGCCGCCGCCACGGTTTTCGCTGAGCATCTGGGCGTACATCTGGTTGACGCGCAGGCGCGGCACGGCGGCGTTGTTGAGCTCGGCGCGCCAGCGTCCCTTGACGCGGCGCACGGCGATATCCGGGATGATGTAGCGGGTGTCGTCGGCGCCGAAACCCGAGGCCGGGCGCGGGTTGAGGCGGGCGATCAGGGACTGGGCCTGCTTCAGTTCGCCGTCGCAGACGTCGAAGAGACGCTTGAGCCGGGTGTAGTCGCGATTGCCGAGCAGGGTCAGGTGCTCGCGGACGATGGCATGCGCCAAGGCCTTGCCCGGGGTGCTGTCGGGCAGCTGGGCCAGCTGCAGCGCCAGCGACTCGGACAGCGAGCGGGCGCCGACCCCCTGCGGTTCGAACTGCTGCAGCAGTTTCAAACCGAACGCCAGTTCGTCATCCTCGATGCCCAGTTCCAGCGGCAGCGAGGCGGCCAGTTCCTGCAGGTCGATCGTGAGGTAGCCGTCTTCGTCCAGTTCCTCGATCAGAAGCTGCACGATGGCGCAGTCGCGCTCGGGCAGGGCGATTTCGCCCAGCTGCGCCAGCAGGTGTTCGCGCAGCGTGACCGGGCGCGGCACGTTGGCCATCGGGTCGTAATCGTCGCCGTCTTCACCGCGCCGGCTGCCGCTGCCCCAGTCGGTGAGTTCGCCGCTGCTGTCCTCGCGCTCCGCTTCCTGGCGTTCGGGCTCGGCCTCGCTGCCGGCGGTCTCGGCCGGGGCGCTGTCGGCGACGGGCTCGTCGCCCCGCTCCAGCAGCGGGTTGTCCTGCAGGAAGCGCTCGACTTCGGTTTGCAGGTCGACGGTGGACAGTTGCAGCAGCCGGATCGACTGCTGCAGTTGCGGAGTCAGCGTGAGTTGCTGCGAGACCTTGAGCTGTAGCGACTGCTTCATGGCGGTTACAGATGGAAGTGTTCGCCCAGGTAGACCTGGCGAACTTTTTCATTGTCGACGAGGGCCTGCGGTTTGCCGGAGGCCAGCACGGCGCCGTCGCTGATGATGTAGGCGCGGTCGCAGATGCGCAGCGTTTCGCGCACGTTGTGGTCGGTGATCAGCACGCCGATGCCACGCTCCTTGAGGAAGGAGATGATCTTCTGGATGTCGATCACGGCGATCGGGTCGACCCCGGCGAACGGTTCGTCGAGCAGGATGAAGCGCGGGCGGGTGGCCAGCACGCGGGCGATCTCGACGCGGCGGCGCTCGCCGCCGGACAGTGCCAGCGCGTTGCTTTCCCGGAGGTGGGCGATGTTGAGGTCGTCCAGCAGCAGCGTCAGTTCCTGTTCCAGTTCCTCGCCCTTGAAGCCGGCGATCTCGAGGATGGCACGGACGTTTTCGTCCACCGTCATCTTGCGGAAAATCGATGCTTCCTGCGGCAGGTAGCCCAGCCCGAGGCGGGCGCGCTGGTGCATCGGGAAGTGGGTGATGTCCTGCTGGTCGAGCTGGATGCGGCCGTCGTCGGCGCAGACCAGGCCGACGATCATGTAGAAGCTGGTGGTCTTGCCGGCGCCGTTGGGGCCCAAGAGGCCGATCACCTCGCCGCTTTCGATGCTGAGCGAGACATCCTTGACCACGGTGCGCTTCTTGAAGCGCTTCTTCAGCCCGGTGACGTTCAGTACGCTGGCGTTCATGGCTGCTGTCCGGTGGTTTGCGGTTGCAGGATGACGGTGATGCGGCCCTTGTTGGGACCGGTGGCGGCGCCGCCCTTGACCTGGTAGGTCTGGCTCTGGGTGTTGTAGGTGATGACGTCGCCGATCACCAGGTCTTCGCCGCGCTTGACGCGGGCATTGCCGGTGAGCACGGCGGTGTTGGTGATGCCGGTGTAGTCGAGGCGGCTGGCCTGGCCTTCGATGTATTCGTCCTTGCCGTCCATCTTCTGGCGGAAGGTGACCACCTTGCCGGTGGCCTGCACGGTCTGGTTGCCCTTGTCGTCGCGGGTGACGACGACGCGGTCGGCGTTGACGCGCAGGGTGCCCTGCGTCACCACGACGTTGCCTTCCCACACGGTGTGGCCTTTGAGCTGGTCGAGGGTGCCGCTGTTGGCGTTGATTTCGATCGGTTTGCTCTGGTCGGCTTTTTCCGCCAGAGCGGCCGTGGCGCTGCACAGCCCGGCCAGCACGGCCAGCGTCAGGGTGAATTTATTTCGCATAGACGACCCTTGCATTCGAGAGCAGTTTCAGCAGGCCGGCGCGCTGGTCGTAGGTGAAGCCGACCGAACGGGCTACCGACGTGCCGTAATGGATGGTGACCGGGGCCGCGGAGCGGGCCAGACGCTTGTCGAGGTCGACGTACATCACCGAGGTGTCGACGCGGGTTTCCGGGCGCTGGGCGTCGGCCGGCTTGAACAGCGTCACCTGGCGGTCGAAGAAGGCCTGGCGGGTCTTGTTGTTGTAGCGACCGGTCTGGCCCCGCACGTCGTACTGCAGCACGCCGGCGGCGAAGATCTGCAGCGCGGGGGCGTCGAAGAACAGGTCGTCCTTGCCCGGGTACTGCCACATGCGCTGGGCGCTGAGCTGGTCTTGTACCTTGCCGGTGGTGTCGTAGCGCAGGGCAGTGAAGTGCTCGGCGACGAATTCGGGTTTGTTCGGGTCGAGCGCGCGCGTCTCCGGCGTCCAGCGCGAGATCTGGTCGAGCCAGAACGTCAAGAGGCCGGTCAGGGCCAGGAGGACGATGGGAAACAGCCGCTGGGCGCGCAGGATCATGCCAGGTACCTGTTCATCACCTCATCGAAGCTGCCCTGGGCCTGCATGATGAGCTCGGAGAGTTCGCGCACCGCGCCCTGGCCGCCGCCGAAGCCGGTGACGTAGTGGGCGTTCTGGCGCACCAGGCTGGGTGCGTCGGGCACCGCCACGGCGAGGCCGACGCGGCGCATCACCGGCAGGTCGACCACGTCGTCGCCGATGTAGGCGCAGGCGTCGGCGTCAACGCCGGCCTGGGCGAGCAGGGTCTGAAACGCGCCGACCTTGTTCTCGACGCCCTGGAAGTAGTAGTCGATGCCGAGCCCGCGCGCGCGGTGCTCGACGCAGCGCGCGGCGCGGCCGGTGATGATGGCGAGCTTGACGCCGGTGCTCTGCAGCATCTTCAGGCCGTGGCCGTCGAGGGTGTTGAAGGCCTTGATTTCTTCACCGTCTGGGGTGAAGAAAATGCGGCCGTCGGTGAGGACGCCGTCGACGTCCATGATCAGCAGTTGCACCTTGCGGGCGAGTTCGTGAATCGTTTGCATGCGTGTCCTTATACGATCCGGGCCTGGAGCAGGTCGTGCATGTTGAGCGCGCCGACCAGGTGGCCGGCTTCGTCGACGACCAGCAGGCCGTTGACCTTGTGGGTTTCCATCAGCTTGACCGCTTCCGAGGCCAGCCGTTCGGCGCTGATGGTGCGCGGCTGGCGGAACATCACGTCGTCGATGGCGAGACCGGACAGGTCGAGCGTCTTGTCCAGGGTGCGGCGCAGGTCGCCGTCGGTGAAGATGCCGACCAGGTTGGCCGAAGCGTCGACCACCGCGGTCATGCCGAGCCCCTTGCGGGTCATTTCCAGCAGGGCGTCCTTGAGCGTGGTGCCGCTTTGCACCACCGGCAGGGTGTCGCCGGCGTGCATCAGGTCGCGCACGTGCACCAAGAGGCGCCGCCCCAGGCTGCCGCCGGGGTGCGACAGTGCGAAGTCTTCTTCGCGGAACGAGCGGGCTTCCAGCAGCGTGACCGCCAGCGCGTCGCCCAGCGCCAGCGCCGCCGTGGTGCTGGAGGTGGGGGCCAGCCCGAGCGGGCAGGCCTCCATCTCGACCGCGGCGTCGAGGTGGATGTCGGCTTCGCGCGCCAGCGTGGAGTCGGTGCGCCCGGTCATGGCGATCAGCGTGATGTCCTTGCGCTTGAGCGCGGGCAGGAGCGCGATGACCTCGTCGCTTTCGCCGGAGTTGGACAGCGCCAACACGACGTCGCCGTCGGTGATCATGCCGAGGTCGCCGTGGGCGGCCTCGGCGGGGTGCACGAAGAACGCCGGCGTGCCGGTGCTGGCCAGGGTGGCGGCGATCTTGCGGCCGATGTGGCCGGACTTGCCGATGCCGGTGACGACCAGGCGGCCGGCGCAGGCGAGGATGGCGTCGATGGCCGCGAGGAAGGCGCCGTCGAGCCGGGCGCGGAGCGCGAGGATGGCGTCGGCCTCGATCTCGAGCACCCGTTGCGCCTGTTCCAGGCGCTCATGCTGTACTGTCTTGTTCATAAGGTGAAAGTATATCAAGGTTATAATCCGAATAGTCGCGGCCTGGTGCATCTTTTGCTTGGGCGCGTTTGGCCAACCCCTTCACCGCCCCGGAAAGTCCATCCTCGATGCATTCGCTTGCACCCATTGTCCTCGTGTTGTTGAGCGCCGTCCTCGCCGTCACGCTGTGCCGAACCCTCAAGGTGCCGCCGATGCTGGGCTATCTGGTGGTGGGTTTTCTGGCCGGGCCGGGGGTGATGCAGCTGATTCCGGACGGTGAGGAGACGGCCTTCCTGGGTGAGATCGGCATCGTGTTCATGATGTTCTCGATCGGGCTGGAATTTTCCCTGCCCAAGCTCAGGGCGATGCGCCAGCTGGTGTTCGGCGTGGGCCTGGCGCAGGTGCTGGCGACCCTGCTGTTGATCGCCGGTGTGATCGGCGCACTGTTCGATTCCGTGCTGGCGGGCTTTGCCGTGGGCGGGGCGCTGGCGATGTCGTCCACCGCGATCGTCAGCAAGCTGCTGACCGAACGCCTGGAGCTCAACCAGCCGCACGGCCAGCTGGCGATCGGCGTGCTGCTGTTCCAGGACCTGGCGGTGGTGCCGCTCCTGATCCTGCTGCCGGCTTTCGCCGGCGGCAGCGCCACGCTGGGCATGGATCTCGGCCTGGCGGCGCTGAAGGTGGTGGCGGTGATGGCGTTGTTGCTGTCCTTCGGCCAACGTCTGATGCGGCCATGGTTCCACCTGGTGGCGCGGCAGCGCTCGGGCGAGCTGTTCATGATCAACGTGCTGCTGGTGACGCTGGGGGTGGCCTACCTGACCGAGCTGTCCGGGCTGAGCCTGGCGTTGGGGGCGTTCGTCGCCGGCATGCTGATCTCGGAGACCGAATACCGCTACCAGGTGGAGGAGGACATCAAGCCGTTCCGCGACATCCTGTTGGGCTTCTTCTTCATCACCGTCGGCATGCGCGTGCAGTTGCCGGTGCTGTACACCCACGCCGGCGAGGTGCTGCTGCTGGTGGCGCTGTTGCTGCCGGTCAAGCTCGGCATCGTGTTCGGGCTGGCGCGCGCCTTTGGCCACAAGGCCAACGACGCCATGCGCGGCGCGCTGGCGCTGGCGCAGGGCGGCGAATTCGGCTTCGTGCTGCTGGCGCTGTCGGGCAAGCTCGGGCTGATCGAGGCGCAGACCGAGCAGGCGGCCATCGCCGCGATCCTGCTGTCGATGCTGGTGGCACCGTTCCTGATCCTGCACGGCGACAAGATCACCCGCCGCCTGATCAAGCAGGACTGGATGATGCAGGCGCTCAACCTGCACCAGATGCTGGTGGAGAGCATGTCGAAGAGCGACCACGTGCTGATCTGCGGCTACGGCCGCAGCGGCCAGGTGCTGGCTCGTCTGCTGGAAACCGAATCGATTCCGTTCTTCGCACTCGACCTCGATCCGGACCGGGTGCGCGAAGCGGGCGAGGCGGGCGACCCGGTGGTGTTCGGCGATGCCGGCAAGAAGGAGGTGCTGATCGCCGCCGGCCTGATGCGCGCCAAGGCGGTGGTGGTGACCTTCGCCGATACCCACGCTGCCTTGCGCATCCTCAACATGGTGCAGTCCTTGCGCAGCGACCTGCCGGTGATCGTGCGCACCGTCGACGACAGCGACATGGACGTGCTGCGCCGCGCCGGCGCCGACGAGGTGGTGGCCGAGGTGATGGAGGGCAGCCTGATGCTGGCGACCCAGGCGCTGATGGTGACCGGGGTGCCGCTGAGTCGCGTGCTGCGCCGCATCCGCGCGGTGCGCGAGGAGCGCTACAGCCTGTTCAAGGGCTTCTTCCGCGGCGCCAGCGACGATGCCGAGGGGCTGGACGAGGCGCAGCTGCCGCGCCTGTTGAGCATCCAGGTGTGCGCCGGGTCGGCCGCCATCGGCCATTCGCTGCGCGAGATCAAGCTGGACGATCTGGGGGTGGAGCTGAAGGCGGTGCGCCGTCACCACATCCGCCGCAGCGAGGTCGAGCCGGAGTTCGAGGTGATGCAGGACGATGTGCTGGTGGTGCTGGGCACGCCGGAGCAGCTGGCGCTGGCGGAGACGCGCGTACTGCAAGGCTGAGCGCCGGCGGATACGGCGACGGCATCGCCTCGGCCAACTCCTGTGCCGTGCTGCATGCCACAGAGGCGGTATTGGCGACGGCGACTCTGAAGCGCGCCGAGGCTGTCGGCCTGAGAACCTGTTCACGAACTGTCGCGAGCAGCCCTTAGCGGGGTGAAGAGCAGCGTAGGAACCGGAATGTACTGGAGTACATGAGGATCATGGCTGAGCGAGTCTCCGCAAGAGATTCGCACGCGCAGAGCAGCACATGAGCCCCGATCAGGGAGGCGCAGCAAGATCGTGAACAGGTTCTGGCTTCGGCCAACCTTTTCGGCTGATGGAAGGCGTGGTGCGGGCGCAAAAAAAAGGCCGCAACGGTTTATCCGGTGCGGCCTTCGTCTTGCTGCCGTCACGGCAGGATGGTGGTGATCTGCTTCTTCAGCTGCTGCTTCAGCGCGTCCTGCTTCTCGCTCTCGGTCTTCTTGCCCTTGACCATGGCGTTGAAGTCGAGCGCGTACACCGGCGAGTTGATCGGCCCGGTGATCTTGAGCGGCACGTTGACGCCCTTGAGCCGGCTGAACTCGTGCGGGTTGGCCTGCACGTCGAGGGTGTAGTCGATGATGCTCTGGATCAGGTCGAGCTTGCCGCCGCCGCTGACGTTGACCAGCTGCGACGCCAGCTTCAGGTCCTGGTTGCGCGCCACGCCCTGTTCCAGCTGCAGGCTGGCCGACAGCGTGGAGAAGGTGGTCTTCTGGTTGGGGTTGGCCGCCCCGTTCCACTGCTTGAGCTCCGAGGGCAGGTTCTTCAGCGCCGCCACCAGGTCGATGCCGCTCAGCGCCCCCTTGTTGAGACTCATCGCCACCGTGCCGCTCATGGTGTTGCGCAGCTCGGCGAACGAGGTGCCCTGCGCCCGGACGTCGACCTCGCCGCTGCCGACGCCGTCCAGCCGGCTGAAGTTGAACAGGTCGAGCAACAGCGGACGGATGTGCATGGCGTTGAGCTTCTGCTTCAGCTCCAGCTTCGGCTTCTGTTCGCGCTGCAGCCGCACGCTGCCCTCCAGGTGCCCCTGGTAGATGCTGGCGCTCAACTGGTCCAGCGCCAGCTGCTGCGGCGTGGCCAGCACGCTGGCGGTGACGTCGTTGACGCGGAAGCGGCCGAAGGCCAGTTCGCCGATGGTGACCTTGCCGCTCAGGTCGACGTAGTCGAGCCAGTCGAGCGGGATCGGCCGGGTGTCCTGGAACAGCGCCACCGCGGCGTTGTCCTTGGTCTCCGGCAGGTAGCGGTTGAGGTCGAGCTTGCCGATGGTGACGGTGGCTTCGTGGCGCGGTTTGAGGAAGCCGTACTGGCTCACCGTGATCGCCATGTCCGAGCCGTCCAGCGTGCCGGCCACGCGCAGGTTGAGCTGGTCGTCGTCGAGGGTGCCGTCGAGCGCGCCGTCCATCTTGGCGACCAGCTGGCCGCGCGGCAGCAGCGGGGTGACCACCTGCGCCATCAGCGACAAGGGCTGCATGCGGATCTGGTTCATGCCCAGCAGGGTGAACGGGGCGTTCAGCTTGAGGTTGATGCGCTGGCGACCGACGCTCCAGCTGAAGTCGCCCGCCATGCGGTCGGCGTTGAGCCCGGCCTCGTCGAGCTTGACGTTGTCGAAGCGGGCCACGGCTTCGTAGTGGGTCTGGCCGTAGGTCAGCTGGCCGTCGAGGGTGGCCAGCGGCGTGGTGATTTCCTTGAAGCTGGCGCTGAACGCCGGCACGCGCAGGGTGAAGCCGCTCTTGGGGTTGTCGCTGCTCAGGGTCAGCGCCAGCTGTTCGCCGGTGGCCTGCAGGGCGGCGAAGTTGAGGCGCAGCAGGCCGTTGGCGTTGAGCTTGCTTTCGCCCAGCCCTTCCACTTCGGACATCGCCACCGCCTGCAGCTGGCTCAGCGTGACCTGGTCGTCCTGGATCGTCAGCGGCGTCTCCAGCGCCAGCCGTAGCGGACGCCTGCCGCCGCTGAGCAGGGCGCCGACGCTGAGGTGGGCGTCGCCGCGCAGGCCGTCGGCGTCCAGGCTGAGCGCGCTCAGGGTCTGGTGGTGCTGGGTCGATTCGTCGAGGTAGTCGAGTTCGCTCTCGCGCAGGCGCAGCGTGTCGAGCTTGACGCGGAAGCGGCCGGTATCGCGGTGCTGGAACAGGTCGGCGATGGACAGGCTGCTGTCGGGGTGGCGCACCACCTGCACCTTGAGGCCGTCGACGCGCAGCTTGCTCACCTCGCGTTCGCCGAACAGCAGCGGCAGCCAGGCCAGGCGCGCTTCCAGATGATCGATGGTGATGGCGGGGGTGGCGTTGCCGGGTTGGCTGATGTCGATGCGGTCGATGTCGAGGCCGGGGAAGGGCAGCACGTGAGGCTTGATCGCGCCGCGGACGGTGACGCTGCGGTGCTGTTCCTGCAGCACGCGGCCCAGCGTTTCGCGCACGGCGTGTTCGTCGAACTTCCAGAAGATCAGCGATTGCACCACGACCAGAAAGGTCAGCAGTGCGAGGAGACTATAGACGGTAATGCGGAGCCAAAGCCGGCCGGAGTTCCATTTCATGCGTTCTGCTCGGTGGGGGCCTGGGCGTCATCGAGTGACTGGGCGGCAAAGGACGTGTCGTGGAGCGGGTGAAGGGAATCGAACCCTCGTCGTAAGCTTGGGAAGCTTCTGCTCTACCATTGAGCTACACCCGCGCACTTGCTTTGAGCGTGCGAATGTAGCCGGTTTTGCCGGGCTTGGCAAGCCTTGCGGGAGGAGAGACGCGGTTCACTTCATCCTTGCCAGCGTGGGGGATATCGCCAGGCACGCGACCGAGCGCCGCGACGGGCACCCGCGGCGGAGCATGCGGCGATCCGCGATGCAATTTTAGGGCAGGGTACGTTGCAGGCTGCCACCTTGTTGGAAAGCCGTCTTGAGGGGGCGCGGAGAGGGAAAAGCCATGGGAATGAGGTTTTTGCGTCCTCGCGATTTCTAGCGTCCACAGGATGATTCTGCGACCAGCGAGGGAGGGGAAACTGGAAAGAAGGGCTGCGCCAAGCCGGCGTACCGGCCGCGTAACGGGTGCCAGTACGCTGAAACGGCTTATTCAGAACGCAAGGGCGTGAGGACGCCCGTTCAAACGGTCAGCCGCCGTTGCGTCGACATGTGCACGTTGCTCGATGGCACTGGCGTCAACAGCTCCAGCTGTTGTCGATCGAGTATGTGTATGTGCTTGCCCGATACCGATATCACTCCGGTATCGGAAAGTTCTCGCAGCACTCGGGAGAAGGTTTCCGGCGTCAAGCTCAGCCGCGAGGCGATCAAGTTCTTGTTGGCTAGCAGTTCCACGGTGTCGGCATCATTCTGCCGGCTGCTCTGCCTCATCAGGAATTGAACCATCCTCTGCTTGGCCGAGAAGAGGCTGTAACTCTCGATATCGGCCATCAGGGTGTAGAACTGCCTTCCCATGCAGGTCATGATCTCGCGCGCAAAGGAGAAATTCTCCTGGGCAATTTGCATGATCGGTTCTGGCCGGGTGAGCAGCAGCATGGTGTCATCGGTTGTCAGCGCGTTGGTCAGGAAAGGCTTGTTCAGCAACATTTCACCGATGCCGAAACACTTATTGCTATCCAGGAGCGCCATGACCTTTTCTCCCCCGTTCAGAAACAGGCAGGTCAGGGATATTTGGCCATAGACAATCCAATACACGCCGTGGGAAACATCGCCGCGCTGAACGAGCGTCGTGTCTTTCTTGAGCCTGATGCATTTTGTGGCGGCAGCCACCCGCTCAAGCTGTGCGTTATCCAGGGATTGATAAAGCGAGGCGTGGGTAAGGATGCCTTTCAAGTTATGCTCAAAGTCTGACATGCAATCACTCCCCCTCTTTCTTGGTGCACTAACCCCCATCCGCAACTCTGACACCGACTCGAAGGTAGGCTGTTGATCGCGATCAAATCGGGTGGACTTCCGACAAAAGGCGGGATGATCAAGGTTTTTCTGTGTGGAAAGTGCTACCGGGTACAGGTTCCGGCATAGCCGCCCATTCGTTCCGCTGACGCTTGGCCCTGTCTGGTCACCGGTCGTGGGGGCCTTCCTTGGCTTTGGTCGTGTGAAGGCAGAATGCCGCCGGTTTTGCCGGGCTTGGCAAGCGCCGCTGGCAAGGATGGCGGCCGGGCAGGGCCTGATGGCCGGTGTGCCGCTGGCATGGCGTTACGTCTGCCGTGCCGGCCCGTGCTGTCGTTTCTCGCGCGCCAGGGCGACAAAATGCGCCAGGGCCACCGAGTGCTGGTCCTGCCGGTAGGCAATGCCGATCGGCGCGGCGGGAACGGGGGCCGTGATCGGCACGTAGCGGACGCCTTCGGTGCGGATCTGGCTCACGGAACGGGGCACGAGCGAGATGCCGAAACCGGCGTCGATCATGGGGACGATCGAGGCAATCTGCGGCGCCTCCTGGCCGAGCCGGGGGCTGAAGCCGGCCTGGTGAAACGCCGAGATCAGGTTGTCGTACAGCCCCGGGCTGATCGCGCGCGGAAACAGGATGAAGGTTTCCTCCGCCAGCGCGGACAGCGGCAGCGCTGCCTGCCGGCTCAAGCGGTGCGCCGCGGGCAGCGCCACCAGCATGTCCTCTTCTACCAGCAACTGGGTGTTCAGGCCGTCCGCGCCGCCGATCGGCGGGCGCACGAAGGCGAGGTCGATCTCGCCGCTTCGCAGTCCTTCCACCAGCAGCGCCGTGTTGCTTTGCTCCGGCAACAGTTGCACCCCGGGGTAGCGGGCGCGGTAATCGCGGATCAGCGCCGTCACCTCCGGCTGGAAGTAGGTGGCGCCGGCAAAGCCGATGCGGATGCGGCCGGCTTCTCCCCGCGAGAAGCGCTGTACGCTGCTTTTGGCGCGCTCGACCTGCTCCAGGATGGCGCGGGCATCGGCCAGGAACGACGCCCCGGCTTCGGTCAGCTCCACCTTGCGCGTGAGACGCCGGAACAAGGACGTGCCGAGTTCCTGTTCGAGCTGGCGGATCTGCTGGCTCAGCGGGGGTTGCTGGATGCCAAGGCGCTCGGCGGCGCGGGTGAAATTCTGCTCCTCGGCGATGGCGATGAAATAGCGCAGATGACGGAGTTCCATGCGGGGCGGGGTCCTGAGCTGGGCGGATCGGGTCACATCGCTAACCATATATTTTAAATATGGAATTGGCAATTTCAATATATTGGATGTGTGCGATCCGGATGGCTACACTGCTTCGCAGACAGTTCCGGCGCACACGGCCTGGCGCACGGCGCTGCCGGCGGAGGCAAGGGGCGCCGTGCGACTGTCTGGCCGCGGGCTTCGCCATAACAACACTTCATGCGATGCCGTGCGGCGCTTCGGCGCCACGACCCGGGGTGGGGCGGGCGCCGGCAACACAGCCCATGAGGAGATAGCAGGAATGTATCAAGACCGTATTCGTATGCGCGCGCTCAAGGATCGCGTCATGAGCGCCGACGAGGCCGCCACGCTGGTGCAGGATGGCATGGTGGTCGGCATGAGCGGGTTCACCCGCGCCGGCGACGCCAAGGACATGCCGGTGGCCCTGGCCAAGCGCGCCCGGGAGCAGCCGATGAAGATCACCCTGATCACCGGCGCTTCGCTCGGACACGATTCGGACAAGGCGCTCACCGAGGCCGGTCTGCTGGCGCGGCGGCTGCCGTTCCAGGTGGATGCCACGTTGCGTTCGGCCATCAACCGCGGCGAGGTGATGTTCGTCGACCAGCACCTGTCCGAGACCGTGGAGTTCCTGCGCGCCGGGCAGTTCGGCCGGCTCGACGTCGCGGTGATCGAGGCGGTGGCGATCACCGAGGACGGCAGCATCGTGCCGAGTTCCTCGGTCGGCAACTCCGCGAGCTTCGCGATCCTGGCGGACAAGGTCATCGTCGAGATTAACCTGGCGCAGCCGGTCGAATTCGAGGGCATGCACGACATCTGGATTCCGGGCCATCGTCCGCACCGCGAGCCGCTGCCCATCGTCAACGTCTCGGATCGCGTGGGACGCACCACGGTCAAGATTCCGCCGGAGAAGATCGCCGCCATCATCATCACCGACACGCCGGACAGTGCCTCCACGGTGCAGCCGGCCGACGCGGAAACCCAGGCCATCGCCAACCACCTGATCGAGTTTTTCACGCACGAGGTCAAGCGCGGGCGGATGCCGGCGCGCCTGCCGGCGATCCAGTCCGGCATCGGCACCATCGCCAACGCCGTGCTGACCGGGTTCCTGGAGTCGCCGTTCGAGCACCTGACGATGTATTCCGAGGTGCTGCAGGATTCCACCTTCGAGCTGATGGACGCGGGCAAGCTGGATTTTGCCTCCGGCTCGTCGATTACCGTGTCGCAGCCGATGCAGCAGCGGGTGTTCCAGAACCTGGCACGCTACCGCGACAAGCTGGTGCTGCGGCCGCAGGAAGTGAGCAACCATCCCGAGGTGATCCGCCGCCTCGGCCTGATCGCGCTCAATACCGCGCTGGAGGCGGACATCTACGGCAACGTCAATTCCACCCACGTCTACGGCACGCACATGATGAACGGCATCGGCGGCTCCGGCGATTTCGCGCGCAATGCCTTCCTGGCGATTTTCGCCACCAAGTCGGTGGCCAAGGGCGGCAAGGTGTCGAGCATCGTGCCGATGGTGCCGCACGTGGACCACAACGAGCACGACGTCGACCTGATCGTCACCGAGCAGGGCCTGGCCGACCTGCGCACGCTGGCGCCGCGCGAACGGGTCAGGCTGATCGTGGAGAACTGTGCGCATCCGGCCTACCGCGACCTGCTGCGCGACTACTACCAGGACGCCCTGAAATACGGCGGCCAGACCCCGCATGCGCTGGAGCGCGCCTACGAGATGCATATCCGCTTGCGCGACAGCGGTTCGATGCTGCCCCAGTGAGGGCGATGGCGGCGCGTTGACCATTGCGCGGGCGGTGGCGTCCTCGCGGTGCGACCTGTCCGCGTCAGTGCCCGGCGAGCGGCGGCAGCGCGGCGCTCTCGGCCGTGTCTTCTTGCCTCGGCTGCCAGGCGCTCAGGCGCCGTTGCAGGCGCTCGAACAGCTGGTCGCAGCAGATCGCCAGCAGCGCCACCAGCACCGCGCCCTGGATGACGTAGGCGGTATTGAAGCCGCTCAGGCCGACGATGATGGGCGAGCCCAGGGTCTTGGCGCCCACCGTCGAGGCGATGGTGGCGGTGCCGATGTTGATCACCACCGAGGTGCGCACGCCGGCCAGGATCACCGGGGCGGCCAGCGGCAACTCCACCCTCCACAGCGACTGCCAGGGGGCGAACCCCAGTCCCTGCGCCACTTCGCGCGTTGCCGCCGACACCGCGTCGAGCCCGGCCAGGGTGCCCTGGGCGATCGGCAGCACGCCGTACAGCACCAGCGCGATCAGCGCCGGCGCTTCGCCGAAGCCGATCAGCGGCGCCGCCACCGCCAGTACCGCGACCGGGGGAAAAGACTGGCTCATCGCCAGCAGGGATTCCAACAGCGGCCGGAACGCCCGGCCGGCGGGGCGGCATACCGCGA
The DNA here is from genome assembly GCF_900177275.1 of Pseudogulbenkiania subflava DSM 22618. Lineage (GTDB taxonomy): Bacteria > Pseudomonadota > Gammaproteobacteria > Burkholderiales > Chromobacteriaceae > Pseudogulbenkiania > Pseudogulbenkiania subflava. The sequence continues at coordinate 89,405 of NZ_FXAG01000008.1, forward strand.
CGCCGAGCACGCTCCCCGCCACGATGGCGACGGCGCTGGACGCCGCCACCAGCGCGACATGGGCCAGCACCAGCGCGGCAAAACTGTCTTGCTGGTAGACCGGACGGTCCAGTTCGGGAAACAGCGCGGCGAACAGCGGCCGCAAGGCCGGCATGCCCAGGGTCAGCGCCAGCAGCGCGGCGAGGCTCCACGGCAAGGGCGTGCGTGCCCACTGTCGCAGGGTCTTCGGCCAACCTTGGGGCGGCCTGTTCATGGCGCCGGCGGCAGCAGGTCGGCAAAGTGCAGCGTGCCCGCCGGGCGCCCCTGCGCGTCGATCACCGGTAGCCGGTCCGCGCCGCGCGTGACGAAGGCGGACAGCGCTTCGCGCAGCGTGGCCGCGGCCGCGATCGGTTCGCCCGCCGCCGCTTCGCCCTGGCGGGCGCGTGCCGCCACGCGTTCCAGCGCCAACAGCTTGATGCCGATGTCGCTGCGGCCGATGAAGTCGCGCACCGCGTCGCTGGCCGGGCGGGTCAGCAGTTCCAGCGGGCTGCCCTGCTGCACGATGCGGCCGCGCTCCAGCAGCACGATGCGTTGCGCCAGGCCGAGCGCTTCGTCGATGTCGTGGGTCACCAGCACGATGGTCTTGCCCGACAGCGCGTGGATGCGGCGCAGTTCGTCCTGCAGCGCGGCGCGCGTCACCGGGTCGAGTGCGCCGAACGGCTCGTCCATCAACAGCACGTCGGGGTCGGCGGCGAGCGCCCGCGCCACGCCGACGCGCTGCTGCTGGCCACCCGACAGCTGGTGCGGAAAGCGCCCGCGATACTGCTCGGGCTCCAGGTGCAGCAGGGCCAGCAGCTCGGTGACGCGGTCGCGGATGCGCGGCTTCGGCCAGTTCAGGAGCTGCGGCACCGTGGCGATGTTCTGCTCCACCGTCCAGTGCGGGAACAGCCCGATCGACTGGATGGCGTAGCCCATGCGCCGGCGCAGGGTTTCCGGGCGAAAGTGCCGCACGTCCTCACCGGCGAAGCGCAGCGTGCCGCTGTCGTACTCCACCAGCCGGTTGATCATCTTCAGCGTGGTGGACTTGCCCGAACCCGAGGTGCCGATCAGCACGGCAAGCTCCCCCTGCGGAATCACCAGATCCAGCGCCTCCACCGCGCGCTGGCCGTCGAACGTCTTGCTCACCTGGGAAAACTCGATCATCGCGGGCCGACCTCCAGCAGCGACAGCAGCAGCTTGAACAGCGCATCCACGGCGACGGCCAGCGCCACCACCGGGATCACCCCCAGCAGCACCAGGTCGAGTGCGCTGCCCGACAAGCCCTGGAACATGATGGCGCCGAAACCGCCGGCGCCGATCAGCGCGGCGAGCTGGGCCAGCCCCACCGCCTGGATCGCGGTCACGCGCAGGCCGGAGATCAGCACCGGCAGGGCCAGTGGCAGTTCGACGCGGCGCCAGCGCTGCCCGGCGCTGAGCCCCATGCCGCGCGCGGCCTCCAGCACGCCGTCCGGAATCTGCTGCAGCCCCGCCAGCGTGCTGCGCGCCATCGGCAGCAAGCCGTACAGGGTCAGCGCCAGCAAGGCAGGCGGCAAGCCGATGCCGGCCAGGCCGGAACCGGGCAGCAGCCGGCCCAGCGCGGCGAGCGGGGCGATCAACAGGCCGAACAGGGCGAGCGAGGGGACGGTCTGGACGATGTTGAGCGCGGCGAACAATACGCCGCGGGCGCGTGGCCGACAGAATGCCCACAGCCCGAGCGCCGCCCCGCCCACCCCGGCCGGCAGCAGCGTCAGTCCCACCAGTTGCAGATGGCGCCCCAGCGCCTCGTCGAAGCTGTCGCGGTGATTGGCGTATTCCTTGAGCAGCGAGAGCGCCTCCAGCCGACCCGACAGCAACAGCCACAGCAGCGGAAGGTAGAGCGCGAGCTGCGCCAGCGCCAGGCGGCCGCCGGCGCCGCCAAGACGGCGCAGGGCGTCGTTGGCGAGCAGCGCGCCCAAGATGAACAAGGCCCAGTAGCCGCCACCGAGCGAGGTGCGCGCCAGCGTATCGGCCCCGCCGGCCAGTCGCGCGGCCTCCGCGCCCGCCAGCCCGGTGAGGGCGGCGAGCCACAGGCTGGCGGCGCTGGCCAGCAGCACGCAGCAGCCGCGACGGGGCGGCAGCCACGGCGCCGCCAGCAAGGGCACGGCGGGCAGCAACAGCAGCAGGCGGGGGCCGTGGAGCAGCGTCGCGAGCTGGATGCCGCGGCCGCTGAGCAGCCGGTTGGGGGCGTGGCTGAGCAGCGGCAGGGTCCAGGCTGCGAGCAGCATCAGGCCGACCAGCAGCAGTGGCACGGGGTTGCGGACGGTCATGCCGGGTCCCGGTTGGCCCTGGGGGCTCTCTTGGCTGGCCGGCGAGTCAACGCCGTGCGCGTGGCGCAGGTGTCGCCACCGGATGACAGGCGCGCTTATTTTACGAAGCCTTTGCTCTTGAGATAGGCGGCGGCCACCTTGCGCGCATCCTGCCCCTCGATGGCGATCTGGCCGTTGAGCTTCTGCAGCGTCGCGCCGTCGAGCGACAGGAACACCGGCTTGAGCAGCTCGCGCACCTTGGGGTACTTGCCCAGGGCTTCGCTGCGGATGATCGGTGTGGGGGCGTAGATCGGCTGCACCCCGCGCACGTCGTCCAGCGTCACCAGGCCCAGTGCGGCGACCGGGCCGTCGGTGCCGTAGGCCATGGCCGCGTTCACCCCGGAGGTCTTTTCCGCGGCCGCCTTGATGGTGACCGAGGTGTCGCCGCCGGCCAGGGTCAGCAACTGGTCCTGTTTCAGCTTGAAGCCGTAGGCCTGTTCGAAGGCGGGCAGGGCATCGGGCCGTTCGATGAATTCGGCCGAGGCCGCCAGCTTGAAGCTGCCGCCCTTGCTGATCCATTGTCCCAGGTCGGCCAGGGTCTTGAGCTTGTTGGCGCTGGCGACGTCCTTGCGGATGGCGATGGCCCAGGTGTTGTTGGCCGGCGACGGTGTCAGCCAGACGATGCGGTTCTTCTCGAAATCCAGCGCCTTGACCCGCTCGTAGCCGGCCTTGGCGTTTTTCCACACCGGGTTCTTTTCGTCGCTGAAGAAGAAGGCGCCGTTGCCGGTGTACTCGGGGTAGATGTCTACCTCGCCCGAGGTGATGGCCTCGCGGATCACCTTGGTGTTGCCCAGTTGCAGGCGGTTGACCGTCTTGATGCCGTGGGCCTCGAGCGTCTGCAGGATGAGGTTGCCCAGCAGCGAGCCTTCGGTATCGATCTTGGAGCCGATGCGCAGCCCTTCTGCCGCCGGGCTGTGCGCCGACCAGAGCATGCCCGCCAGGGCCAGGGCGGCGCAGCGGCGCAGCGTGGTACGAGATGACATGGTGTTCCCCTTGGATGGACGATGGTTATTCGGTGTTGCGCGTTCCCGGCCGGTGCGTTCGGCATGCCGGCATTGTTGCGGGCTGGGCCGCCGGGATGGCGCCGGTGATGCTATTAAGAGTAAGAAACGGAATCCGCCATTGCCAGGAAGGCGCATGACTTGGGCAATGACGCAGGGGAGTCGCCATTGCCTCCGGTAAGGACTTGACGTGCGTCCTATACTCGTAGGGGCCGCTGGCCAAGGTCGGCGGGGTATCGTTTGTCTGGCCGATCGGCCATAGCAAAGGAGAAACGGTGATGATCGGCTACCAGTTGTCATTCTTTACCGTACAAGACCGTCTGCATGGCCGCCGCGCTCTGGCGCAGTGGCTGCTCGACGAGGCCCGTCACCTCGGCATCCGGGGCGCCACCCTGCTGTCCGCGGCGGAGGGTTTCGGCCACGCCCGGCGGCTGCACTCGTCGCGTTTCTTCGAATTGGCCGACCAGCCGCTGGAGATCACCATGGCGGTGACGGCGGAAGAGGCCGACTGTTTCTTTGCCCGGCTGCGGGAAGAAAACCTGCGCATCTTCTACATCAAGACCCCGATCGAGTTCGGCGTGACCGGCGAGGAGTGAGGCTGCGCCGGCGGCCTTTCAGAGCCTGTTCAGGGTCTTTTTTCGACTGCGCTTGCCCGGCAAATGGCCAGCTGCTAGGCGGACGGCGCAGGCCTTAGTCATTCTCAGGTCAAGCCGTCCAACACCGCAAATGGCCGTTTACCGGGCCAGCCCTTCGGGGCCGGGTACTGCCGGCGCATCGCGTTGTCGTTCGCCCCTGGCAGTGAATGACACTGCGGCGGGACTCTCTTCTCGCGCTGCATCCGGCAGTACTCGGCCGCAGCCGCAAAAAGACCTTGAACAGGCTCTCAGCCGCGTCCCGGCAGTGTCCGCCCCATGCCGCTCACCAGCGCCTGCTGCAGCGCTCCCGGCACCGGGGCGTAGTGGTGGAACTCCATGCTGTAGGTGGCGCGGCCCTGGGTCAGCGAGCGCAGCGCGGTGGAGTAGCCGAACATCTCCGCGAGCGGCACCTCGGCGCGGATGCTCTTGCCGCTGCCGCCGGGCAGGTCGTCCATGCCCTGGATCACGCCGCGCCGGCCGGTGAGGTCGCCCATGACGTCCCCCATTTTCTCCTCCGGGGTTTCCACGTCCACCGCCATCACCGGCTCCAGCAGCTCCGGCCCGGCCTGGCGCAGGCCATCGCGCAGGGCCTGGGCGGCGGCGATCTTGAAGGCGTTCTCGCTGGAATCGACGTCGTGGTAGGAGCCGAACACCAACGACGCCTTGACGTCGACCACCGGGTAGCCGGCCAGCACGCCGTTGGCCAGCGCCTCGACGATGCCTTTCTGCACCGCCGGGATGAACTCGCGCGGGATCGCCCCGCCCTTGATGGCGTCGACGAACTCGAAGCCGGCACCGCGCAGACGCGGCTCCAGCTTTAGCACCACGTGGCCGTACTGGCCGTGGCCGCCGGACTGGCGGATGAACTTGCCCTCGACCTCGGGGCTGGCGCGGGCGATGGTCTCGCGATACGCCACCTGCGGCTGGCCGACGCTGGCGCTGACGCCGAACTCGCGGCGCAGACGGTCGACCAGGATTTCCAGGTGCAGTTCGCCCATGCCGGAGATGATGGTCTGGCCCGATTCCTCGTCGCTGTAGACGTGGAACGAGGGGTCTTCCTGCGCCAGCCGTTGCAGCGCCAGCGCCATCTTTTCCTGGTCGGCCTTGGTCTTGGGCTCCACCGCCTGGGCGATGACCGGTTCGGGAAACACGATGCGCTCCAGCGCGACGATGGCGTCCGGGCTCGACAGCGTGTCACCGGTGGTGACTTCCTTGAGCCCGACCGCGGCGACGATGTCGCCGGCCATCACCTCCTTCACCTCCTCGCGGTGGTTGGCGTGCATCTGCAGCAGCCGGCCGATGCGTTCCTTCTTGTCGCGCGCCAGGTTGTAGACGCTGTCGCCGGAGTTCAGCTGGCCGGAGTAGACGCGCAGGAAGGTGAGCTGGCCGACGTAGGGGTCGGTCATGATCTTGAAGGCCAGCGCGGCGAACGGCTCGTCGTCGCGGGCGTGGCGCGTCACCGGCTGGTCCCTGGCGTCGACGCCGCTCACCGGCGGAATGTCGAGGGGGGAGGGCAGGTAGTCGATCACGGCGTCGAGCAGTGCCTGCACCCCGCGGTTTTTGAACGCGGAGCCGCACAAGAGCGGCACGATCTCGCCGCGGATGGTGAGCTGGCGCAGCCCCTGGCGGATCTCGTCTTCGGCCAACGTGCCGCGGTCGAGGTAGCGGTTGGTGAGCTCCTCGCTGGCTTCGGCGGCGGCCTCGATCATCTTGTCGCGCCAGCTCTCGGCCTCGGCGCGCAGCTCCGGCGGAATCTCGCGCTCGTCGAACTTCACCCCCTGGGTGGCGTCGTCCCAGACGATGAGGCGCATCTTCACCAGGTCGATCACGCCGTGGAAGGCGTCCTCGCTGCCGAACGGCAGCTGGATCGCCACGGCGCGCCCGTTCAGGCGCTCGCGGATCTGGCGCTGCACGCGGAAGAAGTCGGCGCCGACGCGGTCCATCTTGTTGACGAAGGCCAGGCGCGGCACGTGGTACTTGTTGGCCTGGCGCCATACCGTCTCGGATTGCGGCTGCACCCCGCCCACCGCGTCGTACAGCATCACCACACCGTCCAGCACGCGCAGCGAGCGTTCCACCTCGATGGTGAAGTCGACGTGGCCCGGGGTGTCGATGATGTTGATGCGGTGCTGCGGGTACTGCCCGGCCATCCCCTTCCAGAAACAGGTGGTGGCGGCCGAGGTGATGGTGATGCCGCGCTCCTGTTCCTGCTCCATCCAGTCCATCACCGCCGCGCCTTCGTGCACCTCGCCCATCTTGTGGCTGACCCCGGTGTAGAACAGGACGCGCTCGGTGGTGGTGGTCTTGCCGGCATCGATGTGGGCGCTGATGCCGATGTTGCGATAGCGTTCGATAGGCGTTTGCCGGGACATGGTGCTTTCCTCGTTGGGTGCCAGAGTCGCGCGTGGCGCGGACGGATGGCGCACCAGGGGAACCATGCCACCGCCGCGGGCGACTAAACGGTTCGAAGGTGCGTTGTGGTGACCGATGCGGTCTTGCCGCCGGACGCGCTTGTATTGAGTGTAGTTTCCCTGTCCGGGGCTGGCGGGCCGTTTGTGTTCAACTGCCATAGGAGAAACAAATCATGACGAACAGGCAGAAAAGCGTACTGGCGGTGGTGATGGTGGCCTGGCTGGGGAGCGCTCCGGCCTGGGCCGACACGACGGCCCTGCCCAAGGTGCAGACCCAGGGCGAGGCGAGCTTCGTCAGCGGCGGCATCGGCGACGACGAGCTGGCGGCGATGCACGAGGCGCGCCGCGACTACAACCTGCAGCTGCTGTTTGCCGCCAAGGGCAGCGGCGAGTATCTGTCGTCGGTCGCGGTGCTGGTCAAGAACGCCCACGGCGACACCGTGCTCGACACCGTCGCGGACGGGCCGCTGCTCTATGCCAAGCTGCCCCGTGGCCAGTATCAGGTCAGCGTCCGCTACCAGGAGCAGGCGCAGAGCCGCAAGGTACGGCTGGGTGGCGGCGCCACCAGCCTGTCGTTCTACTGGTAGCGTCGTGGGCGTGAAGCGGGGGGAGGCCTTGCCGTGCTCTGACGGACACCGCCTCCTTCCTGTTTCCGGGGCCTCCTAGGCCCGCCGGGGCTCGTCTGACGCACGGCGCGGCCCCGGGGGTGCCTTTTCATTGTCGACTGTATATCATGGCCGTCTTCTTTTTCACGACCCGCGCGGCCCGTCGTCGCGGCCGCGCGCGCCTCAGGAGACGCGCAATGACTCGACGCCTGCTCGTGCTGTATACCGGCGGCACCATCGGCATGGACCACACCCCGGACGGCCTGGCGCCGGTGCCCGGCCTGCTGCCGCGGCTGCTGGAACGTTTCCACAGCGCCGAGCTCGCCTTCGACGTGGTGGAATACCCCGAACTGATCGATTCGTCGGCGATCACGCCGGCGCACTGGAACCGCATCATCGGCGACATCGCCGGCCGTTACGACGCCTACGACGGCTTCGTGGTGATCCATGGCACCGACACCATGGCCTACACCGCCTCGGTGCTGGCCTTCGCGTTGCCGGGGCTGGGCAAGCCGGTGGTGGTGACCGGCTCGCAGCTGCCGCTGGTGCACCCGCGTTCGGACGGCTGGAGCAACCTGGCCGACGCGCTGGAAGCCGCCTGCCAGCCCGACCTGTGCGAAGTGACCATCGCCTTCGACCGCCTGCTGCTGCGTGGCTGTCGCGCGCGCAAGCTCGACGCCGCCAGCTTTGCCGGGTTCGACTCCCCCAACGCGCCGCCGCTGGCGCGCTTCGGCATCAAGGCCGACTGGCAGCGCCAGCACTGGCGGCCGCAGCAGGGCGCATTCACGCCGCTCACGCTGCGCGAAGACGTCCGCGTGGCGGCGTTGTTCCTGACCCCCGGCGCCGGAACCGCCTTGATCGGGCAAACGTTGGCCGAAGCCCGGCTCGATGGCGCGGTGCTGATGAGCTACGGTAACGGCAACGCCCCGGCCGATGCCGCGCTGCTCGCCGGCGTGGCCCAGGCCTCGGCGGAGGGGACGGTGGTCGTCAACATCAGCCAGGTGGTGCACGGCGCGGTCGAAGTGGGGGCCTACGCCGCCAGCCAGCCGCTGGCACGTGCCGGGGCGCTGGCCGGGGCCGACCTGACGCCGGAAGCCGCCGTCGCCAAGCTGACCGTGTTGTGCTCGCAGGCGCTGACGCCGGAACAACGGCGTGCGGCGATGCAGTGCGTGCTGGCGGGCGAGATGAGCGTACAGCCGGGCTGACGCCGCAGGAGGCTGCGGGAAAAGGCGCGGAAGTCCGCGCCTTGGGCGGCTGACACAGTCCCTGTCGGGGTTCTACCGGACCCGGCAAAGCCGGGCCGCTCCGGATCGGTTAGGGAATCCGCCGCCTTCCTGGTTACACGGCAAACCCCTTCCGCTTTGCAAAAGGGGTTTGCCAATCGTCTCAGGCGCGGAAGTCCGCGCCTTTTTCGTGGGGCGAGAGCGCCGTATCGGGCCGTGGGTGAGTGGCTGCGGGCGCCGACCGGCCGCCAGGGCGTCGTGGCAACGCCTGCGACAGGGGATCGGGCCCTGTGCCGGCGGGGCTCGTCGGGGCCTTCTGCCGCCCCTGCGCCGGCAGGATTGATTAAAAAATGATCAGCCGGGGCAAAAGCGTTCCCCGTCATGGGCTTAGCCTGCTTGTCCACAGCTCGCCCACAGCGCTGTCCCCGCAGCCTGTGAGAATTTCCGGATTATCCCCAAGCCGCCGTATAATGGCCATTTAGCCCACTCTATTATGACGGCATACCCTCCGCCTCCCTTGCGTCTGGCCATCGTCGGCCCCGAGTCCTGCGGCAAGAGCACGCTGGCGCAGGCGCTGACGGCGAGCCTGAACGCGGCCGGGGTAGCGGCATGCTGGGTGGAGGAATACGCCCGCGACTATTACGCTGAGCGCGTTTACGCGCCGACGCCGGACGACGTGCTGGCCATCGCGCGTGGCCAGCTGGCGCGCGAGGCCGAAGCGGCACGCCACGCCGAGGTGCTGGTATGCGACAGCACGGTGCTGACCTGCGTGATCTGGGCCGAGGTGGCGTTTGGCCGCGCTGCACCCGAACTCGCGGTGCTCAACCGCCCCCGGGATTACGCGCTGACGCTGCTGGCCTGCCCGGACCTGCCGTGGCACCCCGATCCGCTACGCAGTCACCCGGATCAGCGCGACTGGCTCTATGGCCTGTATCGTGCGGCGCTGGATAAGGCCGGGGTGGCGCCGGTGTCGATTCGCGGGCTGGGGACGGCCCGGCTCGCGGCGGCGTTGACGGCGATTCGTCAGGCGGGATTGCTTAAAATTTAAGCGGATCGAAAAATGCCCTTGCCGGCCAGCAGCTTAGCGAAGCTATCCACAGTTCGCTCACAAGGCTGTCCCGGACGGTCGTGGATAGAGTTGGAAACTTGATTAAAAAATGGGCAGTCAAAAAAAGGGCTGTCCGATGAAGGGCTTGCGTCAACTATCCACAGCTGGCTCACAGCCCTGTCCCTATCGAATGTGAAAAAATGAACGAAACCTTCCAATTGCGTAGTGAATACATCGCCCTGTGCGATCTGCTCAAGGCCTGTGCCGTGGCCCATAGCGGCGGCGCGGCCAAGCACATGATCGCCGAGGGGCTGGTGTCGGTGGACGGCCAGGTCGAGCTGCGCAAGACCTGCAAGATCCGCCCCGGCCAGGTCGTCAGCGGCGACGGCTTCACGCTGTGCGTGGAGAGCGCCAATGATTGACGACGACGTGTTCGACCCGATGCCGGAGGCGCCGATCGAACCGACCGACGACATGTGCTGCGGCAGCGGCTGCGAGCCGTGCGTATGGGACACCTACACCGCCGAGCTGAACGACTACCGTCGCAAACTGGCCGAATGGCAGGCGCGCGAAGCGGCGCGCCAGGCGGCAGCTCCGCAGGACGGGGCCTGACATGGCGACCGTCGACCTGCATTTCCACTCGTTGTTCTCCGACGGCGCGCTGTCGCCGGCCGAGGTGATCCGCCGCGGTGCCGAGCGCGGCGCCACGCTGCTGGCGCTGACCGACCACGACTGCACCGCCGGCCTCGCCGAAGCGGCGGCCACGGCGCGCGAGTGCGGTGTGGCTTTCCTCAACGGCGTGGAAATCTCGGTCAGCTGGGGCAAGCACACCGTGCATATCGTCGGTCTCGGCATCGACCCGGACCACGACGCCCTGGCTGCCGGGCTGCAGGGCATCCGCGACGGGCGCATCAACCGTGCCCGCGCCATGGCCGAGTCGCTGGCCCGGGTCGGCATCGAGGGCGCCTTCGAGGGGGCCTCGGCGTTGTGCGACAACCTGGAGATGATCGGCCGCACCCACGTGGCGCGCTACCTGGTCAGCAGCGGCCACGTCAAGGACGTGCGCAGCGTGTTCCGCAAGTACCTGACCCCGGGCAAGCCGGGCTACGTGCCGCACGAGTGGGCGAGCCTGGCCGATGCCGTGGGCTGGATCTGCAGCGCGGGCGGCATCGCGGTGATCGCCCACCCCGGCCGCTACGACATGGGGCGCACCCTGACCGAGCGGCTGATCTTCGATTTCAAGGATGCCGGCGGCGAAGCGATCGAGGTCGCCAGCGGCAGCCACAGCCTGGACGATTTGCACAAGTACGCCCTGATCGCCCAGCGCTACGACCTCCTGGCGAGTGCCGGCAGCGATTTCCACGCCCCCGGCGAGGGCGGCCGCGACGTCGGCCGCACCGACGATCTGCCGCCGATCTGCCGGCCGGTGTGGCAACGCCTGCTGGAAAACGGCCGCGTACTCGCCTGAACCCGACCCAACCGGAAACCTCATGGCCCAGTTCTTCGTGATCCACCCCGACACCCCGCAAGCCCGCCTGATCCGTGAGGCGGTGAAGATCCTGCGTGAGGGCGGGGTGATCGTCTACCCGACCGATTCCTGTTACGCACTTGGCTGCCTGTTGGGCGACAAGGCGGCGATGGAGCGCATCCTCGATATCCGCCAGCTCGACCTCAAGCACCATCTGACGCTGGTGTGTGCCGACCTGTCCGAGCTGGCCAACTACGCCCGCGTCGACAACAGCCAGTTCCGCCAGCTCAAGGCCGCCACGCCGGGCAGCTACACCTTCATCCTGCAGGCCACCAAGGAAGTGCCGCGCCGCACGTTGCACCCCAAGCGCGCCACCATCGGCCTCCGGGTGCCGGAGCATCCGGTGGCGCTGGCGCTGCTGGCCGAGCTGGGCGAGCCCATCCTGTCCTGTACCCTGTCCTTGCCGGGCGAGGGCGAGGCACTCACCGACCCCTACGAGATCCGCGAGCGCCTGGAGCGTCAGGTCGACCTGGTGATCGACGGCGGCTGGTGCGGCACCGAGCCGACCACCGTGATCGATCTGACCGAGGGCGTCGAGCTGGTGCGCCGCGGCAAGGGCGACCCGGCGCTGTTCGGCTTCTGAGCGCGGGTGGATAAACCCGCCATGCGCTCCGATCCCGGCCCGGCGAGGCGCGCCGTACCCATGGCGTGGCACGGCGGCGCGGCGTTGACCGGTCCGGCGGCGGCGGCGACGATTTTTTTCACGAACGCCAACGCTTCGGCCAACCCGGCAGCCGGAACGAAAGGGTTGGCCGCTACTCTCACTCATCAATCCCTCTGCGCGAGAAGGACCCCGCTTTAACACCATGGATTCCTACAACCTCATCCAGAAAATCGCCATCTACGCCCTGCCGGTGCTGCTGGCCATCACCCTGCACGAAGCGGCGCACGCCTACATGGCGCGGCGCTTCGGCGACAACACCGCCTACATGATGGGGCGCATGACGCTCAATCCCTTGAAGCACATCGACCCGGTCGGTACGGTACTGCTGCCGCTTTTAGGCCTGGTCATCGGGGGCGTGCTGTTCGGCTGGGCCAAGCCGGTGCCGGTCAACTTCGGTGCGCTGAAGAACCGCCGCGTCGGCACGCGCTGGGTGGCGGCGGCAGGTCCGCTGGCCAATCTGGGCATGGCGCTGATGTGGGCGCTGTTGTTCAAGCTCGCGCTGAACGTCGACGGCTATTTCAGCGAGCCCCTGGCGCTGATGAGCCAGGTCGGCATCCAGATCAACATCGTGCTGATGGTGCTCAACCTGCTGCCGATCCTGCCGCTCGACGGCGGGCGCATCTTCGAGAGCCTGTTGCCGCCCGGCATGGCGTGGAAGTACGCGCGCCTGGAACCCTACGGCCTGTGGATCCTGCTGGCGCTGGTGTTCTCCGGCCTGCTGTCGCCTATCCTGCGGCCCTTCATCAACCTGATGTACTCGCTGCTGGGCGTGTTGCTGTAAGAACCTGTTCATGGTCTTGCTGCGCGTACCTGATCGGGGCTCATGCGCTGCTCTGCGCGTGCAAATCTATCGCTGAGCCAATCCGAAGATTGGCACGCAGAGATTCTGCTCAGCGATCGGAAATCTCCATGTACTCCATGTCCACTCCGGTTTCTGTGCTGCTCTTCGCCCCGCTGAGGTCTGCTCGCGACAGACCTTGAACAGGTTCTAAGTTCCGCCGGCCGGTCAGTGCCGGCGCACCGTTTCTCCCGTCATCCCGAGCCCGTTTTTCCCCTCGCGAGCGCCCGCCGGGGAGCCGGTGCGCCCGGGTAATGCTTTCTGGAATGCGGCTTTGCTGGCAAAATCACGGCGAAGCGGCCGCGTCTGGCAGACCTTGCGGCCCATACCGACTCCCCGGGCAGCATCACGATGCTCCCCCCAACCCTGACATCTGGAATGACGACCATGTTCGCAGACCGCGTTCTCTCCGGCATGCGCCCCACCGGCAAGCTGCACCTCGGCCACTACCACGGCGTGATCAAGAACTGGACCTCGCTGCAGAACGAGCACGAGTGCCTGTTCATGGTGGCCGACTGGCATGCGCTGACCACCAATTACGACGAAGTCGGCATCATCGAGAAGAGCATCTGGGACATGGTGATCGACTGGCTCGCCGCCGGCGTCGACCCGGAGAAGGCCACCATCTTCATCCAGTCCAAGGTGCCGCAGCACGCCGAACTGCACCTGGCGCTGTCCATGGTCACCCCGCTGGGCTGGCTCGAGCGCGTGCCGACCTACAAGGACCAGATCGACAAGCTGAGCCACAAGGATCTGACCACCTATGGCTTCCTCGGCTACCCGCTGCTGCAGGCCGCCGACATCCTGATCTACAAGGCCGGCCGCGTGCCAGTGGGCGAAGACCAGGTGCCGCACATCGAGCTGACGCGCGAAGTGGCGCGCCGCTTCAACCACCTCTATGGCCGCGAGCCCAACTTCGAGGAACTGGCCAAGGCCGCCGTGAAGAAGATGGGCAAGGCCGGCAAGGAATTCGATCAGCTGCGCGTGCGCTACCTGCAGGACGGCGACGGCGAGGCGCTGCTCAAGGCGCGCGAGCTGCTCGGCGCCAGCCAGAACCTCGGCGCCATCGACGGCGAGCGTCTGCTGGGCTACCTCGAGAACAAGGGCAAGATCATCCTGCCGGAAGCGGAAGCGCTGCTGACCGAAGCCTCCAAGATGCCGGGGCTCGACGGCCAGAAAATGTCCAAGTCCTACGGCAACACCATCACCATGCGCGAAGAGCCGGCCGCGGTCAGCAAGAAGATCCGCGCCATGCCGACCGACCCGGCACGCGTGCGCCGCACCGACGCGGGCGACCCGGCCAAGTGCCCGGTGTGGCAGCTGCACCAGGTCTACACCGACAGCGCCACGCGCGAGTGGGTGCAGGCCGGCTGTACCAGCGCCGGCATCGGCTGCCTGGAGTGCAAACAGCCGGTGATCGAGGGCGTGCTGAAAGAGCAGCAGCCGATGTTCGAGCGCGCCCAGCAGTACCTCGACAACCCGCAGCTGGTGAAGGACATCGTCGCCGATGGCTGCGCCCGCGCCGGCAAGATCGCTCAGGACACCATGCGCGAGGTGAGGGAAGCGATGGGGCTGGGGTACTGAGCGGGTTGACTAAGGCTGGGCGGGATTTCTCCCGCCCTTTTTGCTTTTATGGATATGACAAGAAAATGGCTATTCCAGATTTTCAAACTATCATGTTGCCCCTGATGCAATTGGCTGAGAATCGACAGGAGTATGCGTTGAAATCAGCCGTTGAGCTTCTCGCTGAGAAATTTGGTTTATCTGGAGAGGAGCGCTCACAACTTTTGCCTAGTGGCCGTCAAACAACCTTTGCGAATCGGATTGCGTGGTCAAAAACGCATCTTACACAGGCCGGGTTGCTAGAGAGTACTCGACGGGGCCATTTCAAAATAACGCAGAGTGGTTTGGCACTTTTATCCGAGAACCCAGACGCGATCGGTATGAAGCTTCTTGAGCGCTATCCAACTTATCGTGATTTTCGGCAGCGTAGTTCGGTAGAGAAAAATGATTCTTCTGTTCAACCCGAAAAGGTTCATGTAGTTGAAGAAGAGCATAGAACTCCCGAAGAAATGCTGGCTGCTGCGTACAAGACTATTCGCCAGTCTTTGGTTGATGAACTATTGACGACGATTAAGCAGTGTTCCCCGCGCTTCTTCGAGCAGCTAGTTGTCGATTTGATTATTGCCATGGGCTATGGCGGCTCACATCAAGAGGCTGGTCAGGCTATTGGTAGGTCTGGCGATGGTGGAATTGATGGAATTATCAATGAAGATAAGCTCGGCCTGGATGTGATCTATCTTCAAGCCAAACGTTGGGAAGGTACTGTTGGTCGCCCAGAAATTCAAAAATTTGCAGGCGCTTTAGCTGGCCAGCGAGCGAGCAAGGGCATTTTCATTACTTCATCGAGTTTCTCGCGGGAAGCAGAGGAATTTGTCAGCCTCATACAAAGCAAGATAATTCTTGTTGATGGCAAGCGTTTGGCGGATTTGATGATTGAGCATAATGTAGGGGTGCATGTGCAGGAGATTTATCAAACTAAACGGATTGATTCAGACTATTTCTCTGAAGAATGAGTAACGAGTTTCTTCTTACCTCGCCTGAGCTTCCGTCCGGCGTCCCCATCGCCCACGTCTTCGGCCAGCCGGTGCTGGAGGTGCCGCAGGACCTGTTCATCCCGCCCGATGCGCTCCAGGTGATCCTGGAAAGCTTCGAGGGGCCGCTTGACCTGCTGCTCTACCTGATCCGCAAGCAGAACCTCAACGTGCTCGACATCCCGATGGCGCCGATCACCGCGCAGTACATGGCCTACATCGATGCCATGCGGCGCGAGCAGTTCGAGCTGGCGGCCGAGTACCTGCTGATGGCGGCGCTGCTGATCGAGATCAAATCGCGGCTGCTGCTGCCGCGTCCGCCCAAGGACGAGGAGGGCGAGCCGGACGATCCGCGCGCCGAGCTGGTGCGGCGGCTGCTGGAATATGAGCAGATGAAGCTCGCCGCGCTGGAACTCGACAAGATGCCGCAGGCCGACCGCGACTTCGCCTGGCTCGCGGTGCTGATCGAGCAAGTGGCCGAAGAGCGCCTGCCCGAGGTGTGTGCGGTCGACCTGCGCCAGGCCTGGCTTGCCATCCTGTCGCGCGCGCGGAACACGCGCCACCACAAGGTGGAGAAGGACGAGCTGTCGGTGCGCGCCCAGATGACCTGGATCCTGCGCTACCTGGAAGGGCGCGAGTACGTGGCGTTCGAGGAGTTGTTCGACCTCACCTTGGGCGTGCCGCACCTGGTGGTCAACTTCATCGCGGTGCTGGAGCTGGTCAAGGAAGGGCTGGTCAAGGTCAGCCAGGATGCGGCCTACCAGCCGATCTACGTGCGGCTGGCGCTGGTATAAAGCCCATCCCATCAGGCGGCTGCGTCTTGCATCTTGAGTGCTGGTGGACTGCGCGCGACTCTTCAAATAAGCGTCGCTCAGCGATGCGGAATCCTCATGTACTGCGTGACCATTCCGGTTCCTGTGCGCTGGCAGCCCTCCGCCGGCCTTGGCTCGCTCGCCGGCTGGAATGGGCTCGTAGCCGAAAGCATTGTCATAGCGGTTATCTTTTTGACAAAAAACCGTGTAAAATCCGCATCTTCCCGCGTTTTACCCTCTGGACTACACTGATTCATGTCCACCATTACCGACCTGAAGTACCTGAAGATCGTGCTCGAGACGGCGTTGTTGACGTCGGCCGAAGCGCTTTCGGTGTCGGCGCTGAAAAAGCTCTTCACCGAAGACGTCAAGGCGGCACTGATCAACGATCTCCTGGCGGAGATCCAGCAGGATTGGCGGGGACGCGGGATCGAGCTGGTCAAGCTCGCTTCCGGCTGGCGCTTCCGTGCCCGGGCCGAGTTCACGCCGTACCTGGCGCGGCTCACCCCGGAAAAGCCGCCGCGCTACTCGCGCGCGGTGATGGAAACGCTGGCCATCGTCGCCTACCGCCAGCCGGTGACGCGTGGCGACATCGAAGCCATCCGCGGCGTCTCGGTGTCCACCAGCGTGATGCAGACGCTGCTGGAACGTGGCTGGGTGGAAGTGATCGGGCACAAGGACGTGCCCGGCCGGCCGGGGCTCTACGCCACCACGCACAAGTTCCTCGATGATCTGGGACTGGTGTCGTTGCGCGATCTGCCGCCGCTGGCCGATCTCGGCACGCTGGTGTTGCCGGAAGTCCAGCCTGAAAGCGTCGGAGAAACCGACGCGGTGCCCCTCGACGACGAGGCGGACAACGTAATTGAACAGGAACGATGATGTCTAAAGGACAGCGTAATCACGCCCGCCAGCCGGTGGCGCGTGTCAAAGGCCGTGAAACCTCGCAACCGCGCCAGCCGGCGCCGGATCGTGGCGGTTTCGGCCAATCGAGAAGCGGCAAGCCGGGAGGCTCTTCGCTGATCAAAGCAGTCGGTGCTCCGGCATCCGGCAAGGCGCCCCAAGCCCGGGAGGGTCAGGGTCGCAGCAAACCGGGCTTCGGCCAACGTGACCGCACGCCGCCGGGCCAGGCGCCGTTCGGCCGTCGCGACGAGCGCGGCCAGCAGGGCTTCGGCCGCGACGAACGCCAGGAAGGCAAGCAAGGCTTCGGCCCGCGCGATCGCAACGCCGGTCGCGATGAGCGTCAGCCGTCCTTCGGCCGCGGTGGTCCGGGCCAGCAGGGTAAGCCGGGCTTCGGCCAGCGCGACCGTAACGCCGGCCGCGACGAGCGTCAGCCGGTCATGGGGCAGGGCAGCCAGGGCGAGCCGCGCCGCGATTTCCGCGACTGGAACGACGAGCGTCAGCCGACGTCCCGTCCGCAGGACAAGCGCGCGCCCAAGGTCGAGCGCGCCAAGAAGCTGCGCGTGCGCGATCCCAACCAGCAGATTCTCGACCGCGCCCAGCGTCTGCGCGACACCCGCGTCGACATGGAGCAGATCGAGCCGGTACGCCTGCAGAAGGCGCTGGCCGCGTCCGGCGTCGGCTCGCGCCGCGAGATGGAAGAGTGGATCGAGGCCGGGCTGATCCTGGTCAACGGCAAGAAGGCCACGCTGGGCGACCGCGTCGGCCCGCAGGACCGCGTCACCGCCAAGGGCAACCCGATCCGCCTGAAATGGCCGGACCGCCTGCCGCGCGTGATCCTCTATCACAAGCAGGAAGGCGAACTGGTCACCCGCGACGATCCGGAAGGCCGCGTCACCATCTTCGACCGCCTGCCGCAGGCCAAGAGCAGCCGCTGGGTGGCGGTGGGGCGCTTGGACGTCAATACCAGCGGCCTGTTGATCGTCACCACCAGCGGTGAACTGGCCAACCGCCTGATGCACCCGAGCTTCGAAGCCGAGCGCGAGTACGCGGTGCGCGTGCTGGGTCAGCTCGAGCCGGAGCAGATGAAGGAAATGACGCGCGGCGTCGAGCTGGAAGACGGTCCGGCGCATTTCCAGCGCATCGTCGAGCAGGGCGGCGAGGGGGTCAACCACTGGTACCGCGTGGTGATCAAGGAAGGCCGCAACCGCGAAGTGCGCCGCATGTTCGAACACTTCGACCTCACCGTGAGCCGCCTGATCCGCGTGCGCTTCGGCAACATCGGCCTGCCGGCCCGTCTCAAGCGCGGCCAGTTCTACGAGCTCAACTCGGCCGAAGTGGCGGCGGTGATGAAGTGGTCGGACCTGACGGTCACCGGCCGCGCCAAATCCCGCTGAGAGCGGGGGCATAAATCGGCTGCGCAACCCCATCCCGGCCCTGCGATGCTCGCCGTACCATTTGTACGGCTGTGCTTCTCTGACCGGCCTGGGGCTGCTCGTGACGATTTCTCCCTCCCGCTCCGATTTCGTCAATTAGTCCCTGCCGTGACTTGAAAGCCCGCCTCCAAGGCCCTATCGTTGGGTGTTGGAGGTTTTTTATTGCCTCCGTTGCGCCCATCGAATCAGGAAAGACCCCACGGCATGAGCAAGGCGTTTACCAAGGAAGACGACGGCGAGCACGATGACGATCTGCCGCCAGAGCAGCGTCTGCCGGCGGCGACCAAGAACTACCTGACGCCGCAAGGCTGGCAGCGGCTGAAGAACGAGCTGTACCACCTGGTGCACCGCGAGCGGCCGGAGATGGTCAACGTGGTGAACTGGGCCGCCAGCAACGGCGACCGCTCGGAGAACGGCGATTATCTCTACGGCAAGCGCCGCTTGCGCGAGATCGACCGGCGCATCCGCTTTCTCACCAAGCGGCTGGAAATCGCCGAAGTGGTGGACCCGGAAACGCGCGAGGCGACCGACCAGGTCTTCTTCAGCGCCACCGTGCTGATCCTGCGTGGCGATGGTTCGGAGCAACGGCTGCGTATCGTCGGCGTCGACGAAATCGATCTGCCGCGCGGCCACATCAGCTGGATTTCGCCCATCGCGCGCTGCCTGATCAAGGCGCGCGAAGGCGACGAGGTGGTGTTTCGCGGCCCGGACGGGGAGGAAACCATCGAGGTTCTGGAAGTGCGCTACGAGCGCATCGACTGAGCGCGGGCAGCCCCGTCCCACTGCTTCGGCCAACCTTGTCAGGTTGGCCGAAGCGCTTTTACGGCTCGGTTCAGGCGGCTGGACGCAGGTAGACGCGGGTGGCGACGATGTCCGCCTCCGCCGCCAGGGCCGCCTGCAAGGCTGGCAGGGCCGCGCTGTCGGCGGCCGGCAGCAGCAGCACGGCGTGGATGCCGTCCGGCGCGTAGTGCAATTGCAGTGTCTCGCTGTCGAGCAGCGGGCGCCCCAGGGCGCGGTTCAGGCGCGCTTCCAGCTCCGGGCGCATCGGCAGCTCATACCGTACCGGGGCGTGGCTCAGGTCGGAATCGACATGCACCGTGACGTTGAGCACCGGGTGCGCCGCCAGCACGCGCTGGCGCGCCAGCGCCGCGATCTGGTGCCCTTCCGAGACGCTGATGCTGGGCGGCACCACGATGTGCACGTCCACCAAGGCCAGGTCGCCCATGCGCCGCATGCGCATGTCGTGAACCTCCACCACCCCCGGCACGGCGGCGATCTCGGCGCGGATCGCCTGCTGCTCCTCGGCCGACACCGCGCGGTCGGTGAGATCGCCGAACGCCTGGCTGCTGAACTCCCAGCCGGTACGGCTGATCATGAAGCCCACCAGCGCCGCCGCCAGCGGGTCGAGGAAGGTCCAGCCCGCCATGTTGCCGATGATCCCCACCGCCACCACCAGCGACGAGGCGGCATCGGAGCGGGCGTGCCAGGCGTTGGCGATGAGCAGGCTGGAGCCGACGCGCTTGGCGATCGCCAGCATGTAACGGAACAGCAGTTCCTTGGCCAACAGGCTGCCCAGCGCCACGTACAGCGCCAGCGGCTTGACCTGCGGCAGGGCCTGGGGGTCGAGGAACTTGCTGGCGGCGTTCCACAGCATGCCGAGGCCCACCGCCAGCAGCAGCACGCCCAGCACCAGCGAGGCGGCGTTCTCGTAGCGGCGGTGGCCGTAGTGATGGTCCTCGTCCTCCGGCTTGGCGCTGTGGTGGTTGGCGAGCAGCACCACGAAATCCGCCAGCAGATCGGACAGCGAGTGCATGGCGTCGGCCACCAGCGCCGAGGAATGGGCGAACAGGCCGGCCACCAGTTGGGCCAGCGTCAGCAGCAGGTTGACACCCACGCTGACCCAGGTGCTGCGCTGGACGGCCTGGTTGCGGGCACCGGCATCGCCGGCTTCATGAGATTCCTGATAGTGCATGAGAGATAGCTAAACCCACGGGTATGTCGTTGGCAGGAGGATACCGCAAAAAAACAGCCATACGCTCCCCGGGCGCATGGCTGTCTGCGGCGAGCCCGGTTTCAGCGCGGAATGCGCACCTGATGCTCGTCGAAGTTGCCCTGTTCCGCACCGCGATGGCACGCCATGCAGTTGGCCGCGCTGCCCACCGATTGGCGCCGGAACACGTCCGCGCGCACCTCCTCGTGCCAGTCGGCAAAGCGCGCGGTGTCGGTGATGCGGGTGACGATGCGCTCGCCCGGCGCGGCCTTGGCCGGCCGGGTGTCGCGGTCGCTCGAGGCGTACAGCAGAAACTGGCGGATTTCCGCCTCGGTGCCCTTGTCGAGCGAGGCGTTGCTGCCGAAATGGTGCGACAGATTGTCCATCAGGGCATTCCACGAGCGGCCGGGCAGCAAGCCCGGCGGGTAGGCCATATGGCAGCTGCCGCACTCGGTTTTCCACGCCGCACTGACCTTGGCCGGCATGGCCAGACGGCGTCCTTCATGTTCTTCGGCGTGGCTGGTGCCGGCCAGCAGCAGGGAAGCGGCAATGAGGGAAGCGAGATAGCGCATGTTCGTCTCCTAGCGCAGGGTAGTCAGGAAGGTGAGGAAGTCGCCCTTTTCCAGTGGGGTGCAGGCGCGCGACAGCACGTCGTCGCAGTTGCGGCGGAACCATTTCTCCACCTTGGCCGGGTCGCGGAAGCGCTCCGGATTGACCGCGCTGGCCATCGGCCCGATCTTGCGGAAGCTCGGCGTCATGCCGCTGCGGCGCGGGTCGTCCGAGTGGCAGCTGGCGCAGCTGATCGCCTTGCCATCCTTGGTGTTGCGGCGGTAGTAGAGTTCCTTGCCGCGTTCGGCGGAAAAGCCGCTGAACCCTGGCGTGCTTCCGCGGCGTAGCCCTGCAGCAGTTCGGCGGGAGAAGAGGCGGCCTGGGCCAGGGGGGGCGAGGCTGGCGGCCAGCAACAGCAGGAAGAGACGGGACATGGGCAGACTCCGGCAAGCAGGAAGATGTCCCCAGCCTAGGAGCGGGGTATTAAGCCGTGCTTAAAACCCTGTCGATTCAATGGTTAATGTCGACTTAAGCGTCCCGCCTTAGCGTATCAGGGTCACATGGCGGAGAAGCATCATGAGTCCCTTCAATCGTTTGCGCTTGTTGCACTGGCTGGTCGCGGCCTTCTTCCTGTTCGGCTACCTGAGCGGCGACGACGGCGGTTTGCTGCACGTCTGGCTGGGGTACGGCCTGATTGCGGTACTGTTGCTGCGCTTGCTGGCCCACCTCGCTAAACTCCGTGGCTTCCCGCCGTTGCTGCCGAGCGCCGGCCAGTGGCAGGCGCGGGGTGTGCCGTTGCTGGGCAAGCTCTTGACGGTGCTGCTGCTGAGTGGTGCCGTGCTGACCGGGGGATCGGGCCTGATGATGGTCGACAACGCCCGGGTGCTGGGGCTGCCCGCCGTGGCAACGGCGGATGCCGCGATGGACGGTGCGGAGGGGACGGAGGGCGAGACGAGCGATAGCGCCAAAGAGGTGCACGAGGCTTCGGCCAACCTCACCCTGCTGCTGGCGGGGCTGCACGTCGCCTACCTGCTGTGTTATCGCCGCCACATGGTGCTGACGATGATCCGGGGGCAGGTGCGCCGCTCGCGTGCCTGACAAAGGCCATCGGTGCTGCGCCCTACGCGGCCGACCGTCAGGCCGGCTTGCCGCCTAGGGCGTAGCACCCGGCCGCTGCCGCCGCGCGACGCGGCGTGTGCTACTTGGCGTGACTCGCCAGGCGCAGGTTGACGTCGAGCCAGCCCTGGTGGGCATCCTTGCCGGCGCCGGCAAACGCCGCCAGCAGCAGCTTCGCCTGCTCGCGGTGCAGCGACTCCTCCAGCTTGCGCCCCTCGATCGTCAACGTCAGCTCCTTCACCCGCTTGTCGTGCTCCGCGGCACGCGCTTCTACCAGTCCCATCTCCATCAGCTGGCGCAGCGGGATGTTGATCGCCTGCTTGGTCACCCCCAGCGCCGCCAGCAGCGCCTTCACGCTCAGTCCCGGCGTGTGCGCCACGAAGAACAGGATGCGGTGGTGCACCCGCGCCAGGCCGCGGCGGGCCAGCATCTCGTCGGGTTTGGCGGTGAACGCCATGTAGGCGTGGAAGAAGGCCTCCATCGAGGCGCGCAGGTCGGAAGAAACGGGCGTGTCGGGCATGTTGACGAGGGCCTGGTGCAGGCGTAAATTGGGTCAAAAAAATTGACATTTATAAGTCCAGCCACTACGAGGGTAGCATGTTTTCAGAACGCATCGAACGACTCAGCGGCTCGCTGATCCGCGAAATCCTCGCCGCCGCCCAGCGCCCCGAGGTCATTTCCTTCGCCGGCGGCCTGCCGGCATCCACCTGCCTGCCGCCGCTGGACTTCCCCGACGTGCCGCCGGCGCTGGCCCAATACGGCACCAGCGAGGGCGAGCCGGAGCTGCGCGAACAGATTGCCAAGGACGTGGCGCGCATCGGCCTGAGCTGCGACGCATCGCAGGTGCTGGTGCTGTCCGGCTCGCAGCAGGCACTCGATCTCGCCGCCAAACTGTTCGTCGATCCGGGTACCCCGGTGATCACCGAAGGGCCGACCTACCTCGCCGCGCTGCAGGTGTTCCGCCTGTTCGGCGCCGCCTTCCACACCGTGGAGCAGCAGGACGGCCAGCTCCCTGCCGCCACGCTGCAGGCCGCCATCGCCGACAGCAAGGCCAAGCTCGCCTACCTGATCCCGACCTTCCAGAACCCGTCTGGTGCCTGCTATAGCGTCGAGACGCGCCAGGCGCTGGCGCGCGTGCTGGACGAGGCCCACCTGCCGGTGATCGAGGATGATCCCTACCGCGCGCTGTCCTATGACGGCGATGCGCCGGCCCCGCTGGTGACGCACCTGAAGAGTGCGCCGTGGATCTACTGCGGCTCGTTCTCCAAGACCCTGGCGCCGGGCCTGCGCATCGGCTACCTGATCGCGTCCAAGGAACTGATGCCGCATCTGCTCAAGCTGAAGCAGGCGGTCGATCTGCACTCCAACCGTCTGGGCCAGTGGTTCATCGCACAGTGGCTGAAGAGCGGCGATTACCCCGCCCACCTCAATCGTCTGCAGCAGAACTACAAGGTCGGCCGTGATGCGATGCAAGCCGCACTGGAGCGCCATTTCTCCGATCTGGCCGACTGGCAGGTGCCGCAAGGGGGCTTGTTCTTCTGGCTGACGTTGAAGAACAAGCGTGACACTCGCACCTTCCTCAAGCCGGCACTGGAACAGCACAACGTCGCCTTCATGCCGGGCGAGGCGTTCTACGCCGATCCGGACACCGGCATCGGCCACCTGCGGCTCAACTTCAGCCATGCCACCCCGGAACGCATCGAAGAGGGCATCGCGCGCCTAGCTGGGTTGATCCGCGCTGGCTGAGGCCAACTAGGCAAGTCAGGGCAGGGGAAGGGGGCAAGCCAGCGTCCTTCCTCGCCCCATGGAAAAGCAAAAAGCCTGACGGGTTATCCCAGTCAGGCTTTTTCGTCTCTGCGGGTCGTCGTTCAGGCCGGCTGCGCGTCTTCTTCCAGCATGGTGACGCCCGGCAGGCCGGAGCGGAACACCGCCTGCTGCAGCGTGGTGACCGCCTTGCGGCGGAAGTACTGCTTGCGCGTCACCAGCATCACGCGCCGCTGCGGTGCCGGCTGGCTGAACGGCACCACCGACAGCAAGGCATCGTCGGCCGGGCTGACCGAGGTCGCCGGCAGCACCGTCACCCCCATGCCGCTCGCCACCATGTGGCGGATGGTGTTGAGCGAACTGCCCTGCAGCGTGCTGGCCAGGCTGCCGGACTGGTGCTGGCGATTGGCGAGCTCGCTGCACGACTGCAGCACCTGGTCGCGGAAGCAGTTGCCCTGGTTGAGCAGCAGCACGCTTTCTTCGGCCAACTGGCTGGGGCGCACCACCGGCTGTTTCTCCCATGGATGCCCCTTCGGCGTGGCCACCACGAACGGTTCGTCGTAGAGCGGGTAGGCCACCGTGCCGGGCTCCTCGAACGGGTCGGCCACGATGATGGCGTCGACTTCGCCGCGCTTGAGCATCTCGGCCAGACGTGCCGTGTAGTTCTCCTCGAGAATCAGCGGCATGTCCGGCGCCAGGATGCGCAGCGCCGGGATCAGCTTGGGCAGCAGGTAAGGGCTGATGGTGAAGATCACCCCCAACTTGAGCGGCCCCACCAGCTCGTTCTGGTGTTCACCGGCCAGCCGCTTCACCGTCTCCGCCTCTTCCAGCACGCGCTGGGCCTGCTCGATCACGCGCTCGCCGATATCGGTCACCGCCACCTCGGGGCCGCCGCGTTCGAACAGGGTGATGCCCAGTTCGTCCTCCAGCTTCTTGATGGCGATCGACAGCGTCGGCTGGCTGACATAGCAGCTCTGGGCCGCGCGGCCGAAGTGGCGCTCGCGCGCCACCGCCACGATGTAACGCAGTTCGGTCAGCGTCATGGCTTAGCGTTCGTGCTCCGGCAACACGATGTTGACCTCCAGCACCTCGAAGTTGTCCTGGCGCTCGAGGTTGACCTTGATGTCGTCCAAGTTGACCGCCACGTAGCGCGAGATCACCTCCATCAGCTCGCGCTGTAGTGCCGGCAGGTAGTCCGGGGCACCGGCACGGCCGTTACGCTCGTGAGCCAGGATGATCTGCAGGCGCTCACGCGCCACCTCGGCCGATTTCTTGCGCTTGCTGCCGAACAAAATGTCCATCAGCGACATGGCTTAGCCTCCGAACAGTCGTTTGAGGAGCCCAACCTTCGGGACGTCGAGGAAACGCATCGGGCGGTCTTCCCCAAGGAAACGGGATACCACGTCGGCGTAGGCCTCGGAGGCATCGGTCCCCTTGAGGTGGATGGCCGGCGTACCCGAGTTGGAGGCCTGCAGCACCACCTGCGATTCCGGGATCACCCCCAGCAGCGATACGCGCAGGATTTCCTTGACGTCATCGACCGACAGCATCTCGCCCTTTTCCACGCGGCTTGGCGAATAGCGCGTGATCAGCAGGTGTTCCTTGACCGGTTCGCGGCCCTCGATGGCGCGACGCGACTTGGACGACAGGATGCCGAGGATGCGGTCGGAGTCTCGCACCGACGACACTTCCGGGTTGGTCACGATCAGTGCCTCGTCGGCGAAGTAGAGCGCCATCAGTGCGCCCTTCTCGATGCCGGCCGGCGAATCGCAGACGATGAAGTCGAAGTTCATCGTGGCCAGGTCGTTCAGCACCTTTTCCACGCCTTCTTCAGTCAGCGCATCCTTGTCGCGCGTCTGCGAGGCCGGCAGCACGTACAGGTTGTCGCAGTTCTTGTCCTTGATCAGCGCCTGGTTCAGCGTGGCCTCGTTGTTGACCACGTTGATCAGGTCGTACACCACGCGCCGCTCGCAGCCCATGATCAGGTCGAGGTTGCGCAGGCCCACGTCGAAATCGATGACCACGGTCTTGTGGCCGCGCAGGGCCAGCCCGGAAGCGAAGCTGGCGCTGGTGGTGGTCTTGCCGACGCCGCCCTTGCCGGATGTCACGACGATGATTTTTGCCACGATGATTCCCTTGATTAACCAGTGATGGAGTGTTCGTTATTCGCCGAGCGCGGTGATCACCAGGCGCTCGTTCTCGAGGAAGACTTGAGCCGGCTTGCCACGGATGCTGTCGGGCAGCGCCTGCTCGATGGTTCGATAGACGCCGGCGATCGACACCAGTTCAGCTTCCATGCATTGCGTGAAGATGCGCGCCGCGGTATTGCCGCGCGCGCCGGCCAGGGCGCGGCCGCGCAGCGGGGCGTAGACGTGGATGTTGCCGTCGGCGATCACTTCGGCGCCGGCGCTGACCATCGCCAGCACCACCAGATCGCCACCCTTGGCATAAATCTGCTGGCCCGCCCGGACCGGGCGGTCGATGATCATCGTCGGGGCGCAGGCAGGGCTTTCCGGTATCGATGCCGGGGCCGGTTCGCTGACCGCCGCCTTGCCGCCGGTGACCTGTCCGGCGATGTGGGCCAGCCCGAAGCGATGAGCCAGTTCCTCGTAGGCCGGGTCAGGATGGCGCAGCGCCACGGCGCGGAAGCCGTAGTGACCGAGCAGGGACAGCACGCGGTCGAGGGCGAGATCGGCGGGGTTGTCAAGCGCGGCCACGTCGAGCACCACGGCCTCGGCGGCGGAAGGCTTGGCGCGATTGCCAAAGCGGCTTTCCAGTGCCTGGGTCAGCTCGTCGAGTTGGTTGCTGCGCAGTACGAAGGCCAGCACGTCGAGGCTGGCCGATTTGATGTCGTAGGTGTTCGCCGTCTGGCTCATGTCGCTGTAATAATGCCTAAAGATAGATTTCTTCTATGAAGGCGAGTGTACTGGCTTGCGGCGGGGCTTTCAATGAAAGTCGCACGCTCTGGCCGACGTGCTGCCGTCATGGATTTGTAATGCCCACGTGTTGTGATATTGTCATGCCCTCACGCCCCGCTGCCGGGGTTTTTTGCCGCCTGGAGTGTTGCAAAAAACCCAACAGATTAGGGGCTTAGAATATTGTGCGATGCAACAAACCGGTTGACCGAAAGGCAGGCTTTGGTTAAAGTGTAATTGCTGCATCGCACAATGCGACAGAGGTACAGGGTTTGTTGCTGTTGTCGCTGGGTTACTTCCCAACTATTCAGGAGTCATTATGTTTACTACTACTCAAGAACTGACCGCTCTTGGACAGGCGCAATTCGATAAAGCTGTACGCCTGTCTTCCCTCTTGCTGGGCAGCGCCGAGCGTTTCGCCGCTCTGCAGTTCGATCTGAGCCGCAAGGTGCTGGCCGAGAACGCCCAGCTGTTCAAGACCCTGGTCGACATCAAGGATCCGAAGGCTCTGGTCGAGCTGCCGGCAGGTCTGGCTCAGCCGGCCCTGGACAAGGCCTTCGTTGCTGCCCGCAGCGTGTACGACGCCGCGGTGACCACCCAGGGTGAACTGACCGCCTTCGTCGAAGAGCAAGTTGCCGAGTCCAACAAGGCCGTGCTGTCCACCATCGACAAGCTGGCCAAGAACGCCCCGGCCGGTTCCGATGTTGCCGTCAGCGCGCTGAAGAACTTCGTGACCTCGTCCAACGCCGCCTTCGAAAGCGTGTCGCAGACCGCCAAGAAAGTCGGCACCGAACTGGCCGAAGCCGGTGTGCAGGCTGCAACCAAGTCCGCCAAGGTCGCTTCCGCTGCCGTTGCCAAGAAGGCCTGATCGGGCCGGCATCGAGCCGAAGCAAAAAAACCCGCCGCAAGGCGGGTTTTTTGATTGTTGACAAACCCCTTTTGCGAAGCGGAAGGGGTTTGTCGTGTAAACAGGAAGGCTGCGGCTTCAATAACGTATCGGGAGCGGCCGGCTTTGCCGGGTCCGCTAGAGTCTCGACAGGATGCGTTGTCCGCCGCCTGGAAACCCGCCGTAAGGCGGGTTTTTTTATGGGTGCGGCTGGCTGAGGGAGTCGAAGATGGCCTGCAGGGCGAGGCCTTGGCCCAGTGCCAGTTCGATCAGTTGGGCCAGGATCAGGGCATAGTGGCTTTGCTGGTAGGCCGGCAGGGCAAAGTGTGCCAGCAATTGCCAGGGATCGTGTGCGTCCTGCTGGGGCGGGTGCTGCGCCAGGTAGAGCTGGGACAGTTGCAACAGGTTGGTGGCCAGTTCTTTTTGCTGGCTGAAGAAATGGTTCCAGTCCGGTGGGCGCGGCGTTTCGCCGGGGGCGGTCCAGCCCGCCTGCAGCAGCAAGCCGAAGGCATAGCTCAGCGCCTCGAACACCGTTGCCACGAAATGGCCGCTGCCGGCGGGGCCGCAGTGCAGCCAGGCCCCCGGCAAGGGCGCCAGCGCATCCAGCACCGGCCTGGCGCCGTCCAGCGCCCGGTCCGAGCCGCCCACGAACAGGGCGAAGCCTTGCTGCACCCCGGGGGCTTGCCAGTTCGCCGCCACGTCGACGTAGCCCAGCCCGTGCTCCCGGCAGTTTCGCTCCCGGGTGGCACAGCTATCCGGAGTGGCGCGCTTCAGGTCCAGCAGCACGCCGCCGTACTGCAGCGCCTGCCCGTCGGCGGCAAAAGCGTGGGAAGCCGGCAGGGAGGGGAAGGGCTCAGCCGGCAAGCCGAACCCCTGCGCCGTCAGGCGGCGTCGAATCCATTCGAGGTAGGGCTCGTTACCGAGCGGGATGATTTGCATGCTTCTCAATACGTCAGGGCGCGAAGTCGAGGGTCGGCGTCCGGCGCGAGATGAACCCGCCCAGTGCCCTGCCAGGTTGTGGCTCCTTGCCATCTTCGACGTGTTTCGCGATCAGTTGCCCATTATCCACGTAGGGCCGGGCCAGCGAAAGCGGCAGAGAGCTGGTGCGGAGCCCCTCCCACTATAACTACCTCTTGCCGGAGAGAGAGGGGGCGGCGGTGAGTGCATCCTGTCTCACTTTAGCCGCGGCGACGGGAAGCGTGAGGTGTCGCCTGGCGCCGCTGCCGGCTGCGTGCGATGGGGGCGGTTCGGGGGGGGGGCTGCGCTAGCGGGGGTATCGTTGCCGACCGCGCTGTGGTGCCGGCGTCGCCGACACGTTGGCCGAAGCAGCCGGCGGAAACAAGAAAGCCGGCGATTCGCCGGCTTGCTTGTCGTTCATCAGGGGAGGACTCAGCCTTCCTGCTTGTAACGCTCGATGCCTTCCACCAGTTCCTTGGTGGCATCTTCGCGCGTGCCCCAGCCCTGGATCTTCACCCACTTGCCCGGCTCCAGGTCCTTGTAGTGCTCGAAGAAGTGCACCATCTGGTTGCGCAGCAGTTCCGGCAGGTCTTCCAGTTGCTGGATCGACTTGTACATCGGGCACAGTTTCTCGACCGGCACGGCCACCAGCTTGGCGTCCACGCCGCCGTCGTCTTCCATCTTGATCATGCCCAGAGCACGGCAGCGCACCAGCACGCCCGGCGGCAGCGGGAACGGGGTCACCACCAGCACGTCCACCGGATCGCCGTCGCCGGCCAGCGTTTGCGGTACGAAACCGTAGTTGGCCGGGTAGAACATCGAGGTGCCCATGAAACGGTCAACGCAGATGGCGCCGGAGTCCTTGTCGAACTCGTACTTGATCGGGGCGCTGTTGGCGGAGATTTCGATCACCACGTTGATGTCGTTGGGCATGTCCTTGCCGGGGGCGATGCGGTCGAGATTCATCTGAGAGGTCCTTTGGTTGAGCGTTGAACACATTTGCCGAATTATCCAGCGATTATAACAGCAAGCCGTCGTCGCTTGCGGGGCGCCAAGGTATAATCCAACGCTTCTTTTTGCTACAAGCGGGACGCCACACCATGCTGGACAAGCTGATCATCGAATTCGACAAGGGGGTGCGTACCCTGTTTGCCCCGGCCGCCAGCGCCCGTCCGCACCCGGATGCCGGCATGCCCGAAGCCGAGATGAGCGAGCAGGAAAAGCGCCACGCGCTGGGCCTGATGCGCGTCAACCACTGTGGCGAGGTGTGCGCCCAGGCCCTGTACCAGGGGCAGGCGCTGACCGCACGCAACGAGGGCGCGCGCGAGGCGCTCAAGCATGCCGCCTTCGAGGAAGTGGAGCACCTGGCCTGGACCGAGTGCCGCATCCGCGAGCTGGGCGGCCATCCCAGCGTGTTCAATCCGCTGTGGTATACCGGCTCGCTGGCCATCGGCGTAGCCGCCGGGCTGTTGGGCGACAAGTGGAACCTGGGCTTTCTGGAAGAGACCGAATACCAGGTCGAGGCGCACCTGAACGGCCACCTGAAAGACCTGCCGGAACAGGACGAAAAGAGCCGCGCCATCGTCAAGCAGATGCGCGACGACGAAGTGCGCCACGCCGAAATGGCGCACGAGCACGGCGCCGCCAAGCTGCCCCTGCCGGTGCGCGGCCTGATGAAACTGACTTCCAAGGTGATGACCTCGGCGAGCTACCGTCTGTAATGCCGTGGCGACGGCAAGGAAAAGCGGGCTGCCCTTGGGCAGCCCGTTTTGTTTGGTGCGGTGGCGTTCAGAAGAACAGCAGCGTCACCAGCAGGAACACCGGGATCAGGATGGCAACCGACCAGCCGATGTAGCCGAAGAACGACGGCATCGCCACGCCGCGCTCCTCGGCGATGGCCTTGACCATGAAGTTGGGGGCGTTGCCGATGTAGCTGTTGGCGCCCATGAACACCGCGCCGGCCGAGATTGCGGTCAGCGTCGGTGCCAGCGTGGTCATCAGCTGGCCAGGATCGCCGCCGGCCAGGTTGAAGAACACCAGATAGGTCGGGGCGTTGTCGAGGAAGCTCGACAGGGCGCCGGTCAGCCAGAAGTAGGCCGGGTTGAGCGGCATGCCGTTGCCGTCGTTGACCATGGCCACCAGATTGCCGAAGGCCCCGGCCGAGCCGGCCTTGAGCATCGCCAGTACCGGGATCATGGTAACGAAGATGCCGGCGAACAGCTTGGCCACCTCCAGCATCGGCCCCCAATTGAAGGCGTTGGCGGCGCGGCAGCGACCCGGCGTCAGCGCCAGCGACAGCGCCGCGACCCCCAGCAGCAGCACGTCGCGCACCACGCTCTGCAGCTCGACCTCCAGGCCGCCAACCGTCCAGTTGATGCCCGGCTTCCAGGTGCCGGATAACAACACCGCGCCGACGATCGCGCCCAGCAGCAACAGGTTGACGCTGCCTTCCAGGCGCAGCTTCGAATCCGGGGTCGGGTCTGCCAGCGGCGGCAGGTTTTCTTCCTTGTGGTAGTAGTGGCGGTCGAGCAGGTAGAACAGCATGAGCAGGATCACGCTGGCGAAGGTCATCAGCGGCAGCTGGTGCTGCAGGGTCCAGCCGAAGCTGACGCCCTTGAGGAAGCCCAGGAACAGCGGCGGGTCGCCCAGTGGCGTGAGCGAGCCGCCGATGTTGGCGACCAGGAAGATGAAAAACACCACAACGTGGGTTTTGTGGCGGCGGTTGTCGTTGGCG
Source organism: Pseudogulbenkiania subflava DSM 22618 (assembly GCF_900177275.1). GTDB lineage: Bacteria > Pseudomonadota > Gammaproteobacteria > Burkholderiales > Chromobacteriaceae > Pseudogulbenkiania > Pseudogulbenkiania subflava. The sequence goes on from NZ_FXAG01000008.1 coordinate 120,371, forward strand.
CGCAACAGCGGGCGGATCAGCAGCATCGAGGCGCCGGTGGTGCCGGTGAAGCTGGCCAGCACAGTGCCAATCCCGAGGAACGTGGTGTTCACCAGCGGCGAGCCGTGCAGGTTGCCGCGCAGGTAGATGCCGCCCGCCACGGTGAACAGCGCCACCAGCAGGATGATGAACGGCAGGTATTCCAGCAGCAGCGTGTGCAGCAGTTCATGACCGGTAGCGCCGCTACCGTGCTGCAGCGCGAACGGCACGATGAACAGCAGTGCCCAGCCGGTGGCGATCTTGCCGAAGTGGTGGTGCCACAGGCCCGGGGTCAGTAGCGGCAGGATGGCGATCGATAGCAGCAGGCCGGCGAAAGGCAGGGCCCAGGCGGCGGTGAGTTCGGCGCCGTTGAGGCCGGCATGGGCAGCGAGCGGCAGCGCCCCCAGCAGCCAGGCCAGTGCCCCTCTGCGGGTGAGCAGTGAAAGCATGGATGAGCCCCTCGGTTTTTATCGGTGTTGTTCTGGCGACAAGGACGGCCAGTGTAGCAGGGCGAACGGCGGGCGTGACCAGCCAGCATGGCGTGGGCATGGCCTGAGAGGCTTGCTCGGAAGGAGTGGCGATGTCGCGTTAGCGGGGCTTGGCATGTGCCGGCGTGTTTGGCGGAGACAAGGAAGATCAGAAGCGGAAAAACAAAAAGCACCAGCGAGGCTGGTGCTTTTTGAAGAACCCTGGCGTCCCCACGGGGAATCGAACCCCGGTTACCGCCGTGAAAGGGCGATGTCCTAACCGCTAGACGATGGAGACAGCTGGCGCACCCGGAGCGATTCGAACGCCCGACCCTCTGGTTCGTAGCCAGATACTCTATCCAACTGAGCTACGGGTGCGTTGTTGGCGTCCCCACGGGGAATCGAACCCCGGTTACCGCCGTGAAAGGGCGATGTCCTAACCGCTAGACGATGGAGACGTTGCTGGCGCACCCGGAGCGATTCGAACGCCCGACCCTCTGGTTCGTAGCCAGATACTCTATCCAACTGAGCTACGGGTGCGCTGTTTCTCTTCTGACGCTGGCGTCTTTCGAGAGAGGCGGATTCTATAGAGGCTGATTTCGGCTGTCAAGCGTCGTTGGGCATTTTGTGTGCGAGCCAGTACAATGAACGCAGCCCCATGCCGCGCTGATTCCGCCATGACCTCCTGTTTTGCGCAAGTCGATTGCAACAATTTCTACGCTGCCTGCGAGCGGGTATTCAACCCGGCGCTGGCTGGCCGGCCCGTGGTCGTGTTGTCCAACAACGACGGCTGCGTGGTGTCGCGTTCGGCCGAGGCCAAGCGGCTTGGCGTGCCGATGGGGGCTCCGTATTTCACACTCCAGGGGCAGCTGGAGCGGCAGGGGGTGGCGGTGTTTTCCTCCAACTACGCCTTGTACGGCGACCTCTCCAACCGCGCGATGCGGCTCCTGGCCGGCTACGCGCGGGCGCAAGAGGTCTATTCGATCGACGAGTGCTTCCTCGACCTGAGCGGCGAAGCCGAGCCGCTGAGGCTGGCGCGGCGCCTGCGCGACGCGCTGATGCAGGGACTCGGGCTGCCGGCCTGCGTCGGCCTTGGCCCGTCCAAGACCCTGGCCAAGCTCGCCAACCACCTGGCCAAGCAGGAGGCGGCCCTGGAAGGGGTGCTCGACCTGGGCTCGCTCGACGTAACGGCGCTGTTGCAGCGGCTGGAGCCGGTGGCGGTGGAGGAGGTGTGGGGCATCGGCCGTCGTCTCGGCGAGCGACTGCGCCTGGCGGGGATCGGCAACGCGCGGCAGTTGGCCGAAACCGAGCGCGACTGGCTGCAGCGGCGCTTCGGGCTGGTGACGGCGCGCATCGCCGACGAACTGCGCGGCGTCTCCTGCCTGGCGCTGGAGTCGCTGCTGGAGCCCCGCCGCTCGGTGATGTCGACACGCTCGTTCGGGCGCAAGGTGACGGCGCTGGCCGAGTTGCAGGAGGCGGCGGCGATGCACGCCAGCCGGGTCGCCGAGCGTCTGCGCCGCCAGGGTTCGCTGGCGCATTTCCTGCGTGTGGGGATACGCTCCGGCGCACCGGGCTGGGCGCGCGGGGGCGATGCCAGCGAAACCGTGGCGCTGTTGCCGCCGTCCAACGATAGCCGGGTGTTGGCACGCGCGGCGCAGCAGGCCGTGGCACGCTTGTGGCAGCGCGGCGTGCGTTATCACAAGGCCGGGGTGATGGCGTTCGAACTGGTCGACGCGGGACAGGTGCAGGCCGACCTCTTTGCCGGCGATCCGCTCGACGCCAAGAGTGCGCGTCTGATGCAGGCCATGGACGCCATCAACCAGCGCATGGGGCGCGGCACCGTGCGCTTGTTGGCCGAAGGCACGAAGCAGCCCTGGCGCATGAAACAAGACCATCTTTCTCCCTGTTACACCACCCGCTGGGACGATATCCCGGTGGTGAAAGCGAATTGAGCATGCTGTTTGAGCAACCCTGCGCCATCGTCGACCTCGAGACGACCGGCGGCCACATCACCCGCGACCGCATCACCGAGATCGGCATCCTGCTGATCGACGGCGAGCGCATCGAGCGTTACGAGACGCTGGTCAATCCGGGCCAGCCGATCCCGCCCTTCATCGAGAACATGACCGGCATTTCCGACGCCATGGTGGCCGAGGCGCCGCCGTTCGCCGCGCTGGTCGAGACGTTGCTGGAAAAGCTGCAGGGCCGCCTGCTGCTGGCGCACAACGCGCGCTTCGACTACGGCTTCCTGAAGAACGAGTTCAAGCGCGCCGGGCACCCCTTCCAGAGCGAGGTGCTGTGCACCGTCAAGCTGTCGCGCCGGCTCTACCCGCAGCATTTCAAGCACAGTCTCGACAGCCTGATCGCGCGTCATGGCATCGTGCTGGCGGATCGCCACCGCGCCATGGCCGACGCCTTGGCGGTGTACCACTTCATCGAGGCGGCGACGACCGAGCTGGGGCCGGAAGCGGTGCAGGAGGCGGCAACGGCGCTGCTGGCGCCGACCGCCCTGCCGCCGGGGCTGGACCCGGAGCTGCTCGACAGCCTGCCGGACGTGCCCGGCGTGTACTTGTTGCAGGGCGACGACGGGCTGCCCTTGTACGTCGGCCGCGGCGCCAACCTGCGCCGCCAGGTGCTGGCTCATTTCTACGCCGACAAGGCGCACGGCAAGACACTGCACATCGCCGAGCCGATCCGCCGCGTGGAGTGGCGCGAGACACTGGGCGAGTTCGGCGCCATGCTGCTGGAGCTGCAATGGATCCGCGCCCATCGTCCGCGCCACAACCGGCGCGGTGGAACCGGCGACGAATTGTGCTCGATCCAGCTGGGCGAGGGCGCGGACGGCTTCGTGCGGCCGCGCATCGTGCTGGCGCACGAACTCGACTTCAGCCGCACCGCCGATCTGTACGGCCTGTTCCGCCATCCGCGCGAGGCGCGCAAGATGTTGCAGGACATGGCGCGCGCTCAGGGGCTGTGCCAGGCCGTGCTGGGGGTGGAGCAGGTGACCAGCCGCAAGGGGACGCCGTGCGGCGGCTTCCAGGCCGGGCTGTGCCGCGGCGCCTGCATCGGCCGCGAACCGGCGATGCAGCACAACACGCGGCTGATGTCGGCGCTGTCGCGGGTGCGGGTGAAGAACTGGCCGTTTCCCGGCGCGGTGGCGGTGGTGGAGTGGGACGAGGTGACCGGCGAGCGCGTCGAGCACGTGTTCGACCGCTGGTGCTACCTGGGGACGCGCCATGCCGCCAGCGAGACGCTGGAGGGGCTGCCGAGCTTCGATCTCGACAGCTACAAGTTGTTCAGCGCCTATCTCAAGAAGCCGACGCCGTCGAGCGAGCTGCGCTTGCTCGATGAGGGCGAGATGGTGTTCGCCGGGGTGATCGACTGATCCCGGTCTGCCCGGGACCGGGCTGGGGCGTGCCCTGACGGGCGGGGCTGCCCCTCTTCAACGGCGTTTTGGGGAGAAGGTTGCTTGCCGAGCCGCTTCGGCCAACCTTGACGGCTCAGTCGTGCATGGCGAGGAAGCCGCGCAGCCGGTTCTCGATGATGCGCGGGTTCTCGCCGTGGCCGATGGCGACCAGCCCTTCGACGATCAGCTCGCGCATCGCCACCTCGGCTGCCACCAGGTTCTTCAGCTTGTTGGCGATCGGCAGGAACAGCAGGTTGGCCGAACCGACGCCGTAGATGGTAGCGACGAAGGCCACGGCGATGCCGGAGCCCAGCTTGGACGGGTCGGAGAGGTTCTCCATGACGTGGATCAGCCCCAGCACCGCGCCCAGGATGCCCATGGTGGGGGCGTAGCCGCCGGCCGATTCCCAGATGCGCGTGGACTGGCGGCGCGCGTGCTCGAACATCGAAATCTCCACTTCCATCACCGAGCGCAGCGTCTCCGGCTCGGTGCCGTCCACCAGCATCTGCAGCGCCTTGCGGTGGAACGGGTCCTGCTGCTGGGCGACGTAACCCTCCAGTGACAGCAGGCCGCCCTTGCGCGCGCTCTGGCTCCAGTGGATGACGTCACGGATGGTCTTCTCATGATCGAACTGGGGCGGCTGGAATACCCAGCGCGCCATGCGCAGCCCGGTCACAAACTGCTTCGGGGTGCTTTGCAGCATGACGGCGCTGGCGGTGCCGCCGATGACGATCATGAATGCGGTCAACTGGAACAGCGAGCCGATATGCCCGCCTTCCAGCGCCTGGCCGACGATGATGGCGGCCAGCCCCCCGATGATGGCGATGATGCTGATCTTGTCCAAAACGGTGTTCCGTTGTTGTGGTTGTTATGCTGGCGCCCTGGATGCTGGTTACAGCCATTCCCTGAGTTTGCTCCGCACGCGGGCGATGGCCTGGCTGTGCAACTGGCTGACGCGTGACTCGGAGACGCCGAGCACCGCGCCGATTTCCTTCAGGTTGAGCTCCTGCTCGTAATACAGCGCCATCACCAGCTGGTCGCGTTCGGGCAGTGCCTTGATGGCGTCCACCAGGGCGCCGCGGAAATCGCCGTCGGCGAGGCTGGCGAACGGATCGACGGCGTTGTCGTCCGCCACGTTGGCCACCGCTGCTTCGGCGCCGGTGCCGTCATCGTCGTCAAAGTCGCTGAAATGCTGCAGCGAAACGCCCTTGCACTCGCTCAGCATGGCCTGGTATTCGGCCAGCGGCAGACCCAGGAAGTCGGCGATTTCCGACTCCTGCGGCGGGCGTCCTTCGCGCTGCTCCAACTGGTGGATGGCGTCCTCGATCTGTTTGGAGTGGCGTCGTGCCTGGCGCGGCAGCCAGTCCTCGCGCCGCAGCTCGTCCAGCATCGCGCCACGGATGCGCTGACTGGCGAAGGTCTCGAATTGCACTCCCTGAGTTGGGTCGAACTGGCGTGCCGCCTCGATCAGGCCGATGATGCCGACCTGGACCAGGTCGTCCAGTTCGACCGAGGCCGGCAGCCTGGCAATCAGCAGTTTGGCGATCTTCTTGACCAGCGGGGCGTGAAGCTCGACGTCGATGTCACCGTGGAGCGCGCGGCTGCTATACGCCCTGCATTTCAACGACGGCAGGGTCATCGTGTCCTTCCTCCCTCGGCCCAGTCACGCGAGGCCGCGATCAGTACGTCCATGAAGCCGGCCTCCGGGCGCGTGACTTCGGGTGAGTGCCATTGCGGCAGCATGGCGGCCAGCTGGGAAAAGGCGATGGCCGATTCGCTGTCGGGAAAGGCCTCCATCAGCGGCCGGTGCAGGCTGCGGCTGCGTTTCACCGCGCTGTCCTGCGGCACGAAGCCGACCCAGCGCAGCGCCACGTTGAGAAACTCGCCGGTCACGCTCGACAGCCGCTGGAACAGCTCGCGCGCCTCTTCCAGGTGGCGTACGCGGTTGACCAGCACGTTGAAGCGCTGGCGGCCGTACTGCGTCGCCAGGCGCTTGATGATGGCGTAGGCCATGGTCAGGGCTTCCGGCGCCGGGGTCAGTACCAGCACCAGGTTGTCGGCCACGCTGGCCGGCACCGGGTCGTGCGCCGGGTTGGGCACATCCACCAGCAGCATGTGGCTGTCGCGCTCCAGCGAGCCGAATTCGCTGCCCAGCCGCAGCCATAGCTGGGCGGAAAAGCGCGCGCGGTCTTCCGGACGCGCGTACAGGTTGAGCAGGCTCACGCCATGGCGCGACTGCGTCATCATGGTGTCGAGTCCGCCCGGTCCGACGATCTGTGTCTCCAGCGTGGCCGTGGTCGGCACACCGAGCTGGCGCGCTAGCTGCTGTCCCGCCTGGCAGTCGATCAGCAGCGGCCGGCAGCCGGCCCAGGCGAGTCCGGTGCCGAGTCCGGCTACCAGCGTGCTGACCCCGCTGCCTGCGGCACCGACAAAGGCGAAGCTGGGGGCGCGCACCGGCTGGGCGGCGAGACGGCGCAGACTGGCGGCCTGATCCTGCATGTCACAACCAACCGGCCTGGGCCGCGTTCATGATCGGCAGCTCGTCGCCCTGCAGCGCGAACGGCGAGTTCAGGTGCGGGGAGCGCATGGCGCGGTCGATCAGGAAGGCGGCGTTGGCCAGGTGCAGGTCTTCCGGCACGCGCTGGCCGTTGGTGATGTAGAACATCTTGAGCCGGTTGCGGATGATTACGTCCAGACTCGGACCCGTTGCCACGCTCTCGTCGATCTTGGAGAGGATGCAGCCAGCCAGACCGTGGCCGCGGTAATGGCGCACCACGTCTTCCAGGGTGTGGCCGTCGGCGTTGGCCGCCATCAGCAGGATGCGCTGGATTTCCCGTCCGGCGCCGTCGAACATCTGGGTCTGGGCGGCGACGCGCGCATCGCGCTGGCCCATGCCGACGGTGTCGATGAACACGATGTGGCGCGAGGCCAGGTCGGCCAGCGTCAGCTGTAGCTCGGATTCGTTCTGGATCGAGTACACCGGCACGCCGAGAATCTTGCCGTAGATGCGCAGCTGGTCCTGGGCGCCGATCCGGTAGCTGTCGGTGGTGATCAGCGCCACGTGCTGCGCACCGAATTTCATCGTGGCACGCGCCGCCAGCTTGGCTACCGTGGTGGTCTTGCCGACGCCGGTGGGGCCGACCAGCGCGTAGATGCCGCCGCATTCCATCACGTCGCGGTCGGCGTCGGCGCACTTGAGATTGTGCATCAGCGCCGAGCGCGCCCATTTCAGCGTCACCTCGCCTTGATACTGCGCCGGCATCTTGTCGATCAGCTGGCGGATCAGCGTGGCGCTCAGGCCCACCGAGAGCAGGTGCTTGAACAGCTCGATGCGGTTGGGCGCGCGCTCTTCCATGTCCGACCAGGCGAAGCTCGCCAGCTGGCTTTGCAGCAGGCTGCGCAGCAGCTTGATCTCTTCGCCGATGTGTTTGAGTTCCTGCGATACCTCTTCCGGTTCCTCGGCCGGCGCGGGAGCCGGCTTCGCCTGAGGCGGCGTCGCCGCGGAAGCGGCCGGCAGCGGCGGCGCCGGGGCAGGCGTCGGAGCAGCCGCGGCGGGCGGCGGTGACGGGGGCAACGTCTCGCGCCGTGGCGGGAAGGCGGCGCTGGCGGCGAGCTGGGCGGGGGTTGGCGCGGCGGTGGGGGCGGGGGCGTCCAGCGGTTCTACCGGCAGCGCGTAGGTGCGCGCCAGGGCGCGGTTGACGGCGCCGCCGGGTGCCGGGGCGACCGGCGCCGGCACGTGGCGCGGCGGATGCTTGCTGGTCGAGGTGGACAGGGTGGTCGCCAGGTTGGCGACGTCGGCATCGGCCACGGCCATGATTTCCACCCCGCCGCCCATGGTCGGGCGGTTGGACAGAATGAGCGCGTCGGCGCCCAGCTCCTCACGGACCTGTCTGAGCGCATCGCGCGTGGTTTTGCCGAAGAACTTTTTGACCACCATCTACAGTTAGCCTTTGCTGCCCCCGATGACTGCAATTATACGAATGGATTTATTGTCCGGTATTTCATTATGCGAGATCACGCGCAACTGTGGGAGAGCCCGTCGCAAAAAACGCGCCAGCAGCGGGCGCAGCCCCGGCGGGGTGAGCAGCACCGGATTGTAGCCCTGGTTCTCCATCTGCTCCGATTGCTGCGCGGCGCTGGCCAGCAGGTTTTCGGCGAGACCGGGCTCCAGCCCGCCACCGGCCTTGGACTGCACCGCCTGCAGCAGCACGTTCTCCAGCGCCGGATCGAGCGTCATCAGCGGCAGCTCCGCCTCGCCCGGGAACAGCTGCTGGATGATCACGCGCGACAGCGCGGTGCGCACCGCCGCGGTCAGTTCGTCGACGTCCTGCGTCACGCCGACGTGGTCGGCCAGCGTCTCGAGGATGGTGCGGAAGTCGCGGATGTGGATGCCGTCGGTCAGCAGGTGCTGCAGCACCTTCTGCAGCGTGGCCACCGACACCACCTTGGGCACCAGGTCCTCGATCAGCTTCGGCGATTCCTTGGCCTGGTGGCTGATCAGCGCCTGCACTTCCTCGCGGCCCAACAGTTCGGCGGCGTGGGTGTTGAGCAGGTTGGAGAGGTGGGTGGCGACCACGGTGCTGGCGTCGACCACGGTGTAGCCCAGCGTCTGCGCCTCGTCGCGCTTGCCGCCGTCGATCCATACGGCGGGCAGGCCGAAGGCCGGGTCGGTGGTGGCCTGTCCCTTCAGCTCGCCGCTGACCCGCCCCGGGTTGATGGCGAGGAACTGCCCGATGTAGGCCTCGCCGCTGCCGATCTCCACCCCCTTCATCAGGATGCGGTAGGCGTTCGGCTTGATCTCCAGGTTGTCGCGGATGTGCACCGCCGGCACCAGGAAGCCCAGCTCCTGGGCGATCTTCTTGCGGATGCCGCGGATGCGGCGCAGCAGCTCGCCGTCCTGGTTGCGGTCGACCAGCGGGATCAGCCGGTAGCCGACCTCGAGCCCCAACTGGTCGACGTGCTGCACGTCGTTCCAGCTGACTTCGGCCATCTGCTGTTCGCCCGGAGGCGGTGGGGCGGCCTTGGCCAGCTGCGCCTGCCGTTCGCTCTCGCGCTGGCGCTTTTCCATCAGCCAGCCCAGTCCGCCCAACACACTGGCGATCAGCAGGAAGGCGAAGTGCGGCATGTTGGGGATCATGCCGATCAGGCCGATCACCGCGGCGGTGATGTACAGCACCGAGGGCTTGGTGAACAGCTGGCCGAGGAACTGCTCGGACATGTCCTTTTCGGTGCCGACGCGCGACACCACGATGCCGGCGGCGGTGGAGATGATCAGGCCGGGGATCTGCGCCACCAGGCCGTCGCCGATGGTCAGCAGGGTGTAGCTTTCGGCCGCCTGGCTGATCGGCAGGTCGTGCTGCACCACGCCGACGATCAGGCCGCCGACGATGTTGATCAGGATGATCATGATGCCGGCCATGGCGTCGCCGCGCACGAACTTCGAGGCACCGTCCATGGCGCCGAAGAAGTTGGCTTCCTCGGCAATGGTGGCGCGGCGCTTGCGCGCGTCTTCCTCGCCGATCAGGCCGGCGTTGAGGTCGGCATCGATCGCCATCTGCTTGCCGGGCATGGCGTCGAGCGTGAAGCGGGCGCTCACTTCGGCGATACGGCCGGCACCCTTGGTGATCACCACGAAGTTGATGATGGTCAGGATCACGAACACCACCACGCCGATGGCGACGTTGCCGCCGACCAGGAAATGGGAGAACGATTCGATCACCTTGCCGGCGGCGTCGGGCCCGGTATGGCCCTGCAGCAGGATCACCCGGCTGGAGGCGACGTTGAGCGACAGCCGCAGCAGCGTGGTGACCAGCAGCACCGACGGGAAGGCGGAAAAATCCAGCGGCTGGCGCACGTTGATGCCGACCAGCAACACGATCACCGACACCGCGATATTGAAGGTGAAGAAGATGTCGAGGATGACCGGCGGCAACGGCAACACCATCATCGTCAGAATGAGGATGATCAGGACCGGGCCCGCCAGGCGGGTCAGGTTGAAGCGTTTCAGTTGCTCGAGAATAGTATCCATGCCCGCTTAAGGGTTAGCTGTCGGCGCCGCATCTTGCTGGCGTTTGCTTTCCGGGTCAAGGTCGGCGGGGACCTCGACGCTCTCGGGGTAGACCGGGGCCAGCCCGCCGTTGTATTCGTACAGCTTGAGCTGGTAGACGTAGGCGAGAATCTGCGCCGCCGCGCCGTACAGCCGGGAGGGCACCTCTTCGCCCAGCTCGGCGTGGAAATACAGCGCGCGGGCGAAGCTGGGTACGCGCATCACGGTGACGCGGTGCTCGCGGCCGGTCTCGATGATCTTTTCGGCCAACTTGAGGCGGCCCTTGGCGATCACTTGCGGTGCGCGCATGCCCTCGGTGTACTTGAGGGCGACGGCGTAGTGGGTCGGGTTGGTCACGATCACGTTGGCCGAAGGAATCTCCTGCATCATGCGCCGTTGCGCGGCCTGGCGCTGCAACTGGCGGATACGTCCCTTCACTTCCGGCGAGCCTTCCTGTTCCTTGTATTCCTGCTTGACCTCTTCCTTGGTCATGCGCAGCTGCTTGTGGTAGTTCCAGATCTGGAACGGGACATCCACCACGACCAGCAGCAACATGGCGCCGACTACCAGCAGGAAGGTATGGAAGGTCAGCTGCATCATCTTGCCCAGCGCCGTCTCCAGCGGCATCGAGATCAGCCCGATCAGCTCGGCGCGCTCGTTCCAGATCACCCAGGTGGCGACGCCGCCGATCACCACGCTCTTCAGGATGGCCTTGAGCGCCTCGGTCAGCGCGCTGAGCGAGAACATGCGCTTGATGCCGTGGGCCGGGTTGAGTTTGGAGAGCTTCGGTTCGATGCCCTTGAAGGTCAGGTTCCAGCCGCCGACCAGGAGCGGGGCGGCCACCGCCACCAGTGCCAGCCCGCCGAACAGAGGCAGGAGTTGCAGCAAGGTGTCGATCAGGGATTCTTTAAAGCGCAGCAGGACCGGTTCGGTGTGCTGCACCATGTCGTGGTCGAAGGTGAACAGCCGGCGCATCAGCTGTATGACGAAGTCGCCCAGGCGCTCGCCCATCGCCATCAGCAGTGCCACGCCGGTCATGGTCACGGCAAACGTCGACAGCTCGCGCGAGCGCGGGATGTTGCCTTCCTCGCGCGCCTGCTGCAGGCGCCGTCCGGTCGCGGCTTCTGTTCGTTCGAGGTCGGAATCTTCTGCCATGGTGGCGTTATCGCTGCATCGTCATCTGGGGTGGGGGCGGCAGCCGCTAGCCTACCATGATTTGGGCATTTTCCTGGCATGGCACAGGGGTTCAGAAGCAGGAATCCAGATGCAATTTCCTGTTTCTTTATGTTTTTTCCATGTGATAGATTCTGATAAAATTGTTAGCTTTTTCGCCTGTTTAATATCTCCGGCACTGACGACATGAAACAGTACCTCGACCTGATGCGTCACGTGCGCGAGCACGGCCACTACAAATCCGACCGTACCGGCACTGGCACCCTGTCCGTGTTCGGCTACCAGATGCGCTTCGATCTGGCCGACGGTTTCCCGCTTTTGACTACCAAGAAGCTGCACCTGAAGTCCATCGTGCACGAGTTGCTGTGGTTCCTCTCCGGGGACACCAACATCCGTTATCTCAAGGAAAACGGCGTGTCGATCTGGGATGAATGGGCGGACGAGAACGGCAACCTCGGCCCGGTGTACGGCTACCAGTGGCGCAGCTGGCCGGCGCCGGATGGCCGCCATATCGACCAGATCGCCAACGTGGTCGAGATGATCAGAAAGAACCCGGACTCGCGCCGGCTGATCGTGTCGGCCTGGAACCCCGCATTGGTCGACGAGATGGCATTGCCCCCGTGCCATGCGCTGTTCCAGTTCTACGTGGCCGACGGCCGTCTGTCGTGCCAGTTGTATCAGCGTTCGGCCGACATCTTCCTCGGCGTGCCGTTCAACATCGCCTCGTACGCGCTCCTGACCATGATGATGGCGCAGGTGTGCGGGCTCAAGCCGGGCGAGTTTGTACACACGTTGGGCGACGCCCATCTCTACAGCAACCACCTGGAGCAGGCCGACGAGCAACTGGCGCGCGAACCGCGCCCACTGCCGGTGATGAAGATCAACCCGGCCGTGACGGATCTGTTCGCCTTCCGCTTCGAGGACTTCGAACTGGAAGGCTACGATCCGATGCCCCACATCAAGGCCAAGGTGGCGGTATGACGACTCCCTGCATCACCCTGGTGGCGGCGATGGCGGCTAACCGCGTCATCGGCATCGATAACCGGCTGCCGTGGCATCTGCCCGAAGACCTGAAGCATTTCAAGGCGGTGACGCTGGGCAAGCCGGTGATCATGGGCCGCAAGACCTACGATTCGATCGGCCGCCCCTTGCCGGGCCGGCGCAACATCGTGGTGACGCGCCAGCGCGACTGGTCGGTGCCCGGCGTGGAGGTTGCCCACAGCCTGGAGGCGGCGCTGGCGCTGGTGTCGGCCGCCGCGTCGGCCTGCATCATCGGCGGGGCTGACCTGTACCGCCAGGCCTTGCCCTTGGCGCACCGCCTGGAGCTCACTGAAATCGCCGGGAGCTATCAGGGTGACGCGCATTTTCCCGACTTCGGCAGCGGCGGCTGGCAGGAAGTGCAGCGCGAGGCGCATCGCAGCGAGCAGGGACTCGACTACGCCTTTGTGAGCTACCTGCGCGGCTGACCTCCCTGACGAACCGATAGCGCTGCCCGGCACCACAGCCCGGCAGCGTTTTTTTTTACTGCACCCCCTCCAGAGCCTCCGCCGAGGCGGCGGCGAGCCGGCCGTAATCGGCACCGAACTGCCGGATCATCGTCTGGAGCCGGAGCGTGTCGCGCGCGATGATGACCTTCAGCAGTTCTTCCAGAAAGACGTAGGTATGCTCCACCTGCGGCGAGCCGGCGCGCAGGATGGCGTACAGGCAGCGCTGCGTCAGCGGCAGCAGGTCGCGCAGCGTGCTTTCGATGTAGTGGTTGTCGGCAAAACCGTACAAAGCCTGCAGGAAGGCCACCCCTTGCTGATAGAAACCCTGGATGTCGTTGTGCTGACGGCTGGCTTCGAGTTGCCCCAGGAGTTCGAAGAAGCGGGCGAGGTCGTCGTTCTGCCACTGCCGTGCCATATTGCCCACCACCGTATCCAGCAGCAAAAACCACAAGCCGAAAAAGTCGTGCACCTCCCGGGCGCTGATACTCGCCACCACCGCGCCGCGCCGCGGGTAGATGTTCACCAGGTGGCGGCGTTGCAGGATCAGCAACGCTTCACGCACCGAGCCGCGGCTGACATCGAGCTCGCTGGCGATACGCAGCTCCTGGATGCGCTCCCCCGGCCGCATCAGTCCGAGGATGATCTGATTGCCCAGGTGCTGGGCAATCTGCTCGGTAAGGGAGTCGTTAGCCTTGAACCTCATGCATGTTCTCCTGAAAAAAACGGAGTTTTCTGTCTTATTGTCGCCGGGGAGTCAGGCAGGGTGGCGGCGCCCCCCGCCTTGGCCCGTCCGCCGGGTTTTCGAGGACGTCAGTGTAGCGTGAGCAGGCGTGGATGTGAGGGGCGTGTGGTGCGAACGCGGCGTCCGGTGTGCGCGGGCAGAGGGGGAATGCCCCGTTCACTGCCCGGAGAGCTGGCGGAAGGTGCGCCGCGCAAACACCAGGTCCTGCCAGCTCTTGGCCTTGTCGGGCAAGTTGCGCAGCAGGTAGGCCGGGTGGAAGCTGACGATCAGCGGCACATCCTGGTAGCGATGTACGCGGCCGCGCAGGCGCGCGATGCTGTCGTTGCTGTCGAGCAGGGTCTGCGCGGCGAAGCGTCCCAGCGCCAGAATCAGGGTCGGGCGGATGTGCGCGATCTGCTGGCGCAGGTAATCCTGGCAGGCAACGATCTCGTCGGCCGAAGGGTTGCGGTTGCCGGGAGGGCGGCACTTGAGCACGTTGGCGATGTAGACGTCGTGGTTGCTGTCGAGACCGATCGCGGCCAGCATGTTGTCGAGCAGTTGGCCGGCGCGGCCGACGAATGGCTTGCCCTGTTTGTCCTCTTGCTCACCCGGTGCTTCGCCGATGATCAGCCAGCGCGCCTGCGGGTTGCCGCGCCCAAACACTGTCTGGGTACGCGTCTCGCACAGCCGGCAGTGATTGCAGCGGGCGACGGTCTGCTCCAGTTCGCTCCAGCTCAGCACGGGCTTGGCCGACACGGGGAGGGTGGGGGCAGCCTGTTCGGCGAGTACCACCGGGACCGGGGCGGCAGGGGCGGGTGCCGAGGTGCCCGCCTGAACGATAGGGGACACCGGGATGGCGGCCACTACAGGAGCGGGGACGGTTTCGACGGTTGGCGATTCGACGGGGGCGTCGGCCAAGGGCGCGGCCGGGGGCGGTACGCGCCGAGCCGGGTGGTCGTCAAAGCGCGCGTCGCGCGCGCGCCAGAGCGGGCCGAGGCCGATGACGTCACCGATCAGTTGGCGGCGCTTCATAGCTCGAGCTCCATCAACACGGCATGCTCGCGTCCGGATGCGGTCGGATAGTAGTGCTTGCGCAGGCCCGTCTCGACGAAGCCGCTCTTGGCGTAGAGTGCACGGGCAGGCCGATTGCTTTCCCGGACTTCCAGAAAGAGCCGCGAACACCCCTGCCGGCGCAGTTGTTGCAGCAGCTCACCCAGCAAGGTTTGCCCCAGTCCCTGCCCCTGTCGGTCGGGGGCGATCACGATGGTCAGCAGTTCCGCCTCGTCCAGCACTGTCATGCTGACCGCGTGTCCGCACACTTCACCATCGATCTCCAGTAGCAGGAAGGCGTGACCGGCCTCGAGCGAGCCGCGGAACTGCGGCTCGCTCCAGCCATGGGGAGTGGCCGCCGCTTCCAGGGCGGCCAGTTTTGCCAAGTCGGGCGCAGAGGCCGGGCGGAAGGCGATCATCGTTGGCGTGCCTGCTGCTCGCGCGAGGTCAGTGCCACCTTGTTGCGCACGTAGAGCAGGTCGGCTTCGCGTGCCGGGAGGTGGGCGTAGCGCCCGCTTTGCGCCAGCCGTAGGTAACTGGCGGCGTGGGGGCGGATATCGTTGTGAATGGCGCCAAGCTGTGGGCCCCACGTGCTGCTCGCCAGCACGGGGTAGGCGGCAAAGCCGTCGCCGGCGCCCACCCAGCCTTCGCCATCCAGCTGCAGCTCGCTGCCGGCCTGCTCTGGGTCGAGCAGCAGGATGGGGGAAAGGCGGCATGGCGTGCCCAAGTCGTAGCTTGCCAAGTAGACTTGCTGCATGCGGGCGTCGCTACAGGCGACAACCCGCGTCGCACCTGCCTGTTCGGCCACGCTGTCTAGGGTGGGGATGGGGATGACGGGGACTCCGGCGGAAAACGCCAGGCCCTGGGCCAGGCCGCAGCCGATGCGCAGCCCGGTGAACGAGCCCGGTCCCTGCCCGTACACGATGCCGTCGAGTTGCTGAAGCGTCAAGCCGGCATCGCGCAGCAGGCTCTGCACATGGGGCAGCGCCTGTTCGGCGTGTTTCTGACCGACGCGCTCATGAAACACGACGGTGTTGTCATCGTTTAAGACGGCAAGCGACAGGAAGTCCGTCGAGGTATCGATGGCAAGCAGTTTCATGGCGTTTCCGGAGGGCTGACGGGGAAAAGCCATGAATTATAAGCCCAGTTCCTCCACCCAGGCGAGCGCCTCGACGTGAGCCTGATTGAACGGTTCCGGCGACAGTCCGAGCTCCCGGCACAGTTGCGGGACGTCGCGCATCTCCTTGTCTTCGCAGGCTTTGGCCAACTGGAGGAAGGGGGTGAGCCGGTCCGGCTGCTCCTGCAGCACCTGCTTGAACTGGTCGGAAAGGTGGAGGTGTTCCAGAACGGTGGTCATCGGCATGTCGAACAGTACGTCGAGCAGGCTGAACATGCCGATCACGAACAGCGATTCGCAAGCATCGTTAGGCAGGTTGAGCGCACTGCCCAGGAGTTCCATGAAGCGTGCCCGGGTAATAGCGGTCTTTTGCAGGGCGGGCGGCGTCTTGCCATCTTCGTTGGCGGTGACCAGGAGCAGGGTCAGCCAGCGATAGAGCCGTTTGTAGCCCAGCACGGTGACCGCGTGGCTGAACGAACTGATGGTGGTGTTGAGCCCCGCCGCGGCGGAGTTCACGAAGCGCAGCAGCTTGTAGGACAGCGCGATGTCACGCTTGAATACCGCCTCGACTTCCTTGATCTCGGCATCCATGCGCAACAGGTTGAGCAGTTCCAGCGTGTGCGTGAAAGAGGGATGAATGACCTTGGCGGACAGGGTCTCCGGCTTGGCGAAGTAATAGCCCTGAAAACCATCCATACCCAGTTCGCGGCAGAGGTGGAAGTGCTCGTGCGTTTCCACTTTCTCGGCGATGCGGATCACCGGGTAGCTGCGTACCTGGGCGGCCAGCATCTGGAAGTCGCTGGTACCGTGCTTCTGCACGTCCAGCTTGACGTATTTGGCGTATTCCAGCAGCTGGGCCGAAGGCGCGTTGAACGAGAAGCCATCCATGGCGATGCCGAAGCCCTGGGCATGCAGATACTTGATGCGGGCAATCAGCTCGTTGGATGGGGTAATCTCGGGCATCAGGTCGAGAATGACCCGACGCGCCGGCAGCAACTCCAGGAATTCGCTGGTCAGCATGGCTTCGCCGACGTTGATGAAGGCCAGCTTGTTGCCGATCAGCCAGCTGGTTCCCATATTGTGCAGGGTGTTGACCAGAACCTGGGTGTCGGCTTGAAGCGCGGCCAGTGGGCCGGCGCCTTCCGCCTCAAGGGAGGGGCGAAACAGCAGCTCGTAGCCGATGAGCTGCTGATTTCGGTTCAATACAGGCTGGCGTCCGATGAAGGCACTGCTTGTTGTCATTCTGTACCGTTCAGTGTGGGGTAAGCGTCAGATCGTGATCAGTTCGGAGGTCTTGACCACGCCTCCCATGCCGTCCTTCGCTGTCAGCAGGTCTTCCATATCGAGTACCAGCACCACCGAGCCATCACCCGACAGGGTGGCACCGGCCACGCCTTTGGGGCGGATGTTCTGCAGCGGCTTGATCACTACGTCGTCGCGGCCGACGAAGGAGTCGATGGCCAGGATGAAGGAGCGCTCGGCCGATTGCATCAGCACGCCGAAACCGGGCTTCTGGGTCGGTGCCCAGCCGAGCAGGCCTGCCAGGGTCTTGAGCGGCAGGATTTCGTCGCGTACGACGATGGTCGGGTTGCCGGATACTTCCTGGATGGCTTCCGGATCGATGGTGATGATCTCGCGCACCATCGCCAGCGGCACGGCGAAGGGTTGGTTGCAGGCGCGTACCACCAGCACCGGCAGGATCGCCAGCGTCAGCGGTAGCGAGATGCTGATGCGGGTGCCTTCGCCCGGGATCGAGTTGATGTCGATGCGGCCGTTGAGCTTCTGGATGTTGGTGCGAACCACGTCCATGCCGACACCGCGGCCAGACACACTCGAAATCTGGTCCTTGGTGGAGAAGCCGGGCAGGAAAATCAGCTGCAGGCACTGCTTTTCATCCAGGGCGTTGGCGGCCTCGGCGTCGATCAGGCCCTTTTCCACTGCCTTGCGGCGCAGGGCGTCGGCATTCATGCCACGGCCGTCGTCGGTGATCTCGATCAGGATGTGATCGCCGACCTGCTCGGCCGTCAGCTGGATCAGCGACTGCGGTTTCTTGCCGGCGGTGATCCGCTCCGCGGTGGACTCGACGCCGTGATCGACGGCGTTGCGCACGAGGTGCACCAGCGGGTCGTTCAGGTCCTCGATCATGGTTTTGTCGAGTTCGGTTTCTTCGCCGCTCAGTACCAGCTCGACGTCCTTGCCTAGCTGGCGTGCCAGATCGCGGGCGAGGCGGGGGTACTTCTGGAACAGCCGGCCGATCGGCTGCATGCGGGTCTTCATCACTGCGTTCTGAAGGTCGCCGACCAGCAGGTCGAGCTGGCTGATGGCTTCGTCCAGCGAGCGCAGGGTGTTGCTGTCGTTGTTGCCCTGCAGAATCTCGGTGCGCAGCGTGGTGAGGCGGTTCTTGGTCAGACCGATTTCGCCAGACAGGTTGAGCACCATGTCGAGGCGGTTGGTGTCGATGCGGATGGTGTTCTCATGCCCACCGCCGCTGGCCGATTTCGTCACGCTGGTGGTTTTGGCTGGTGCCGGTGCTCGGGGGGGCGCCACCGCGGTAACAGGTTCGCTCTCCGCCGCGACGACGACGGCCGGTGCTTCCACGACGGTACGGTCCGGTGCGGCGGCAGGAACCACCGCTTGGTAGAGGGTGTTCCAGTCGGGCTCGTTGCTCTGGCGAGCGGCCGGGGCCGGGGCTGCCGCCGCCGGCGCGGCAGGGGCTGCCTGCGGAGCCGGGGCTTGTGGCATCCGGCCGGACAGGACGGCGTCCAGTGTCGTCAGCAAGCCGCCGTCGGCATCCTTGGGCATCAGGCCCTGGCCCAGGGTGCCGAACATGTCGCGCACCGTCGCGGTGGCATCCAGGATCACGTCCATCACTTCGGGGTTGAGCTGAAGTTCGGCGTTGCGCAGCTTGTCAAACAGGTTTTCCGTGCGGTGGCAGAGGGTCACCATGGGTGCCACGTTGAGGAAGCCGGCGCCGCCCTTGATGGTATGAAAGCCGCGGAAAATATCGTTGAGCAAGGCGCGGTCTTCTGGCCTTTTTTCCAGTTCGACCAACTTGTTGTCAACGTCCGAGAGAAGGTCGTTGGACTCCATCAGGAAGTCCTGCAACAACTCTTCCATGCCGCCGAATTCGCTCATTTTTTACCCCGCACCGTTATTTATTGTTTCTTGTTGCGACCGTGGTCTCAGAAGCCGAGGCTTTCCAGCAGGTCGTCGACTTGTTGTTGGTTGGTGACCACGTCGCTGCGTCCTTCCGGGTTGACCACCGGACCATTCAGCAGCGTCGGGTTGATTTCCGTTTTCTTCTCTTCCGGCGAGAATTCGATCAGGAAGGCGACGAGGTCGGTTTCGATGGTCTTGACCATGCCCATCATCTTCTTGATGACCTGACCGGTCAGATCCTGAAAATCCTGTGCCATGACGATGTCGAGCAGTTGCGCGCTGGTGGCCTGGGTCTGTTCCGGCACGCTCTGCAGATAACGGTGGGTGTCCTGGCTCAGCTGGCGGAACTCGTCGACCGACAGCATATTGGCGTACAGCCGGTTCCAGCGCTCGGACAGCTGCTTGGCGCTGTTTTCGAGTTCGTCCTGGATCGGCTTGGCGATATCAGTGGCGTTGAGTACACGCTCTGCCGCGGATTCGGTCAGCGTCGAGATGTAGGAGAGGCGGTCGCGGGCGTCGGGAATGGCGTTCGCGACCCGTTCCAGCGATTTGTCGTAACCCATGTCGCGCAGCGCGCTGTGCAGTTTACGGGTCAGTTGCCCGATTTGTTCGTACATGACCGACGGGTTGGTCTCGGCGGGACCTTGGGAGGCCGGCGCCGAGCCCGCATCGCTGCTGATCTGTGACGTGCCGGCCTGGTGCTGCTGGGCAATACTGTCAAATAGTGCCTCGAGATCCGGGGTGTCCCCGCTTTCCAAAACGTGGTCTGGCACGATAAATCCTCCTGAATACTGGCCCGACAAGCCGTGCAGTGGTTCTTATTTGTTTATTGCCTGGAAGATCTTGTTTAGTTTTTCTTCCAGCGTGGCGGCAGTAAAAGGCTTGACGATATAGCCGCTCGCCCCCGCCATGGCGGCTTCAATGATGTTCTCGCGCTTGGCCTCTGCCGTGATCATCAGGAACGGCAGGGGCTTGAGTTGCTGGTCGGCGCGTACCGCTTTCAGCAGCTCGATTCCGGTCATGTTGGGCATGTTCCAGTCGGAAACGATGAAATCGAAATGCTGCGTCTTGAGCTTGTGGAGGGCAACTTGGCCGTCCTCCGCTTCATCGACGTTGGTAAATCCGAGTTCCTTGAGGAGGTTGCGCACGATCCGTCTCATGGTTGAGAAGTCGTCCACTACAAGGAAGCGAAGATTCTTGTCTGCCATCGAGGGTTATCCTGAATTTGTCAATGATTCCTGGCCGCTATTGTAGCGATTACCTTTGCAGGAATGGAATCAGGGTTTCGGCCAACACGGCAGGGTCGAATTTGGCGACGTAGGCATCGACGCCGACGCTGGAGCCCATGGCGCGGTTGGCGTTGGACGACAACGAGGAATGCATCACGACGGGAATGCCGTTGAAGCGGTGATCGGACTTGATCAGGCGGGTTAGCACGTAGCCGTCCATTTCCGGCATTTCGGCATCCACCAGAATGGTCTTGAGGGTGTCGTGCAGCGGAGGGGCATCGCCTTGGTGGCGATTGGCCAGCGCTTGCAGCCGTTCCCAGGCCTCGCGGCCATTGCTGGCCTGCTGGAACTTGATGCGCATCTTTTCCAGCACGCCGGTGATCTCCTTGCGCGCTACGACTGAGTCGTCGACGAAGAACACGTACTGGTCGGCTTCCAGCTGGGCGGTTGGCAGCTCGGGCAGGCGCGGTTCGCCCACCACGCTGGCCAGGATCTGTTCCACGTCCAGAATCGATACCAGCTTGCCATCTTCCAGTTCGGTGATGGCGGTGATCAGGTTCATGCCGCTGGCCGAAGCCACCTCGCCAGACGTCGCGGCAGTGCCCGACATCATGTTGTCGGGCGAGCGCACCTTGTCCCAGTCGACACGGATGATGCGGTCTACCGAATCGACCAGGAAGGCCTGGGTGCTCTTGTTGAACTCGGTGACGATCATGGTTTCGTACTTCTTGGCCGGATCGTTGGCACCGATGAAGCGGGCGAGCGAGATGATGGGGATGATGTTGCCGCGCAGCGAGAGCACGCCTTCTACACCGAAAGGCATGTTCGGGGTCTTGGTGATGGTCGGGGTCTGTGACACTTCGCGGACCTTGAAGACGTTGATGCCGAAGGTTTCCCGCGTGCCTAGCGAGAACAGCAGAATCTCCATCTTGTTGGAGCCGACCAGCTTGGTGCGGGCGTCGATATTGGCGAGCAGGGTAGCGTCGGTGGCTGGCATGTCAAACCTTTCCCGATTTCTTTTTTGAGTGCGGTCGTCAGTGGCGCGTTATTTGCCGATGTGCAGCATTTCGCGCAGCTTGATCGCCAGTTTTTGTGGTTCGAACTTGGAGACGTAGGCGTCGACGCCGACCGACTCGCCGAGCTTCTGGTTGGAGTTTCCGGACAGCGAGGAGTGCATCAGCACCGGGATGCCGGCGAAGCGCGGGTCGCTCTTGATGAGCTTGGTCAGCATGTAGCCGTCCATTTCCGGCATTTCGACGTCGGTGAGCACCAGGTTGACCACGTCGCAGAGCTTGCGGCCGGAGAGGTCGGCCTGAGCGGCCATCCGCTGGAGTTCGTCCCAGGCGCGCATGCCGTTGATGGCGTAGGCATACTTGACGTTCATGGCGTCCAGGGTGCGTTCGATCTGTTTGCGCGCGACGACCGAGTCGTCGGCGAAGAAGATCATGCGCTCTTCCTTGATCGGCTCGATGTTCAGGAAGTGGTGGGCGTCGTCGGTGAGCGAGGTCTCGGCCAGGACTTTCTCGACGTCCATCATCATGACCAGGGTGTTGTTGAGCTCGGTCACGGCGGTGACCAGCCCGCCCATGCGGTTGGTGATCATTTCCGGCGGCACGCGCATGGCCGACCAGTCGAGTCGCAAGATGGTGTCGACAGCCTCGACCAGGAAACCCTGGGTGTGACCGTTATATTCGGTCACGATCATGATTTCGGGCTTCTTCTCGGTGACGATGCCGGCGTACTTGGCCAGGTCGATGATGGGTACGAGTGCGCCACGCAGGCTGACCATGCCTTCCACGGAAGACGGCATTTCCGGCGCGGAGGTGATTTCAGGGGTGCGCATGACCTCGCGCACCTTGAAGACGTTAATCCCGAAAACTTCCTTGCGCCCGGTTCGTTGATCTTCTCCGAGGGAGAACAACAGGATTTCGAGCTTGTTGGTGCCGGCGAGCTTGGTGCGGGCATCAATCTTTTTAAGAAGTTCTGACACGGAAACCTCCGCTGCATCGTGTTTTTTGGGAGTATCGTTTGGAGTGTCGATACGCCTGTTATTAGGGGTGTCGGGGGCCATTGGCTCCGTCCATTACGGCAAATGTACCCCAGATTGGCTTAACCGGTTTGGATAATTATCATACTGATTAATCAGTTTTTACAAATGTGTTGTGGTGAATGACAAAAACTGTTTCAAACTTGCACGACCAGCAAACGCTGGAGCAGGCGTTTGCCCAGTTCAACGCCGTTTCCGGCCAATTGATCGATGCCTACAACCAGTTGCAGGGGCAGGTCAATGTGCTGAATGCGCAGCTGGACGAGGCCAATAACGAGCTTAGGCGTCAACTCTCGAATAACGCGGCGTTGGCCGAGCGGCTCGGCATGTTGCTGGAGGCGCTGCCGGCCGGGGTGATCGAGTTGCTGGCCGATGGCCGGGTGCAGACTGAAAACTCCGCCGCCGAGGCGATGCTGGGGGCGTCGGTGCGGGGGCGGCCATGGCCGGAGGTGCTGGCCGGCTTCCAGCCGACCGACATTGATAACACCTTCTTGTTACCGCGTTGTGGCGAGCAGCCGGCGCGCCGCATCACGCTGCAGTACCAGGATCTGCCGGAATTAGGCGGGCAGATCGTGCTGCTGCACGACGTCACGCACCTGCATCAGCTCTCGAGCGAGCTGGCGCAGCAGCAGAAACTGGCCTCGATGGGCAGTATGGCGGCGTCGCTGGCGCATCAGTTGCGTACCCCGCTGGCGACGGCCATGCTCTACACCGCCAACCTGCGCCAGCCCAGCCTGGGGGAGGTGGAGCGAGAGCGCTTCATCGACAAGAGCCTGGCCCGTTTGAAGGCGCTGGAAGGGCTGATCCAGAACATGCTGAGCTTCGTCAGGGGGCAGGTGTGCGAGCTCGAGCTGCTGGACGTGGCCGGGTTGCTGGAAGAGGTCCGCGCCGTGGTGCAGCCTCATTACGCTGCGCGAGCGGTGCGGCTGGACTGTGACTTTGCGCTGGGCGAGCCGGTGCGGGTGGCGGGAGACCGCAAGGCGCTGGCGGGGATTTTGGTCAATCTGCTGGAGAACGCGTTGCACTTTTCTGCCGAGGACCAGTGTGTGGGGCTGAGTGCGCGGCTGGAGGACGGCGCGGTGCGGCTGTGCGTGGTCGACGAGGGGCCGGGGCTGGGCGACGAGTTGTTGGAGCGGGTGTTCGAACCGTTCTTTACCACGCGCTCCGGGGGGACCGGGCTGGGGCTCGCCATCGTCAAGAAAGTGGTGGAGGAATTGCATGGCAGCGTGCGCGCCGGCAACCGCGAGGGCGGGGGCGCCTGCTTCGAGGTGCGGCTGCCGCTGGCGTGAGCCGAGCCGCTTGCTGCCCCCGCGATCACGGCCATGAGCACGGGCCTTGGCGTGTGCACCGTACAGGCAGGATGGCAAGGGTTTGCCGGGCGAACCGCTACGTGCAAGTCCATCGCTGAGCCAATCCAGAGATTGGCACGCAAGGATTTGTCCGGCGAAGGGGGCGCATGCGAGTGCAATAATGCCAGCTGGGTTTTGCCCGGCGACCCTATAATTATTCTTCCAGGTACTGGGTCTTGCCGGTGACCTCGGCCCAGTCTTCGTGATCCGGCAGGGGGGCCTTCTTGGCGGCGATTACCGGCCAGACCTTGGCCAGCCGGTCGTTGATCTCGATGAAATGCAGTTGGTCGGCCGGTACGTCGTCTTCGGCGTAGATCGCTTCGACCGGGCACTCTGCGACGCACAGGGTGCAATCGATGCATTCGTCAGGGTCGATGGCGAGGAAATTGGGGCCTTCATGGAAGCAGTCGACCGGACAGACATCGACGCAGTCGGTGTATTTGCATTTGATACAAGCTTCGGTTACAACGTAGGCCATCGCGTTTTCCTTTGGCAATTTGGATGCGGACACTCAACAGTCTAGCCAATTTTGCCGCTGTTTGATTTTCCCGGCTGTCTCCCGATGATGTCTGGCTTCACACCCTCCTTGCCCTACCGTGGCCGTTTTGCCCCCAGTCCGACCGGCTTATTGCATGCCGGCTCGCTGACCACGGCCGTCGGCAGCTACCTGGAAGCGCGCACGCGAGGCGGGGAGTGGTTGCTGCGCATGGAGGACCTCGATCCGCCGCGTGAGGTGGCCGGCGCTGCTTCGGCCATTCTGCAGACGCTGGAGGCGCTGGGTTTCGAGTGGGATGGCGTCGTGGAGTACCAGAGCCGGCGCCACGAGCTGTACTGCGCCGCGCTGGATCAGTTGACCCGCGATGGCCTGGCGTACGCCTGTGGCTGTACGCGCAAGGAGATCGCGGCACACGCCCGACGCGGGGTGGATGGCTACGTCTACCCGGGAACCTGCCGTCACGGTTGTGTGGCGGGGCGCGCTGGGCGTGCCTGGCGGCTACGCGTGGAGGCTGGCGAGACGGTATTCATCGATCGCTTGCAGGGGGAGTGCCGCCAGGACCTGGAGCGCGACATCGGCGATTTTGTGCTGCTGCGCGCCGACGGCTTCTGGGCCTACCAGCTGGCGGTGGTGGTGGACGATGCCGCGCAGGGCGTGACCGATATTGTGCGCGGCGCCGACCTCTTGGTGTCGACGCCGCGCCAGATCGCCGTGCAGCGGGCGCTGGGCGTGGATACCCCGAGTTACTGCCACTTGCCGCTGATGGTCAACGCGGCCGGCGAGAAACTGTCCAAGCAGACGCTGGCGCCGGCGATTGCGCCGCAGGCGGCGGCGGACGAGCTGCGTCGGGCGTTGCAGCGCCTGGGTCATGTGCCGCCGAACGAGTGCGGTAGCCTGGCCGAGTTGTGGGCCTGGGCGCGGGGGCATTGGTCATTGGACAAGGTGCCGGCAGGGCCGGTGACGGTGTGAGCCGGGCTTCGGCCAACCTGATCGGAAAAGGGCTCTGCTTGGCCATTGTGTGGGGAAGTAACGTGGCGCTGCGCCTACATAATCGCGGCATGCCGCCGCGTGCGGCTTGCCAGACCGGCAGCCAGCGCCGATAATCTTGCCCCATCTAGCAGGAGAGAGTGGCCGCGCAAGCCGGCCGCCGCCGAAGGCGCAAGTGCACCCGCAATCGCTCAGGCAAAAGGACTGCGAGGATCGGGCCGTCGTTCCATGAGCGGCCCGCCGAATCTGGAGAGCGGCGCCTGGTTCCAGGCGCCCACCGAAGGGGCTAACGGCTGGTGCTGCACCAGTCGGAAAATCTCAGGTGTAGGGACAGAGGGGTGTATAGAAGGATGAACGCACCCTGAAGGACTCCGCATGACGGCCCCGAAACGTACCCCCCTGTTTGACGAACACCTCGCCGCCGGCGCCAAAATGGTCGATTTTGCCGGCTGGGAAATGCCCATCCATTATGGCTCGCAGCTGAAAGAGCACGAACAGGTGCGCAGCGACGCCGGCATGTTCGATGTCTCCCACATGACCGTGATCGACATCACCGGTGCGGACGCCAAGGCCTGGCTGCAGAAGCTGATCGCCAACGACGTGGCCAAGCTGGGCTTCGAGGGCAAGGCGCTGTACTCCGGCATGCTCAACGCCGACGGCGGCGTGGTGGACGACCTGATCGTCTATCTGACTTCCTACGGCTACCGCATGGTGGTCAACGCCGGTACCACCGACAAGGACCTGGCCTGGATGGAGCAGCAGAAAGCCGGTTTCGACGTGACGCTGAACGTGCGTCGCGATCTGGCTATGCTGGCTGTGCAAGGTCCCAACGCCATTGCCAAAGTGTGCGCGGTGAAGCCGACGCTGGCAGACGCTATTAAATCTCTGAAAATCTTCCAGGGCTTGCCTGCAGGCGACTGGTTCTTTGCGCGAACCGGCTATACCGGCGAAGACGGCCTGGAAATCATGGTGCCGGCTACCGAGGCGCCGGCCTTCTTCCGCGAATTGCTGGCGGCCGGAGTGGCGCCGATCGGCTTGGGCGCGCGCGACACGCTGCGTCTCGAAGCCGGCATGAACCTGTACGGCCACGACATGGACGAGACCGTGTCGCCGCTGGCGGCCGGGATGGGCTGGACCATCGCCTGGGAGCCTAACGGCCGCGATTTCATCGGCCGCCGCGCGCTGGAAGCGCAGAAGGAAGCCGGCGTTGCGATGAAGCAGGTTGGTCTGGTGCTGGAAGGGCGCGGCGTGCTCCGCGAGGGGCAGAAGGTGGTGGTCGATGGCGCCGGCGAAGGCGTCATCACCAGCGGCACCTTCTCGCCGACGCTGAAGCATTCCATCGCCATCGCCCGCGTGCCGGCCGCGACCGGCGAGGCGGCCCAGGTCGATCTGCGCGGCACGCTGACCGAGGTGCGCGTGGTCAAGATGCCGTTTGTTCGCAACGGCAAAAAAGTCTTTAATTAAGCCGAGTATCCGGACTGAGTGGAGGCGGGCCTGGCCCGCTTCCAGACGGGGCGGCAAGGCCCCGTCATTAACTTTTTCTACATTGGAGATGCAGTAATGAGCCAAATTCCCGCCGAACTGAAATACGTATCCAGCCACGAGTGGCTGCGCCTGGAAGAAGACGGCACCGTGACCGTGGGCATTACCGAACACGCCCAGGAGCTGCTGGGTGACATCGTGTTCGTCGAGCTGCCGAAAGTGGGCTCCGCCCTGGGCGAAGGCGAGCAGGCTGGCGTGGTGGAGTCGGTGAAGGCCGCTTCCGACGTGTACGCGCCGATCGAGGGCGAAGTGGTGGCCGTGAACGGCGAGCTGGAAGCCGCTCCGGAACTGGCCAACAGCGAGCCGTACGGCCAGGGCTGGTTCTTCAAGGTCAAGCCGAGCAACGTCACCGACCTCGACAAGCTGCTCAGCGCCGAACAGTACGCTCAGGAAATCGGCGCCTGATCGAGCCGAACCGGCCTCGCGTCCCAGGGCGCGAGGCTTTTGTTTTTACGGGGCCGGCGGCGCCGGTCCATAGTCCTCTTGCATCCGGATACTTGCAACATGACACTCTCTGCTCTGTTTAACCACAACGAATTCATCGACCGCCATATCGGCCCCTGTGAGACCGAGAAGGCCGAGATGCTGGCCTACGTCGGCGCCAGCTCCCTCGAGGACCTGGTGGCCCAGACCGTGCCGGCCAACATCCGCTTCAACCGCGCGCTGGACCTGCC
Source organism: Pseudogulbenkiania subflava DSM 22618 (assembly GCF_900177275.1). Taxonomy (GTDB): domain Bacteria; phylum Pseudomonadota; class Gammaproteobacteria; order Burkholderiales; family Chromobacteriaceae; genus Pseudogulbenkiania; species Pseudogulbenkiania subflava. Next base: position 147,339 of record NZ_FXAG01000008.1, read on the forward strand.
GTCGGCGCAGCGTGAAGCCGACGCGCTGGCCGACCTGAAAGCGGTCGCCGGCAAGAACGTGGTGAACAAATCCTTCATCGGCCTGGGCTACTACCCGGTGCTGACCCCGGGCGTGATCCTGCGCAACGTGCTGGAAAACCCGGGCTGGTACACCGCCTACACCCCGTACCAGGCCGAAATTGCCCAGGGCCGCCTGGAAGCGCTGCTGAACTTCCAGCAGATGATCATCGACCTGACCGGGCTGGAAATCGCCAACGCCTCGCTGCTGGACGAAGCCACCGCCGCCGCCGAAGCCATGGCCATGGCGCGCCGCGTGTCCAAGTCCAAGTCCGAGCAGTTCTTCGTCGACAGCCGCGTGCTGCCGCAGACGCTGGACGTGATGAAGACCCGTGCCGAGTACTTCGGCTTCGAGCTGGTGCTGGGCCATCCGGAAGAGGTGGGTAACGGCGACTACTTCGGCGCCTTGTTCCAGTATCCGGGCGAGAGCGGCGAGCTCTTGGACCTGACCCCGTATATCGCCGCAGCCAAGGCCAAGGGCGCGCTGACCATCGTCGCCGCCGACGTGATGGCGCTGGTGGCGCTGAAGTCGCCGGGCGAGATGGGCGCCGACGTGGCGGTGGGCAACACCCAGCGCTTTGGCGTGCCGATGGGCTTCGGCGGCCCGCACGCCGCCTACTTCGCGTTCAAGGACGAGATGAAGCGCTCCGCTCCGGGCCGCATCATCGGCGTGTCGGTCGATGCCAAGGGCAAGACCGCGCTGCGCATGGCGCTGCAGACCCGCGAGCAGCACATCCGCCGCGAGAAAGCCAACTCCAACATCTGTACTTCGCAGGTACTGCTGGCCAACATCGCCGGCATGTACGCCGTGTACCACGGTGCCGAGGGCGTGAAGCGCATCGCCGCGCGCATCCATCGCCTGGCGGCCATCTTCGCCCACGCGGTGAAGGCCGCCGGCGGCAAGCTGGTGTTCGATCGTTTCTACGATACCGTACAGGTCGAGCTGGGCGCGGATGCGGCCAAGGTCTACGCTGCCGCGCTGGCCGCCGGTATCAACTTGCGCGACGCCGGCAACGGCGTGCTGGGTGTGGCCTTCCACGAAGCCGCCAGCGAAGCCGATCTGGCCCAGCTGATCGAAATCTTCACCGGCAAGCCGGCCGACGTCGCCGCGCTGGACGCCGCTGCTGCCGATGCCATCCCGGCCGCCTTGAAGCGCGAATCGGCCATCCTGTCGCACCCGGTGTTCAATACTCACCACAGCGAACACGAGATGCTGCGCTATCTCAAGAAGCTGGAAAACCGCGACCTGGCGATGAACCACTCCATGATCAGCCTCGGCAGCTGCACCATGAAGCTCAATGCCACCAGCGAGATGATCCCGATCACCTGGCCGGAATTCGCCAACATGCACCCGTTCGCCCCGCGCGATCAGGCTGCCGGCTATCTGGAAATGATCGAGGCGCTGCAACAGCAGCTCCTGGCCATCACCGGCTTCGACGCTATCTCCATTCAGCCGAACTCCGGCGCGCAGGGCGAATACGCCGGTATCCTGGCGATCCGCCGCTTCCACGCCAGCCGTGGCGAAGCGCACCGTAACGTCTGCCTGATCCCTCAATCCGCGCACGGCACCAACCCGGCTACCGCGCAGATGCTGGGCATGCAGGTGGTGGTGGTGAAGACCGACGAGAACGGCAACGTGGACATGGCCGACCTGCGTGCCAAGGCCGAGCAGCATGCGGCCAACCTGGGCGCGCTGATGATCACCTACCCGTCCACCCACGGCGTGTTCGAGGAAGGCATCAAGGAAATCTGCGAGATCGTGCACGCGGCCGGTGGCCAGGTGTACATGGACGGCGCCAACATGAACGCGCAGGTGGGCCTGACCCGCCCGGCCGACATCGGTGCCGACGTGCTGCACATGAACCTGCACAAGACCTTCTGCATCCCGCACGGCGGCGGCGGCCCGGGCATGGGCCCGATCGGCATGAAGTCGCACCTGGCGCCGTTCATGGCCAACCACGTGGTGTCCGCAGTACCGGGTGCCGTGGCCGGCCAGAGCGCGGTTGCCGCGGCACCGTTCGGTTCCGCGTCGATCCTGCCGATCTCCTTCATGTACATCCGCATGATGGGCGCGGAAGGCATGAAGCACGCCACCGAGATGGCGCTGTTGAATGCCAACTACCTGATGAAGAATCTGTCGGCGCACTACCCGGTGCTGTACACCGGCCGCAACGGCCGCGTGGCGCACGAGTGCATCATCGACCTGCGTCCGCTCAAGGCGGAGTCCGGCATCACCGAGGTGGACGTGGCCAAGCGTCTGATGGACTACGGCTTCCACGCGCCGACCATGAGCTTCCCGGTGGCGGGCACGCTGATGATCGAGCCGACCGAGTCCGAGTCCAAGGCCGAGCTGGACCACTTCATCGCCGCGATGGTGGCCATCCGCCAGGAAATCGACAAGGTGCAGGACGGCGTCTGGCCGCTCAACAACAACCCGCTGGTGAACGCGCCGCACAGCAAGGCCGACATCGCCGCCGACTGGGACCGTCCGTACAGCCGCGACGAGGCCTTCTTCCCGCTGCCGTACGTGCTGGACAACAAGTTCTGGCCGAGCGTGAACCGCATCGACGACGTTTATGGCGACCGCAACCTGGTGTGCAGCTGCCCGTCGGTCGAAGAGTATGAGTAAGCGTTAGGCGGCGTCGCAGCCGGTGTGTCGCACCGCTTCGGCCAACCTTTGACGGTAAACGGCTCCCCATTGCGGGGAGCCGTTTTTGTTTGCCGGTGTCCGGCTTGCCGGGGGCGGGTGGCGGGTCTAGGCTGCAAAAGGACATGGTGGCCGGCACGCCCTCGGCCAGCGTGCTCCGCCAGGAGAATCCGCATGCCCCCGTCTGCCCGCGAAGTCTTGAACCAGCCGCCGCCTCTGGTCGACTACAACCTGTTCAGCAGCGATGCCGCCTTGCAGGAAGGGGTGGTGCGCGAGGGTGCGGCCTGGGCGCGCGAGCCGCTGTTCCACTGCGGCGCACTGCTGGGTCGGCGCGACAGCTTCGAGCTGGGACGGCTCGCCAACCGCTATCCCCCCTTGCTGCACGGTTTCGACGCCCAGGGCTTTCGGCTCGACGAGGTGGAGTTTCACCCCGCCTGGCACACGCTGATGCGCGGCATCGTCGACCGTGGCCTGCATTGCGCGCCGTGGGAGGAGCCCCGGCCCGGCGCCCATGTGGCGCGCGCCGCCGCCTTCCTGCTGCAGGCCCAGGTCGAAGCCGGCACGCTGTGCCCCACCACCATGACCTTCGGCGCCATCCCGGTGCTGTCGCAGCACGCCGGTCTGACGCTGGACTGGCTGCCGACGCTGTGCAGCCACGACTACGATGAACGCGACCTGCCGCTCGCGCAGAAGCACGGCGGCCTGGTCGGCATGGGCATGACCGAGAAGCAGGGCGGCTCCGACGTCCGTTCCAATACCACGCGGGCCGAACCGAGCGCGGACGGCAGCTACCGCCTCAGCGGTCACAAGTGGTTCTTCTCGGTGCCGCAGAGCGACGCCCACCTGGTGCTGGCGCAGGCGCCGGGCGGTCTGTCCTGCTTCTTTCTGCCGCGCTGGCTGCCGGACGGCACGCGCAACGCGGTGCGCCTGCTGCGGCTCAAGGACAAGCTCGGCAACCGTTCCAACGCCTCGGCCGAGGTCGAGTTCGACGCCGCCTACGCCGTGCTGCTGGGCGAGGAGGGGCGGGGCGTGCCGCTCATCCTGGAAATGGGCGGGCACACCCGCTTCGACTGCCTGCTGGGTTCCACCGGCATGATGCGCCAGGTGCTGGCGCAGGCGGTGCACCATTGCCGCCATCGCCGCGCTTTCGGCCAACGCCTGATCGAGCAGCCGCTGATGCTCAACGTGCTGGCCGACATGGCGCTGGAGACCGAGGCCGCCATCACGCTGGCCTTGCGCCTGGCGCGCGCCGGCGACGCCCCGGACGACGAGGGCGAGACGCTGCTGCGCCGGCTGCTGGTGCCGGCCGGCAAGTACTGGGTGTGCAAGCGCGGACCGGAACTGGCGGCGGAGGCGATGGAGGTGCTGGGCGGCAACGGCTACATGGCGGAAAGCGTGGCGGCGCGGGCCTACGCCGAAATGCCGGTGAATTCGATCTGGGAGGGCTCGGGCAACGTAATGTGCCTCGACGTGCTGCGCACCCTCGCCAAGCACCCGCGCGCACGCGACGTGCTGCTGGCCGAGCTGGCGCAGGTGCCGGGACGTCACCCGCTCTATCGCCACGCCCTGGGGCGCCTGAGCGACCAGCTGCAGTGCCCCGTGGCGGAGGCCGACGCCCGGCACCTGGTACGGCGCATGGTGCTGCTGGTGCAGGCCGGTTTGCTGCTGCGCCACGCCCCGGAAGCGCTGGCCGAGGCGTTCTGTGCCTCGCGCTTGGGCGAGGACTGGGGCGGCAGTTTCGGCAGCCTGCCGTCGACGCTGGCGCTGGCGCCGATCGTCAAAAGGGCATTGGTCATCTAGACGGGCGCCGGCGAGGGAAGAGCGGAGACTCTTGGCCAGGGCTCAGCCCGTGCGCAGCCACAGCAGCAGACCGGTGAGCGCGACGCCCAGGTGCAGCCAGGCGCGCCAGCGGAAGGCGCGGGGGCTGTCGTGCGGCGACAGCGTGATGATCAGGTAGGGTCGGCCGTCGGCCGGTGGCTGCATGTGTAGAGTCAGCGGGGTGGCGGCGAGCTCTTCCTGCTGTTGCCGCACCTCGCGTTCGGCGGCGGCACGAGCCGCCAGCCACTCGCGCTCGTCGATGCGGCCGCTGCGGTCGAGGTCGAAGCGGCGCAGCAGCGCCGGCTGGTCGCGCTTCCACTCCGCCAGCAGGGCGGCTACGTCGCGCCGCTGGTCGGTAGCAGCCTCGCCGCCGATGGCGACCAGCTCCCCGATCACGTACAGCGGGTCGTCGTCGGCGATCCATTCCTCGCGGCACAGATAGTCCTGATCGTGCCAGCTCGCGCGGTGCGCGGGATGGACCTCGGCGTGTTCCGGGTCGACCACCACCTCGCCGTGGCCGTCCTGCAGCAGAAAGGAGGCGTCGCTTTCTTCCTGCCGGGCCGGATCGAGCCGGCCGTCGCGACCGACGTAGCGGCGCTCCCAGCGGAACCAGACGCAACGCCGCCCGCTCAGCGAGCTGTAGAGCGGGGCGCGCTCATGGCTGCGCGCGCAACCGAATAGCTCGACGTAACCCTGGGCCACCGCGCCGGTGCGCGACGTGGGCGTATCGGCGATCACCCGGTAACGGCGGTAATTGAGCCACCACGCCAGCAGGCCGAACGTGATGCACAGCGGCAAGCCCAGCGTGTAGAGCAGGGCCGGCTGCAGCTTGAACCCGAGCAGCAGCGCCAAGGGATAGCCGGCGAAGCCCAGCCAGCCATGGCTGGTCAGCCGGTAAATCAGCCGTTTTCTCACTTAACGCTGGAACAGGGCGGTCAGGTCGACGTCGCGCGTCTCGGCGGTGGCAAAGCGCAGCGGCGTGGCGGGGCGGAATCCGCACAGCCGGGCGATGAAGACGTCGGGGAACTGTTCGATGCGCACGTTGTTGAGGTTGACCGCTTCGTTGTAGAGTTCGCGCCGGTCGGCGATGTTTTCCTCCAGCTGGCTGATGCGCTGCGCCAGGTGAGAAAACTGCTGGTCGGCCTTGAGTTCGGGGTAGGCCTCGGCCACCGCGAAGAGGCGGCCGAGCAGGCCGGACAGTCCGCTCTCCAGTTCGCCGAGCCGACCCAGATTGCCGGCCCGTGCGGCATCCGAGATCGCGGCGCGTGCCTCCATCACCCGGGTCAGGGTAGCCTGTTCGAACTGGGCGTACTGGCGGCACACCTCCACCAGCTTGGGCAATTCGTCGTGGCGCTGCTTGAGCAGCACGTCGATGTTGGCCCAGCACTTGCCGACCTGGTGCTTGAGGCCGACCAGCGCGTTGTAGAGGACGGCGGCGTACAGCAGCGGCAGGGCCAGCAGCAGCAAGAACAGGATCAGTTTCATGTTTTCCATCCAGTCGGGAAATTCAACGATGTCATTGGCAGTATGGCATGACGTTGCGCTGACGCGCAGCGCGGACGAGGAGGTGTCATGGGGCGTCTGAGCATCATCGGCGCCGGGCGTCTGGGGCGCACGCTGGGACGGCTGGCGCACGACGCCGGCTACGCCGTGGTCGACGTGCTGTGCCGCGACGCGGCGCACGCCGCCGAGGCGCTCGCCTTCATCGGCGCCGGTCGCGCCGTCACCGAGCTGACTCAGCTGGCCCCGGCCGATCTCTACCTGCTGGCGGTGCCGGATGCGGCGATAGCCGCCATCGCGTGCCAACTGGCGGCCACCAGCGTGGTGCCGGCCGGGGCTCTGGTGTTTCACGCCAGCGGCGCCGGCGAGGCGAGCCTGCTGGCACCGCTGGCGGCGCGAGGCGTGCGCATCGGCAGCCTGCACCCGGCCTTTTCGTTCGCCGAGCCGGCGCGTGCCGTGACAGGCTTCGGCGGCACGCTGTGCGCGCTGGAAGGGGAGGACAGTGTCTGCGCCGAACTGGAAAGGTTGGCCGAAGCCCTCGGCGGCCGGCCGTTCCGACTGGCTCCCGGCGGCAAGGCGGCCTACCACGCCGCGCTGTCGATGGCGTCCAACTACCTGGTGACGCTGAACGCGCTGGCGCTGCAGGTGGCAGCCGGGGCCGGTATCGACGCGGCGGTGGCGTCGCAGCTGGTGGGCGGACTGATGTGCCAGACGCTGGACAACACCTTGGCGCTGGGGCCGGCGGCGGCGCTCACCGGCCCCATCGTGCGCGGCGACGCCGGCACCGTGGCGCGGCATCTCGCGGTGATCGACGACGCGCTGTGCGCCGACGCCTACCGCGCCATGGGGCGAGCGGCGCTGCGGCTGGCGGGAGAGCGGCTGGACGAGGCGGCACGGGCAGTGCTGGCGGGGCTGCTTGACTCCCCGGGTTGAGACGGACCGGCGCCGTTGCAGAGCGATAGCCCGGCCGATTGCAGGCCAGCCGGGTCCTCCTCCTCACGCCAGTACCCGTGGTGCTCGCAGTAAGTAAAAGGAAAGCAGGGTGAAGCGGAGCGGGGGATAACAAAAGCCGGCCGACATCATCGGCCGGCTTTCATCATTGCCGGCGGGACAAACCGGCTCAGCCGGCGTGGATCACGAACAGCGCCGGGCGCTTGTGGAAGTCCGGCGCCTCCTTCGGCCAGTCCTTGACGCGGCGGCTGACGATGGTCTGGCTGGGCAGCGTCAGATCGGCTGCCACGCACAGTCGGGTGGCCGGGCTCAGCGTCTCGCGCAACTGTTGCAGCAGCGCATTATTGCGATATGGCGTCTCGATGAAGATCTGCGTCTCGTTGCGCTGGCGCGAGCGCTGTTCCAGCTCCTTCACCGCCTTGGCGCGCTCCGCCGCGTCCACCGGCAAATAGCCATGGAAGGCGAAGCACTGGCCGTTGGCGCCGGAGGCCATCAGCGCCAGCAGGATCGACGACGGCCCGATCAGCGGCTCCACGCGGTAGCCCTTCTCGTGCGCCAGCGCCACCAACTGCGCGCCGGGGTCGGCCACCGCCGGGCAGCCGGCTTCTGACACCAGGCCCAGGTCGAGCCCGTCGGCCAACGGCTTCAGCAGCGCCGCCACGTCGGCCGGCTTGGTGTGCTCGTTCAGCGTGGCGAGCGTCAGCTCGCGGATTGGCGTGGTCACGCCGAGCGCCTTGAGGTGTTTGCGCGCGGTCTTTTCCGCCTCCACCACGAAATGGGTGATGTGCAGCACGCGGGCGCGCTCCGGCTCCGGCAGCCAGGGCGTAGCCTCGTCGCCGAGCGGGGTGGGGATCAGGAATAGCGTGCCGGCCATCACAGGATCTCCACGCTTTCGTTGCCCAGCATCGTCACCAGCTCGAACAGCGGCACGCCGATCAGCGAGTTGGGGTCGTCCGATTCGATGCGGGCGATCAGCGCACCGCCCAGCCCCTCGCTCTTGGCCGCGCCGGCGCAATGCAGCGCGTCCGGCTCGCGCGTCAGGTAGTGGCGAATCTGCGTCTCGGAGAGTTCACGCAGGGTCACCCGCGTCAGCCCCACCGTTTCCTGCACCCGGCCGGTGGCGCTGTTCACCAGTGCCAGCGCAGAGTGGAACAGCACGGTGCGGCCGCTCATCCACGCCAGCATCTCCACGCCGCGTTCGAATTCGAGCGGCTTGCCGATCTGCTGGCCGTCGAGCAGTGCCACCTGGTCCGAGCCGATGATCAGCGCCGCCGGAAAGCGCCCGGCCAGCGATTCGGCCTTGGCGCGCGCCAGCCGCGTGGCGGTCATGAGCGCGGTTTCACCGGGCAGCGGGGTTTCGTCGCAATGCGGCGCCACGGCCTCGAACGGCAGGCCCAGGCGCGCGATGATCTCGCGGCGGTAGGGGGAGGTGGAAGCGAGGACAATCTGCATGGTGTGAATGCTTGATTCTTTTGACAAATCGGGGAGGCGAATTATATCATGCGAGGTTTATGTCTAAACCGATTTTGATCGATCCGCTGAAGTTTGCCCGTGAGGGCCGCTCGCAGACTGGCACCCTGGCCATCGCAGCGCTGGATCCACGCATACACGACGACCTGTCCGGTACGGACGGTGAGGTAAACTATACCCTCACCGGCCATGTCGACGCGTTACGCCGTGCCGTGCTCAGGCTCACGCTCGACGCCACGATCTCCGTGCGTTGTCAGCGCTGCCTTTCCAGCATGCCGTATGTGCTCAAGACCGACTCCTCGGTGACGCTGTTCACCGACGAAGAGAAGCTCGAAGCGGCCTGCGAGGCCGACGAAACGCTCGACGCCATCATGGCCGAGCCGGAGTTGGACGTGGTTCGGCTGGTCGAAGACGAAATCATCATGGGCTTGCCGCTGTCGCCGAAACACGACGATTGCGGTACGGATGCCCTGACGCGCGCCAAGGCCGACAAGCCGAATCCGTTCGCGGTACTGGCGGCGCTCAAGGGAACCAAGTCCGAGTAAACCGGATTCGTGTAATAGAATCTACTTGAAATTCTTAGGAGTTGACCATGGCCGTTCAACAGAACAAAAAGTCCCCGTCCAAGCGTGGCATGCACCGCGCCCACGATTTTCTGACCGCCCCGGCTCTGGCCGTTGAGCCGACCACCGGCGAAGCCCACCTGCGTCACCACATCAGCCCGAACGGCTTCTACCGTGGTCGCAAGGTCGTCAAGACCAAGGGCGAGTAATCGCTTTTTTCCGCACAAACTTTACCTGTCAAACAACAACAGGTAGGTTTCACTACCGTACACGTTGATGACTATCACCGTAGCGGTTGATGCAATGGGCGGTGACGTTGGCCTCAAGGTCACCGTCCCGGCATCGATCCAGTTTCTCCAAGACCATCCCGACGCACGACTCATTCTTGTAGGTGACCAGACCGCCCTTGAGGCGGAATTGGCGCTGCATGGCTCCGTCGCGCGCGACCGTCTGCGCCTCCACCACGCATCCCAGGTGGTGGGCATGGACGAATCGCCGCAGCTGGCCATGAAGAACAAGAAGGATTCGTCGATGCGGGTCGCGATCAACCTCGTCAAAGAAGGCGAGGCGCAGGCGGCTGTGTCGGCCGGCAACACCGGTGCCCTGATGGCCACCGCGCGCTTCGTACTCAAGACCATTCCCGGCATCGACCGCCCGGCCATCGCCAAGCTCTTGCCCACCAGCAAGGGCACCAGCTGCATGCTGGACCTGGGGGCCAACGTCGATTGCACGCCGGTGCAACTGCTACAATTCGGCATCATGGGCTCCGAACTGGTGTCCAGCCTGTCGGGCAAGGCCAACCCCACGGTGGGTCTGCTCAACATCGGCTCCGAAGACATCAAGGGTAACGAGACCGTCAAGCAAGCCGCCGAACTGCTGAAAGACGCCGCGCTGAACTTTTACGGCAACGTCGAAGGCAACGACATCTACCGTGGCACGGTGGATGTGGTAGTCTGCGACGGATTTACCGGCAACGTGGCGCTCAAGACCTCCGAAGGTCTGGCGCACATGATTGCCTCCTTCCTGCGCGAAGAATTCACCCGAAGCTGGTGGACGCGGCTGTGTGCGCTGGCCGCCATGCCGGTCCTGAACCACTTCAAGAAACGGGTGGATGCCCGCCGCTACAACGGCGCGAGCCTGCTGGGCTTGCGCGGCATCGTGGTGAAAAGCCACGGCGGCACCGACGCGCTGGGATTCCGGTACGCGCTGGAACAGGCTTGCGAGGAAGCCGGCTCCAACGTGATTGCTCACATCGCCGAGCGGGTTGCCGAGCAACTACAACACATCAAGCAATCCGAGGCAGCAGCGAACTGAGACACATGGCCTATTCACGCATTCTCGGCACCGGCAGCTACCTGCCGCCGACCGTGCTGTCGAATGCGATGCTGGCTGAGCGCATCGATACCAGTGACGAGTGGATCGTCTCCCGCACTGGTATCCGTGCCCGCCACATCGCCGACGAGCAGGAAACCACCAGCGATCTCGCGTGCAAGGCGGCTCAGGCTGCGCTTGCTGACGCGGGCGTCGCCGCCGACGAAATCGACCTCATCGTGGTGGCGACCACCACCCCCGACATGGTCTTCCCCAGCACCGCCTGCCTGCTGCAGGAAAAACTGGGCGTGCACGGCTGCGCCGCGTTCGACGTGCAGGCGGTGTGCGCCGGCTTCATGTACGCGCTGATCACGGCCAACAACTACATCAAGTCCGGTATGGCCAAAAAGGCGCTGGTGGTCGGCGCCGAGGTGATGTCGCGCATCCTCGACTGGCAAGACCGCCGCACCTGCGTCCTGTTCGGCGACGGCGCCGGTGCCGTGGTGCTGGGCGAGTCGGACGAACCCGGCATCCTGCACGCCAAGCTGGCCGCCGACGGTCGCTACAAGGACATCCTGAACACCCCGGCGCAGATCGCCGATGGCAAGATCCAGGGCATGCCCTACCTGCACATGGACGGGCCGGCGGTCTTCAAGTTTGCCGTCAAGGCGCTGTCGGACATCGCCGAGAAGACACTGGGCGAGGCCGGCATGAGCAAGGACCAGGTCGACTGGCTGGTGCCGCACCAGGCTAACCTGCGCATCATCGAATCCACCGCCAAGCATCTGGGTCTGCCGATGGAGCGCGTGGTGGTGACGCTGCCCGAGCAGGGCAACACCTCGGCCGCCTCGATCCCGCTGGCGCTCGACGTCGCGGTGCGCGACGGCCGCATCCAGCGTGGCCAGACCGTGATGCTGGAAGGCATCGGCGGCGGTTTTGCCTGGGGCGCGGTGCTGCTCACCTTCTGATGACACAAGCACGCCAAGGCGTGCGCCGTCCTGCGATCAACGCGTCGGGACGGCGCCCCTTGGCGTTCCTCGTTCCTGACGTTTTCTTGGGAGATTCACCATGTCGTTTGCCTTCGTTTTCCCGGGCCAGGGCTCGCAAAGCCTCAACATGATGGACGGCTTCGCCGACCTGCCGGTGGTGAAGCAGACCTTCGACGAAGCCTCGGCCGTGCTCGGTGACGACCTGTGGGCCATGCTCAAGGCCGAATCGGCCGACGCCATCAACGCCACCGTCAACACCCAGCCGCTGATGCTGGCGGCCGGTGTCGCCACCTGGCGCGCCTGGCAGGCCGTCGGCGGCGCGCAGCCGGCCGTGCTGGCCGGCCACAGCCTGGGCGAATACAGCGCGCTGGTCGCCGCCGGGGCGCTGAGCTTCGCCGACGCCGTCAAGCTGGTGCGTCTGCGTGCCCAGGCGATGCAGGAAGCCGTGCCGGTCGGCTCCGGTGCCATGGCCGCCATCCTCAACCTGTCCGACGACGACATCCGCGCCGCGTGCGCCGAGGCGGCGCAGGGCGAGGTGGTGGAAGCGGTCAACTTCAACTCGCCGGGCCAGGTGGTGATCGCCGGCGCCAAGGCCGCGGTGGAGCGTGCCATGGAGCTGTGCAAGGCCAAGGGCGCCAAGCGCACGCTGCCGCTGCCGGTGTCGGTGCCGTCGCACTGCGCGCTGATGAAGCCGGCCGCCGAGCGTCTGGCCGCGGCCCTGGCCGAGGTGGAGATCAAGGCGCCGACGATTCCGGTGCTGCATAACGCCGACGTGGCGAGCTACAGCGATCCGGCACAGATCCGCGATGCGCTGGTGCGCCAGCTCTACAGCCCGGTACGCTGGACCGAAACGGTGCAGAAACTGGCCGCCGACGGTGTGCTGCAACTGGCAGAATGCGGTCCGGGCAAGGTGCTGGCCGGGCTCGCCAAGCGCATCGACGGCAACGTCAAGGGCTTCGCGCTGACCGATGCCGCGGCGCTGCAAGCGGCTTGCGAAGAGCTGAAATAACGCGATCTGCGGTAAAAAAGAGACACTTCTCCGTCGCCATGTCATTCCGGCGGCGGGGCATTTCGAGGAGAAAGTTGATGAGTCTGCAGGGTAAAGTGGCGCTGGTGACCGGTGCGTCCCGCGGCATCGGTGCGGCGATTGCCGAAGCACTGGCCGCCGAGGGAGCCAAAGTCATCGGCACCGCCACCTCCGAGGCAGGGGCCGCCGCCATCGGCGAGCGCCTGGCGGCGCAGGGCGGCGTGGGCATGGTGCTGAACGTTGGTGAAGAGGGTGCCATCGAGGCGCTGGTCGACACCATCGCCAAGGAATACGGCGACATCGCTATCCTGGTCAACAACGCCGGCATCACCCGCGACGGCCTCTTGATGCGCATGAAGGACGAGGACTGGGACGCCATCATGGACACCAACCTGAAGTCGGTGTTCAAGGCCTCCAAGGCCGTGCTGCGCGGCATGATGAAGGCGCGCTGGGGGCGCATCGTCAACATCGCTTCGGTGGTGGGCGCGATGGGCAACGCCGGTCAGGCCAACTACGCGGCCGCCAAGGCCGGCATCATGGGCTTTACCAAGTCGATGGCGCGCGAGGTCGGCAGTCGCAACATTACCGTCAACTGCGTGGCGCCGGGCTTCATCGACACCGACATGACCCGTGCTCTGCCGGAAGCGCAGCGCGAGATGCTGGTGCAGAAGATCGCCTTGGGCCGCCTGGGCGACGCCAAGGACATCGCCGATGCCGTGGGCTTTTTGGCGTCGGATCGCGCGGCCTACATCACCGGCCAGACATTGCATGTGAATGGTGGCATGCTGATGCCCTAATCCGCCTGTTCACGGGCGGTTAAAGCATTTAGGTAGGCTACTCTAAATTTTTTTTGTAGAATACTCGGGTTTTGTTATCCCGAATCAGAAAGGTAAAGGGTTAATACAAATGGAAAACATCGAACAGCGCGTCAAGAAGATCGTTGCCGAGCAACTGGGTGTGAACGAAGCCGAAGTGAAAATCGAATCTTCCTTCGTCGACGATCTGGGCGCTGACTCCCTGGATACCGTTGAACTGGTGATGGCTCTGGAAGAAGAGTTCGAGTGCGAAATTCCGGATGAAGAAGCCGAGAAGATCACCACCGTTCAGCAAGCGATTGACTTCGTCAACGCTCACCTGAACAAGTAATTTTTTTGCTGTACCCAGGGACCTCTGCCCGATAGCGCCTTGCGCTCATAGCAGAGGTCCTTTTTGTTGGCGGCTTCGAAACGGGTGTCTGTGAGCGCCCCGGTTTTGTCTGATCTGGGTGCGGCCGTTTCGAAACAATCGGGAGAACGCCCTCCCTGCCTTTGCGGAGAAAGCCCCGTGACCAAACGTAGAGTAGTAGTAACCGGCCTTGGCCATGTGTCCCCGGTGGGCAACGATGTTGCCTCCGGCTGGGCCAACCTGCTGGCCGGCAAGTCCGGCATCGGCACCATCACCCGCTTCGACGCCAGCGACCTGGCGTGCCAGATCGCCGGTGAGGTGAAAGATTTCAACATCGGCGACTACATTGCGCCGAAGGATGCACGTCGCATGGACGTGTTCATCCATTACGGCATCGCGGCGGCCTTCCAGGCCATCGCCGATGCCGGGCTCGAGGACATTCCCGATCTCGACAAGACCCGCGTCGGCGTCAACATCGGTTCCGGCATCGGCGGCCTGCCGCTGATCGAGGAGACCGGCGTGGCCCTGATGGAAGGCGGTCCGCGCAAGATCGGCCCGTTCTTCATCCCGGGGTCGCTGGTCAACCTGATCGCCGGCCACGTGTCGATCTTTAAGGGTTACCAAGGCCCAACCTACGGCATCGTCTCGGCCTGCACCACCGGCGCGCACTGTATCGGTGACGCCGCGCGCCTGATCCAGTACGGCGACGTCGACGTGATGGTAGCGGGCGGGGCCGAAGGCGCGATCTCGCGCCTGGGTATCGGCGGTTTTGCCGCGATGAAGGCGTTGTCAACGCGCAACGACGATCCGGCCACCTCGTCCCGTCCGTGGGACAAGGGCCGCGACGGTTTCGTGATGGGCGAAGGCGCCGGCGTGCTGGTGCTGGAAGAGTACGAACACGCCAAGAAGCGCGGTGCCACCATCTACGCCGAGCTGGTCGGTTTCGGCATGAGTTCGGATGCGCACCACATCACCGCGCCGAACAGCGACGGCCCGGCGCGTGGCGTGAAGAATGCACTGCGCGATGCTGGCATCAACCCGGACGAGGTGGACTACGTCAACGCGCACGGCACTTCCACCCCGTTGGGTGACGCCAATGAAACCACCGCGCTGAAGATTGCCTTCGGCGAGCACGCCAAGAAGTTGGTGGTGAACTCGACCAAGTCGATGACCGGCCACCTGTTGGGTGGCGCCGGCGGTGTCGAGGCGGTGTATTCGGTGCTGGCGCTGCACAACCAGATTTCGCCGCCGACCATCAACCTGTTCGAGCAGGATATCGAAAGCGGTTGCGATCTGGACTACGTCGCCAACACCGCGCGCGAGATGAAGATCGACGTGGCGATCTCCAACTCGTTCGGTTTCGGCGGCACCAACGGCACGCTGGTATTCAAGCGCGTCTGAGTGATCTAAGCCTCGATTGACAGTCAAAACCGCTGCGTTACACTCGCAGCGGTTTTTCTTTTTTTGGCCAACGTCGATCCGACGCGGCCCCAGGACCGGTCATGTTTACCGAACGACTCGATGTTTCCCCCGATCTGCTGGCGCTGCACGCCGCCGATCGGGCCCGTTTCCCCTACCTGCTGATGTCCTCCGGCGAGCAGGGCTGGGACATGCTGTTCGCTCTGCCGGGCGAAACCCGGCTGTTTTACGACGGCGAGGGCGGCGCGTTTCTCGACGCGGTGCGCGCCATCGCGCCGCAGCCGGTGGACAACCCGCACCGGCTGCCCTTCGTCGGCGGCTGGTTCGTGTTTCTCGGCTACGACCTGCTGTCGGAGTTCGAGCCCAGCGTGCCGGCCGGGGTGCCGGACAGCTTCCCGCTGGCGGCGCTGGCGCGCGTGCCGGCGGCGGTGCTGCTCGACCGCGCTGCCGGCCAGGGCTGGCTGGTTGCGGAAAGTGCAGAGGCGCTGGCGGAGCTGCGCGCCAGGGTCGCGGCCGTGGCGCCGTTCACGCCGCGCCCGGTGGCCCTGCAAAGCCTGACGGAGGACGATCCGAACTGGTACACCGATGCCGTGGTGCGGCTCAAGCGCTACATCGTCGAAGGCGACGTGTTCCAGGTCAACATCTCGCGCGGCTGGCGTGCCACCCTGGCCGACGCGGTGCGCGCCGCCGACCTGTTCACCGCGCTGCGCCGTACCAACCCGGCGCCGTTCTCGGCGCTGGCCGACTTCGGCGCGGTGCAGATTGTCAGCTCGTCGCCGGAGCGGCTGGTGCGGGTCAGGGACGGCTGGGCCGAGACGCGGCCGATCGCCGGCACCCACCCGCGCTCACCCGACCGGGTTGAGGATGCAGCGCTGAAGCAGCGGCTGATCTCCAGTACCAAGGAGCGCGCCGAGCACGTCATGCTGATCGATCTCGAACGCAATGACCTCGGCCGCATCTGCCAGCCCGGCACGGTGGAAGTCAACGAGCTGATGGCTGTGGAAAGCTACGCTTACGTGCATCACATCGAATCGAACGTGCGTGGCCGGTTGCGTCCCGAGGTGGTGCCGGCCGAGGTGTTGCGCGCGCTGTTCCCCGGCGGCACCATCACCGGCTGCCCCAAGGTGCGCACCATGCAGATCATCCGCGAGCTGGAAGCCGGCGCGCGCCGCGCCTACACCGGCAGCCTGGGCTACCTCAACCGCGACGGCAGCATGGACCTGAACATCCTGATCCGCACCTTCATGCAGGAAGGGCAGCAACTGCGCTTCCGCGCCGGTGGCGGCATCGTGGCCGATTCCGACCCCGAGCGCGAACTGCAGGAAACCCGTCACAAGGCGCGCGGCCTGCTGCGTGCGCTCGGCGTGGAACAGGCTTGATGGCGATGCTGATCGACGGTGCGCCGGGCGAGCAGGTCTCGGCGCTCGATCGTGGTCTGTCCTACGGCGACGGCGTGTACCGCACGCTGGAGCTGTTGGCCGGCCGGCCCCGGCTGTGGCGCTGGCAATGGCAAAGGTTGGCCGAAGACTGCGCACGGCTTGCCCTGCCGTTGCCGGACGAGGGTCTGGTCCTGGCGGAATTGGCGCAGGCCGCGGCCGGCCTCGAGCGTGCGGTGGCCAAGATCGTGCTGACGCGCGGCGTCGGCCGGCGCGGTTACGCCATCCCGGCCGATGCGGTGCCGACGCGCATCGTCTCGGCCTCTCCCTGGGCCGGCTATCCGGCCGAACTGGCCGAGCAGGGGGTGATCGTGCGGCTGTGCGAACTGCGGCTGGGGTTGCAGCCACGCCTGGCAGGCATCAAGCATCTCAACCGGCTGGAAAACGTGCTGGCGCGTTCCGAGTGGAGCGATCCCGCGATCCACGAGGGGCTGCTGCTGGATAGCGAGGGCTGTCTGGTCGAGGGCACCATGAGCAATCTGTTCCTGCTGCGCGGCGGCGAACTCGCCACGCCCTTGCTCGACCGCAGCGGTGTGGCCGGTGCGCTGCGCGCCTGGGTGCTCGGCAACGCCCCGGCGCTCGGTTTGGCGGTGCGCGAGGCGCGCCTGACGCTGGCCGATCTCGACGCCGCCGAGGCGGTGTTCCTGTGCAACAGCCTGATCGGAATCTGGCCGGTGGTGCGTCTGGGAGAGCGGGCCTGGGCGATTCCGCATGCCTTGCGGGCGCTCGCGGCGCAGCTGGCGGCGGCGGCCTGAAAAGCGGCACACGATCTTGGCGCGGAGCGCTGCATGCTGCCGGGGTAGGTGAAGCGCGCCAAGCCCCGGCAACGATGCACTTCGCTGTGTTCCGCCCACCCGGCCGTTGCCAACGGCTTGGTGCTGCACGGTTCCACTTGGCGCCGCCATCGCGGCGGCGTCAGGATGCCGGGTCAGCTTCGTCGAGGGGTTGGAACCATTCGGCGTGGCGGGGACCGCTCAAGGCGGCGATGCCATGGCGTTGCTCGGCTTCGGCCAACGTGGCGGCAAATGCCGCATCGTCGGCGATCCCTTCGTACACCTCCATCCAGGTGGCGGGATCGTCGCGCCGGCACAGCAGCCGCGCGCTCACCCCGCAGCGCGTGCACAGCTCCTGCTGCAGCGCCTGCACCGTCTGGCGCAGCCTGGCGTCGGGCACGGCGACCTGG
This sequence comes from Pseudogulbenkiania subflava DSM 22618, assembly GCF_900177275.1. Classification (GTDB taxonomy): domain Bacteria; phylum Pseudomonadota; class Gammaproteobacteria; order Burkholderiales; family Chromobacteriaceae; genus Pseudogulbenkiania; species Pseudogulbenkiania subflava. The sequence continues at coordinate 164,874 of NZ_FXAG01000008.1, forward strand.
TAGTACAGGTACAGCGAATGCGTCATGGTGTTCTCCCCTGGGCGCTGAATCGACCTTTGCTCGGCAGCCGCCCGGCAAAATCGCTTATGATAGACCCTTTACCATAGTTCACACGCCGCGCCGGCCTGCCGGAGCGGTCTTGCCGGGTTGAAGGGGATTAACGGTGCAGCAAGGCATCAAGACCTTGGTGGTGGTCGGAGTCGGTCTGATCGGCGGCTCGTTTGCGCTGGCGCTCAAGCGTGCCGGCCTGGTGGAGCGCGTGATCGGTGTCGGCCGCACGCTGGAGAACCTGCAGCGCGCCCTGCAGCTGGGCGTGGTGGACGAGATCAGCCAGGACATTGCCGCCGCAGTGAGGCAGGCGGACATGGTGCTGCTCGCCACCCCGGTCGGGCAGATGGGCGCACTGCTGGCGGCCATGGCCGACACCTTGCCGGCACACACCATCGTCACCGACGCCGGCAGCACCAAGAGCGACGTGGTCGCGCTGTTCCGCCAGCACCTGCCGCGGCACTTGGCGCGTTGCGTGCCGGCGCACCCGATCGCCGGCTCCGATCTGTCCGGAGCCGTCGCCGCCCAGTACGGCCTGTACGAAAACCGCAAGGTGGTGCTGGCGCCGCTGGCCGAAACCGGTGCCGACGCCAGCGAGCTGGTGAGCCGCCTGTGGCAGGCCTGCGGAGCCAAGGTGCACATGATGAGCGCCGCCGAGCATGACGCGGTGTTCGCCGCCGTCAGCCACCTGCCGCATCTCTTGGCCTTTGCCTACGTCGACATGATCGCCGGCAAGGACGACGCCGCACGCTGCTTCGACTTCGCTGCCACCGGCTTTCGCGACTTCACTCGCATCGCCGGCAGCCACCCGGAAATGTGGCGCGACATCAGCCTGGCCAACCGTGAGGCGCTGCTGGCCGAACTGGACGACTACCGTGTCGCGCTCGACCGCCTGCATGCCCTGCTGGCGGCGGGCGACGGCGCGGGCCTGGCCGAGGTATTCGATACCGCGCGCGCGGCACGCGTGGCGTGGAATCAGCGCTTCATGCGCCAGGGGCAGGCCATGCTGGAGAAAGGGCCGCAACGATGACGATCTGGGTGGATGCCGACGCCTGTCCGGCGGTGGTCAAGGATATCCTGTACCGTGCCGCGGAGCGTACCGCCACGGCGCTGGTGCTGGTGGCCAACCGCTGGCTCGCCACGCCACCGTCGCCGCACATCCGCGCGGTGCAGGTGGCGGCCGGCTTCGACGTGGCCGACAACTACATCGCGCAGCAGGTGCAGGCCGGCGACCTGGTGGTGACGGCGGACATTCCCTTGGCGGCCCAGGTGGTGGAGCGCGGCGCGCTCGCGCTCAACCCGCGCGGCGAGTTGTACAGCGACGCCAGCATCCGCGAGGCGCTGGCCTTGCGCAACTTCATGACCGAGCTGCGCGACAGCGGCGTCGCCACCGGCGGCCCGGCCCCCTTCGGCCAACGTGAACGCCAGGCCTTCGCCGCCCAACTCGACCGCCTGCTGGCAAGGCGCCGCTAGCGTTCCTGCGGCAGGGCGGCGCGGATCACGCCTTCCTTGTCGGCCGGCTGCCAGCCGTCCGGCTTCAGAATCTTGCCGTCGGCACGCCGCCGCACTTCGCCGTCGACGCATTTGCGCAGATTGGCGGCGTGGATTTCCCGCGCCATCTCGGCCACCGGCAGCCCCTGCGACAGCAACAGCCCGGTCATCACGTTCATCACGTCCACCCCTTCGGCGGCGAGCTCCGCCATGCGCCGCACGCGTTCTGCCTCGTCCACACCGGCCAGGGCCTTGTACTCGGCGAGCGCCTGCCAGAATTCGGCCAGTTCCTCGCGTAGCATGGTTTCCCATAACGTCAGGTCGGCCGGCTGCGGCGTCGGCTGGGCAGGCGGGGTCAGGTCGAAGCGCTGCATGAACTCGCGGCGCAGGGCGAAGAAGTCGGTCATGGCGGTGAGGAGGCTGGTCTTGATCAACATATTGTCATTGATTTGCCTTTTGATAACAACATAAGGTGTTTTGACATGAAAAAAGCGCCCGCGGGCGGGCGCTTTGCTGTGCCGACGGGGAGGCGCTCAGCGCGTCAGCGAGGCCAGCACCTCGAAGTAATCGGGGAAGGTCTTGGCGACGCACTTGGGGTCGTTGATGACCACCGGGGTGCCCATCAGCGCCACCAGCGAGAAACACATCGCCATGCGGTGGTCGTCGTAGGTGTCGATCTCAGCGTTGGGCGTCAGCGCCGCCGGCGGGGTGATGCGGATGTAGTCGCGGCCTTCCTCCACCGTGGCGCCGACCTTGCGTAGTTCGGTCGCCATCGCCGACAGGCGGTCGGTTTCCTTGACGCGCCAGCTTTCCACGTTGCGGATGGTGGTGGTGCCGCCGGCCGCCAGCGCCGCCACGGCGATGGTCATCGCGGCGTCCGGGATGTGGTTGAGGTCGACGTCCAGTGCCTTGAGGCCGCCGGCCGGGGCGCTGGCCTCGATCCAGTTGTCGCCCATGCTGATGGTCGCACCCATCTGGCGCAGCGTGTCGGCGAACTTCACGTCGCCCTGGATACTGTCGCGGCCAACGCCTTCCACTCGCACCGGCCCGCCGGCGATCGCCCCGGCAGCAAGGAAGTACGAGGCGCTGGAAGCGTCACCCTCGACGTGGATCTCGCCCGGCGAGAGGTAGCTCTGCCCGGCGGCGATGGTGAAGCGCTGCCAGCCCTGGCGCTCGACCTTGACGCCGAAGCGCGCCATCAGGTTCAGCGTGATCTCGATATAGGGTTTGGAGATCAGCTCGCCGACCACCTCGATGGTCACAGCCTCGCCGGTCAGCGGCAGCGCCATCAACAGCGCGGTGAGGAACTGGCTCGACACGTTGCCCTTGACCGGGATCACCCGGCCGGCGTCGATCGTCGCCGGCGCGATCGCCAGCGGCGGGAAGCCCGCGTTGCCGAGGTAACGGATGTCGGCGCCGGCCACGCGCAGCGCGTCGACCAGGTCGCCGATCGGCCGCTCGTGCATGCGCGCCACGCCGGAGAGCTGGTACTCGCCCTGCATCAGCGCCAGCGCCGCGGTCAGCGGGCGGAAGGCGGTGCCGGCGTTGCCCAGGAACAATTCGGCCTGTTTCACCGGAAACGCCCCGCCCACGCCGTGTACCACGAAGTCGCGGCTGTTGCCGACCTGCTCGATGGTCACGCCCAGCAGGCGCAGCGCGCCCAGCATGTGGCGGATATCATCGGAGTCGAGCAACTCGCGTACCAGCGTCTTGCCCTGGGCCAGTGCGGCCAGCAGCAGGGTGCGGTTCGATATGCTCTTGGAGCCGGGCAGGCGGATGGTGCCCGACAGGCGGGGGGAGGGCGAAAGAAGCAGCTGTTCCATGGAGTCGGATTCTTGAACGGTTCGGTCTGGGTCATCGCGGCACGACACCAGATCGCACCGCCTTTGGCTCTCCACTGTACCTGTGTGGCTGCTGTCTAGGCAAACCTGGCCTGTACGTCAGGCAGCGCTCATCGGGGCGGTGCGGAAGACCTCGTTGACACCGCGAGTGCCCGGTCGCTTCTTCCTGCCCGCTCGTGGCCGGACGGCGTGTGGCTCGCCGCGCTATTCCCAGGCCCCGGGGCCGCGCCGGCTGAGCTAGAATGAACCCTTTTTCCGGTTCGCTTCGGCCAACCCCATTGCTCAGGTTTTTCTCGACATGACCGTACCCGTCATCACCATCGATGGACCCTCCGCCTCCGGCAAGGGCACCGTGGCCGCCCTGGTGGCCGACCAGCTCGGATTCCACTATCTCGATTCCGGCTCGCTCTACCGGCTGGTAGCCTTGCTCGCCATCCGCCGCGGCATCCCCATGGAGGACGAGGCCGTGTTGGCCGAGGCGGCGCGCCAACTGCCGGTTGCCTTTGCCGATGGCACGGTCTGGCTCGACGGCGAAGACGCCGGCGACGCCATCCGCGGTGAGGAGGTGGGCATGGGGGCCTCGCGGGTCGGCGCACTGCCCGCGGTGCGGGCCGCGCTGCTCGAGCGCCAGCGCGCCTTCCGCCAGGAGCCCGGCCTGGTGACCGACGGCCGCGACATGGGGTCGGTAGTATTTCCCGCCGCCACGCTGAAGGTTTTTCTCACCGCCAGCGCCGACGAGCGCGCCAGCCGACGCTATAAGCAGTTGATCGGCAAGGGGGAATCTGCTAATCTCCAAAAGATTAAGCAGGACATAGTCGATCGTGATGCGCGCGATGCCGCCAGAGCGGTCGCTCCCCTGCGTCAGGAGCCGGATGCCACACTGCTTGATACCACTGAAATGACAATCGACCAAGCAGTCGATGCCGTCGTGCAGTGGTTCAAGGAGCGACAGGCCTCCGGCCTCTAATTTTTTTAGCACCCGTCTTTGCTGCAGTGCAAGGGCGGTATCTCAACCACTAACCCGCGTGCCGCAAGGCATGCACGTGTGAGTAATCTTAATGACTACCCTCGCTATGGAAAACTTCGCCCAGCTGTTCGAAGAAAGCCTCACCCTTCATGACATGCGCGTAGGCGAAGTGATCACGGCCGAAGTTGTTGGCCTTGATTCCAACTTTGTAACCGTGAACGCCGGCCTCAAGTCCGAGTCGCTGATTCCGGTTGAAGAATTCAAGGCCGATAGCGGCGTTATCGAAGTGGCTATCGGCGACTTCGTGACCGTGGCCATCGACGCGCTGGAAAACGGCTTCGGCGAAACCAAGCTGTCGCGCGAAAAAGCCAAGCGCCTGGCCGCCTGGATCGAGCTGGAAGAAGCCTTGGAAGCCGGCACCATCATGTCCGGCCTGATCAGCGGCAAGGTCAAGGGTGGTCTGACCGTCATGGTCAACGGCATCCGCGCCTTCCTGCCGGGCTCCCTGGTCGACGTACGTCCGGTGAAAGACACCACCCCGTACGAAGGCAAGCAGGTCGAGTTCAAGGTCATCAAGCTGGACCGCAAGCGCAACAACGTGGTGGTATCCCGCCGCGCCGTGCTGGAAGAAACCCTGGGCGAAGAGCGCAAGGCTCTGCTGGAAACCCTGTGCGAAGGCGCAGTGGTCAAGGGTATCGTCAAGAACATCACCGACTACGGTGCGTTCGTTGACCTGGGCGGCATCGACGGTCTGCTGCACATCACCGACCTGGCATGGCGCCGCGTCAAGCACCCGTCCGAAGTCCTCGCCGTGGGCGACGAAGTCGAAGCCAAGGTGCTCAAGTTCGACCAGGAAAAGAACCGCGTTTCGCTGGGCCTCAAGCAGCTGGGCGACGACCCGTGGGTTGGTCTGTCCCGTCGCTACCCGTCCGGTACCCGCCTGTTCGGCAAGGTGACCAACCTGACCGACTACGGTGCGTTCGTTGAAATCGAACAAGGTATCGAAGGTCTGGTGCACGTGTCCGAAATGGACTGGACCAACAAGAACGTACACCCGTCCAAGGTGGTTCAAGTTGGCGACGAAGTCGAAGTCATGATCCTCGAGATCGACGAAGACCGCCGTCGTATCAGCCTCGGCATGAAGCAGTGCATGGCCAACCCGTGGGACGATTTCGCTGCGACCTACAAGAAGGGCGACAAGCTGGTCGGCGCCATCAAGTCGATCACCGACTTCGGCGTGTTCGTGGGTCTGCCGGGCGGCATCGACGGCCTGGTTCACCTGTCCGACCTGTCCTGGAGCGAAGCTGGCGAAGAAGCCGTGCGCAAGTTCAAGAAGGGCGACGAGGTTGAAGCCGTTGTTCTGTCCATCGACGTGGAAAAAGAGCGTATCTCCCTGGGCATCAAGCAGCTCGAAGGCGATCCGTTCAACAACTACGTTGCCATGAACGACAAGGGCGCCCTGGTCAAGGGTACCGTGAAGTCGCTGGACGCCAAGGGCGCCGTGATTCAGCTGGACGGTGACGTCGAAGGCTACCTGCGTGCTTCCGAAGTATCCCGCGACCGCGTGGAAGACATCCGCACCCACCTGAAGGAAGGTGACGAAGTTGAGGCCGTGATCATTGCTGTCGATCGCAAGAGCCGCAACATCAGCCTGTCCATCAAGGCCAAGGATGCCCAGGAAGAAGGCGCTGCCCTGCGCTCCCTGGCTGCCAGCGATGCCAACGTCAGCGCTGGTACCACCAGCCTGGGCGCACTGCTGAAAGCCAAGCTGTCTTCGGGCAACAACGCTGAGTAATGGCATCATGACCAAATCTGAGCTGATTGCCAGGCTGGCGGAACGTCTTGCCGAGCGCAATTCTCAGTTGGTCTACAAGGATGCTGAGCTGGCCGTCAAGACCATTCTGGACGCGATGGCCGGCAGCCTGGCCACCGGGCAGCGCATCGAAATCCGCGGCTTCGGTAGTTTCGATCTGAACTACCGGCCGCCGCGGGTCGGGCGCAACCCGAAGTCGGGCAGCAGCGTCTCGGTTCCTGAGAAGTTTGTGCCGCATTTCAAGGCGGGCAAGGAACTGCGCGAACGGGTTGATCTCGCGCTGCTTGCCCAGGAGCAGGTCTGAAAGGCCTGCCCTTGCTGCCTTACCAGCCCAAGCAAAGCGCCGCTCATCGCGGCGCTTTTTCGTTGTCGCCTCCCGCGCGGCTTGGGTTGTGTCAGCCAATCGTTTAAACTTGCACTCCGGCTTACTCCTTACCCCGAGAAAAACCATGCGCTACGTGCTGCGTATCATCGAAGTTGTCCTCCTGGTGCTGCTGATCGCCGTGACGGTGCAGAACAGCCATCAGGTCGATTTCAAGCTGTTCTTCGGACAGGTCTGGAGCGCGCCGCTGATCGTGTTTCTGCTGGTGTTTTTCATTGCCGGAGCGGCAGTCGGCCTGTTGGCGACCTTGTCCTACTACCTGCGCCTGCGCCGCCAGCTGTCGCTGCTGAAAAAAGAATTGCGCAATCGACCGCCTTCGCCGCGCGTGGTGCACGACCCCAGCGACGCGTTGGCCGATTGAAGATTACCGTTGCAAGCTGCCGCCCCTCTGGGCGGCAGCGGTATTTTTGTCGTTGAAGTGAAAGGATGGCCTTGGAGCTCGATCTGTGGTGGTTGCTGCTGTTCCCCGCGTTTTTTGCACTGGGCTGGCTGGCGGCGCGCGTCGACATGCGTTCGGTGCTGAGGCAGGCAAAGGAAGTCCCGGCCGGTTTTTTTCGCGGCCTGGATGCCCTGGTGGAAGAAGACAGTGGCGCAGCGGTCAAGGCCCTGGCCGAAGTGGCTCGGCAGCAACCCGCCGTGCAGGAACTGCCGCTGACCTTGGGCAAGCTCTATCGCAAGCGTGGCGAGAATGACCGTGCCATCCGCTTGCATCAGCGGATGCTGGAATCCACCGATTTGCCGGCCGAACAACGCGACGCCGTGCGTTTCGAGCTGGCGCAGGACTTCCGCAAGGCCGGCCTGGTCGACCGTGCCGAAGAGATTTTGCTCAAACTGCTCAATGGCAATATGGGGCGCTCGGCGCGGCGTCAGCTGCTTGACATCTACCAACAGGACCGCGATTGGGAAAAGGCCATCGCCACAGCCAAGGAATTGCGCAACGACGCCCACTCCTACCAGCACGAGGTGGCGCAGTACCACTGCGAGCTGGCCCAGGGTGAGTTGTACAAGTCCAATTATGCCGAGGCACGCCGCCATGTGACCGAGGCGCTGGCGGCCAACCGCAAGTGCGTGCGCGCCAGCCTGATCCTGGGTGACATCGAATTCGCCGAATGCCGCCTGGAAGAGGCCATCGCCGCCTGGCAGGGCATCGAGAAACAGAATTTCGAATACCTGTCGATGGCCGCTGAGCGCTTGTTCGACGCGTATGAAAAACTTGGCAAGCCGAGCGAGGGGATTGCGTTGCTGCGGGGCTATCAGAAAACCTTCCCGCAATTGGAGCTGACCGATCTCTTGTATCAGAAGGTCGCCACCTACGAGGGGGAGGCGCGTGCCCTGGAAGCGGCGCGCGAGGCGGTGCATGCACGGCCCAGCCTGAACGGGGTGTACCGACTGATCGAGTCGCAGATGGACGGTTTGAGTCCGGAGGGCCGTGCCGATGCCGAGGTCATTCGTGCCCTGGTATCCAAACATGCACAGCGGCTCACCGTGCATCGCTGCAAATGCTGTAACTTCCGTTCGCGCGCCTTCTTCTGGCACTGCCCGGCCTGCGGCGAATGGGAGAGCTTCACCCCCAACCGTTCGGAGATTCACTAAACGCCCATTTCATTAGGCGGCTGCGCTTTTGCACCCCGCGTGCCGGCAGACTGTGTGCGAGTCCAGCGCTGAGCCAAGCTGAGATTGGCTCGCAAGGATGCGCCCAGCGAGGCGGAATACCCTGGTCCTTACGTGCCTTGGGTTTCTGTTCACTGACCGCTCTTCCGCTGCCTTGGCCCGCCCGCCTACTGAAACGGGCTTTAAATCGTTTCAGGAGTTTGTATGAATCCTCTGGTTTCGGCCAACCTGTCCGGAGCGCCTGTGTCTCCGGTCGTCGTCGCGCTGGATTTCGCCGACGCCAACAGCGCGCTCGCTTTTGCCGCTCGACTTGATCCCGCCGAATGCCGCGTCAAGGTGGGCAAGGAGCTGTTTACCGCGTCCGGCCGCGCGCTGGTGGAGAGCCTGGCCGCACGCGGCTTCCAGGTCTTCCTCGACCTCAAGTTCCACGACATTCCCAACACCGTGGCGCACGCCTGCAAGGTGGCGGCCGAGGCCGGGGTATGGATGGTCAACGTGCACGCTTCCGGTGGGCGCCGCATGATGACGGCGGCGCGCGAGGCGCTGGAACAGTACAGCCAACGCCCACTGTTGATCGCTGTCACCGTGCTCACCAGCATGGAGGCCGCCGACCTGGCCGAAATCGGCATCACCGTTCCGCCGCAAGAGCAGGTGCTGCGCCTGGCTCGCCTGACGCGCGACAGCGGTCTCGACGGCGTGGTGTGTTCGGCGCAGGAGGCCTCGCTGCTCAAGACTGAGTTGGGGACCGAATTCAAGCTGGTCACCCCGGGCATCCGCCTGCCCGACAGCGCCGCGGACGATCAACGCCGCGTGATGACGCCGACCGCCGCGCTCGCCGCCGGCGCCGACTACCTGGTGATCGGCCGTCCGATCACCAAAGCCGCCGAGCCGCTGGAGGTGCTATGCAAGATCAACCAGGATATCGCTCACTTCCGGACGACCCAAGCATGAAAATTACCGTTATCGGATCGGGCTACGTCGGCCTGGTCACCGGCACCTGCCTTGCCGAGGTCGGCAACGAGGTGTGCTGCCTCGATGTCGACCCGGCCAAGATCGCGCTGCTGCAGGCCGGCGGCATCCCGATCTACGAACCGGGTCTGGACGACATGGTGCACCGTAACGTCGCCGCCGGCCGTCTGCATTTCACCACCGATGTGGCCGAATCGGTCGCTTTCGGTGACATCCAGTTCATCGCCGTCGGCACCCCGCCGGACGAGGACGGTTCGGCCGACCTGCAATACGTGCTGGCCGCGGCGCGCAACATCGGCCGCTACATGGACGGCTACAAGGTCGTCGTCGACAAGTCCACGGTGCCGGTCGGCACCGCCGACAAGGTCAGAGCCGCGCTCGCCGAGGTGCTGGCCGAGCGTGACGTCCAGCTCGACTACAGCGTGGTGTCCAACCCGGAATTCCTCAAGGAAGGCGCGGCGATCGAGGACTTCATGAAGCCCGACCGCATCGTGGTCGGCGCCGAGGACGAGCGCGCCGTCGAGATGATGCGCCGTCTGTACGCGCCGTTCCAGCGCAATCATGAGCGCATCCTGTTCATGGACGTGCGTAGCGCCGAACTGACTAAGTACGCCGCCAACGCCATGCTGGCGACGCGCATCTCGTTCATGAACGAACTGGCCAACCTGGCCGAGACGCTGGGCGCCGATATCGAGTTGGTGCGCCGCGGCATCGGCTCCGACCCGCGCATCGGCTACCACTTCCTCTATCCGGGGGCCGGCTACGGCGGCTCGTGCTTCCCCAAGGACGTCAAGGCGCTGGTCAGCAGCGGCAAGGCCCACGGCCATACCTTGCGCGTGCTGGACGCCGTGGAAGCCGCCAACGACGCGCAGAAGCTGCGCCTGGTGGAGAAGGCTGTGGCGCGCTTCGGCGAGGACCTGTCCGGATGCCGCTTCGCGCTGTGGGGGCTGGCCTTCAAGCCCAACACCGACGACATGCGCGAGGCGCCGAGCCGGGT
>NZ_FXAG01000002.1:0-54844 GCF_900177275.1 Pseudogulbenkiania subflava DSM 22618
CCCATGAACAGACCGTGCGCAAGCAAGAGGTTGAGGTCTTTTTGCAGAGTTTGGCTGAGCGATCCAGTCGTGAGCGGCCGACCTTGCTGATCCTGGATAACGCGCGGATGCACGCCGCCATCAGAGAAGATAAACGTGATGTCTGGTTGCTGGATCATGGGTTTCATCTCTGCTTTCTGCCAGCTTATAGCCCAGAGCTGAACCTGATCGAGCAGCTCTGGAAACAAGCCAAATACCACTGGCGACGATGTAAGACATGGGGTGCCACCGAATTGAAAAGCAAGGTGACCGACTTGCTGGATAGGGTTGGCACAGAACTCAAATTTAGTTATGCGTGATTACTTAGTTTCTCGTGCGTTGAAATAGTTACATCTTGCCCCTTAAACCCTATTTTAATGTTTCCAATTGCGTGAAAATTACCGTCTTGATCGTGTATTGACAAATGGAACATTGTAATAAATGAAAAATCATTCCAATAGTCTATTTTTAAATATGCCTGATCAACACCGTTGCCTGGCATGCTTTCTCCACGAGGTATGACTTTAAATTTCATTAATATCTTATCCATTAAATTAGGTTATATGACCGTGATGCCTGAAGTTTCCAGTAAGCAGCACTTCGTGGTGCGAACAGGCTACGTTGTACCTTGGAACGAATCAGGGGCTCGCAATTACTCGCATGTCCACGTCCGCAATGTCACGCAGATACATATAGCTGGTACCAAGAACTGTCATAACGCTATCGGTAACCTCATGAACAGAGAAGGCAGGCTGCACAATGAAGAAGCCCATCTGCACCTCCACGTCGCGCGATTTAAGCCTCAGAAAGTCAATTTCTTGGGGCGTGCCTTTAAGCAAGCGCTCTTGACCATTGCTATACCGATTGAGCAATCGTTGGAAGAGCTCAGGGCCCTTGTGTAGCCATTTCGCAGAGCGACTTGCTTGTCCTGCAACGACATATGCATCATTTACACGTGCACCGGGCTGGTGGCCGCTACTACAGTACTTGCAGTGGTAAAGATCCACCACGACGTGATCTGCAGCATGTCGAACCGCAACCAGATCAGCAACTTCGCCGGCACCATCATCGTTGAAAACAATGTCGTAGCTTTCAGCGATTTTCTGATACGTAAAGCCTTGGACAGAATCAAAGTCTGCAGCGTGCGTCATGGATTCCTTGTGAATATTCGTCGTTCCCCAGTCCCAGCTAGAAAGTAGGTGGCGCGGCAGAGTCACATTTAGTGATGCGTGGGTGTAGTAGCGGTAGTTTCCGATGAGTATTGAGCCATCGGCTTGAAGTAGGCGTAGACGCTCGCGATCAAGGTACTCGTGAAGGTCGTGTTGCTTGTTACCGATGCGAATACTTGCCTGCCCTGTTGAATACCGATATCCGTCATCTTCAAGCTGTATGCGGATTGTTAGTAAGTTAAGCTCTTCACCGGCGGGCGTAATTGCTGAAAGTGGAACAGCAAGCGTATTTGAGCTCTCCTTTATAGGCAGGCCAAGTTTGGTATCCAGCAGCGAGTAGGATGCGCCACCGACGGTGATTGCACACCGGCTCTCAGTATCGACACCCATTGAGTCCGGCCAATCTGCAAAAAATATTCCATCAGGCCAGTGCCCTTGCAATTTCTCTGCACGCATGACATTGTGAAGAATCGCCGCCGTGTCGATAGAGGAGTCGTTGATCTTCGATGCAACCATGTCGCACCACTCCACCCACTCGTTGACAGCCCCAGTGTCCATCTTCCATAGCTTGCCCTTTGCCGAACACCCCGCCGTTGTACTCTCGCCAGCTGCGTGACCAACGCCAAAGATATTCGACTTGATAGAGCGACCATTTTCTAAATCATCCATGACACGGTTAACGTCTTGTCCGACGTGCATGGTAAAGCGAACATCTCGACCGGACCGACTTAGTCCAACGTTTTGGAGCTTGAGTCGGTTTATGCCATGCATAACTCTGAAAACGTCATCGCCGTTAATTCGCTGCGCAGTATTGGCCACAAGAGATTGAAAACGCGCAGCTTGGCGCTCATCACCTGTACACGAAATAAAGAGAGTTGAATCGCTCTGCCGGTAATATGCGAGATACAGGTGCCACGTCGAACCATAGATTGAGTCGCTCTTCGCCCACGCTACAGGGGCAACTTCGTTGGTGACCGCCATAACAATGGTGCCATCATCGCTAACTGAATGAAGTTCCAGCCCCTCTTTGGGAGTACCCAGTTGCCGGACCGATTTGGGATGCCAATTTGCTGGGGTAAGCCGGTACGCGAGTGTGCTGATATTGGGGGATGGGTTGAGAGCTGCGATTTTGGCACTATCCGTGTCACCTTCAAACCTCGCTTCAAATTCCTGCCGCTGTAGCTCGCGATTGATGCGCTCGGCACTAACTTCGCGAATTATCAGGCTCCAATCCGCACTTTCCTCGTATAGAAGTTTCATCGGGCTGTCAGCGCGTTGGTTGGCGATGTTTGCCACAAACTTCGCAGTTCCTAGGCGAGAGTCCGTGCGAGTGAGACGACCGATAAACTGCAAAGTGACAGCTGGGCTCTGGTGTTGGTCATGGATCGCAGCGATTTTGAGTTCTGGTAGATCGAACCCTTCACCGAACATGTCGACACAAACGACAATCCGACTTTGCCTCGTCCTGATTTGCTCGAGATCGCGCTCCCTGTGCTTGCTCTTACTGTGGATGACCACGGGCTCAAACCTAGCACCTAGTTCGGCATAGAGCTCAAAGATCTTGTTTGCCTTTGGGATCGTGGCACACCGGGCCATGAGGATGTGGTCGAAGCCTGCCTCGATGTCGGCGACTAGGAGCTCGATTGCTTTGGCGGCGATCGTTCGGTCGATTTCACTAGTCACATATTCTCGGACAGGGAAAAAGTCGATTCTCTGGAAGTAGTTGTCTCGTTGCGCCTGACTCAAAGAGTAGTTGAAGATGATTTTGCCGTTGAGACGCTGCTGGTCGAGCCGGAAGGGAGTAGCAGTGAAGTACACCGTCGGCTTTGGCTCAAACGCTTTACGAATTCGGCCCCAAGTCACTGCCGCTACATGATGTGCCTCGTCAAATATCAAATGCGTGTAGTTAGCAGCGAATGCATTCAGTTCATCATCACTCAACTGCGCGAGCGCAGCAGGCGTTGCAATCGTTACGTTTGCCCCAACGATCGCACCGAGGTTCATCGCGGCATCACGGCTGTCGATGCGATGAACAATAGGGGAGAGAATGTCCGGGGAAATTGCGTTTATCGCGCGAAGTCGCGTTAGGGTGGCAAGGCGTTCGCCAATCTGCGTGCGCAGCGCGTCAGAGGGAACAATCAGCAAAGTGCGGGGAAAAAGGCCCGCGATGATGATCGAAAAGATAGCATCTGTTTTCCCCGTACCTGTCGGCATGACCACTGTTGCCGGGACAGCGGGATCGGAATCGAGGTGAGAGAATACTGCAAATGCTGCTGCTCGCTGCGGTTTTCGAAATCCCGTGAAGTTGTTGAAATTACTCTCGACCGCGAAGTTCAACCTGCCATCGGCCCAACTCCGGTAGACGGCATTCTCTCGGTAGAAATCGACATCAACATCCATTGCGAATATCCCTTACTTAAGATCCGATTGTGCCATCGCGTTGAAGATCAAGGCATACCAATACAGGCCGTTGAACTGGTCACCCTGCCGGTGCAGCTCATCCTGAAAGTTGGTCGCCCGCAAAGGCGAGGTGGTACTGCAAAAGCAAACAGTATCACCATACCTCAGTGAAGTGACATTGGCATTTATCAAAAACTTCAGCATCACAATCTGGATAGGAAAGAAACAAGCTGATTCCGGTCAGGTACTTCTGGCAACCGCGAAAGAACTACAATAACATTGTCATCAACTGAAAAAGCCTGAACAGGCCATGTGGATGGAAATGGACGAACTGGACCGCAGCCACTACACCTTGCACGCCTGCGCGCATTGCAAGGGAACAGGTACCTGCACTAGTGGGCCGGACGGGGCCAGCTGCATGGTGTGTGCCAAAAGGAATGAGCTGAAAAAAGGCCTTTACCACGGGCTGGCCTGCGGCACCTGTGGCGGGCTAGGGAAAACCGACACCATGACCTACCGCATGACCCACCGTACCCAGCCGATCCTGTCCATCAGCCTTGTTTTCGGATCAATCGGACTGATACTGCTGTTTGGCTTCGCCGGCAGCCCCTACTTCCACGAGGTTCTGACCTTCTGCACGACGCTACTCGGTAGTGTGATTGGCTACTATTTCTCGAAAAACCCAAAGCAAAGTTGAACAGGTTTCTCCGCAGGCAAGAACTGACAGGGAAAAGTCGTAGGGCAATGCTGTTAAATCCATCATCATGCCGGCAAAAAACAGGCAAATATATGAAAAATTACCCTCCAGGGCGCTTTCTGTTTGCTCCTGTGCCGTATGCAAGCGCCCCACCTCCTCACCCCGGACGTGTCCGGAGTTTTGTGTAAGGCTGCCGCTCTACATTCATCTGTCAAATGGCCGCTTTGGCCGATCAGCAGGCATGATCGGCCCGAGCTCCGCACGAATAATCTGTGGGCTTACTCTTGTGTTTGTCGTATCAGAACCTGCAGCAATTCATCAGCAAAAAGATTCTGCTTGCCATGCCTGCCCAGTCGTCCGGTTTTGAGCCTATGTCGGAGGCTGTTGATGGTTGTCGCCTCTGGCAGCCAGATCATTTCCCCATCTGATTCAACCTCGAACAGCTCCTGCTCTTCCTTGAACACAACAAAGACCTTGGTGTCGGTGAAGAAAGCGGCAAACAGGATGCTTATCCCTCCGATGTCTTTGGGGCGAAGCCCAAAGGCATCCAGAACATCCTGTCGGCATGACCATTCTCCTGCGTAACAACCGTCTTGCTCTGGTCTTTCGGGTTCGATTCTCACGACTGTAGGGGAGAGAGGGGCGCCGAACTTATCGTGCAGCGATTCCGGTCTGAGTTGGGTATAGCGTTTGAGATTGTTCCAGCTGCGATGGCCAGACACCATGGCCACTTCTTGGATCGATAGCCCCGCCTCGAACAGGCGGCTGATTCCCTCGTGACGCAGGTCGTGAAAGCGCAGGTCGTGGATGCCCAAATCGTTACAGGCGCGCTGCCAGGCGGCGGTCACTGAGCGGATGTTATAGGGGAAGATCAGCTCGGCGTCTCGCGGTTGAGCTTGGACAATGTCCCAGGCTTCACCCAGCAAGGGGACCCATTGGTCGTTGAAGACCTTGTGCTTCGGGTCTTTGCGCTGGCGCACCAGGATCAGCCGCTTTTCTTCATCGAGATCGTCCCAGCGCAGTCTTTCGATCTCCGCTGCACGCATGCCGCTTGAAATAGCAAACCGTACGAGGTCGACATGGGGGATGATGGAGTTGTGCGAGGATTGGCGTGACTCCAACCAGGTGAAGATGCGTTGCAGTTCATCTCCCGTCGGGCGACGATCACGGGCGCGGCTTTTGCCTATCAACTTGAGCTGGTGCAGGGTGCCCATGGCTTCATCTATGGCTTGCCCTGAAACGGGCATGGACCAGACACGCTTGGCATGCTCCAGAACCGATTTCAGGTAGCTGACGTCGTGTAGCACCGTGGCGGGACCCGCTCCTTCCTCCTGACGGTCACGGCAGTGTTGGATGACATCGGCTGCATCCAGTGTTAGTGCTTCCTTTTCGGCAATCGGGCGGGCTAACAGGCTATCCAACACATAACCCTTGGTCCGGCCGATCTTGCCGGCGGGGTCTAGCTCTTCAACGTAACGACCAATCAGCATGCCGACCGTCGCTTTGCCCATCTTGCGCTTCTCGATTGCCCCATGCCCCTTCAGGTCGAGCTCCAGCCGGGCAGCCCAGTCTCGAGCCAGCTTTTCCTTCGGGAAGCTGCGGGCTTCGCTGAAAATGATCTTTCCACCGCGCTTGACCCGTACTTGGGCGCGATAGGATAATTCTCCGTTTGTTTTCAATTGCTTAGTGATCGTTGCCATGTCGATAGTACTCCGGTGCTACGAAGTGCTTGTGATTGGTGCTATATCCCCGAAAAGTAGCACTTACTGTAGCACCAAAGTGACGAAAATGGGCAAAAATTGGCCGGAATGGACAGAAATAAGATTGTAGCTAATGGTGCTGAAAGCCGCGCCAATCAAGGAATTCAAGGGAAATTGCCGGCCAGACGGTTGTCGGTTGCGCCGATGCTGGACTGGACCGACCGCCACTACCGCTTTTTCGCTCGCCAGATCACCCGGCACTCCTGGCTCTACACCGAGATGGTCACCACCGGGGCGCTGCTGTACGGCGATGTCGCCCGCCACCTGCGCTATCACGAGTGCGAGCATCCCGTCGCGCTGCAACTGGGCGGATCGGAGCCGGACGAGCTGGCACGCTGCGCCAAGTTGGCCGAAGAATGGGGCTACGATGAGATTAACCTCAACGTCGGCTGTCCCTCGGAACGGGTGCAGAAGGGCGCGTTCGGCGCCTGCCTGATGGCCGAGCCGCAACTGGTGGCCGACTGTGTCAAGGCGATGCGCGACGTGGTCGGCATCGACGTCACCGTCAAGCACCGCATCGGCATCGATGCGGTGGAGGACTACGGCTACGTGCGCGATTTCGTCGGACAGATCGTCGAGGCCGGCTGCGCCACCTTCATCGTGCATGCGCGCAATGCCATCCTCAAGGGCCTGTCGCCCAAGGAAAACCGCGAAATTCCGCCGCTCAAGTACGACTACGTCTATCGCCTCAAGCGGGAATTCCCCGACGTCGAAATCCTGATCAACGGCGGGGTGAAGACCAACGACGAGATCGCCCATCACCTGCAACACGTGGACGGCGTGATGGTGGGGCGCGAGGCCTACCACAACCCGTGGCTGATGGCGGAGTGGGACGCGCGTTTTTACGACGACGCCAGAACCGCGCCGACCCGCGACGCCGTGATCGAGGCGATGCTGCCGTATATCGAGCAACGGCTGGCCGAACCCGGCACCCAGCTGCGTCACATCGCACGCCACATCCTCGGTCTCTACCAGGGCCTGCCGGGCGCGCGCTCCTGGCGCCGCATGCTGTCCGACTCGGCCTTGCTCAAGGGAGCCGACGCCGGCCTCCTGCTCACGGCACGCGACGCCACTGACCGCAGCTGAGATTTGGCGTATGACAAACGGCCGGTCCGGACCGATGTGTCCCGCCGGCCGTTGTTTTTGATTCAGGTCTATGTCATGGCTTAGCTATTTTCATTGGTGTAAATCACTGAGTGTGAATAAAAATACAGTGATAGCCTCCAATAATTAGAGATTTTTCTGCTGAATTGTCTGTTCCTGATTTTTCACTTCCGATGCACGCGCATCTGTGGCTAAATCGCAGCCGATAGCAGGTTTCACTCCAGGAGAACCCATGTTCGACCGCATCGTGCTGGCGAGCAACAATGCCGGCAAACTGAAGGAATTTTCTGCGTTGTTCGCCGAACTCGGCATCGCCGTGCATCCGCAAGGCGAGTTCGACGTGCCAGAATGCCCGGAACCGCACCACACCTTTCTGGAGAACGCGCTGGAAAAGGCGCGCCACGCCAGCCGCGTCACCGGCCTGCCGGCCTTGGCCGACGACTCCGGCATCTGCGTCGAGGCATTGGCTGGTGCGCCCGGTGTGCAGTCGGCGCGTTTCGCCGGCGAGCCGAAGTCTGACGCGAGCAACAACGCACTGCTGTTAGAAAAGCTGGCCGGCGAGCCCAACCGCCGCGCTTGGTACTACTGCGTGCTGGTATTGGTGCGCCACGCCGATGACCCGCAACCCATCGTCGCCGATGGCGTCTGGTACGGCGAGGTGATCGACAGCGCGCGTGGTGAAGGCGGCTTCGGCTACGACCCGTACTTCCTGCTGCCCGGCTACGGCCGCACCGCCGCCGAGCTCGATGCGGGCGAGAAGAACCGCGTCAGCCACCGCGGCCAAGCGGTGCAGGCGCTGATGGCCAAGCTCAAGGCGCTGGCGTGAGCATGGCCGCCGCCAAGAATCCAAGCCGCAACGCACTGGAAGCGAGATCGCGAAACCGAGCGAGCAGCGACGAGACAGTACTAATAGTACGGCGAGGAGCAGCGCAGTGACGGTGACAAAGATATCGCTTTCAGGGCTAAGCGGATTACGTGAACTGCCGCCGCTGTCGTTGTACATCCACTTTCCCTGGTGCGTGCGGAAGTGCCCGTACTGCGACTTCAACTCGCACGAGGCCAAGAACGGCTTCGATGAAGACGCCTACGTCGCAGCGCTGCTTGCCGACCTCGAAAGCGCCTTGCCGGCGGTGTGGGGGAGGCCGGTGCACACCATCTTCATGGGCGGCGGCACCCCGAGCCTGTTCTCGGCACGCGCGATGGACACGCTGCTGGCCGGCATCCGCGCTCGCGTGCGGCTGTATCCGGACGCCGAGATCACCATGGAGGCCAACCCCGGCACCTTCGAATCGGACAAGTTCAAAGGCTTCCGCGAGGCCGGCATCAACCGCTTATCGATCGGCATCCAGAGCTTCGACCCGGCGCATCTGAAGGCGCTCGGTCGCATTCACGACGGCGACGAGGCACGCCGTGCGGTCGACATCGCGCTGACGCACTTCGACAACGTCAACCTCGACCTGATGTACGCGCTACCCGGCCAGACCCTGGAGCAGACTCTGACGGATATGGGCACCGCGTTGTCGTTTGGCGTCACGCACGTTTCGGCGTATCACCTGACCATCGAACCCAACACGCTGTTCGCGCGCTACCTGCCGCCCAAGCTGCCGGACGACGAACTGTCGGCCGACATGCAGGAGGCGCTGGAAGCGCGCCTGGCCGAAGCCGGCTTCCATCACTACGAAACCTCGGCCTTCGCCAGGCCCGGGCGCGAGTGCCGGCACAACCTGAACTACTGGCAGTTTGGCGACTACCTCGGTATCGGTGCTGGCGCGCACGCCAAGATCAGCGCCCACGACGGCATCGTGCGCGAGATGCGCTACAAGCAGCCGGCCGCCTACCTCAAGGCGGTAGCCGAGGGCCAGCCGGCGCAAAGCCGCGAGCGCATCGCCCGAGGCGACCTGCCGTTCGAGTTCATGATGAACCTGCTGCGCCTGACCGATGGCTTCGAGCTGCGCCTGTTCGCCGAACGCACCGGCCTGCCGCTGACGCACATCCAGCGCGAGCTGGCTGAGGCCGAGGCGCAGGGGCTGATCGAACGCGACCTGACC
The DNA here is from genome assembly GCF_900177275.1 of Pseudogulbenkiania subflava DSM 22618. GTDB lineage: Bacteria > Pseudomonadota > Gammaproteobacteria > Burkholderiales > Chromobacteriaceae > Pseudogulbenkiania > Pseudogulbenkiania subflava. The sequence goes on from NZ_FXAG01000002.1 coordinate 9,197, forward strand.
ACGCTCAAGCCGACCCTGAAAGGCCAGCGTTTCCTCAACGACCTGTTAACCCTGTTTCTGAAAGAAGGAGAATAAGCATGGCAAAAGAAATCATCCACACCGACAACGCCCCGGCCGCCATCGGCGCCTACTCGCAGGCCGTCAAGGCCGGCAACACCGTGTACCTGTCGGGCCAGATTCCGCTCGACCCGGCCACCATGACCGTGGTGGAAGGCGGCTTTGCCGCCGAGGCGCACCAGGTGTTCAAGAACCTCAAGGCCGTGTGCGAAGCCGCCGGCGGCTCGCTCGACCAGATCGTCAAGCTCAACGCCTACCTGACCGACCTGTCCAACTTCGCCACCTTCAACGAAGTGATGGGCCAGTACATGAGCCAGCCGTTCCCGGCGCGTGCCGCCATCGGCGTGGCCAGCCTGCCCAAGGGCGTGCAGGTAGAAGCCGACGCGGTGCTGGTGCTGGAATAAGCGCTTTCGCACGCACAAACAAGCGGCCTCAGGGCCGCTTTTTTGTTTTTGGCGGGGAATACAGTGTTCAACCCATCGCTAATGGGCAGCCGGGCCGCATCATGTTAATTTGCAGTACAGATCACCATAGGACGCTGACATGATTGGCATCGAGACATTAGGGTTGTTCTTGCTGAGTGTGATGCTGCTGTTGCTGTCACCAGGACCGAACATGGCGTTCCTGCTGTCGTACAGCACCCTGCAGGGCGCTCGCGCCGGTTATGCCGTGGCGCTGGGTATTCTGCTGGCGGACGTGGTGCTGACCCTGCTGACAGCGGGTGGGGTGACGGCGATGCTGATGGCTTGGCCGCCACTGTTCGATGCATTGCGCCTGGCTGGTGCAGCTTACCTAGTGTGGCTGGCCTGGAAAGCCTGGCGCAGCGGAGGCCTGATGGCCTTGGCCATCCAGCCCAAACGGCGCGAGAGCGAGATCTTGCGCATGGCCATGTTCAATAGCCTGCTCAACCCCAAGGCGCTGCTGTTTTTCATGGTGTTCTTGCCGCAGTTCGTGAATGCGTCGCAGGGCCATGTCGGCTGGCAACTTTGCCAGTTGGGTGCGGTGCTGACTCTAGCGGCGTTCCTGTTTCATGCCCTGCTGGGCCGCATGGCGGCATCGGTCAGCGGCTGGCTGACACGCCAGCCGGGCTTTGCGGTATGGCAGGGGAGGGTGCTGGCCATCGTGCTGCTCGGTCTGGCTGCGCGCTTGCTGCTGTTGCAGCGTCCGGCACAAGGTTAGCCATCATGCAAAAAAGCTCCCTGTTAGGAGTCGCGATGCGCTCGTTCTCCTTCCAACTCGTCAACGTGTTTGCCGAAAGCCACTTCGGCGGTAACCCATTAGCTGTGTTCACTGATGCCGAAGGGCTCGACGACGCCACCATGCAGGCCATCGCGCGCCAGTTCAACCTGTCGGAAACGGTGTTCCTGTTTCCGTCCGGCACAGCGGCGGCGCGGCTACGCATCTTCACTCCGAGTTACGAACTGCCGTTCGCCGGGCACCCCACGCTCGGCAGCGCCGCGGTGCTGCACCGACTGGGTCGGTCTGGTGACGACTTCGTGTTGGAAACCAACGCAGGGCCGATTCCACTGACACAACGCGACGGCGTGTTTACGCTGCAGGCCAACGCCGCCACGGCCCGGCCATCAGGGCTCAGTCTGGCGGACACCGCCGAGATGCTCGGCCTCTCCGCCGCCGACATCGTCGCTGCGCCGGAATGGGTCAGTACCGGCTCCGAGCAACTGCTGGTGCGCATCGCCAGCCGCGAAGCGGTGCAGGCGGCACGCCCCGATCCTCAACTGTTCATGCAGCGCGCCACGCTCCATCCCGGCCGCAGCGTCGCCTACCTGTGGTATGAGAACGACAACGTCGCCACGGTGCGGCTGTTCTTCGAGCAGCATGGCGCGGTGATCGAAGACCCGGGCACCGGCTCGGCCTGCGCCAACCTCGGTGGCTGGTGCGCACTGAACGGCCATCAGCCGCTGGCGTGGCGCGTGGAGCAGGGTCACGCCATCGACCGCCTCAATGTGTTGGAACTGACAGTGAGCGCGGCGGGCGAGGTACGTGTCGGCGGGCGTGTCATTTTTGTCGGTTCCGGGGTGTTCGAGTTACCCGGTTCTTGACGCTGAATCGGCGTGAAGGCATCCTCGAGCTACGGCTCCAAACCAACGTTTAAATAGTGGGCTGACACGAGGAGAGGAATAATTATGAAACACCTTGCAAAACTGGCGCTGCTGGCCCTGGCTGGAGGCATGTTGGCCCAGTCGGCGCTGGCACAAAGCGCCGCCGGCACCTGGAAGACCATCGACGACGAGACCAAGCAGGCCAAGGCGCTGGTGCAGATCAGCGAAGGGGCCGACGGTCAGCTGTCGGGCAAGATCATCAAGCTGTTCAACAAGCCGGATGCCGTGTGCGAGAAGTGCGATGGCGCCAACAAGGGCAAGCCGGTCAATGGCCTGACCATCGTCTGGGGGCTGAAAAAGGACGGCGAGGCCTGGAACGGCGGCGAGATCCTCGACCCCAAGTCCGGCAAGGTCTACAGCGCCAAGATGAAGCTGGTGGACGGCGGCAACAGGCTGGAGGTGCGTGGCTTCCTCGGCGTGTCGCTGCTGGGGAGAACCCAGGTGTGGGAGCGCCAGTAAGCGCATGACATCAGGCGGCTGGGCCGTCGCATCTTGAGTGCCGGTGGAGTGCGTGCGACTTTATCGCGGAGATTTGCACGCAGAAATTCACTCCGCGATACGGAATCCCCATGTACGCGGTTTACATTTCGGTTCCTGTGCTCCGGCCACACTCAACCTGCCTCGGCTCGCTCGCCTAGCGGGGTTAAATCCCGCAGTGACCCTTCCGGGGCGGATGACACCGCGGTGTCTTCCGCCTTTTTGTTTTTCGGTACAATCGGCCGGTGATGAGTACCTTTCCCGATATCGCCAGCCAGCCGCCCGCCGTGGCGCCCGCTACCGCCAAGCGGCTGGAGAAGCTGGGCATCCGCCGCCGTTTCGATCTCGTCCTGCATCTGCCGCTGCGCTACGAGGACGAGACGCACCTCTACCCGATCGCCCAGGCGCCGTATGGCCAGGCGGTGCTGGTGGAGGGCGAGGTGGTGGCGCACGAAGTGCAGTACCGCCCGCGCAAGCAGCTCCTGGTGCAGCTCGAGGACAAGAGCGGCACGCTGATGCTGCGCTTCATCCATTTCTATCCCAACCATCTCAAGCAGCTGGCGCAAGGCAAGCGCGTACGCGCGCTGGGCGAGGTGCGGCGCGGTTTTCGCGGCGACGAGATGGTGCATCCGAAGATTCGCGAGGTGCTGGAGGGGGACCCGCTGGCCGACAGCCTTACGCCGATCTACCCCACCGTCAATGGCCTGACCCAACCGGTGTTGCGCCGGCTGATCCATGCCGAGCTGAAGGCGCAAACCCTGGGTGAAACCCTGCCGGAAGCCGTGCGAGGGCAGCTCGGGCTGGTGCCGTTCGCCGACTCCATCCGCCTGCTGCATGCGCCGACGCCGGAATACTCCGCCACCCAGCTCGCCGACCCGGCCTTGCCGGCCTGGCAGCGCCTGAAGTTCGACGAACTGCTGGCGCAGCAGCTGTCGATGCGGCTGGCCTACCGGGCGCGGCGGCGCGGCAAGGCGCCGGTGATCGCCGGTGACGGCCGGCTGCGCGCCGCGCTGTCCGCCAGCCTGCCGTTCGCGCTGACGGCAGCGCAGCAGAAGGTGCTGGGCGAAATCACCGCCGATCTGGCGCAGCCCCACCCCATGCACCGCCTGCTGCAGGGCGACGTCGGCAGCGGCAAGACCGTGGTCGCGGCGTTGAGCGCGCTGGCGGCGATCGAGGCCGGTTTCCAGGTGGCACTGATGGCGCCGACCGAGATCCTCGCGGAGCAGCACTACCTCAAGCTCTCAGCCTGGCTGGCGCCGCTCGGCATCGAGGTGGCCTGGCTGAGCGGTTCGCTGCGCAAGAAGCAGAAGAGCGCGGCGCTGGAGCAGGTCGCCAGCGGCCAGGCGCGGCTGGTGATCGGCACCCATGCGCTGTTCCAGGACGAGGTGGTGTTCGACAACCTGGGCTTCTCCATCGTCGACGAGCAGCACCGCTTCGGCGTCGGCCAGCGCCTGGCACTGCAGGGCAAGGGCGGCGAGCCGCACCAGCTGATGATGTCGGCCACGCCGATCCCGCGCACGCTGGCGATGAGCTTCTACGCCGATCTCGACGTCTCGGTGATCGACGAATTGCCGCCGGGGCGCACCCCGATTGTTACCAAGCTCATCAACAGCGCGCGCCGCGACGAGGTGGTGGCCTACGTCGACCGCACCTGTGCCGGCGGCCAGCAGGCCTACTGGGTATGCCCGCTGATCGAGGAGTCGGAAACCCTGCAACTGCAGACCGCGGTCGATACCCACGCCCAGTTGGCCGAAGACCTGCCGCACTGGCGCGTGGGTCTGGTGCACGGACGTATGAAAGCGTCGGAAAAGGCCGAAGTGATGGCCGCGTTCGCCGCCAACGAACTGCAGGTGCTGGTGGCCACCACGGTGATCGAGGTCGGCGTCGACGTGCCCAATGCCAGCCTGATGGTGATCGAGCACGCCGAGCGCATGGGATTGGCGCAACTGCACCAGCTGCGCGGGCGGGTCGGGCGCGGCGCCGCCAAGAGCGCCTGCGTGCTGATGTTCGATACCCCGTTGTCGGAACTGGCCAAGGCACGGCTCAAGGTGATCTACGAAAACACCGACGGCTTCGAGATCGCGCGCCAGGACCTCAACATCCGCGGTCCCGGCGAATTCCTCGGCGCTCGCCAGAGCGGCCTGCCGATGCTGCGTTTCGCCGACCTGGAACAGGATATCGAACTGCTGGAGGCGGCCAAGGAACTGGCACCCGAGCTGCTCAAACGTTGGCCGAACGAAGCCGCGGCCCATCTCACGCGCTGGCTCGCCGGGCGCGAGCATTTCCTCAAGGCATGAAAAAAGGGCCGCATGAAGCGGCCCTCGAGCGTAGCGAGGCTCCCTTGCAGGGCAAGGGCGGGGGGATTGGGAATAGATGGGCAGGCTGCGGAGTCAAATACTTGGGTGGAGAGGCCCGGCTTTGCCGGGTCCTGTAAAAACGCATCGAAGTACTTTGTCAGCAGCCGGAGGGCCGCTTGCAGCGGCCCTGGTCTTGTCCTGCGGCAACGCTCAGACGAACAGATGCACGCCGAGGTAGTAGAAGCCGATCGACAGTCCGATGCACACCGGCAGCGTCAGAATCCACGCCATCAGGATGCTTTTCAGTGTCGACAGCTGCAGGCCGGAACGGCCTACCACCATGGTGCCCGCCACCGCGCTCGACAGCACGTGGGTGGTCGAGGCCGGGGCACCCACCAGGCTGGCCAGGCCGATCGCCACGCCGGTGACGATCTGCGCCGACATCCCTTGCGAATAGGTCATGTCCTTCTTGCCGATCTTCTCGCCCACGGTCAGCGCCACGCGCTTCCAGCCCACCATGGTGCCGATGCCGATCGCCAGAGCCACCGCCGCGATCACCCACATCGGGGCGTACTCGGTGGTGACCGTCAGGTCGCGCTGGATGCCCTTCAGCTGTTTTTTCTCGACGTCGCCGATGCTGGCGATCTTGGCGATCTTCTTGGCGCTGTCGGCCAGGCAGATCAGCTGGGTGCGGATGGCCCAGCGCTGGCTTTCCGGCAACTGCTGGAAGCTTCGGGCCTCGCCGATCGCCGACAGCAGCGTGCCGGCGTACTGTTGCGTGGCCGCCGGGCTGCAGCTGAAGGCCTGCGTCGGCTTGGCGGAGGCCGGGTACTGCGCCAGGATCGCCGACTCGTTGCGCTGGTACAGCTCCTTGAGCTGCAGCGCGGCGATCTTGGTGTGTTCGATCTGGATCGGGTCGCTGTCCAGATTCACCACGAACTGCGCCGGCACGATGCCGATCAGCACCAGCATCACCAGGCCGACCCCCTTCTGACCATCGTTCGAACCGTGCGAGAAGCTCAGGCCCATCGACGACACGATCAGCATGAAGCGCGCCCAGAACGGCGGATGCTTGCGCCCTTCGATCTGCTGGCGCTGGAACGGGCTCTTGTGGATGTTGCTGCGCGGCCACCAGTTCATCAGCAGGTAGAGCAGCAGGCCGGCCAAGCCGGCGCCGAACAGCGGCGAAAACAGCAGCGACATGCCGACGTCGATCGCCTTGCCCCAATTGATGCCGGTGCTGACATCAGTACCGTTGATCAGCGAGTTGCCGATGCCGATGCCGAGGATCGAACCGATCAGGGTGTGCGAGCTGGAGGAGGGGATGCCGAAATACCAGGTGCCGAGGTTCCAGATGATGGCCGAAGCCAGCAGCGAGAACACCATCACCATGCCGCGGTTCGAGTTGACCGCCACCAGCAGGTCCACCGGCAACAGGTTGACGATGGCGTAGGCCACGGCCAGACCGCCGGTCAGCACCCCGAGGAAGTTGAAGATGCCCGACAGCATAACCGCCGCTTGCGGTTTCATCGACTGGGTATAGATCACCGTCGCCACGGCGTTGGCGGTGTCATGGAAGCCATTGATGAATTCGAAGGCCAGAACGAAGCCCAGTGACAGGATCAGGGTCAGGGCCACATGGGTTTCCAGCCCTGAAAAGATGTCCAGCATGATAAGTTTCAAAAAGATGAAAGAAGGGCGGAATTGTTGGCTTTGGCCGGGGGAACGTCAAGTTTTTCACGCCGGGTGTGGCAATGGAGGCAGGGTGCACCACGCCAACTTGACGGCGGCAAATCCAGCATTCCGTCATAGTCACGCCACGGGCATCCACAAAGCAAAACGCCCCTGCAGGCAGGGGCGTGGCAAATGGCGTGCGGCGACGGCGATCAGCCGAACTTGCCGGTGATGTAATCCTCGGTCGCCTTCTTTTTCGGCGTGGTGAAGATCGCATCGGTATCGCCGAACTCCACCATCTCGCCCAGGTACATGTAGGCGGTGTAGTCGGATACCCGCGCCGCCTGCTGCATGTTGTGGGTCACGATGGCGATGGTGTAGTCCTCTTTCAGTTCGTGGATCAGCTCTTCGATGTGGGCGGTCGAGATCGGGTCCAGCGCCGAGGTCGGTTCATCCAGCAGCAGCACTTCCGGACGCGACGCCACGGCACGGGCGATGCACAGGCGCTGCTGCTGGCCGCCGGACAGCGAATTGCCCGACTGCTTCAGTTTGTCCTTCACCTCGTTCCACAATGCCGCCTTGCGCAGCGCCCATTCCACGCGGTCGTCCATCTCCGCCTTCGACAGTTTCTCGTACAGCTTCACGCCGAAGGTGATGTTGTCGTAGATCGACATCGGGAACGGCGTCGGCTTCTGGAACACCATGCCGACCTTGGCGCGCAGCAGGTTGATGTCGACGTCGCGGCCGAGGATGTTGTGGCCGTCGAGCAGGATCTCGCCTTCCGCATTCAGCCCGGGGTAGAGCTGGAACATGCGGTTGAAGGTGCGCAGCAGGGTCGACTTGCCGCAGCCCGAGGGGCCGATGAAGGCGGTTACCTTGCGCGAGGCGATGTCGAGGTTGATGCCCTTCAGGGCGTGAAACTTGCCGTAGTAAAAGTTCAGATTCTTGACCTGAAGCTTGATGTTGTTTTCAGCCATGTCCGTCAAGCCTTAATGCGATTGGGTTTTCTGACTGCCCATCCAGCGGGCAATGATGTTCAGCGCCAGCACGCTGAAGGTGATCAGCAGCGACCCGGCCCAGGCCAGGGTGTGCCAGTCGGCGTAGGGGCTCATGGCGAACTGGAAGATCACGATAGGCAGGTTGGCCATCGGCTGGTTCATATTGCTGTTCCAGAACTGGTTGTTCAGCGCGGTGAACAGCAGCGGCGCGGTCTCGCCGGAAATGCGCGCCACCGCCAGCAGAATGCCGGTCAGCACCCCGGCCTTGGCCGAGCGCAGCGTCACGTACAGCGTCACCTTCCACTGCGGCGCACCCAGTGCCGCCGCGGCTTCGCGCAGGCTGCCCGGCACCAGTCGCAGCATGTTCTCGGTGGTGCGCACCACCACCGGAATCACCAGGATCGACAAGGCCAGCGCCCCGGCCCAGCCGGAAAAGTGGCCGACGCTGACCACGTACATCTCGTAGATGAACAGGCCGATCACGATCGACGGCGCCGACAGCAGGATGTCGTTGATGAAACGGGTCGCCGGCGCCAGCCAGCCACGCTGGCCGAACTCGGCCAGATAGACGCCTGCCAGGATGCCGATCGGCGTACCGATCAGGGTGCCGAACAGCGTCATCAGCAAGCTGCCGTAGATGGCGTTGGCCAAGCCGCCGACGCTGCCCGGGGGCGGCGTGCTGCGGCTGAACACGTCGAGCGACAGCCCGCCCAGGCCCTGGTCGATCAGGGTCCACAGGATCCAGAACAGCCAGAACAGGCCAAATACCATGGCCATCATCGACGCCCCCATATTGAAGGCGTTGACGAGGCGGCGGCGGCGGTAAATCGATGGATCCATGGCAAAGCGTCCAGTCTGTCCCGGGCTCTCGGCCGACGAGGACGGGATGGCCGCAGGGATATGTGTACGATCATTCATTATGATGCCTTCCCTTCCTGCTTTTTCAGGCGCAGCAGCAGCATCTTGGAGCAGGCCAGCACGACGAAGGTGATGAAGAACAGAATCAGGCCGAGCTGAATCAGCGACGACAGGTACAGTTCGCCGCTCGCCTCGGCAAATTCGTTGGCCAGCGACGAGGCAATCGAATTGCCCGGTTCGAACAGGCCGGTGGCGAAATTCGACGAGTTGCCGATCACGAAGGTCACCGCCATGGTTTCCCCCAGGGCGCGGCCGAGTCCCAGCATGATGCCGCCGACCACGCCAGTCTTGGTGTAGGGCAGCACCACGTAACGCACCACCTCCCAGGTGGTGGAGCCCAGGCCGTAAGCCGATTCCTTGAGCAGCGTCGGCACGACTTCGAAGACATCGCGCATCACCGAGGCGATGAACGGAATGATCATGATCGCCAGGATCAGCCCGGCGGTGAAGATGCCGATACCCATCGGGGCGCCCTGGAACAGGAAGCCGATCAGCGGCAGCTCACCCAGGTTGTCGATCAGCATCGGCTGCACGTGGTCGGCGAACAGTGGGGCGAACACGAACAAGCCCCACATGCCATAGATGATGGACGGAATGCCTGCCAACAGCTCCACGGCGATCCCCAGCGGGCGCTTGAGCCAGGTCGGGCACAGTTCGGTCAGAAACAGGGCAATGCCGAAGCTGACGGGAACGCCGATCAACAGGGCGATCAGCGAAGTGGCCAGGGTGCCGTAAATCGGCACCAGCGCGCCGAACTTCTGGGACACCGGGTCCCAGTCGCTGGTCATGAAGAACTGCCAGCCGAAGGCCTTGATGCTGGGCAGGGCGCCAATGACGAGAGAAATCAGGATGCCGACCAACAGCGCCAGAACCAGGAACGCGAACATTCGCGTGACGTTCCGGAACAGCTTGTCGAGCATCATCTGACGGTTCATCCGCTGCTCGTTATTGTACTTTTCCATGTATGGCTCTATGTATTTCGATCCAGACAAAAAGCCGGGGAGAGACGTCTCCCCGGCCTGATCGCCCGGCGCTGGCAGGGCGTAACCCCCATTGTGCCAGCCGCCGTCTGATATGGCGATTTACTTCCAGATGGCTTTGCCGCTGTTGTCGGTGATCTGCTTCCAGCTGTCGCGGATGGTGGCCTTCACGTTGGCCGGCATCGGAATGTAATCCAGATCCAGCGCAGTCTTGTCGCCGTTCTTGTACGCCCAGTCGAAGAACTTCAGCGCTTCGCTACCCTGTACCGGCTTGTCCTGTTTCTTGTGCATCAGGATGAAGGTGGCACCGGAGATCGGCCAGCTGGCCTTGCCCGGCTGGTTGGTCAGGATCAGGTAGAAGCCCGGGGCGTTCTTCCAGTCGGCGTTGCCAGCAGAGGCCTTGAAGCTCTCCTCGCTCGGGGAAACATAGCTGCCGGCCTGGTTCTGCAGCTGGCCGTAGGACAGCTTGTTCTGCTTGGCGTAGGCGTACTCGACGTAGCCGATGGCGCCCTTGATGCGGGTTACGTAGTTGGCCACGCCCTCGTTACCCTTGCCGCCCACGCCGGTCGGCCAGTTCACGGCGGTGTTGGAGCCCACCTTGCCAGCCCAGTCGCTGGACACTTTGGATAGGTAGTTGGTGAAGATGAAGGTGGTGCCGGAGCCGTCGGAGCGGCGCACCACGGTGATCTTCTGTTCCGGCAGCTTGACGCCCGGGTTCAGGCTGGCGATGGCCGGGTCGTTCCACTTGCTGACCTTGCCCATGAAAATCTCAGCCAGCAGCGCGCCGGTGAACTTGATCTGACCTGCAGCCACGCCCGGCAGGTTGTACACCGGCACCACGCCGCCGATCACGGTCGGAAATTGGGTGAGGTCGGACTTTGCCAGCTCTTCCGGCTTCAGCGGCATGTCGGAAGCGCCGAAATCAACGGTTTTCGACTGAATCTGCTTGATGCCGCCGCCGGAACCGATCGACTGATAGTTCATGCTGTTGTTGCTGGAGGCTTTGTAAGCCTCGGCCCATTTGGCGTACAGCGGGTAAGGGAAGGTAGCGCCGGCACCGGTAATGTCTGCGGCGAAAGCCGTTCCGGACACAACGGCCCCCGTCAGAACCAACGAGGCGGCCAGGCGAATGGACTGTTTCATGCTTACTCCGTGTGAGCGACACAGTTGACGATGGGCGCATCCTAGCCCCCGTACTTTGCAGAAATATTACAAGTTGTCTTTTGGGAGCTGCCGGTGGGCGGTTTGACGCTCCTATGATCGGGGATATAATGCGCGTCGAAATAATATTGGGGGTGTTATGGCTGATAAGTTGGTGATTGGAAACTGGAAAATGCATGGGCGTCATGCGTTCAACGCACAATTGGTGGCGCAATTGTTGGCATCGGAGTCGGTCAATCGTGCCGGTGTCGCCATCGCGGTTCCCTCTCCCTACCTGGTGTCGGTCGAATCCTTGCTTAGCGGGCAGGGTCTGGCACTGGCCGCCCAGGACGTCAGCCGCTTCGCCGAAGACGGTGCGTTCACCGGAGAAACCTCGGCCAACATGCTGGCTGACGTTGGCTGCAACTACGTGCTGGTCGGCCATTCCGAGCGCCGTCAGTATCTCGGTGAAGGCAGTGAGGCGTTGAGCCAGAAGCTGCGCAACACCATCGCGGCCGGCCTCACTCCGGTATATTGCGTTGGCGAGACCCTGGCTGAGCGCGAAGCGAATCGTCATCTCGCGGTGATTCGTGAGCAGTTGTCTGTGCTCGACGGCATCGATGGCGGTGCGGTGGTGGTGGCCTATGAGCCGGTATGGGCGATTGGTACGGGCAAGGTGGCCAGTCTTGAGCAGATCGACGAAATCCACCATGAAATAAAAGCCGAATGCTTGCGCCGGCTCAAGGGCTCTGCTAATATTCGCGTCCTCTACGGCGGCAGCGTCAAAGCAGACAATGCGATGGCAATCCTGTCTCTCGATAATGTTGACGGGGCGCTGGTAGGGGGTGCATCCCTGGTTCCAGAGTCGTTTTCGATGATTTGCCAAACCGCTAGAAAATTGATATAGTATGGAAATTCTAAAAACGCTCGTTTGGATAATTAATATCATATCCGCAGTAACGATTATTGTCCTTGTTCTGATGCAGCACGGCAAGGGCGCGGATATGGGGGCGGCGTTCGGCGCGGGTTCGTCCGGTAGTTTGTTTGGGGCCTCGGGCTCGGCAAACTTCTTAAGCCGCACTACTGCTGTTGCAGCTATTGTGTTTTTCTCGACCTGTCTTGCCTTGGTCAAGCTCTCTGCTGGTCCCTCTAGTGAGCTAGGTGTGATGGGTGGGCAAGTTGAAAAAGTCGCGCCGCAACTCCCGGGCGGTGCCGCGAATCAGAAGCCTGCCGGTTCGAAGATACCGGAATAAAAGTTTAGTTATGTGCCGACATGGTGAAATTGGTAGACACGCTATCTTGAGGGGGTAGTGGCGAAAGCTGTGTGAGTTCGAGTCTCACTGTCGGCACCACCGTAAAAAACAGGCCACCGGGATTCCGGTGGCCTGTTTTATTTCGAGCCAAGGAGGGTCATACCTCCTTTTTTTGGGGGTATACGGGAAATGCTGCAAAATTACTTTCCCATTCTGTTGTTCGTCATAGTAGGGCTCTTGGTTGGTGTCGGCCCCATCCTGCTGGGGTGGCTGGTTGCTCCTAATCGTCCTGATCCTGAAAAACTCTCTCCTTACGAGTGCGGCTTCGAGGCCTTTGAAGACGCGCGCATGAAGTTCGACGTGCGTTATTACCTCGTAGCCATCCTCTTCATTTTGTTCGATCTCGAAATCACCTTCCTGTTTCCCTGGGCCGTCGTGCTGAAGGAACTCGGTGCGTTCGGTTTTGGTGTCATGGTGGAGTTCATTGCGGTTCTGACGCTCGGCTTCGTCTACATGTGGAAAAAGGGAGCCCTGGAATGGGAGTAGAAGGCATTCTCGAAAAAGGTTTCATCACCACGACCGCCGATAAGCTCATCAATTACACGCGTACCGGTTCCTTGTGGCCGATGACCTTCGGTCTCGCCTGCTGTGCGGTGGAAATGATGCATGCGGGTGCGGCCCGTTACGATCTTGACCGTTTCGGCGTGGTGTTCCGCCCGAGTCCGCGCCAGTCCGATCTGATGATCGTGGCCGGTACGCTGTGCAACAAGATGGCTCCCGCCCTGCGCAAGGTATACGACCAGATGGCCGAACCGCGCTGGGTCATCTCCATGGGCTCCTGTGCCAACGGCGGTGGCTACTACCACTACTCGTACTCCGTGGTGCGGGGCTGCGACCGAATCGTTCCTGTTGATGTCTACGTGCCGGGCTGTCCGCCGACTGCCGAAGCGCTGCTGTACGGCATCATCCAGCTGCAGAACAAGATCAAACGTACTAACACCATTGCCCGCTAAGGTAGAAACCCATGGCCTCCAAAATGGAAGCGCTCAAGTCGGTTGTCGAGCAGGTGCTGGGCGACAGGCTTGTCCAGAGCACGCTGGCGTTCGATGAGCTGACCATCGTCTGCAAGGCAGAAAATATCGTCGAAGCAGCCTCCCTGCTGCGTGATCATGCCGAGTTGTCGTTCGAGCAACTGATCGATCTGTGCGGCCTCGACTACAGCAGCTACAAGGACCAGCCCTGGGATGGTCCGCGCTTTGCCGTCGTCTATCATCTGCTGTCCCTCAAGCACAATTTACGTATCCGCCTCAAGACTTTCGCACCGGAAGACGATTTCCCCGTGGTGAATTCCGTCGTCGGCGTGTGGAATTCCGCCAACTGGTTCGAGCGCGAAGCGTTCGACCTCTTTGGCATCGTGTTCGACGGCCACCCGGACCTGCGTCGCCTGCTGACCGACTACGGCTTTGTCGGCCACCCGTTCCGCAAGGACTTCCCGCTGTCCGGCTACGTCGAAATGCGCTATGACCCGACGCAACAACGGGTGATCTACCAGCCGGTCACCATCGAACCGCGGGAAATCACCCCGCGCATCATTCGCGAGGAGACCTACGGTGGCTGAGATTCGCAACTACACGCTCAACTTCGGTCCGCAACACCCGGCTGCCCACGGTGTACTGCGCCTGGTGCTGGAACTGGACGGTGAAGTGATCCAGCGCGCCGACCCGCACGTCGGCCTGTTGCATCGCGGCACCGAGAAGTTGGCCGAAAGCAAGACCTTCATCCAGTCGCTGCCGTACATGGACCGTCTCGACTACGTTTCCATGATGAGCAACGAGCATGCCTACTGTCTGGCAATCGAGAAGTTGCTGGGGGTGGAAGTTCCCGAGCGGGCGCAATACATCCGCGTCATGTTCGCCGAGATCACCCGTATCCTGAACCACCTGCTGTGGATCGGGGCTCATGCCATCGACATCGGCGCGATGACCGTGTTTCTGTACGCCTTCCGCGAACGCGAGGACCTGATGGACTGCTACGAAGCAGTCTCCGGTGCGCGCATGCACGCGGCGTACTTCCGTCCGGGCGGCGTCTACCGCGATCTGCCGGACTCGATGCCGCAGTACACCGTTTCCAAGATCAAGAACGCGCGTGAACTGGCCAAGCTCAACGAAGGCCGCCAGGGCACCATGCTCGACTTCATCGATGCATTCACCCAGCGTTTCCCGACCTACGTGGACGAGTACGAAACCCTGCTGACCGACAACCGCATCTGGAAGCAGCGTACCGTCGGCATCGGCGTGGTATCGCCGGAGCGCGCGCTGAACCTGGGCTTCTCCGGGCCGATGCTGCGCGGTTCGGGCATCGAGTGGGATCTGCGCAAGAAGCAGCCCTACGACGTCTACGACCGCATGGATTTCGACATCCCGGTCGGCGCCAATGGCGACTGCTACGATCGCTATCTGGTGCGCATCGAGGAAATGCGCCAGTCCAACCGCATCGTCAAGCAATGCGTGGATTGGCTCAAGAAAAATCCGGGGCCGGTCATCACCGACAACTTCAAGGTTGCTCCGCCTTCGCGCGAAGGCATGAAGAGCAACATGGAAGAGCTGATCCACCACTTCAAGCTGTTTACCGAAGGCATGCACGTGCCGGAAGGCGAAGCCTACGCCGCGGTGGAACACCCCAAGGGTGAGTTCGGCATCTACCTAGTGTCGGATGGCGCCAACAAGCCGTACCGTCTGAAAATCCGCGCGCCGGGTTACGCCCATCTGGCGGCCCTGGACGAAATGTCGCGCGGCCACATGATTGCCGACGTGGTGGCGATCATTGGTACACAGGATATCGTGTTTGGGGAGATTGACCGCTGATGCTGTCCGCACAATCGCTTGCCTTGATCGACCGCGAGGTCGCCAAATACCCGGCCGACCAGAAGCGCTCCGCCGTCATGGGCGCTCTGCGCATCGCGCTGGAAGAGCGGCGCTCCACCGGTGAAACGCCGGAAGCCCGCTGCCTGAATCAAGAGGTGATCGAGTTCGTCGCCAACTACCTGGAAATTCCGCCGGTAGCCGCCTACGAAGTCGCCACCTTCTACAACATGTACGACATGAAGCCGGTGGGCAAATACAAGATCACCGTCTGCACCAACCTGCCCTGTGCGCTGCGCGGCGGGGTCAACGCTGCCGAGTACATCTCGCACAAGCTGGGCATCGCCATCGGCGAGACCAGCAGCGACGGCATGTACACCCTGTTGGAAGGGGAGTGCATGGGTGCCTGCGGCGACGCCCCGGTGCTGCTGGTGAACAACCACAGCATGTGCAGCTTCATGACGTCCGAAGCGATCGATAAAAAACTGGCGGAGTTGAAATAATGGCAGTCTTCGTCAATGGTGTGATTTTCGACGGCGTGGATACGGCTGCCGCCGATGCCTGGCGCCTCGACGCCTACGTGGCGCGTGGCGGCTACCAGGCTCTGCGCAAGATTCTCGACAGCAAGCTGCCGCAGGAAGACGTGATCGCCGAGGTGAAGAACTCCGGCCTGCGCGGTCGTGGCGGCGCTGGCTTCCCGACCGGTCTGAAGTGGAGCTTCATGCCGCGTTCGTTCCCGGGCGACAAGTACGTCGTGTGTAATACCGACGAGGGCGAACCGGGCACCTTCAAGGACCGCGACATCCTGCGCTTCAACCCGCATTCGCTGATCGAAGGCATGATCATCGCCGGTTACGCGATGGGCACCAAGGCCGGCTACAACTACATCCACGGCGAGGTCTTCGCCGAGTATCTGCGTTTCGAAGAAGCGCTGGAAGAGGCTCGCAAGGCCGGCTTCCTCGGCCAGAACATCCTCGGCACCGATTTCAGCTTCGAGCTGTACGCTCACCATGGCTACGGCGCCTACATCTGCGGCGAGGAAACCGCGCTCCTGGAGTCGCTGGAAGGCAAGAAAGGCCAGCCGCGCTTCAAGCCGCCGTTCCCGGCCAGCTTCGGCCTCTACGGCAAGCCGACCACCATCAACAATACCGAGTCGTTCGCCTCGGTGCCGTTCATCATTCGCGACGGCGCGCAGAAATTCCTCGAAGCGGGCAAGCCAAACAACGGCGGCACCAAGCTGTTCTCGGTTTCCGGTCACGTCAATCGTCCGGGCAACTACGAGATTCCGCTGGGCACCCCGTTCTCGACGCTGCTGGAAATGGCCGGCGGCATGAAGGACGGCAAGAAGCTCAAGGCGGTGATCCCGGGCGGTTCGTCTGCGCCGATTCTGCCGGCAGAGATCATGATGAATTGCACCATGGATTACGACAGCATCAGCAAGGCCGGCTCTATGCTCGGCTCGGGTGCCGTGATCGTGATGAACGAAGACGTGTGCATGATCAAGGCGCTGGAGCGTCTGGCCTTCTTCTACCACGAAGAGTCCTGCGGTCAGTGTACGCCGTGCCGTGAAGGTACCGGTTGGCTGTACCGCGTGATCCATCGCATCGCCAACGGCCAAGGCCGTCCGGGCGATCTGGAGCTTCTGGATTCCGTGGGCAACAACATGGCAGGCCGCACCATCTGCGCCCTGGCCGATGCCGCGGTGTTCCCGGTTCGCAGTTTCACCAAGCATTTCCGTCATGAGTTCGAATATGCGATCGAACACGGAAAGACCTTGGTGGACCACAAATGGTGTTGAGCGATGCTTGAAATTGAAATCGACGGTAAGAAACTGACGGTCCCGCAGGGAAGCACCGTCATGGATGCGGCCCACTCGGTGGGTACCTACATCCCTCACTTTTGTTACCACAAGAAACTCTCCATCGCGGCCAACTGCCGCATGTGCCTGGTCGAGGTAGAAAAGGCTCCCAAGCCGCTGCCGGCCTGTGCCACGCCGGTGACGGATGGCATGAAGGTGCACACCCACTCCGACATGGCCAAGAAGGCTCAGGCCGGGGTGATGGAGTTCCTGCTGATCAACCACCCGCTGGATTGCCCGATCTGCGACCAGGGCGGCGAATGCCAGCTGCAGGATCTGGCCGTGGGCTACGGTAATTCCGCTTCGCGCTACCAGGAAGAGAAGCGCGTGGTGGTGGGCAAGGACATGGGGCCGCTGGTTTCCGCCGAGGAAATGAGCCGCTGTATCCATTGCACCCGCTGCGTGCGCTTCACCGAGGAAATCGGCGGCTTCCAGGAAATCGGCATGGCCAACCGCAGCGAGTTCTCGGAAATCCTGCCGTTCCTCGGCAAGACCGTGGATTCGGAAATCTCCGGCAACGTCATCGACCTGTGCCCGGTCGGCGCCCTGACCTCCAAACCGTTCCGCTACAGCACCCGCGCCTGGGAACTGTCGCGCCGCAAGTCGGTGAGTCCGCATGACGGCTTGGGAGCTAACCTGATCGTCCAGGTCAAGGGCAACCAGGTAATGCGCGTGCTGCCGCTTGAGAACGAAGAGATCAACGAGTGCTGGATCGCTGACCGTGACCGTTTCTCCTACGAAGGCCTGAACAGCGCCGAGCGTCTGCAGAAGCCGATGATCAAGCACGACGGTAAGTGGCACGAAGCCGACTGGCAGACCGCGCTGGAGTACGTGGTCAAGGGCCTGAACGGCGTGTCGCGCGATCATGGCAAAGACGCCATCGGCGTGCTGGCCAGCCCGCACAGCACCACCGAAGAATTGTTCCTGGCACAGAAGCTGGCACGCAGCTTCGGCGTCAACAACGTCGACTACCGCCTGCGCCGCTCCGACTTCCGCGCCGACGCTGCCCAGCAGGGCGCGCTGTGGCTCGGTTCCAGCATCGTCGACCTGGCTTCGGCCAAGTCGGTCCTGGTGGTGGGCAGCACCCAGCGCCAGGAGCAGCCGCTCTTGGCCTCGCGCCTGCGCCAGGCGGTGAAGAAGGGCAGCGAACTCAACGTCATCCACGTCGCTGACGACGCGCTGCTGACCAAGCTCAACGCCAAGCTGATCGTCTCGCCGCTGGCGCTGGTGAACGCGCTGGCCCAGGTACTGAAGGCCGTGGTGGCGATCAAGTCGGGCGAGAGCGCGATCGATCTGGCCGCCGTGAGCGTGTCGGCCGAAGCGCAGCGTATCGCCGAAAGCCTGTGCGGCGCCGAGAGCGCCTCGGTCGTGCTGGGCAACGTGGCGCAGCATCACCCGGCCTTCTCCGAGCTGTTGTCGCTGGCGCAGGAAATCGCCCGTCTGAGTGGAGCCCGCTTCGGCGTGCTGGCCGAGGCCGCCAACAGCGTGGGTGCCGAACTGGTCGGTGCCGTGCCGACGCGCGGTGTCTTCGGTGCCGCCGTGTCGGCCGGTCTGGACGCGCAGCAGATGATTGCCGCACCGCGCAAGGCCTACGTGCTGCTGAACAGCGAAGTCGAGTTCGACAGCTACAACCCGCAGGCTGCCGTCGCCGCAATGAAGTCGGCCGAAACCGTGATCGCGCTGACCGCGTTCAAGGCCGAGGGTCTGCTCGACTACGCCGACGTGCTGCTGCCGATCGCGCCGTTCTCCGAGACCGCCGGCTCCTTCGTCAACATGGAAGGCCGTCTGCAAACCTTCAACGGCGTAGTTCGCCCGCTGGGTGAAGCGCGTCCGGCCTGGAAGGTGCTGCGTGTGCTGGGCAACATGCTGGGGATTTCCGGCTTCGAGTACACCAGTGTCGAAGAAGTCCGCGCCGAATGGCAGGGCAAGGGCGATATCGCACCGAGCCTGAACAATGTGCTGGCCTCCGTTTCGGCCAACGTGCAGCCGGCTGCCACCGCGCTGGTGCGCGTCGGCGAAGTGCCGCTGTACCAGGCCGACGCCATCTGCCGCCGCGCCTCGTCGCTGCAGGCGACGCGTGCCGCCGCCGTACCGGTGGCGCATGCGGCGCAGAGCGTGTTGGACGCTGCCGGCGTGCAGTCTGGCGCCGTCGTGGTGCTGAAACAGGGCGACGGCCAGGTGCGCGTGGCGCTGGAAGCCGACGCCACGCTGCCGGCCGGCGTCGTACGCCTGGCCACCGCGCATCCGACCACCATCGCACTGGGCGGCATGTTTGACCCGATCGAGATCAAGCAGGGGTAAATGATGGAGTTCTTGCAAGGCATTCTTGGCAATGAGGCGGGGCTCACCGTGTGGACCCTGCTCAAGATCGTCGCCATCGTGGCGCCGATGATGGGTGCGGTGGCCTACCTTACGTTGGCCGAACGCAAGGTGATCGGCTACATGCAGGTGCGTATCGGCCCGAACCGGGTCGGTTACTATGGCCTGCTGCAACCGCTGGCCGACGGCATCAAGCTGCTGCTGAAGGAGATCATTCTCCCTACCCAATCCAGCAAGGGCCTGTTCCTGCTGGCGCCGGTGCTGTCGATCGGTCCGGCCCTGGCCGCCTGGGCGGTGGTGCCGTTCACCGACAAGCTGGTACTGGCGAATACCAACGCCTCGCTGCTGTACATCATGGCCATCACCTCGATGGGCGTGTACGGCGTGATCATCGCCGGCTGGGCCGCCAACTCGAAGTACTCGTTCCTGGGCGCGCTGCGTTCGGCGGCACAGATCGTGTCGTACGAAATCGCCATGGGCTTCGCCCTGGTCGGCGTGCTGATGGTGAGCGGCAGTCTGAACCTGGTCGACATCGTCAACCAGCAGGGTCACGGCGTGGCCGGCGGCTCGGCGCTGTCGTGGAACTGGCTGCCGCTGTTCCCGCTGTTCATCGTCTACCTGATCTCCGGTGTCGCCGAGACCAACCGTGCCCCGTTCGACGTTGCCGAGGGTGAGTCCGAGATCGTGGCCGGTTTCCACGTGGAATATTCCGGCATGGCCTTTGCCGTGTTCTTCCTCGCCGAATACGCCAACATGATCTTGGTGGCCGCGATGACCTCGCTGATGTTCCTGGGCGGTTGGCTGTCGCCGTTCCCGGCGTCGTGGGGCGTGCTCGGTGCCTCCGGCTTCATTTGGATGGCACTGAAGATATCGCTGGTACTGTTCTGCTTCCTGTGGTTCCGCGCGACCTTCCCGCGTTACCGCTACGACCAGATCATGCGTCTGGGCTGGAAGGTGTTCATTCCGGTTACGCTGGTCTGGGTGTTTGTCGTCGGCGTGTGGATGATGAGCCCGTTGACGCTCTGGAACTGATACGGGTTAGGTGAAGAGCATGGATACGATTCGCAATTTTTTCAAAACGTTCTTGCTGGTGGAGCTGGTGCAAGGCCTGATGCTGACGGGCCGCCACTTCTTCGCACGCAAGATTACCGTGCAGTTCCCGGAAGAGAAGACGCCGCTGTCGCCTCGCTTCCGTGGCCTGCACGCCCAGCGCCGCTACGCCAACGGTGAAGAACGCTGCATCGCCTGCAAACTGTGCGAGGCGGTGTGCCCGGCGATGGCGATCACCATCGAGTCGGAGCAGCGCGACGACGGCACCCGCCGTACCTCGCGCTACGACATCGACCTGACCAAGTGCATCTTCTGCGGCTTCTGCGAAGAGGCCTGTCCGGTGGATGCCATCGTGGAAACCCACATTTTCGAGTATCACGGCGAAAAGCGTGGCGACCTCTACTACACCAAGCCCATGCTGCTGGCCATCGGTGACAAGTACGAGTCCGAGATTGCCGCCCGCAAGGCGGCTGATGCCAAGTATCGCTAAGGGGGTGTGATGAGCTTTCCTACCGTTGTTTTTTATGTACTGTCGGCGATCCTGATTTTCGCCGGGCTCCGAGTCATTACGGCCAAGAACCCGGTGCACGCCGCGCTGTATCTGGTGCTGGCGTTCTTTACCAGCGCCGGCCACTGGCTGCTGCTGGAGTCGGAGTTTCTCGCCATTTCGCTGGTGCTGGTCTATGTCGGCGCGGTGATGGTGCTGTTCCTGTTCGTGGTGATGATGCTCGACATCAACTTCGAGAAGCTGCGCGAAGGCTTCTGGAAGAACGCCCCCCTGGCCGGTACGGTCGGTCTGATCATGGTCGGCGAGATGGTGCTGATCTTGATGAGTCCGGAAGCCAGCCTCGGCAGCTACAAGGGCGCCGCTCCGCTGGCCGCTGACGCCAGCAACATCCGCGAACTGGGCCGCCTGATCTATACCACCTACCTGTGGCCGTTCGAACTGGCCGCCGTGGTGCTGCTGGTCGGCATGGTGGCTGCGATCGCGCTGACCATGCGCAAGCGCAAGGACACCAAGTTCGTGAATCCGGGCGATCAGGTCGTGGTTCGTCGCGACGACCGTGTACGCCTGGTGAAGATGGCTGCCGTAAAACGTTCGGAACCGGTTGCTGAAGCCGAGTCCGCTGATCAACAGGCCTGACGGCCGAACAACATAAGGGAGGAAACGTGCTGACGCTGACTCACTTCCTGGTGCTGGCCGCAATCCTGTTTGCTATCAGTGTGCTGGGCATCTTTCTGAACAGGAAGAACGTGATCGTTCTCCTGATGGCTATCGAGCTGATGCTGCTCGCGGTGAACTTCAACTTCATCGCGTTCTCGCATTACCTGTCGGATACGGCAGGGCAGATTTTCGTCTTCTTCATCCTGACCGTGGCGGCTGCCGAGTCCGCTATCGGTCTGGCGATCCTGGTGGTGCTGTTCCGCAATCTGCAGACCATCAACGTCGAAGACTTGGGCAGCCTCAAGGGCTAAGACAAACCGGATACCAAACTACAAAGCACAAAGCATGGATATGAAAAGCTTATACCTGCTGATTGCCCTGGCGCCGCTGGCCGGGTCTCTCATCGCGGGCTTGTTTGGATGGGCCATCGGACGTCGTGCCTCACACGTCGTGACCATTCTGGGGGTGGCCGTTTCGGCGGCCCTGTCGCTCAAGGTGCTGTCCGGCTTCATCTCCGGCCAGACGGAAGTCTTCAACGGCGCGGTGTACACCTGGCTGACCGTCGGTGGCCACGAGTACGCGGTCGGCTTCCTGGTGGATAAGCTGACCGCCATGATGATGGTGGTGGTGAGCTGTGTTTCGCTGATGGTGCATGTCTACACCATCGGCTACATGCAGGAAGACCCGGGCTATCAGCGCTTCTTCAGCTACATCTCGCTGTTCACCTTCTCGATGCTGATGCTGGTGATGAGCAACAACTTCATCCAGTTGTTCTTCGGCTGGGAAGCGGTGGGCCTGGTGTCCTACCTGTTGATCGGCTTCTGGTTCAAGCGTCCGACGGCGACCTTCGCCAACCTGAAGGCCTTCCTGGTCAACCGCGTCGGTGACTTCGGCTTCCTGCTCGGCATCGGCCTGGTGCTGGCTCATTTCGGCGGTTCGCTGAATTACAGCGACGTGTTCGCGGCCGCGCCGGCCTTGGCCAACAAGACCATCCAGATCTTCCCGGGCGTCGAGTGGTCGCTGATGACCGTCACCTGCATCCTGCTGTTCGTCGGCGCGATGGGTAAGTCGGCGCAGTTCCCGCTGCACGTGTGGCTGCCCGATTCGATGGAAGGCCCGACCCCGATCTCGGCGCTGATTCACGCCGCGACCATGGTGACCGCCGGCCTGTTCATGGTGTCGCGCATGAGCCCGCTGTTCGAGATGTCGGACACTGCACTGAACTTCATCATGATCTCCGGCACCATCACCGCGCTGTTCATGGGTTTCCTGGGCATCGTGCAGAACGACATCAAGAAAGTGGTGGCGTACTCCACGCTGTCGCAGCTTGGCTACATGACCGTGGCGCTGGGCGCTTCGGCCTACTCCGCCGCGATGTTCCACGTGATGACCCACGCCTTCTTCAAGGCCCTGCTGTTCCTGGGTGCCGGTTCGGTGATCATGGGCATGCACCACGATCAGGACATGCGCAACATGGGCGGCCTGCGCAAGTACATGCCGATTACCTGGATCACCTCGCTGATCGGCTCGCTGGCGCTGATCGGTACCCCATTCTTCTCGGGCTTCTACTCGAAGGACTCGATCATCGAGGCGGTGGCCGCGTCGCACCTGCCGTTCGCCGGCGTGGCGTACTGGGCGCTGATCATCGGCGTGTTCGTGACCGCGTTCTACTCCTTCCGCATGTACTTCCTGGTCTTCCACGGCAAGGAGCGCTGGATGGCGAACCATGGCGCGCACCACGGCCATGACGAAGACCATGACGATGAGGAGCCGTCGACTGATCATCATCACGGCCTGGGTCCGAACGACAAGCCTCACGAGAGCCCGTGGGTGGTGACTCTGCCGCTCGTGGTGTTAGCGATTCCGTCCGTGCTGATCGGCTTCTTCGCCATCGAGCCGCTGTTGTTCGGCGACTTCTTCAAAGGCGCGATCACCATCGACGCGCTGAAGCACCCGGGCATGCACGAGCTGGCCGAAGAGTTCCACGGTCCGGTGGGGATGGCTGTTCATGCACTGAGTTCGCTGCCGTTCTGGCTGGCATTGTCCGGCGTGGTCGTAGCCTGGATCTTCTACATGAAGGCCCCGCATATTCCGGCGGCCATCAAGCAGCGCTTCAGCGCCGTGCACAAGGTGCTGGACAACAAGTACTACATGGATGATCTGTACTTCAACCTGTTCGCCAAAGGCTCGCGCGCGCTGGGCACCCTGTTCTGGAAAGTGGGTGACATGCTACTGATCGACGGCCTGATGGTGAACGGGACGGCCAAGCTGGTCGGCGTCTTCTCCCGCCTGACCCGCAAGCTGCAGACCGGCTTCATCTACAGCTACGCCGCATCGATGATCATCGGCGTGCTGGGGCTGATGACGCTGTGGTTTGCCGGCATCATCCTGCGCTGATAGGTCGATACACTGGAATTGAATAACAACTTAGGCTTTGACTATGTTCACTAATATGTTAAGTCTGGTGGTCTGGACACCGATCGTGGCCGGATTGCTGGTGCTGGCGACGGGAGGGGACCAGCGCGCACCGCTGGCCCGTTGGCTGGCCCTGGCCGGGGCACTGGCCGGCTTCCTGGTGTCGCTGCCGCTCTATACCGGCTTCAACGACCTCAACGGCGGCATGCAGTTCGAAGAAATGCGGCCGTGGATCCAGGCGCTGAACATCAACTACCACTTGGGCGTGGACGGCATCTCGATGCTGTTCATCGTGCTCAACAGCTTCACCACGCTGATGGTGGTGCTGGCGGGCTGGGAGGTGATCCAGAAGCGCGTGGCGCAGTACATGGCGGCCTTCCTGATCATGTCCGGCCTGATCAACGGCTCCTTCGCCTCGCTCGACGCGATGCTGTTCTACGTGTTCTTCGAGGCGATGCTGATCCCGATGTACCTGATCATCGGTGTCTGGGGCGGTCCGCGCCGCGTGTACGCGTCGGTCAAGTTCTTCCTGTACACCCTGCTGGGCTCGCTGCTGATGCTGGTGGCGTTCATCTACATGTACTTCAAGGCCGGCAAGACCTTCGAGATCCTGGCCTTCCACGACATGAAGATCGCCCTGAGCGTGCAGATGCTGCTGTTCGTCGCCTTCTTCCTGTCGTTCGCGGTGAAGGTGCCGATGTGGCCGGTGCACACCTGGTTGCCGGATGCCCACGTTGAAGCCCCGACCGGCGGTTCGATGGTGCTGGCGGCGATCACCCTGAAGCTGGGTGCCTACGGCTTCCTGCGGTTTGCCCTGCCGATCCTGCCGGACGCTTCGCGCGAACTGGCCTGGGTGATGGTGGCGCTGTCGCTGGTGGCGGTGGTGTACATCGGTCTGGTGGCTCTGGTGCAGTCCGACATGAAGAAGCTGGTGGCGTACTCGTCGATTTCGCACATGGGCTTCGTAACCCTGGGCATGTTCATGTTCCTCGGCACCAACATGAACCAGTGGGCCGTCGAAGGCGCGCTGGTGCAGATGGTGTCGCACGGCTTCGTGTCGGCCGCCATGTTCTTCTGTATCGGTGTGATGTACGACCGTCTGCACAGCCGCAACATCGCCGACTACGGCGGTGTGGCCAACAAGATGCCGATCTTCGCTGCCTTCATGATGCTGTTCGGCATGGCCAACTCTGGCCTGCCGGCCACCTCCGGCTTCGTCGGCGAATTCATGGTGATTCTGGGCGCGGTGCAGGTGAACTTCTGGTACGCGGCTCTTGCTGCCACCACCCTGATTTTCGGCGCGGCCTACACGCTGTGGATGTACAAGCGGGTGATCTTCGGTGACATCGGCAACAGCCACGTCGCCGAGATGAAGGATGTGAACAAGCGCGAGTTCCTGGTGCTGGCCATCCTGGCTATCACGGTACTGGGCATGGGTCTCTACCCGCAGGCGTTCGTCTCCAAGATGCACCTGTCGGTGAACGACCTGATCGCGCATGTAGCGCAAAGCAAGCTGTAAGGCCACAAGGAAACCACAATGAATTGGGCTGATTTGAACCTGGTGCCGGCGATGCCCGAGATCTTCCTGATCTCGGCACTGTCGGCCATCCTGTTGCTCGATCTGTTTATTTCGGATGCTCGGCGCAGCATCACCTACGGCCTCAGTCTGCTGACCCTGGCCGGTACCGCCGCGCTGCAGGTGTATACGTTCGAGCCGTACGCGCAGTACACCTTGTCCAACATGTTCGTTGCCGATCCGTTGGCCTCGCTGGTGAAGCTGGCGATGTACGGTGCAACTGCAATGATCCTGGTGTATTCGCGCCAGTACGCCGCCGACCGCGACATGTACAAGGGTGAATTCTTCACCCTGGCGCTGTTCGCACTGTTCGGCATGAACGTGATGGTATCCGCCAGCCACTTCCTGTCGCTGTACATGGGGCTGGAACTGCTGTCGCTGTCGCTGTACGCGCTGATCGCGCTGCAGCGTGACTCGGTGCCGGCGACCGAAGCGGCCATGAAGTACTTCGTGCTCGGCGCGCTGGCTTCCGGTCTGCTGCTGTACGGCATGTCGATGGTGTACGGCGCGACCGGCACGCTGGAAATCGCCGCCATCGCCAAGGCTATCCACGGCGGTTCGGCCAACCAACTGCTGCTGGTATTCGGCTTGGTGTTCCTGGTGGCTGGTCTGGCGTTCAAGCTGGGTGCGGTACCGTTCCACATGTGGGTGCCGGACGTCTACCAAGGCTCGCCGACCGCGATCACGTTGATGATCGGCGCGGCGCCGAAGCTGGCGGCGTTCGTGTTCATTTTCCGCATCCTGGTGCAGGGTCTGGACGGGCTGACCGCCGACTGGCAGAGCATGCTGGCGATCATGGCCGTGCTGTCGATGGCGATCGGCAACATCACCGCCATCGCCCAGACCAACCTGAAGCGCATGCTGGCTTATTCGACCATCTCGCACATGGGCTTCCTGATGCTGGGCCTCCTGGCTGGCAACGAACAGGGCTATTCCTCGGCGCTGTTCTACGCCATCACCTACGTGCTGACCACGCTGGCTTCCTTCGGCGTCATCATGGCGCTGTCGCGCGCCGGCTTCGAGTGCGACAAGCTGGAAGATCTGAAGGGGCTGAACAGCCGCAACAGCTGGTACGCGGCCCTGATGCTGCTGACGATGTTCTCGCTGGCCGGGATTCCGCCGCTGGTGGGCTTCTACGCCAAGTTCGCGGTGATCAAGGCCATCGTCGATATCGGTTTGGTGAAGCTCGCGGTGTTCGCCGTGGCGATGTCGCTGATCGGCGCCTTCTATTACCTGCGCGTGGTCAAGCACATGTACTTCGACGAAGTGCAGGACACGAGCCCGATCGTGGTGCGTGGCGACATGCAGCTGGTGCTGTCGCTCAACGCCCTGGCCCTGCTGGTGCTGGGCGTGGTGCCGGAGCGACTGATCGAAATCTGTGTCGAGGCGATGAAACAGTCGCTGACCGTACTCTAAGGAGTCATCGTGGAGAGCAGCGTCGCCACCGTATTGCTCGTCGCCGTGCTGGCGGCCAACCTGCCCTTTTTCATGCCACGCATTGCCGGCGTGATCAAGGTCGAGTCCAAGCATGCCGGCTGGCGGCTGCTTGAGCTGGTGGTGCTGTTCTTCCTGGTCGGGCTGCTGGCTCGTTTCCTGGAAGGCCGCCAGATGCCGGTGCACAGCCAGAACTGGCAGTTCTACGCCACCACGGCGGCCTTGTTCCTGGTGTTTGCTTTCCCGGGCTTTGTCTACCGTTACTTCTGGAAGAAGCGCCGCAACTGAGCCGCTCCGCCTCCCCAAAAACCCGACTGTATGCAGTCGGGTTTTTTCTTTTCCGGGCCTAACAGGGGAGGGGGCTTCGGCGCTCTGGTGATGACTCGACTGGCTGCCCAGTCGGGCTGGAAGGACTGGAGGGCGCTGGAGCAACAGCGGCTTCGACTTCGGCGGAGTCGTGCGGGGTTGGGAGGATTGCGGCGCGCAGTCCGCGGGTTTGCCGGGGGCGGTGGCAATGAGCGTGGCTGGGGACCCGTAATCAGCCGTCGCGGTCGAGACGGAATGTTGCTCGGGCATCATCGAGTGCTATGGCGTGCGGGGCCGAAAAAAAAGCCGCCTATTCGGGGCGGCTGGTTGTGGGGTAGACGCGCAGCTCAGTAGAAGCGTGGCTGCCCGGCCGGGCGGGTCTTGAAGCGCTTGTGCAGCCAGAAATACTGGTCGGGTATTTCGCGGATGCGCTCCTCGAGGAAGGCGTTCATGCGCCGGGTGTCGGCTTCGACGTCGTCGGTCGGGTAGTTTTCCCACGGGGGGTAGTATTCGAGCTCGAAGCGGTTGCCGACGCGGCGCGCGATGACCGGGACCACGTGTGCCTTGGCGAGCTTGGCGATGCGCGACAAGCCGGGGATGGTGGCGGCGTCGGTGTCGAAAAATTTCACGAAGAGCGAGTCGCGAGGGCCGAAGTCCTGGTCGGGCAGGTAGAGGAAGGGTGCGTGGTCCTGGCGCATCGCCTTGATGATGGAGCGCAGGCTTTCCTGGCGCGACACGATGTAGCAGTTGTCGTAGCGCTGGCGGCCCTTGTAGATCTGCGCGTCGAGTTCGCGGTTTTTCTGGTGCGAGTAAACGCTGACCAGCGGGATGTCCTGGTTCATGCGATAGGCGCCCATCTCGAAGGCGACGAAGTGCGGGTAGAACAGGATGACGTCCTCGCCCTTGGCGCGCAGGTCGGTGACGTAGTGCAGGTTCTTCACGGTGACCAGCTTGCGGATGCGTTCGGCGGAGCTCCACCAGCACACGCCGTACTCCAGCGCCAGCCGTATCATGTGCTGGAAGTTGCGGCGGATCAGGAGCTTGCGTTCGGCCAGCGACATGTCGGGAAAGCACAGGCGCAGGTTGATCAGGCCGACACGGCGCCGTTCGCGCGCCAAGGCGTAGGCGAGACTGCCGAGCAGCCAGGCGAGCGCGCCGATGAGCCACATCGGCAGCAGACGGAGCAGCCATAGCAGGGCAAAAACGATCTTCATTGTTGCTTGTTATCCTTGTTGCGGGGCGGGCGGGGTGACGCCGGCGGGGCATTTGTAACGGTTGTAACTCCACAGGTACTGGGCGGGGTAGCGGCGGATCAGGTTCTCGACGGCGCGGTTCAGCGTTGCGGCATCCTGCTCTTTGTCGCCGCTGAAGGCTTCCGGCAGCGGCTCGATGTGCACCGCGAAGCCGGCGCCCTTGGGCAGGCGCTCGCCAGTGAACAGCAGCACCTCGACACCGGAGACCTGCGCCAGGCGCGGAACCAGCGTCATGGTGTAGGCAGGCTGGCCGAAGAACGGCGCCCACACTCCCTCGCCGTTGCCGGGTACCTGGTCGGGCAGGATGATGGTGGCTTCGCCGGATTTCAGTGCCTTCATCAGCACGCGTACGCCTGCGCCGGTGGCCGGGGCGGTCTTGCCCTTGCCGCGGCTGCGGCCGGCCTGCATCACCGGTTCCAGCCAGGCAAGCTTGGGCGGGCGGTACATGGCGGTGAGCGGGAACGGCAGGCGCGAGCTGATGTAGCGCCCGGCGATGTCGTAGCTGCCCAGGTGCGGGGTGACGAACACGATGCCGTGGCCGGCGGCGAGCGCCGCCTCGACGTGCTCCCAACCGCTGCAGTGGCGCACCATGGCGGCGATGTCGTCCGGCTCGCGGCACCAGGCGATGGCCAGCTCCAGTGTGCCTTTGCCGGTTTCCGCCGCGGATTGTTTGACTAAGTCTTGGAAAACCTGATAACTTTTGCCGATTTGACTTGACCTAAGATTTTCCTCCAGTCTCGCCGCGAAGCGGGGGGACAGATGATAGGTAAGCCGTCCCAGGCAGGCCCCCAGTCCCTGCAGCCATGCCAGTGGCAGCCGCGCGAGGAGGGAGAGCAGAAAATGGACCAACGTTGCCATCACGGGTTCAGAATGAAATGTGGAAGCGGCCTATTTTATCATCCTTCAGTTTTAGGCTTTCTCCGGGAATGAAAAATCAATGAGCGAATACCTGTTTACCTCCGAGTCGGTGTCCGAAGGGCATCCGGATAAAGTTGCCGACCAGATTTCCGACGCTATCCTCGACGCCATCCTGCGCGAAGACAAGCATGCACGCGTTGCGGCCGAAACGCTGGTAAATACCGGCCTGGTGGTGCTGGCAGGCGAGATCACCACGACCGCCAACGTCGACTACATCAAGATCGCGCGCGAGACCGTCAAGCGCATCGGCTACGACAACGCCGACATGGGCTTCGACTACCGCGGCTGCGCCGTGCTGGTGGGCTACGACAAGCAGTCGCCCGATATCGCCCAGGGCGTCAACGAAGGCCAGGGCCTCGACCTCGACCAGGGCGCCGGCGATCAGGGCCTGATGTTCGGCTACGCCTGCGACGAAACCCCGACGCTGATGCCGTTCCCGATCTACTACGCGCACCGCCTGGTGCAGCGCCAGGCCGAACTGCGCAAGGACGGCCGCCTGCCGTGGCTGCGTCCGGACGCCAAGAGCCAGATCACCTGCGTCTACGACGCTGAGACCGGTCTGCCCAAGCGCATCGATACCGTGGTGCTGTCGACCCAGCACGCGCCGGACATCGACCACAAGGCACTGACCGAGGCGGTGATCGAGGATATCGTCAAGCCGGTGCTGCCGCCGGAGATGCTGACCGCCGAGACCCGCTTCCTGATCAACCCGACCGGCCGCTTCGTCATCGGCGGCCCGCAGGGCGACTGTGGCCTGACCGGCCGCAAGATCATCGTCGATACCTACGGTGGCGCCGCACCGCACGGCGGTGGTGCGTTCTCCGGCAAGGACCCGTCCAAGGTCGACCGCTCGGCCGCCTACGCCGGTCGCTACGTGGCGAAGAACATCGTCGCAGCCGGGCTGGCGCGCCAGTGCCAGATCCAGGTGAGCTATGCCATCGGCGTGGCGCAGCCGACCTCGATCTCGGTCGACACCTTCGGCACCAACAAGGTCCCGAACGAACTGATCGTCGAGCTGGTCAAGCGCCACTTTGATCTGCGCCCGAAGGGCATCATCCAGCAGCTCGACCTGCTGCGCCCAATCTACGGCAAGACCGCCGCCTACGGCCACTTCGGCCGCGAGGAGCCGGAATTCACCTGGGAGCGCACCGACAAGGCCGAGGCGCTGCGCGCGGACGCCGGGCTGTAATCCGGAGCGGATGTTCCGATGCCGAAAGCGGGCCGTGTGCCCGCTTTTTTCATGCCCGGTTGAGGGGGCGTGGCGGCCAGCCTGGTTGGCTGTTGCCGTTGCTGGGTGTGGTGTCGCCGCCGCAGTGCCGGCTCCGCCCTGTTCGGCCGGGGCGTTTTGCGGGTACAATGACGGGCTAAACCGAGGAGCGCTGCGAGAGGCTGTTCCCTCCCAGGCTCGGTTTCCGCATCAACGGCGCTCACCCTCATAACCCCGTGCCGGACGGGCTTGTGGGTGAGAGTTTGTGAACGAATCTGCCGTGCAGCCCCACGCCGGCCCTGTGCTGCTCGCCGTACCCCGTGTACGGCCGTGCTTCAGCAGCCGATCAGGAGGAGTGGCGACGACCGCAGGCAATCCCTGTGGGACGATTTCTTCCGCAAGCTCTGCGCCGCATCCCACCGGCCACATCGTGGAGTTCTTGATGAACGCTGTGGCTGATACCTTTACCGATTTCTACGTTGCCGATATGGCCCAGGCCGCCTGGGGCCGCAAGGAACTGGCGATTGCCGAGACCGAAATGCCGGGCCTGATGGCGCTGCGCGCCGAATACGGCGACAGTAAGCCGCTCAAGGGCGCGCGCATCGCCGGCAGCCTGCACATGACGATCCAGACCGGCGTGCTGATCGAGACGCTGGTGGCGCTGGGCGCCGACGTGCGCTGGGCGTCGTGCAACATCTTCTCGACCCAGGACCACGCCGCCGCCGCCATCGCCGCGGCCGGCATCCCGGTGTTCGCCTTCAAGGGCGAGTCGCTCGACGAGTACTGGGAGTTCTCGCACAAGATCTTCGAATGGCCGGAAAACGAGCCGGCCAACATGATCCTCGATGATGGCGGCGACGCCACGCTGCTATTGATGTTGGGCGCGCGCGCCGAGAGCGACCGCTCGCTGATTTCCAAGCCGACCAACGAAGAAGAGGTGGCGCTGTACGCCGCCATCGCCCGTTACCTGGAGCAGGACGCCAACTGGTACTCCAAGCGCCTGAAGCACATCAAGGGCGTGACCGAAGAGACCACCACCGGCGTGCATCGCCTGTACCAGCTGCAGAAGGAAGGCCGCCTGCCGTTCCCGGCGTTCAACGTCAACGACTCGGTAACCAAGTCCAAGTTCGACAACCTGTACGGCTGCCGCGAGTCGCTGGTGGACGGCATCAAGCGCGCCACCGACGTGATGATCGCCGGCAAGATCGCCGTGGTGCTGGGCTACGGTGACGTGGGCAAGGGCTGCGCGCAGAGCTTGCGCGGGCTCGGCGCCACCGTGTGGGTGACCGAGATCGACCCGATCTGCGCGCTGCAGGCGGCGATGGAAGGCTACCGCGTGGTGACCATGGACGACGTGTGCGACCAGGGTGACATCTTCGTCACCACCACCGGCAACGTGTCGGTGATCACCCACGACCACCTGGTGAAGATGCGCAACAACGCCATCGTCTGCAACATCGGCCACTTCGACAGCGAAATCGAAGTCGCCAGCCTGCGCCAGTACCAGTGGGAGAACATCAAGCCGCAGGTCGATCACATCATCTTCCCGGATGGCCGCCGCATCATCCTGCTGGCCGAAGGCCGTCTGGTGAACCTGGGCTGCGCCACCGGCCACCCGAGTTTCGTGATGTCCAACAGCTTCACCAACCAGGTGCTGGCGCAGATGGAAATCTTCCAGTTCGGCGAGAAGTACGGCAAAGAGGTCTATGTGTTGCCGAAGCACCTGGACGAGAAGGTGGCGCGCCTGCATTTGGCACGCATCGGCGTCAAACTGACCGAGCTGACCCAGCAGCAGGCTGATTACATCAGCGTGCCGAAGGAAGGCCCGTACAAGCCGGCGCACTATCGCTATTGATATGGGTACAAAGGCGGGCAGGGCAGCCCGCCTTAGAGCCTCTCATTAGGCGGCTACGCCTGCGTATCTTGAGTGTCAGCGGACTGCGTGCGCATCTATGATGCGCTCAGCGATTGGGAATCCTCATGGACTCCGTGTCCATTCCGGTTCCTGTGCTCCGGCGACACTCAACCTGCTTTGGCTCGCTCACCTACTGAGAGGCTCTTGAGGGTAGCAGACGACACTTCCGGGAATAACGACCGCTTCGGCCAACCTTGGCATGGGGCGGCGACAGAGATCAGATCATGAGCACCAAGCCGCGTACCTTCAGTTTCGAGTTTTTCCCGCCCAAGACGGCGGAAAGCATCGCCAAGCTGCGCACCACGCGTCAGCAGCTGGCGCAGTTCAAGCCCGAATTCTTCTCCGTCACCTTCGGCGCCGGCGGCACCACGCGCGAGGGCACGCTGGGGACGGTGCTGGAGATCCGCAACGAGGGCTACGCCGCCGCACCGCATCTGTCGTGCATCGGCTCCACCCGCGACAACATCCGCGCCATTCTCAACGAGTACCGGAGCCACGGCATCCGCCACATCGTGGCGCTGCGCGGCGACCTGCCGTCCGGCATGGGCGAGGCCGGCGAGTTCCGCTACGCCAACGAGCTGGTGGCGTTCATCCGTGCCGAGCATGGCGATCATTTCCACATCGAAGTCGCCGCCTACCCGGAGTTTCACCCGCAGGCGCGCTCCGCCGAGGACGACCTCAACAACTTCGTGCGCAAGGTGCAGGCCGGCGCCAATTCGGCGATGACGCAGTATTTCTTCAACGCCGACGCCTACTTCCGCTTCGTCGACGAGGTGCAGGCGCGTGGCGTGGACATCCCGATCGTGCCGGGCATCATGCCGATCGCCAACTTCGGCCAGCTGTGTCGCTTCTCCGACATGTGCGGCGCCGAAGTGCCGCGCTGGTTGCGCCTGCGCATGCAGGCCTACTACGACGACACCGCCTCAATCCGCGCCCTCGGCCTCGACGTGGTGACCGAGCTGTGCGACCGCCTGCTGACGGGTGGCGCCCCTGGCCTGCACTTCTACACTCTGAACCAGGCCGGCATCGTCTCGACCATCTGGCAACGCCTGGGGTTGTGAGGGGGCGACGAGGAACGCGACAGCGACCCTGGTAGAGGCCCGGCAGTCGAGCGAGGCGCGCAAGTCGCGCCTCGGGCAGGTGATCTTCTGGAGCCGCTGGCAGCCACTGCCGATCGACCTCGGCCTGATCGTGGTGCAGGGGGTGTACGCCTGAGAGTTCCTGCCTTCGTTGTGGGAGCTGCCGCACAACCTGCCGGTGCTGACTGAAACCGAGATCATGCTGTCGGTGCTGGCGCTGATCGACGTGGTGATGATCCCCAACCTGCTGCTGATGGTGACGGTGGGCGGCTACGAGACGTTCGTGTCGGCGGCGGCGATCGCCTACACCGACAAGCTGCAGTACTCCACCGTGCACAGCAACAAGCACTGAATACCTCACAAGCAAACGGCCCCTAGGGGCCGTTTTTTCATGCTGGGGCAGGGCGGGGGAATCGCTCTCCACGCGCTTGCGCCGGCAGCCGGACGGCGAGTCCGCGACGCTGCCTGCTCAGGCTCCTTTCAGGTGGTCGAGCGGCAGGGCGGCGGTGCGCTTGAATTCCTTGAGCACGAAGCTCGACTTGACGTCCTGGATGCCGGGCTGCTGCAGCAACTGGTCCATCACGAAGCGCGAGAAGTGCTCCATGTCCTCGAAGTAGACCTGCAGCAGGTAGTCCATCTCGCCGGTCATGGCGTAACAGTTGATGACCTCCGGCCAGCGCTGCACGGCGTCGATGAACAAGTCCAGGTTGCCGCGCTTCTCCAGCATCACGCGCACGAAGGCCTGCAGACCGAGCCCGATGCGCGCCGGGTCGAGCAGTGCCACGTACTGGCGGATGACGCCGGATTCTTCCAGCTGCTTGAGGCGGCGCAGGCAGGGCGAGGGGGAGAGCGCGATGCGTTCGGCCAACTCGACGTTGCTCAGGCGGCCGTTGAGCTGGAGTTCCGCCAGGATGCGCAAATCTGTCTTGTCTAGTGTCATGTCTGGCATTTTGTTCTCGTATTTTCGCTTAAGAGTAAAATTTTATTTTAGTTATTAGTATTTTTTGGGTTTCTTTGCAAGGAAATTGCGAAGCAAATTGCCTAAAATGAGCTTGAAAGCATGTTGCATTTTAACAGTGGCGTCAGACCGCTGCAGTGCGTTTACCGAGGAGAGCATGCCATGTACACCGCCGATGCGGCGCTTGAGCGCGCGGACATGAAGTTGTCTGCCTTGCCGTCCGAATTGGACATTCACCGGGCCGTGGTGCCGGATTACACCGACATCGAGAACCATACGTGGGCCACGCTGCTGGCCAACCAGTGGGCGGTGCTACCGGGACGGGCCTGCAACGAGTTCCTGGCCGGGCTCGCGCTGATCGACTTCCCGAAGGAGCATATCCCGCGCCTGGCCGATATCAGCGACCGTATCGAGGCTGCCACCGGCTGGCGCCTGACCCGGGTCGACGGCATCGTCCCCGACAAGGAGTTTTTCGAGCTCCTGGCGCAGCGCATCTTTCCGTCCACCGACTTCATCCGCAAGCCCGAGGAGATCGGCTATACCCCGGCGCCGGACATGTTCCACGACCTGCTGGGTCATGCGCCGCTGCTCTCCAATCCGCGCTTCGCCTCGTTCTTCGAGCGCTTCGGCCGCGCCGGCGTCAAGGCCTTCGAGAGCGAGCACCCGGGCCGTGTCTGGCTGCCGCGCATCTACTGGTACACGGTGGAGTTCGGCCTGATCCGCAATCCGGAAGGCCTGCGCATCTACGGTGCCGGCATCCTGTCCTCGCCCAACGAGGTGCTCTACAGCCTGTCAGAACAGACGCGCAAGGTGGATTTCGACATCGGCCTGGTTGCCGAGACGCCGTACGACATCTGGCACATGCAGGACCAGCTGTTCGTGATCGACAGCTTCGATCAGCTGGAACACGAATTCGCACGCTGGACCGAAGAGAACGGTCTGGCCTGAGCGCCTGTTCACGTCGCGAGCGGCTTCCGCCCGGGCGAAGCGCGCTGCGGGAAGCGGACGGTACGGGAATACAGAAGGTCCGATCGCTGCGCCAATCCAGGATTGGCTCGCCATCCCCGTGAACCCCGAGCAGGGACGCAGAGCGAGATCGTGAACGGGTCTTGAGGTTTTGGCAGCACCCCACCCACACAGCAGGACGGCCCCGGCAGAGGGCTCCGAGGAGAAACGATCAATGAAGATGGAAACCATGACGGGCAACCCGCTCGCCACCGACGGCTTCGAGTTCGTCGAGTTCACCGCGCCGCAGGAAGAGGAGCTGGAGCACCTGCGCCAGCTGTTCCTGTCGCTGGGCTTCACCGAGATCGCCCGCCACCGCAGCAAGAACGTGCGCCTGTTCCGCCAGGGCGACATCAACTTCATCCTGAACGGCGAGCGCACCCAGCCCGCCAGCGAATTCGGCAAGGTGCACGGCCCGTCGGCCTGCGCCATGGCCTGGCGCGTGAAGGATGCCGCCCGCGCCTACGACTACGCGCTGGCGCACGGCGGCGACCCGTACGAGCGCCCGATCGGCTGCATGGAGTTGAACATCCCGGCGATCGAGGGCATCGGCGGCTCGGCCCTGTACTTCGTCGATCGTTACGGCGACGAGCACAACATCTACGACGTCGATTTCGTGCCGCTGCCGGGCGTCGACCAGCACCCGGTCGGGGTGGGGCTGAAGGAGATCGACCACCTCACCCACAACGTGATGCGCGGCAACATGGACAAGTGGGCCGGCTTCTACGAAGGCATCGGCAACTTCAAGGAAATCCGCTACTTCGACATCGAGGGCAAGCTGACCGGGCTGGTGTCGCGCGCCATGACCAGTCCGTGCGGCAAGATCCGCATTCCGATCAACGAGTCGTCCGACGACAAGAGCCAGATCGAGGAATTCCTGCGCGCCTACCACGGCGAGGGCATCCAGCACATCGCGCTGTCGACCGACGACATCTACCACACGGTAGAGACGCTGAAGGCCGCCGGCACGCGTTTCCTCGATACTCCGGACAGCTACTACGACCGCACCGACGCGCGCGTGCCGGGACACGGCGAAGACCTGGAGCGGCTGCGCAAGAACCGCATCCTGATCGACGGCGCGCCGGTGGACGGCGCCGGGATCCTGCTGCAGATTTTCACCGAGACGGTGATCGGCCCGATCTTCTTCGAGATCATCCAGCGCAAGGGCAACGAGGGCTTCGGCGAGGGCAACTTCAAGGCCTTGTTCGAGTCGATCGAGGAAGACCAGATCAAGCGCGGCGTGCTGAAGGCCGACTGAGAACGTGTGAATAAATCTGCTGCGCCCCCGGGGCCGGCCCTGTGATGCTCGCCGTACCACTTGTACGGCTGTGCTTTTCGAACCGGCCGCGGGGCGCTCGCGACGATTTCTTGCACACGTTCCGAGCCGCCAAGCGTTGTCTTTCGGCCAACCTTCGAGGTTGGCCGAAGCCCATGCCAGACCACACAGGAATTGCATCATGCGCAAATGGATCAGCTTTCCGCACCGCGAGGGCACCGTCTCGCGCCAGGCCCACGCCGACCTGCCGGCCGAGGGCATCTACGAACGCGAAGTCGGCCGCAGCGGCTTCTTCGGCCCGGCCACCCACCTGCACCACAAGCACCCGCCCACCGCCTGGAGCGCCTGGGAAGGGCCGTTGCGTCCGCGTGCCTTCGACCTGAATGAACTGCCGCAGCAGGGCGGCATGCCGTTCGCGGCGGCGTCGGTGTTGAAGAACGCCCACTGCGACTTCCGCATCTGGAGCGTCGACCAGGCCATGCCGGCGCTGTTCCGTAACGGCGACGGCGACGACGTGCTGTTCATCCACGAGGGCTCGGGCGAGCTGTTCTGCGACTACGGTCACCTGAGCTACCGCGACGGCGATTACATCCTGATCCCGCGCTCGACCAGCTGGCGTATCGAACCGGCCGCGCGCACCAGCATGCTGCTGATCGAGGCCACCAACGGCGCCTACCAACTGCCGGACAAGGGCCTGGTCGGGCCGCACGCCATCTTCGACGAAGCCATGCTCGACATGGCGCAGATCGACGATGCCTTCCGTGCCCAGCAGAGCGAGGACGAATGGCAGGTGGTGATCAAGCGCCGCGGCGCGCTCTCCACCGTGACCTACCCGTTCAACCCGCTCGACGCCATCGGCTGGCATGGCAACCTGGCGGTATGCCGCATCAACTGGCGCGACATCCGCCCGCTGATGTCGCACCGCTACCACCTGCCGCCGTCGGCGCACAGCACCTTCGTCGCCGAGCGCTTCGTGATCTGCACCTTCGTGCCGCGCCCGATCGAGTCCGATCCCGGCGCGCTCAAGGTGCCGTTCTATCACAACAACGACGACTACGACGAAGTGATCTTCTACCACGCTGGCGACTTCTTCAGCCGCGACAACATCAAGCCCGGCATGCTGACCTTCCACCCCGCCGGCTTCACCCATGGCCCGCACCCGAAGGCGTTCGCCAAGGCGATGAGCGACCCGAAGAAATTCACCGACGAAGTGGCGGTGATGATCGACGCGCGCGACGCGCTGGAGCAGGGCGAGGGGATGGCCGGCGTGGAATGGAGCGGCTATGTCGACAGCTGGAAACCCAAGGCTTGAGCACGCGGCGGGATGGCGCTGCCATCCACCCCCGCCCGGTTTGACGGCTGCCGCACCGCGCGCCGCGGCGCCGCATCATCTAGTCTGAAGCACCCGCGGCGATTGCCTGCACCCGAACCGATGCCATCGCGGCTGCAACCAGAGCCCGCCGTCAGCCAGGTTGGCCGAACAACGAGCAAGACGAGAACCCACCCATGAAACTCGCCACCTACCAGAACCACACCCGCGACGGCCAGCTGATGGTCGTCAGCCATGATCTGTCGCGTGCCGTCGCCGTGCCGCACATCGCCGCCACGATGCAAGCGGCGCTGGACGACTGGAGCAACGTCGAACCGGCATTGCAGGACACCTACCGGGCGCTCAGCCGCGGCGACGCCCCCCACGCCGAAGCCTTCGACCCCTCGCGCTGTCACAGCCCGCTGCCGCGCGCCTACCAGTGGGCCGACGGCAGCGCCTACCTAAACCACGTCGAGCTGGTACGCAAGGCGCGCGGCGCCACCGTGCCGGAAAGCTTCTACCACGACCCGCTGATGTACCAGGGCGGCTCGGACAACTTCCTGCCGCCGTGCGCGCCGATCCCGTTGCGCGACGAGGCGTGGGGGCTGGACTTCGAAGGCGAGGTGGCGGTGATCACCGGCGACGTGGCCTTGGGTACCGGTGTCGAGGAGTGCGGCCGCGCCATCCGCCTGCTGATGCTGGTCAACGACGTCACCCTGCGCAACCTGATCCCGAGCGAACTGGCCAAAGGCTTCGGCTTCTTCCAGAGCAAGCCGGCCACCGCCTTCTCGCCGGTGGCGGTGACCCCGGACGAGCTGGGCGACGCCTGGCACGGCGGTAAGGTGCACCTGCCGCTGCTGGTCGACTACAACGGGCGGCGTTACGGCGAGCCCGATGCCGGCGTCGAGATGCAGTTCAGCTTTCCCGAGCTGGTGGCCCATGTCGCCAAGACCCGCGCCCTTTGCGCCGGGTCCATCGTCGGCTCCGGCACCGTCTCCAATCATGACCGCCGCGTCGGCAGCTGCTGCCTCGCCGAGCAGCGCATGATCGAGATCATCGATGGTGGCGAGGCCCGCACCCCGTTCATGAAGGTGGGCGACACGGTACGCATCGAGATGCATGACGCTGGCGGCGCCAGCGTGTTCGGCGCCATCGAACAGACGGTGGTGGCACATGGCTGAGCGCATCCTGTACGACTATTTCCGTTCCAGCGCCGCCTACCGGGTACGCATCGCGCTCAACCTCAAGGAGCTGGACTACATCCAGGCGCCGGTAAGCCTGGTCAAGGGGGAGCAGCAGGGCGCCGCCTACCTGGCCCTCAATCCGCAAGGGCTGGTGCCGGCGCTGTCCGACAACGGCGTGCTGCTGACCCAGTCGCTGGCGATCTGCGAATACCTCGACGAAGCCTACCCCGATACGCCGCGGCTACTGCCGCTGGATCCGGTCGCACGCGCCCGGGCCCGCGCCATCGCCCAGTCCATCGCCTGCGATATCCATCCGCTCAACAACCTGCGGGTGCTGAATTACCTCAAGGGCGAGCTCGGCGTCGGGGACGAGTCGCGCAATGCATGGTATCGGCACTGGATCACGCAAGGCTTTGCCGCGCTGGAGCGTCTGCTGGCGGACACGGCCGGCAGCTATTGCGTCGGCGACAATGTCACGCTGGCCGACGTGTGCCTGGTGCCGCAGCTGTTCAACGCACGGCGCTTCGCCGTCGATCTGGTCCCGTACCCGCGGCTGGTCGCCGTGGG
This sequence comes from Pseudogulbenkiania subflava DSM 22618, assembly GCF_900177275.1. Lineage (GTDB taxonomy): Bacteria > Pseudomonadota > Gammaproteobacteria > Burkholderiales > Chromobacteriaceae > Pseudogulbenkiania > Pseudogulbenkiania subflava. The sequence goes on from NZ_FXAG01000002.1 coordinate 48,766, forward strand.
CGAGGCGCTGGAGCGGCTGCCGGCCTTCGCCGCCGCTCACCCGTCGCGGCAGCCCGACACGCCGCCGGCCTGAGCGCGGCAAAGAGCATTGGAATGGCCGGTGCCGTCATGCCCGGCCGTTTTTCATGCGATCGCCATTTGCATGACTTTCTCGCATTAGGGCTTGACGGCCATGTCATGCATCTGCTTTAATGCTGCTCTCTGACGGCGCAGTTAGCCGGATCGGGGCCAATTAGCTCAGTTGGTAGAGCAGCGGATTGAAAATCCGCGTGTCCTTGGTTCGATTCCGAGATTGGCCACCACTCGATTCTTCTTGTGGTAACAACGATCGGCAAACTGTGTTTTCATGGCCAATTAGCTCAGTTGGTAGAGCAGCGGATTGAAAATCCGCGTGTCCTTGGTTCGATTCCGAGATTGGCCACCAGATTCAAGAAAAAGCCCGAACATCATTGTTCGGGCTTTTTCGTTTCCGACCTACATTCAGCGCCACTGTCGGCGGTATTCCTCGGGTGTCAGTCCCATCAGGCGCTGGAACATGGCGATGAAGGCCGACGCGCTGTTATAACCCAGTTCCAGCGCGGTGTCCTGCACCGGGCGCCCGCCTTCCAGCAGGGCAATCGCCTGCAATACCTTCAGCCGTTGCCGCCAGGCGCTGAAGGACATCCCCAGATCGCGATGGCAGCGTCGCGACAGCGTACGCTCGGTGCTGTGCACCTCGCCGGCCCACGCCGCCAGCGAGCGCGTGTCCCCCGGCTGCTGCTGCAGGGCATGCAGTACCTTGCCCAGCTGTGGGTCGTCCGACATCGGCAGGTAGCTGTCGTGGCATGGGCTCTCCGCCAGCTGGTCGAGCAGTACCTGGAACAGACGCCCCTCACGCTCGGTGCGGGGGTATTCCAGCTGCCCTCGCCGCAGGGTGTCGAGAATGGCCTGGATCAGCGGGTTGATCGCCAGGGTGCACGCTTCCCGTGGCAAATCGGCACACTGCGCCGGCTCCAGATAGAGCGAGCAGTAGCTCGCCTCATAGCGGTTGCTCGCCACGTGTTCCAGCTGTGGCGGAATCCAGATGCCGTACTGCGGGGGCGCCAGGTAGTGACGCCCAGCCATTCCCACCTCCAGCACCCCGCTGAACGAATAGACGAACTGCCCCGCCGCATGGCGATGCGGGGGGTACTCGCTGGCGCCCTCCAGGTGCACCACGCGGAAGGACATCGGCTGAGTCAGCTGTTCGAGCAGGGGTGGCAATTGTCGGCGACGCGCCATATTGTCCAAAACTCCCTATGGGTTGTCGGAAATTCGTTATTTGATTGTAAACCGCCATCGCTACAATAGGGTCATCTTCATCGGGGCCGGTGCTTTCGCGCCCCGATCGTGACTTTGAGGATCGGAACAACCATGTCAACCGCTCGCAAACCGCTGGATGGCCTCGCCGCCGGATTGATGCTGCTGCTTTGTCTGTGCTGGGGCATGCAGCAGGTAGCCGTCAAACTGGCGGCCAGTGCCGTCAGTCCCATCATGCAGATCGGGTTGCGCTCCCTGCTCGCCGCATTGTTGGTGGGGGCCCTGATGTGTTGGCGCCAGGAGCGTTTCTCGCTGCGCGACGGTCGGCTGCGTGCCGGGCTGGTGGCAGGCGCGTTGTTTGCCGGGGAATTCCTGTGCGTCTCGGTCGGGTTGATCTATACCAGTGCCTCGCACATGGTGGTGTTTCTTTATTCGGCGCCGATCTTTACCGCGCTGGGCCTGCACTGGCGCGTCAAGGGCGAACATCTGGGGCGGGCGCAGTGGGGCGGGGTGGGGCTGGCGTTCGCCGGCATTGCGCTGGCCTTTTCCAACGGCCTGAGCGGGCAGGGGGAGTGGGGGCGCATGCTGCTAGGCGATGCACTGGGCCTGCTGGGGGGCTTGCTCTGGGCCGCTACCACCATTGTGGTGCGCGCTTCCAGCCTGTCCGAAGCGCCTCCGGCCCAGACCTTGCTGTACCAGCTCACCGTGGCCTCGGTGCTGCTGCTGGCGCTGGGTGGTGGCACGGGGCAGTGGGCGACGCTGCAGATGAGTCCGATCGCCTGGGCCAGCCTGCTGTTTCAGGGCGTGATCGTGGCGTTTGCCAGTTTCCTCGCCTGGTTCTGGCTGTTGCGCCGTTACCTGGCGTCGCGCCTGTCGGCCTTTTCCTTCCTGACGCCGCTGTTCGGCGTGGCATTCGGCGTGCTGCTGCTGGGCGAACCGCTCGACCCGCGTTTTCTCATCGGCGCGTTGCTGGTGTTTGCCGGCATCGTGCTGGTCAACCTGCGTCGCGCTTGAGCCGGCGTGATCCCGTTGGGCTTGCCCACCGGCAATAAAAAACCCCGTCACACGTGACGGGGTTTTGAGCGGACAAGGAATCCGCTTCAGGCGTTGACGCCCGGCTTGGTGGTCAGCACCACGGTGTCCAGCGTTTGTTCCGCAACGGCTTCCGGTTCGTCGGCTTCTTCCACGGTTTCACCGTTCAGCACGCGGTTCATGCGTTCCACGTCGAGGGCGTTTTCCCACTTGGCGACCACCACGGTCGCCACGCCGTTACCGATCAGGTTGGTGATGGCGCGGGCCTCGGACATGAAGCGGTCCACCCCCAGGAGCAGCGCCAGGCCTTCCACCGGCAGCTTGCCGTGCAGGGTGGCCAGCGTCGCAGCCAGCGTGATGAAGCCGCCGCCGGTCACGGCCGCCGCGCCCTTGGAGGTCAGCAGCAGCACGCCCAAGAGGCCCAGCTCCTCGCCCAGCGTCAGGTCCACGTTCACCGCCTGGGCGATGAAGATGGCCGCCATGGTCAGGTAGATCGAGGTGCCGTCCAGGTTGAACGAGTAGCCGGTCGGGATCACCATGCCCACCACCGGCTTGGCGCAGCCGAGGTTTTCCATCTTGGTCATCATGCGCGGCAGGGCCGATTCGGACGACGAGGTGCCCAGCACCAGGATCAGCTCTTCCTTGATGTAGGCGAGGAATTTCCACAGGCTGAAGCCGGTCAGCTTGGCGATGGCGCCCAGCACGATGAAGACGAAGGCGGCGCAGGTCAGGTACACACACAGCATCAGGTAGCTCAGCTGCTTGAGCGAACCCACGCCGTACTTGCCGATGGTGAACGCCATGGCGCCGAAGGCACCGATCGGGGCCAGCTTCATGATCATGCCGATGATGTGGAACATGGAGTGGGAGAATTCGTCGAGAATGCTCACCAGCGGCTTGCCCTTTTCGCCCATGGCCGACAGCGCGGCGCCCATCAGCACCGAGAACAGCAGCACCTGCAGGATCTCGCCTTCGGCAAAGGCCGATACCACGCTATGCGGGATGATGTTCATGAAGAAGTCGATGGTGTTCATCGACTTGGCGCCGGCGGCGTATTTGGCCACGGCGGCCGAGTCCAGCGTGGACGGGTCGATGTTGAGGCCGGCACCCGGCTTGAGCACGTTGACCACCACCAGGCCGATCACCAGTGCCAGCGTGGTCACCACTTCGAAGTACAGCAAGGCCTTGCCGCCGACGCGGCCGACTTCCTTCATGTCGCCCATCTTGGCGATGCCGACCACCACGGTGGTGAAGATGATCGGGGCGATCATCATCTTGATCAGCTTGACGAAGGCGTCGCCCAGCGGCTTCATCTTGGCGGCGAAATCCGGTGCCACGGCACCCAGCGTGACGCCGATGGCGATCGCCAGCAGCACCTGGAAGTACAGACGGGTGTAGAACGGTTTCTTCATGTCATTCCCTGTCGCAATCAACGATATCGTGTGTGAAGGTCGTGACCGGGGCTCGGTGAGGTGTGGCACGACCATACGACGATCGTAGCAGGCACATTAGCGTCGGCTAATTGGCGAAATCCCTAACGAAACAGAATGGCTGTCATTCCCAATCGGCATCGATACGTTGCCGCGCGTCATCCGGCGTGAACGGAACACCGGCAGGAATGTGCTGGCGAGAAAGCACGGTGCGACCGGAACAAGCGGCACCCTGCTAGAAGTAAAGACCATCCCGCCGCCCGCGGCAACGCGCGGGTGCAGCGAGGAGAGCGGCGCCTAAAACAAAACCGCCATGTCGGCATGACGATGGCGGTTGCGGGGGTGAGTCGAGGCAGGCTCAGTCGGCGTGTTCGTCGCTCTTGTCGCGGCGCGCGCTGCCGGCCACCAGCGGAATGGCGAACAGGCGGCATTCCAGGGCGCCGTTATAGAGCGGCACGCGGCGCTTCACCTCGAGGCGGATCAACTTGGCCAGGCGCAGGTCGCCGGTGAAGAAGTACGCGGTCCAGCCGGCGAAGTGCTGCTTGAGCCAGTCGCCCAGCTGCGGGTAGAGCGCGGCCAGCGCGTCCTGCTCGTCGAGGCGCACGCCGTACGGCGGGTTGCTGACGATCAGACCGTTCTCACCCTGCGGACGGACGTCGAGCACGTCGCCGGTATTGAGCGTGACGGCCTCGGCCAGGCCGGCTGCCTGCAGGTTGTGGCGAGCAATCGCGGTCATCGCGGCGTCGCGGTCGGAGCCGTGGATGGCGAGCGGGGCCAGCGGCTTTTCGGCCAACCTGGCTTCGAGCTGCAGCGCTTCCCACGCGACCGAATCGAAGTCGCGCAGACGCTGGAAGGCGAAGCTGCGGTTGCGGCCCGGCGCACGCTGCAGCGCGATGTCGGCGGCTTCCACGAGGAAGGTGCCGCTGCCGCACATCGGGTCGATGAGCGGCTGGCTGCCGTCGTAGCCGGCCAGCAGCAGGATGCCGGCGGCGAGGTTCTCGCGCAGCGGGGCCTCGCCGGTCTCCTCGCGCCAGCCGCGCTTGAACAGCGGCTCGCCGCTGGTGTCGAGGTAGATCTTGGCCGTGTCCGGGGTCAGGAACACCTGCACGCGCACGTCCGGGGTGCGGGTGTCGACCGAGGGGCGGCCGAGGCCGGACTGGCGGAAGCGGTCGCAGATGGCGTCCTTCACCGTCAGCGAGACGAAGTCGAGGCTACGCACCTGCGAGCCGACGCCGTCGGTCTTGAGCTTGATGGTGCGACTGACATCGAAGAAGCGCGGCCAGTCCACCTGCAGCGCCAGGCGGTTGACGTCGTGTTCGGAGGCGTAGCCACCCTCGGCCACCAGCATCAGTACACGGCTGGCGGTGCGGCTGTGCAGGTTGACGCGCATCATCAGCGTGGCATCGCCGCTGAAGCCGACCCCGCCGTCGGTCGGCTGGACGTGGCGCGCGCCCAGTGCGTCCAATTCCTCGGCCAGCACGCCTTCGAGGCCGCGCGGGCAGGGGGCGAACAGCGACAGCTGGACCTTGCGGCCGACCGTCAGTGGAGCGCTGGGCGCCGGCTGGTGCGGGGCATCGTGGCGATGGCCGCCGTGGTGCGGTGCGCCGCGGCTGTCGCGCGGGGCCGAACGCGGCTCGACATCGCCAGCGCGCTTGATGAAGCCGGGCTTCTTGGCGCCGGTCGGGCTCGGGGTGAACAGCGGAGTGTCGTCGCCGCTTTCCTCTTCGCGACGTGGGGCGTCGTAACGGGAGCGCGACTCGTAGCGCGCTTGCGGTGCCGCACGGTCATCCTCACTGCGCGGTGCCGGACGGCTGGTTTGTTCGTCCTGCTCCTTCGGCCGGCTGATGAAGGTCGGCTTTCTGGCGCCGGTCGGGCTCGGCGTGAACGGCAGCGCTTCGTCTTCCTGGCGCTTGTCTACTTCCTGGTGGCGCGGCTGGTCGGAGCGGTCGCGCCCGAAACGCGGCGGCTCGCCGCCCTGGCGTTTGTCGTGCTTGGCGAAGCCTTCACCTTCACGGCGCGGTGCGGGGCGACGCTCCTGCCATTCCCCTGGAGCGCGGGATGGGCCGGAACGCGGGTGCTGGGCGTCGTCGCGTGCTTCGTTCTTGCCGAACGCGGCGCTGTCCTTGCGCGACTGCCCATAGTGGCGCTTGTTGCGGTCGAAGCCCTGGCCCTGTTCCTGCCCCTCGCCCTGTTGGCGAGCCTGGCCGAAGCGAGGCTTGTCGCCGAACGGGCGGCGTTCCTGCTGGCCGAAACCTTCGCCTTCGCGGCGAGGAGCCGGTCGACGTTCCTGTCCTTCCCCCTGCTGGCGAGCTTGGCCGAAGCGCGGCTTGTCGCCGAAC